>JAZNHB010000020.1:0-34799 GCA_045576715.1 Faecousia sp. | reverse complement strand
ATTCTCGCGGCTTTCGTGTATAATGTCCTTATTGCGGTGCTATGCACTTGCACATGACCGAAAGGAGATTCTACATATGTACACTGCTAATTCTATTAGAAATATTTGCTTGCTGGGCCACAGTGGTAGCGGTAAGTCTGCGCTGGCTGAGAGCCTGCTTTATATGACCGGCGCTATTGACCGCATCGGTAAGAATGCAGACGGAAACACCGTCTGTGACTATGATCCGGAAGAGATCAAACGTAATATTTCTATCTCTACTGCTGTTGTGCCGTTGGAGTACAAGGGCATCAAGATCAACCTGTTGGACACCCCCGGTGGCTTTGATTTTTCCGGTGCTGTTGTGGAAGCGCTTCGGGCTGCTGACGCGGCAATTCTGGTCTGCTCCGCTAAGGACGGTATCACTGTCGGCTTTGAGAAGGCGTGGAAATACTGCGAAGAGAGAAATATGCCTCGTTTTATTTATATCTCTAAGGTGGACGAGGACAATTCCGATTATAATGCAACCTTTAACGCGCTGCGTGAGAAGTACGGCAACAAGATCGCCCCTGTGGTAGTTCCTATTTGGGATGAAAACCGCAAGGTTACCGGCATCATCGATGTGCTGAATAAGCGCGCCTACGAGATGCAGAACCTGAAGCGTGTGGAGATCGAGGTTCCTGAGGGTAAGGAAGATGTGATCACCGAGTTCAACGATGCGCTGAAGGAATCTGTGGCGGAGACCAGCGAGGAATTCATGGATAAGTTCTTCGGTGGAGAGGACTTTACCTACGCAGAAATGATCAAAGGTATGCACAAGGGTGTGATTGACCACACATTGTATCCTGTTCTGTGCGGTTCCGGTGTTACCTGTTTGGGTAGTCTGATGCTGATGGACCATATTATTGACTTGCTGCCCAACCCTGTGGAGGGCAACTATCACAAGGCTACCTTAGCGGATGGCACTACCGAGGAATTCGTAGTTTCCCCCGGCGGCGTACCCTCTGCTTTCGTATGGAAGACCGTTTCCGATCAGTACGGCAAATACTCTTACATCAAGGTTCTGTCCGGCGTTATTACCTCGGATACCCCCCTGGTAAATGCCCGTACCGGCGAGACGGAGAAGCTGGGTCGTCTGTACTCCATGTGCGGCAAGAAGGCCACAGAGGTCAAGGAACTTAGCTGCGGCGATATCGGCGCTATTGGCAAGATGGATAAGGTCAAGACCGGTGATACCCTTTGCGATTCCCGCAAGGTGGTTTCCTTGAAGGGACTGCCGTATGCCCCCACCTGCTACTCCATGGCTATCGCCCCTAAGACAAAGGGCCAGGAAGAAAAGGTTACTGCAGGTTTGATCCGTCTGAACGAGGAAGATCCCTCCTTCAGCCTTGTGAACAATGCCGAGACCAAGCAGCTGGTGTTGTCCGGTACCGGTGACCAGCAGCTGGATGTGCTGGTTTCCAAGCTGAAGAGCCGTTTCGGTGTGTACGCCGTGCTGAGTCCGGCAAAGGTTGCCTACCGGGAGAAGATCAAGAAGAAGGTGGAGGCTCACGGCCGCCACAAGAAGCAGACCGGTGGCTCCGGCCAGTTTGGCGATGTTTGGGTTCGTTTTGAGCCTCAGGAGGAGCAGGATGAGCTGATTTTTGACGAAGAAGTGTTCGGCGGCTCCGTTCCCAAGAACTTCTACCCCGCTGTGGAAAAGGGTATCCAGGAAGCAGTCCAGAAGGGCCCGCTGGCAGGTTATCCCATGGTTGGTCTGAAGGCAGTCCTGTATGACGGTTCTTACCACCCTGTGGACTCCAACGAAATGGCATTTAAGCTGGCTGCGATCCTTGCCTTTAAGGAAGCAATGCCCAATGCTATGCCTACCCTATTGGAGCCTATCGGCGCGCTGGCAGTGTCTGTGCCTGAAGCATACGTGGGTGACGTTATGGGTGATCTGAGCAAGCGTCGCGGCCGTCCTCTGGGCATGAATCCCGATGCTGACGGCAATACCGTGGTAGAGGCAGAAGTGCCTATGGCAGAGATGAGCAGCTATGCTATCGACCTGCGCGCCATGACACAGGCCCGCGGCTCCTTCACACTGGAATTTGTCCGCTACGAGGAAGTGCCCAAGGCAAACCAACAAAAGATCATTGATGATGCCAGAAGGGACGAGGAGTAATCGTATCTTCATACGGCACGGGAGTATTCCCGTGCCGTATTTTTTGTAGCAATATAATCCTTAATGTGATAGAATAAAGAAAAACAAATTCCTATTTGGAATGCGTCCGTCACAAAGCGGCTGGGAAAGAAGGAGACAATTATGCTGCCGGAAGCCTTTTTACATAGAATGCAGCGCCAGCTGGGAGAGCAGTACCCGGCATTTTTGCAATCGTTGGAGCGTCCCCGGGCGGCAGCTCTGCGCTTCAATCCCTTGAAAGGCGCTGCCCCTGCGCTGCCTTTCGTGCAGGAACCTGTACCCTGGGAGCCGATGGGTTATTACTACCAGCCTCAGGCGCGCCCCGGTCTGCACCCTTACCACGAAGCCGGCGTATACTATTTACAGGAGGCCAGCGCAATGGCACCGGTGACGCTATTGGATCCCCAACCGGGGGAGCGCGTTTGCGACCTTTGCGCGGCGCCGGGCGGAAAGACCACGCAAATTGCCGGAAGAATGGCAGGCAGGGGCTTTCTGCTGTGCAATGAGATCCATCCCAAACGAGCCAAAATTCTCAGTCGGAATGTGGAGCGTTTGGGCGTAGCTAACGCATTGGTGACCAATGAGCACCCCCAGCGTCTTGCGGATCGTTACCCCGGCTTTTTTGACCGGGTGCTGATCGACGCTCCCTGCTCCGGAGAGGGAATGTTCCGCAAAGAAGAGGCGGCGGTGAAGGATTGGAGCGAGGAAACTGTGACAATGTGCGCCAGACGGCAGGCAGAGATTCTGCACTCCGGCGCGGCATTGGTACGCCCGGGCGGCTTGCTGGTATACTCCACTTGCACATTTGCACCGGAAGAGGACGAAATGGCAGTGGAAGCATTTTTGCGGCAGCATCCGGAATTTTCCCCGGAGGCTGTGGATGCACCATGGTTTGATCCTGCAGGAAACGGCGCTTTCCGTCTGTGGCCTCACAAGCTGCGGGGTGAGGGACACTTTGCCGCAGTGCTGCGTAAGTCCGGCGAAGCGGTGGCAGACGGAGACATTGTCCGCGGCCAACCTCTGCCCAAACAATGGACGGAATTTGCAAAACAGCTGAATATTTGCCTGCCGGAGGGCAAGGCGATCCAATTTGGCCAGAACCTTTATTGGGTGCCGGAGATATTTCCCAATATCGACGGCGTGAAGGTATTGCGACCGGGACTGGAGCTGGGCGAGGTGAAAAAGGATCGGTTTGAGCCTGCCCATGCCCTTGCCCTCTGGCTGAAGGACGCGGCAAATACAGTAGATCTACCCTGGGACAGTCCCCAACTGGCTGCCTATTTAAACGGTCAAACCTTGCCGACAACGGTAAAGGGCTGGTGTCTTGTGCGGACAGACGGGTATGCCATAGGCTGGGGAAAAGGGGATGGAAATGTTCTTAAAAACCATTATCCAAAGGCTTTGAGGCGATAAAGCATGGAAAATTATACTTTACATAACAAGATGTGTGTGGTATAATTTTTAAGTCAATATGAATTATTCGCAAGGAGAGGATCTTCCTTGGCTAGATATGAAATTATAGGCGGCAATTCCCTTTCCGGTGAAATTACGGTCAGCGGAGCCAAAAATGCAGCGCTGGCTATTTTGCCGGCTGCGCTTTTGGTGGCAGGAAAGTGCCGTGTGGAAAATGTACCGGATATTTCTGATGTGCGCGTGCTGCTGGACATCCTTGCAGATATCGGCGCAGTGATCACACATGAGGAGCCGGGCGTTGTTGTGCTGGATTGCACCAATATTACCAAAACGGAACCCCATCCGGAGCTGGTGTGCAAGATGCGCGCAAGCTACTACCTGATGGGTGCGCTGATGAGTCGGTTCGGCAAGGCCAGTGTGGCGCTGCCCGGCGGCTGTAATTTTGCCTCCCGTCCCATTGACCAGCATATCAAGGGTTTTCGGGCGCTGGGAGCAAAGGTGGAAGAGACAGAAGATTACGTCAATATACGACCCGGCCCCTTCGGTCTGCAGGGCAACCGAATCAGCCTGGACGTGGTGAGCGTAGGCGCCACTGTCAATATTATCATGGCAGCAACGCTGATCCCCGGTCAGACAGTGATTGAAAATGCGGCAAAAGAACCGCATATTGTAGACCTTGCCAACTTCCTGAATACCATGGGTGCCAGAATCACCGGTGCAGGCACCGATACGGTGAAGATTCGCGGTGTAGAAAAGCTCCGCGGTGGTACATATGCAATTATTCCCGACCAGATCGAGGCAGGCACGTATCTTGCGGCAGTGACTGCGGCCGGCGGCAATGTGCTGGTGAAGAATGTGATTCCCAAGCACATGGACTGTATCACCTCCAAGCTGGAGGAAATGGGCGTGCGGATCATCAATTATGATGATGCGATTCGCATCCAGTCACAGGGTCGGCTCCAGAGCACCACAGTAAAAACGCGGCCGTACCCCGGCTTTCCTACGGATATGCAGGCACAGATCTGCGTGTGTATGGCGCTGGCAAGCGGTGTCAGCCGGCTGACGGAGAATGTTTACGAAACGCGCTTCTTTGGCTATTGCTCTGAACTGCAGGAGATGGGTGCGGATATTATCATTAACGGAAAGACCGCCATCATCACAGGTGTGGAAAAGCTCAAAGGAGTACAGGTAGCCGCCCACGATTTGCGGGCAGGCGCGGCGCTGATTATTGCCGGCTTGGTAGCAGAGGGCACCACGGTGGTACAAAATGCCCACTTTGTGGAACGTGGCTATGAAGACATTGTGCAAAAGCTGACGGCTCTGGGCGCGAAAATTACAAGATGTGAAGATTGATTTGCACCTGCAAAGTCCTTGGCTTTGCAGGTGTTCTTGTTTGCTCATAAGTGAGCGTTGCAAAAAAATGAAAAACGGTATATAATAAAAACAGCAAACTTGCATATCGAATGCAAAAGGAGGCAATTATGAAAAAAGGAACTATCATTGCTATTGTAATTGGTGTGGTTGTGCTTTTGGGCATCGCGCTGATCTCTACCAATAACTCGCTGGTGTCTATGGAGGCTAAGGTGGACGCGGCCCTTGCCAATATTGATACTAACCTTCAGCGCCGGGCGGACTTGATTCCCAATCTGGTCAGCACCGTCAAGGGCTATGCTGCCCATGAGCAGGAAGCCATTGACAGCGTCACCAAGGCCCGGGAAAATCTGGCAGGCGCATCCACCGTAGAGGAAAAGGCTGCGGCAGACAGCGCCCTGACCACCGCTTTGAACAACTTGCTGGTGGTAGTGGAAAATTACCCGGATCTGAAGGCATCTGCCAACTTTACGCAGCTTGCCGATGAGCTGGCAGGCACAGAAAACCGGATTGCAGTGGCAAGACGGGATTATAACGATGCAGTGCAAAACTACAACACAGCCATTCGCAAGTTCCCTGCCAGTATGGTGGCAGGCATCTTCGGCTTTACCCAGAAGGATTACTTCCGGGCAGCGGAAGGCGCTGATGTTGTGCCGGATGTGACCTTCTAACGCCTATGAAAATGGGAAAATGGCTGGCGCTTTTGACGGCAGTATGCTGCGTTGCTATGCTCCTGTGTCCGGTTTCGGCATCGGTGGTGTCACCTGTGGATCCCTTTTATGTCTACGATGGTGCGCAGATACTGTCCGAGGATACTGAGGAGTATATTCTAAAGACAAATCAGGAGCTGGAGAACAAAACCGGCGCCCAGATCGTTGTGGTAACCATACCCTCGCTGGAGGGGGAATCCCTGGAGGAGTACGCCACGGAGCTGTTCAGACAGTGGGGTATTGGCGATAGGGAAAAGAATAACGGCGTTTTGCTGCTGTGCGCTGTGGAGGACCGGCAGTTCCGTGTGGAAGTAGGATACGGCCTGGAGGGCGACCTTCCAGATGGGAAAACCGGAAGAATGCAGGACGCCTACATCATTCCCTTGCTGCGCCAGGATCAATTTGATGAGGGTATTAAAAATGGCTACAGTGCCTTTTTGCAGGCGGTAGCAGAGATTTACGATGTGAGCATCACTGGACAAACTGCAGTTGCTTACGTGGATGAAGAAATGGATCCGGCTTTTGGCATCTGCATGGTTTGCAGTTTGGTATTAAGCTATTTGGCTGCGGCGCTTCTCATGAAAAAGAAGAAAAAGAACTTAACCGTGGCTTTTTGGATCGCTGAGGCTGTGCAGTTTGTGGTGGTCGCGCTTGTGCTGAGCAGCCTGATCAACGCATTGTATATTGTAGGCTTTTCCTTGCTGTTTAGCCTGGGAATGTCCAATGGCAAGCGGCGGATCCGCTATTTCGGCTCAGGTTTCGGCTCAGGTTTCGGCAGAGGCGGCTTTGGAGGCGGTGGCTTCAGCGGCGGTGGCGGTAGCTCCGGCGGTGGCGGCAGCAGCCGTAGTTTTTAATAAAAGAACACCACAGATTCACGTCGTGATTCTGTGGTGTTCTTATTTCGCTATTGGGTCAGTCCCGGTACATGGGAGTGGACAGATACCGGTCGCCGGAGTCCGGCAACAGCACAACGACTTCCTTGCCGACATTTTCCGGGCGCATTGCCACCTGGATGGCAGCGTGCAGCGCCGCGCCGGAGGAAATACCCACCAGCACGCCTTCCGTGACGCCCATAAGCCGCCCAGCGGCATAAGCATCCTCTTCCGTGACGGTGATTATCTCGTCGTAAATGTGGGTGTCCAGTACGCTGGGAATAAAATTGGCGCCGATGCCCTGCAATCCGTGAGATCCGGACAGTCCCTTGGATAGCAGGGGAGAGCCTGCAGGCTCAACTGCAATGATCTGAATATTCGGGTTCTTTTCTTTCAGGTAGGTGCCCACGCCTGTAAGCGTGCCGCCTGTACCTACACCGGCAACAAAAATATCCACTTTGCCATTGGTGTCCTGCCAAATTTCCGGCCCTGTGGAAATTTGATGGGCGGCAGGATTGGCAGGGTTATCAAATTGACCGGGAATAAAGCTCCCGGGAATCTGGGCAGCCAGTCGCTTTGCTTCGGCAATGGCGCCGGTCATGCCCTGGGCGCCGGGTGTCAGCACAAGCTCTGCGCCGTATGCGCCCATCAGTAGCCTGCGCTCCATGCTCATGGAATCGGGCATGACGATCACCGTGCGGTAGCCTTTGCAAGCGGCAACGCTGGCAAGACCGATGCCCGTATTACCGGAGGTGGGTTCAATAATGGTGCTGCCGGGCTTTAAAAGGCCTTTGCGTTCTGCATCCTCGATCATGGCAAGCGCCACTCTGTCTTTCACAGAACCGGCAGGATTCCAGCATTCCAGTTTGCCTAGCAATGTGGCAGACAGATGTGCTTTCTTTGCGAGATTATTCAGCGCCAGCAGGGGCGTATTGCCAATGAGCTGTTGTGCAGACGTATAAACGGGCATAAGCATACCTCCGGGTAAAATATACTGAAATTATAAAACCGGCAGAGTCTGTTGTCAATGGGAACATTGACAAGGGGGTCACATTGTGGTATAAAACTATAAAAGCGAAAAGGGGGAGTGAATATGCCTTCCATCGAACAGAAAATTGAAGCGGTGGTGGATACCATTCTGGAGGATTACTCCGGTGGACGCGATATTGATAAAATGGAGCAGTCCGCCCAGCCGGATAAGGATATGATCATTGATTTGATCGAAAAGCTGCGCAGGATCGTATTTCCCGGATACTTTCGGGAGAAAAATTACCGGATCTATAACGTAAAGCACAATCTTTCGGTGCTGATTGAAGACGTGATGTACAATCTCAGCCGCCAGATTGCGCTGGTGTTCAAAGAAAGCGGACGCACGGAGCAGGACGCCAAAGACACTTGCCTTGCGTTTCTGGGCAGGATTCCTCAGGTACGCGCTGTGGTGCAGACAGACCTGCAAGCAGCCTACGATGGCGATCCGGCGGCAACCGGTATGGCAGAAGTGATCTTCTCCTATCCCGGCCTGTTTGCCATTACTGTCTATCGGCTGGCTCACGAGCTGTACACCTTGAATGTACCCATGATTCCCAGAATCATGACGGAATATGCACACAGCATTACCGGTATCGACATTCACCCCGGTGCCACCATCGGAAAGTATTTCTTTATTGACCACGGCACCGGCATTGTAGTGGGGGAGACCACAGTCATTGGTCAAAATGTGAAGATTTATCAGGGCGTGACCTTAGGCGGCCTGTCTACCCGCGGTGGACAGAGTTTGCGGGGCAAGCGCCGCCATCCCACCATTGAGGACAATGTGACCATCTACGCCAATGCGTCCATTTTGGGCGGCGAGACGGTGATTGGTCAGGGCGCTGTCATTGGCGCCAGTGCATTTATCACCCAATCTGTGCCGCCCTGCACTACGGTAAGCACAAAGATGCAGGAGCTGCAGATGCGCCCCCACGGCAACTGCCAAAATTGCGAAACCTGCAAAGATAACTTTTAAAAAATGAGGCTGCTTTCTGCAGCCTCGTTTTTGCCGGGTTTTCTGGACTAAGGAAAAAGGACTGCCTGCAGGCAGTCCTTTTTATATCAGTCTTCAAATGTTAGAACATCCTTGAAGCGTTCTTTGAAGATAGCGTAAACCCCTTCCAGGATGGACAGATCCTCCACCGCAAGGTAGTTTTCGTTTTCTTCGTCAACGGGCTCTACCTCCAGGATCACCACTTCGTTGCTGCTCTCATCCTCAGGCAGCATGCACAGATATTCCTTGCCCTCATATTCGATGCAGTCCAGAAATTCGAAGCGTGTTTCCTGGCCGTTTTCATCCACCAGAGTAATGATGGAATCCTCTTCCTCGGGGATCAGATCCTTATTTTCTTCCATCAACCTCTTGCCTCCTTAACGATCTGCACGGACTTTTTGCACAGCTCAGTGATCTCGTCCCACTTGCCGCCCTCGATCAGCTCGGCAGTGACCATGTAGCTGCCGCCGCAGGCGCAGATCACGGGACTTGCGGCATAGGTTGCCAGATTGTTCAAGCTGACACCGCCGGTAGGCATGACCTTAAACATGGGGAACGGCGCTGCCATTGCCTTGATTTTGGACAGGCCGCCGGACTGCTCAGCTGGGAAGAATTTAAGTACTTCCAAACCCAGCTTGTAAGCGGCATGATAGTCAGTGGGGGTGGTGCAGCCGGGAAAAATGGTAATGCCCTTTTCCTGGCAGTATTTGACGATCTCGATGTCCAAACCGGGGGTGACAACAAACTTGCCGCCGGCGGCAATGGTCTCGTCTACCTGTGCGGTAGTCATAACGGTACCGGCACCCACCATCATCTCAGGGTGCGCCTGCGCCATGATGCGGATAGCTTCTGCAGCGCCGGCCGCCCGGAAGGTGACTTCGGCAACAGGAACACCGCCTGCGCACAGCGCGTCAGCCAGAGGCTTAGCATCCCGGGTGGGGTTATTCAGCTTGATTACCGGCACAACGCCGATCTGGCTGATTCTCTTTTGTAATTCGTTCATAAAGACTCCTTTCGGCTGATAACAGCCTGTGGTTCATTTTCTTTGCTTTTACTATTATAGTAAAACCTGCTTTCTCTGTCAATCTGCAAACAGATGGATTTTCGGCTATTTGCCTTTACTCATGTGACGATACAGGTCTGCTTTGGGGCAGACACCAAAGTGGGCCTTGTAGCTGCGGTAGAAGGAGGAGTAATCGTTGAAGCCGCTTTGGGCACACGCATCCGCAGGCACGATACCGTCTGACAAAAGCTCTTTGGCTCTGTGCAGCCGCTTTGTGACGATATATTCCCAGACGGTAAGGCCAGTGGATTTTTTGAATTTTCGATGCAGCTGCGGTTTGCTGATGAAAAAATCCGCGCACAGCAGAGGTACACTCAGCGGCTCTGCCAAATGCTTATTGATGTAATGTATCACCTTTGCGATGAGATCGTCCGGGGATGTTTCTGCGCTGAGCAGCTTGGGATATCCTTCATAAAGCTGCCACAGCAGGGCAGTCAGATAATTATGCTTGCCTACATCGCTTTCTGTCTCGCATATCCGGTCCAAAAGCCAATGCCAGTGGCTAGTCTGGAAGAGGGCGGCTGGGTAATGGTTATATTTCCCTAAAGGGCGGTTATCCAGAAAATCCACAAGTTGCTCTGCGTGGGGACCAACGATGTTTTCCGGGAGAAATTGGACCACGATCCGTTCGTAAGGCGTATCTGCTTCCAAAAGCAGTGTGTGGACTTCTGCCTTTTTTACCACCAGAAGATCTCCCGGGCCCAAAAGATATACGTTGCCCTCTATATAGTATTTTACGTTGCCTGCCGGGTAATACACCATTTCATAGTAGTCGTGCGTGTGGGCGGAGGCTAAAGTCACCGAAGGTACTTTCCGGACATTGTGCCGGATGTCTAAAGCATCACCGATCGCATTGACCTTGATGCCGGGTCTTTGGGTGATATGTTCGCTGAAGATAACAAAGGTTTCCTGTGCCATAAGCTCACCTCACACAAAAGATACCATAAAATGATTTAAAATACAATAGTTAACGATATATATTGCAATTGAATTGTAAATTATAATAGTATATACTGTTCTTATAATGAAAATTGTCCAGAGGTAACCATGTTCAGCTGCTGCTGTGATTCAGCTATAGAAGTCAAAGCGCTTTTGAAAAATATGCACCCCAAAAGCCTGCGACTTTTGGGGTGCATGTCCAAACGCTGTGGGTTTTAACGGCTTAAAATTGAGCCACTTGTGTGCCTTTTAGCTGCAGTTGCAGCTTGTCCGCGATCAGAGCAATAAACTCCGAATTGGTAGGCTTGCCTTTGGTGTTGCTGACTGTGTAGCCAAAGAACCGCTGCAGGGTGTCCAGATCGCCTCTGTCCCACGCCACCTCAATGGCGTGACGGATAGCGCGTTCTACCCGGCTGGGAGTAGTCTGGAATGTTTTTGCAACTTGGGGATACAACACCTTTGTAATGGCGTTGATCACATCCATATCGCCTACGGCAATGATAATGGCTTCCCGCAAATACTGGTAGCCTTTGATATGGGCCGGTACGCCGATCTCATGAATAATGCTTGTGACCATAGATTCGATGCTGTTGGACATATTGCGTCTTGCAGGACTGGGATTTTGCTTACCCTCGTTGCGGATCTCCTCCAGTCTGTCTACCAGCGTTGCCATATCGCAGGGCTTGAGCATCAGGTAGCGCACCCCCAGATTGGCGGCGGCAGATGCCACATAATCGGTAACAAACCGGGATGTAGCCAGTGTAACAGGTTTTCTGTCCATGTTGGAAATGGCCTTCAGCACGCTCAGACCGTCTTGCTTGGCAAGCATAAGGTCCAAAACAAGAACGTCTGGCTTTCGGTCTGATACCAAGCGAATTGCCTGCTCCCCATCGTTGGCGGTGGCCAGAACCTGAAAACCATCGGCACGTTTCAGGGCGGCGGTCAGATTGGTGCAAAATTCCTCTGTGTTGTCTGCGATGATCACGGTGGTATGATTGTCCATAAACTCCTCTCCTGACATAAAAAGAATAGATCCCCCTTGCACAGCTGCGTATCCACGGCAGCTGATTTCTTGCGACATCTATAATTTAGCATAAAGCGCAGGAATTTGCAAGATAGAAACGAGAACAATCGCTCGACAAAAACAGACAAAACTAAGTCAAAAACAGATAAAAAACAAACAAAACCGACTAAAAACGACAAAATACGGCAGAGCGTTGCGCAGTTGACACCCATAGGACATTGCGGTAAAATAATTGAGAAATAAACTCGATGTAAGGAAGCAAAACTATGGAAAAAATGATAAAATTTTTAGATTCTGCCCATAGCGTTTACCACGCAACTGCAGCGCTGGTGGAGGAGTTGGAAAAGCAAGGCTACACCTGCCTGCATGAACAGGACGACTGGACGCTGGCCCCCGGTGGCAAGTATTACCTGACCCGCGGTGCAAGCGCGTTGATCGCGTTCCGGATCCCGCGCGCTCAGCCTAAGGGTTTCCTGCTCAGTGCCAGCCATTCCGACCGTCCCACTTTCAAGCTGAAGGAGAACGGTGAGCTGACAGGCTCTTATACCCGACTATCTACAGAGAAGTATGGCGGTATGCTCATTGCGCCCTGGCTGGACAGACCTCTGTCCGTTGCAGGCAGAGTGTTTGTGGAAACGCAAAAGGGTGTGGAAAGCAAGCTGGTGGACATTGACCGGGATCTGATGCTGATCCCTAATGTGGCAATCCACATGAACCGAAAGGCAAATGAAGGCTACGGGTGGAATCCTGCGGTGGATACGCTGCCCCTTTTAGGCGGCGCGGATGCGCAGGGTAAGCTGGAGACCATTCTGGAGCACGCTGCCGGCGGAAAAATATTGGGGCATGACCTGTACCTGTACGTTCGCCAAAAGGCGACTCTTTGGGGTGTGGATGAGGAATACATTTCCGCAGCAGCGCTGGACGATTTGATGTGCGCATGGTGCTGCACCCAAGGCTTCCTGCAGGCGGAGGAAAGCACCCACATTCCCGTGTTGTGCGTCTTTGACAGCGAGGAGGTAGGCTCTTGCTCTGCCCAGGGTGCGGCATCCGGCTTTTTGCAGACAGCGATCAGCGGTATCTGCGCAGCCCTTTGCCTCAGCGAAAGAAAGCTGCTGAGCAATTCCTTTATGCTTTCTGCCGATAATGCCCATGCGCTGCACCCCAACCATCCGGAATATGCTGATGCCAACAACGCTCCGGTGGTGGGTGGTGGCATCGTGCTGAAATTCAATGCTAATTTGCGCTACACGACCGATGGCTACTCTGCCGCGGTGGTGCGCAGCATTTGCCAGAAAGCTGATGTGCCGGTACAGACCTACTATAACCGGGCGGACCTGCCCGGCGGCTCCACATTAGGCAGCATTTCTCTTTCTCAGGTATCGGTGCCCTCGGCAGACATTGGCCTGCCGCAGCTGGCAATGCACTCCTGCTATGAAACCGCCGGTGTGAAGGATGCTGCCTATCTGGAAAAGGCGATGAAAGTGTATTATTCTGCTGTCTGGAGCAGCTAAAATACAAACAATTAAAAGGGGAAACGTTATAAAAAAACTCATCGTCGTGTTGACTGTGGCAATGGGCATGCTATGCGGCTGTGCCCAAAACCAACCTGCCGAGCCTGTTGAAACCACGGAGCTTGTGCTTCAGGTGGAAGCGTCAGATGCGGATATTGCCCATTTGGAGAGCCTGTACCAGGGTAAGGCGGTGGTGCATGGAGATACCCATAGTCACACTGCGTCCTCCGAGTTCAGCGACGGCAAGCACTCCCTGGCGGAGTGGAAGGAATATATGGAGCAATACGGCATCGACTTTGCTACCGTTGTGGACCACCGTTAAACGTTGCATTTCGACCATGAGGATTGGGACGATACGATCTTTGTGGGCGGCTCTGAACCGGGTCTTATTGTAAATGACGTGGTGTGCCTCACTAAGGATAGTATGGACTATTCTATGATCTTCACCAAGAAGGAAGGCCTGGAAGCGGTGCTCTATGAATATATGATGGACTACATGTATTTCGACGGCCGGTTTCAAAGCTATATGGGCAGAAATCTGGAACAGATGGCAGAACTTATCCAGTGCATCAAGGATAACGGCGGTATGTTCGTCCATGTCCACCCCTTCGGCAAAGGCGGCTATTACGATCCGGCAGACCCCATGAACTACTGGTTTGCTGACGGCACCGGCTTTGAGGTGTGCAACAGCCTTATGGGCGACTATTCTTCCTCTATGAACTTGAAGGCTTATGAATGCTGGGTGAACCTGCTCAACGCAGGCAAGCGGATCTGGGCGACTTCCGGTACCGACAGCCACACGCTCCCCACCGGCCTGTTTGCCCTGTCTACATTATATACAGAGCAGAGAAATTCTCAGGGTTACTTTGACCAGATGCGTGTCGGCAATTTGACGGCGGGACCTGCAGGCGTCCGTATTACCGTTGGCGATGCTGTTACCGGAAGCGCGGGCAGCTTTGCAGGAAACCGGGTAGTCATAGCTGCGGGCGATTTCCATGTCAGCACCATCAATCCCCAATACAAATACCGCCTGGACATCTATGATGAAACTGGCCTGATCAGCAGCCAGCCAATCAGCACCACCGAGATGAATTACTTTGCCTTTGATGCAGATCCGGATGCGATGTATTACCGCGCTAATATTTATGATGTGACAAACAATAGGATCTACGCAGTGGGCAACCCTGTTTGGAACGACCAATAATAGCAAAATACACAAAAACCCGCACAAAAAAATGTGAAAATCTACCATTGCGGGAAACGGGCATCTGTGATATTATTATACCATCCGGGCATATGGCTATCTACTCCACTAATTAGAGGCCTTATGTCACAAAAGGAGGAAAAATAAACAACCGTTAGACTCACGGTGCGGCAGTGTGGAGACCTGTCGTAATACCCCGGCTGTATTACCCGGCCGGCGGTGAGAGCATACGCGAGGAGTCGGTATGCTTAGAGTCAGAGAGTATGGCAAGTGTAACCCTAAAGAATATCAAGAAGATCTATCCGTTCAGTGGCGACGATGTCAAGCGCAACAAGAAGAAGGATAAGCAGCTGAAGAAACTGCAGCAGAAGGATCCTGACGCTTATGCTGCTTATATGGAGCGCGAAGGCGAGAAGGCAAAGCTGCAGGTTACTGAGCAGGGCGTTATTGCTGTTCAGGAGTTCAACCTGGAGATTGCTGACAAGGAATTTGTCGTTTTGGTCGGTCCTTCCGGCTGTGGTAAGTCTACCACCCTGCGTATGATCGCCGGTCTGGAAGAGATCTCCGACGGTGAGCTGTGGATCGGCGACCGTTTGGTCAACGACGTGGCGCCCAAGGATCGGGATATCGCGATGGTTTTCCAGAACTATGCGCTGTACCCCCACATGACTGTTTATGAAAACATGGCTTTCGCACTGAAGCTGCGTCACACTCCCAAGGCGGAGCTGGATCGCAGAGTTAGGGAAGCTGCCGAGATTCTGGACATTACCCAGTATCTGGGTCGTAAGCCTAAGGCTCTGTCCGGCGGTCAGCGTCAGCGTGTTGCAATCGGCCGTGCTATCGTCCGTGACCCCAAGGTCATGCTGATGGACGAACCCCTTTCCAACCTGGACGCCAAGCTGCGTAACCAGATGCGTGCTGAGATCATTAAGATGCGTGAGCGTATCGACACCACCTTCGTTTATGTTACCCACGACCAGACTGAGGCTATGACCCTGGGCGACCGTATCGTCATCATGAAGGACGGCTTCATTCAGCAGATCGGCACACCTCAGCAGGTGTTTGATCATCCCTACAACCTGTTCGTTGCAGGCTTTATCGGTTCTCCCCAGATGAACCTGATGGATGCGAAGCTGTTGAAGCAGGACGGCAAGTATGCTGTTGAGCTGGACGGTCACGTTGTGGTGCTCTCCGAGGAGAAACAGGCAAAACTGACTGCTAACAACGTGGAAGAGCAGGACATCGTTCTGGGTGTCCGCCCCGAGCATATGGTTCTGGAAGACAACGGTGTCGAGACCAAGATCGAAGTCAACGAGCTGATGGGTTCTTCCGTCCACCTGCACGTGAATGTTGCCAACAGAGACGTGATCGTCATCGTTTCTACAATGGAAATGACCGGCGCAGAGATCGCGGCGCTGAAGGCCGGCTCCACCGTCAAGGTCGGCTTCCCCGGAAATGTTGCACACGTGTTCTGCAAGGAAACCGGTGTCAACCTGGAAGCATAAGAAAATCCCTACATAGCAAACAGACCTGCCAACAGGCAGGTCTGTTTTTTGCATACCCACCCGCTTTCCGTGCTGAAAAATGAAGGATGAAAAATGGAATTTTGCTGTTTTTAGGAGTGCTTTTCTCTTGACAAAAACGGAAAAAAGTATTATTCTCTAGTACATATAATGAGAATGGGGGGGATTGTCCTTTTTCACTTTTTTAAAGCGAAATCCCCCGTGTCTGAAGCTTTTTGCAAGGAGAAAAATGATGCGTGAAAGCGGCATTTTAATGCATATAACATCGCTGCCCGGCAATTACGGCATTGGTACGATGGGGCGATATGCCTACGCATTTGTTGATTTTTTAAAAGAAGCAGGGCAGAGCTGCTGGCAGCTGCTGCCATTGAATCCCACTGGTTTTGGGGATTCTCCATATCAGTCCTGTTCTGTTTTTGCAGGCAATCACTACCTGATTGACCTGGACACACTGGTATCCGACGGATTACTGGCAGAAGAGGAAATAACACAGCGCCGCTGGAGCACGCGTGAAGATCAGGTGGACTACGGTCTGCTCCACGAAAATCGCCTAAATGTGCTGCAGCTGGCTTACGGCCGCTTTTCTCAACAGACGGCGCTGGATGCATACTGCCGGGATAACAGCAGTTGGCTGCCGGATTTTGCGCTCTTCATGGCTCTGAAGGAGGAAAACGACGCAAAACCCTGGTATCAGTGGGAGCAACCCTTGCGGACCCGGAATCCGGATGCCATGTGGCATGCCCGGCAGCGCCTGAAAGACCGAATCCGGTTTTACTGCTTTGTGCAGTATCTGTTTGACCGCCAGTGGAAGGCGCTGCGTACCTATGCCTGCCAGCAGGGAATTTCCATCATTGGCGATGTGCCGATCTATGTGCCGCTGGACAGTGTGGATGTGTGGAGTAACCCGGAGCTGTTTCAGCTGGACGATACCATGCTGCCAACGGCTGTGGCAGGATGTCCGCCGGATGCGTTTACGCAGGATGGTCAGCTGTGGGGGAACCCCTTGTACCGCTGGGATGTGATGGCTAAGGACGGCTACTTGTGGTGGCTGCGTCGTCTGGAGGCAGCCGGCAGGCTGTATGACCGGATTCGGCTGGATCATTTCCGTGGCTTTGAGTCCTACTGGGCAGTGCCCTATGGGGAGAAAACCGCAAGAAACGGCAAGTGGATACCTGGCCCCGGAATAGACTTTATCCATGCGGTAAAGACCCAACTGCCCCACCTAAAGCTGATCGCAGAGGATCTGGGGTTTCTGACACCACAGGTGCTTGCGCTGCGTGATCAATCCGGGTTTCCCGGCATGAAGGTTTTGGAATTTGCTTTTGATTCTCCGGAACCGTCTGACTATCTTCCTCATACTTATATACAGAACACCGTTTGCTACACCGGCACCCACGATAACATGACAGTGCGGCAGTGGCTGGAAACAGCGGACCGGGAAAGTATTGCTTATGCTGCCGAGTATATGGGCCTGACGCAAGGGGAAGGATTTGTGTGGGGCGTGATTCGCACGGCCTACGCCAGCGTATCCCAGCTTTGCATCATCCAAATGCAGGATTGTCTGGAACTGGATGGAACGGCGCGGATGAATGTTCCCGGAACATACGGCGGCAACTGGACGTGGCGGGCTTTGCCTGGCAGCTGGGATGGTAATGTTGCAGAAAAACTAAATCGCCTCGCTGTTTTGTACGGCCGCGCAAAAAATAGATAATTTCTCTTGATAAGGAGATCACCCAATGAAATGTAATTGTTTGAACATTTTGAAGATGACAGAGGCGCAGCTGAAATTCACCCACGACGTAGCGCTGAAGGATGCCACACCCCAGGAGCTCCACGAAGCTCTGGGCACTGCGGTGATGATGGCCATCAGCGACAGCTGGAGCCACTGCAAGCGCACCCGTATGCACCAGAGAAAGGCATACTACATTTCCGCTGAGTACCTCATCGGCAGATTGGTCTATTCCAATTTGTATAATCTGGGTATTCTGGACGAGATGAAGCAGGTGTTTGCCGAGCACGGTGTGGACCTGGCTGTCTTGGAAGATATTGAAGATGCCGCTTTGGGCAACGGCGGTCTGGGAAGATTGGCAGCCTGCTTCCTAGACAGCGCCGCCAGCACCAATATCCCCTTGTCCGGCTACGGCCTGCGGTATCGCTTCGGCCTTTTTAAGCAGAAATTTGACGAAAACGGTTCTCAGGCAGAAACCGCCGATGACTGGGCAAAGTACGGCGACCCCTGGTCTTATCGCCGGTATAACCATACGGTGAAGGTTCAGTTCCCGGATCATACGGTGTTGGCTGTGCCTTACGATGTGCCGGTGATCGGCTACGGCACGCCCAATGTGGGCACACTTCGTCTGTGGCAGTGTGAGGCAGAGGAAGAACTGGATTTCAATGCCTTTAACGACCAGGACTACCTGCGGGCACTGACCCAGAAGAACAAGGCCGAGGACATCACCCGTGTGCTGTACCCCAACGATTCCACCTGGGAGGGCAAGCGGCTGCGTATTAAGCAGCAGTATGTGCTGTCCAGCGCGTCCTTGCAGGATATGCTGCGAGTGTATAAGTCCGTACACGGCAACGATCTGAGTAATTTTGCTGACTACTGTGCGGTGCAGCTGAACGATACCCACCCGGCCATGTCCATTCCGGAGCTGATCCGTCTGCTGATGCTGGAGGGCATGGACTTCGAGCAGAGCTTCGAGGTGGCCCGCAAGACCTTCTCCTATACTAACCACACCGTTATGGGCGAGGCCTTGGAAAAGTGGCCGCTGGACCTGCTGAGCAGCGTGGTGCCGGAAATTGTCAATATTATTTGCCGTATTGACGAAAAGCTGAAAAATGAGCATCCGGAACTATTCATTGTCAAGGACAACACTGCCCATATGGCAAACCTTAGTGTGTATGTGGGTAGCTATGTGAATGGCGTGGCAGAGATCCACTCCCAGATTCTGAAAGACGACTGCTTCAAGGATTGGTACAAGGCATTCCCGGAGCGTTTCCAGAATAAGACCAACGGTGTCACACCCCGTCGCTGGATGGGTCTGTGCAACCCGGAGTTGACCCAGCTGATCAAGTACCGTATCGGCAGTGACTTCCTGGGCGATCTGGATTGGCTCAGCAAGCTGAAGCCCATGATCGACGACGATATGGTGCGCCAGTTCAATGCCGTCAAGCGGCAGAAAAAGGAACAGCTGTGCAAGGTGATTTACGAGCGCGAGGGCATCCGGCTGAACCCGGACTTTGTGTTCGATGTGCAGGTGAAGCGTTTGCACGAGTACAAGCGCCAGCTGCTGAACGCCATCAGCATTATGGATATCTACTTGCGTCTGAAGGACGGCAAATTGCCGGATTTTCAGCCTACCGTATTCCTGTTCGGCGCTAAATCTGCCCCCGGCTATGCCCGGGCAAAGGCCATCATCCGCTATATTAACCGCATTGCCCGGATGATCAACAACGATCCGGAAATGAACGATAAGCTGAAGGTAGTTTTCGTTCAGAACTACAACTGCTCCTACGCCGAGCATATCATTCCCGCCGCGGATATCTCCGAGCAGATCTCTCCTGCAGGTACAGAGGCCTCCGGTACCGGCAACATGAAGCTGATGCTAAACGGTGCTGTGACCCTGGGCACCCTGGACGGCGCCAATGTGGAGATCGTGAAGGAAGCAGGTCTGGAAAATAACTACATCTTTGGTGCCACTGTGGATGTGATCAATTCCAGCCGTGCCGATTACAACCCCCGCTGGATCTACGACCAAAATGAGTGCCTGCGCCGTGCGGTAAACACCCTGGTAGACGGCACTGTGCCCACTGATGATGCCCAGAGAGAGCTGTTCCATGCATTGCTGGACGGCACCCATTGGCACCAGGCAGACCACTACTTCCTGCTCATGGATTATGAGAGCTATATGGACACCAAGCTTCGTGCCAACCGGGACTATGCCGACCGTCTGGCTTTCGGCAGAAAGTGTCTTGTGAATGTGGCAAGCGGAGCAAAGTTCTCCTCTGACCGTACTATCCGTCAGTATGCAGAAGAGATCTGGCACATCGAACCCACACAGTTCTAATGATATAAAAATGATCCGATGCAAAAGCATCGGATCATTTTTTATCCTTCTTCAACTACGATCTCTTTTAAGATCAAGCCGGGGTTACGCTTGGTTGTAAAGTCGATTGCCCAGTAACTGCTGAACACCAGCAGGCTTCTGCCCCGATAATCCTCTAAAAGCTCGGCATCACTGCCCAGATTCAGATCGCTTAGTTCTCCCGGGTAGCTGTCAATGAGCCGAATCTCCTCGTAGGGCAGATCCTCCATGCGCAGATCCACACCGTACTCATTTTTCATACGGTGCTGGAAGACATCAAATTGCAGCGTGCCCACAACGCCCACGATCACTTCTTCCATACCGGAATTGGGGACTTTGAAGATCTGAATTGCACCTTCTTGTGCGATCTGTTCCGTACCCTTAACGAACTGTTTGCGCTTCATGGAATCCTTGGCAGACACCCGGCTGAAATGGTGCGGGGCAAAGGTGGGGATGCCGGAGTACAGGAACTTTTTGCCGGGTACGGTAATGGTGTCGCCAATGGCAAAAATGCCCGGGTCGAACACGCCGATCACGTCGCCGGCATAAGCTTCTTCCACGATCTCCCGCTCTGCTGCCATCAGCTGCTGGGGCTGAGAAAGGCGCATTTTCTTGCCGCCTTGCATATGATAATATTCTGTATCTCTCTGGAATTTGCCGGAGCAGATACGCATAAATGCCAGCCGGTCACGGTGGGCCTTGTTCATATTGGCTTGGATTTTGAACACAAAGGCGGAGAAATCCGGACTGAAGGCGTCCACCAATCCGCAGTCCGCAGTCCGGGAAAGCGGCGGGGGAGTCAGCTTCAAAAAGGCCTCCAAAAACGGCTCAATGCCAAAGTTAGTCAGCGCAGAGCCGAAGAACACAGGGGAGAGGGTGCCATTTCGCACCGCTTCCATATCCATCTCTCTGCCGGCAGACAAAAGCTCCACATCGTCAATGAGCTGCTGATGCTTTTGTTCACTGTCCAAAAGCTCCGCAACCTGGGGATCGTAAAGATCGACAGATAGTTTGTCCGCTTTTGCCTTGCCATTTACACCGGAGAAGAACAGCAGCTGGCTGTTTTCCCGATCGTACACGCCCTTAAAATCCTTGCCGCAGCCAATGGGCCAGTTCATGGCATAAGTCTCGATGCCCAGCTCCCGTTCCACCTCGTCCAGAAGATCAAAGGGGTCTTGGGTCTCCCGGTCCATCTTGTTAATAAAGGTGAAGATAGGAATGTGCCGCATGGCGCAGACCTTGAAAAGCTTTCGGGTCTGGGGCTCAACACCCTTTGCTCCGTCAATGACCATCACCGCGGAATCTGCCGCCATCAGGGTGCGGTAGGTGTCCTCGGAGAAGTCCTGGTGACCGGGGGTGTCCAGAATATTGATGCAGAAACCGCCGTACTGGAACTGCATCACCGAGGAGGTGACAGAGATACCTCTCTGCTTTTCGATCTCCATCCAGTCAGAGGTGGCGGCCCGAGAATTTTTCTTACCCTTAACAACACCTGCTTGGGCGATAGCGCCGCCGTACAGCAGGAATTTTTCTGTTAAAGTGGTTTTACCGGCGTCCGGGTGGGAAATGATGGCGAAGGTCCGCCGCCGGCTGATTTCTTCAATTAAGGTTGACATAACTTTTCCTCCATATATTTTTGTATCGAAAAACAGGTTGAAAAGCTATGGGAATCCGTAAAAACGCATAGCTGCCTCCAAAAGGAATTAAAATCAATTTAGTTTACCACATATTTGAAAAATTTACAAGTAGCAGTTCTGACACCCAAATTCCGGTTTATAGAGCGATTATAATTTTCGTTGTCATTGCGAACCAGTGACCGATGTCACTGGTGTGGCAATCTCAAAAAATCAAGTTGTAACAATAGATTCCCACGCCAGTTTGCGAACTGGCTCGGAATGACAATTGGGTTGTGCGAATTGGAAACAGCTCGATAAATTGGAATTTGCGTAATTGTGTTACAATATTCTCAAAAGTGCGTCTTATAGGTTAGAAGGGCCTTTCACAGAAATGAGGTGCTATATGACAGACGAACAAATTATAGAGCTGTTCTTTCGCAGAGAGGAACAGGCGATCCGTGAATGTATGACTGTTTACGGACCTTACTGCCAAAAAGTGGCGGCCGGAATTTTAGAGAATGGGGAAGATGTGCAGGAGGCGGTTGCGGATACCTGGATGTCTGCGTGGGATGCGATCCCACCGCATCGACCCAAGTACCTGCGTTTGTTTTTGGGGCGCATTACCCGAAATAAGGCACTGAGCATCTGGCGAAAAAGCCACACCCAAAACCGGGGTGGTGGACAGACGGCACTGGCACTGGAGGAACTGGGAGCTTGTGTTGCACCCGGCAGTGATCCACAGGAGATTGTGGATACAAAGCTTTTGGGAAAGCACATTACGGCATTTCTGAAAAACCAATCCCAAATGGGACGCAATGTGTTTTTGCGCCGGTATTTTTATATGGAGGAAATACCGGTGATTGCAAAACGTTTTTATTTGTCTGAGAACAATGTGCGTATGATACTTAGCCGTATGCGGCAAAAATTGCGAAAATATTTGCAGAAGGAGGGATATTCCTTATGAAAAAAGAAGAATTGTTGGAAGCGGTAGGCTATGTCAACGAGGATGTGCTGCTGGACGCAGACCGGGAAACCAGGTCTGTTGTCAAGCCGGTGCGCAGGATCCTGCTGGCGGCAGCGGTGATCGGTGTTGTAGGCATCACGGTTGCGGCATCCACCGGCTTGTTCAGCCGACCCATTGGAGAATTTGAACTGAACACAGAGGAGACCATTTCCCCCTTTGATATGGATGATCAGGGAAATATTATCCTCGGCGGTGTGGAGGGTATTACCATCCGAATGGAGGTAACACCGGATACGGATGCGCCGGACTATCTGGAGGAGTTTTACCGGCTGAATCTGTCGGAAAAATGGCATTTGTCTGGTGGCAGCGGCGGTGGCGGTCTGTATACTCATTTTGCCTGGGAAGATTATTGGGACCAGGAGGGAAAACCCGGTGAGCTGCGTTTAAAGCAAAGCGTTATGGAAAAAGGGAAAACGGTTCAGACGGTGGATCTGTTGCACGATCTTCCTGTGGACACAGAACTGACCGGCGAAAAAACCGTAATGGCAGGCCTGGATGTGTTGAAGGTCACTATCCCGGCACTGCCCGGCTATGGAGGTACAAGGTATTGTACCGAAGGAGAAACCCGGCTGTACTGGTCTGACGGACGGTATCTGTTGGAGTTTGACTATCCTGCCTGGCTGTCAGACAGAGTGGCAGAGTCGATTCTGGAAACGCTGGAAACAGAAGATTTTATCGTGGCATATCCGGAGGATTACGGTAAGGTCAATACACAGAGGCTTGCTGATCTGAGTCCCGCGTTCTTCGTTGAAAAGGGGAAAACTGGCACAGCTATGGCAAACAGTGTTATGGGTTGGGGTCGATTTGCCTATAGCGACGGTGTGGTATACTACGGCAATGACGGCAAGATCATCGGCTATGATCTGCAAACCCAGGAGGTAAAAACCTATCCGTTGGTCTTTAGGCACAGCAATACATTGGAGCTGTTCGCCACAGAAAACTACATCTGCTATGAAGATATGGGCGATGCGCTGATGGCGGTGCCGAAAAAAGGAGGCGAGGCGATCCCCATCTATCAGGGGCTGGGTGTGACCCACCTGTATGCCGACGGCAATGTACTTTACACCAACAACCTGGCAGAGTACCTGAGCCGTATTGACCTGGAAAGCGGCAAGGTGGAACGTTTGGTGGACAATGTTAACAGCTACTATGTGGATGATAACTACATCTATGTAGTCCAGTCCGGAACGGATGCCAATTATTTTCTGCGCAGTCGCAAGGATGAAATCGATTTTGAAAAGATCGAACTGAGTTTCCATCCTGTTAAGGTTCTTGCGGACGGGGAAGACTTGTATTTCTGCCGGGGCGGCAAGAACTATGATTGGCACGTGATCCGCTACCGGGATGGTGTGGAAACACCGTTGCCTTTGTATGCCTATGACTATCAGATTATGGATGGCAAACTGATTTACCACGACGAAAAAGAAAAGTGGACGATCAAAACCTATGACCTGCAAACCGGTGAGATCGCCGTTTTACAGGAGCGGGCACACGATTTCTCTATTATGCCAGAAGGGTATATTGGCTTTACCTGCGTGGACGGGAACAATCACGGCTATCCGCTGATTTTGAACACCAAAACCGGTGAGACCTACAAACCGAATTACTAATGCATAATAAAGGGGTGCGTTCTTCTGAACGCGCCCCAAATTCTAATTTATCGAGCTGTTTCCAAACTCGCATAACCCAATTGTCATTCCGAGCCAGTTCGCAAACTGGCGTGGGAATCTATTGTTACAACTTGGTTTTTGAGATTGCCACACCAGTGACATCGGTCACTGGTTCGCAATGACAACGAAGATTGTAATTGCTCCATAAACCGGAATTTAATGTACAAAAAACGGACTCCCCTGTGGGAGTCCGTAATTTTATTGAGGATGTTTAAGCATTTGTTGCTACAAAAACAATTTTGTTGTCGTTCCAAACATCCAATGTGTATTGAATTTCCAATTCCTTCCAATCTTTGGGGATTTCATAGCCCACGATGCCTTTCATTTTTTTGCCGGCGGCAACAGTTCCGTCCAGTTGATCCTTGTTACCCTTTTCCATCAGTGCGCTCAAACTATACTCGCAGGCATAGTCGTCACAGTAGGCTTCAAAACTCAACATAGAAAAAATGGATATTTCTTCATTAGAGTTGTTTACAATTTCAAATTCACACAGTGCAAATATATTACCCTTGGTGGGCTTGTTGTATGTAGAACCCTTGCTTTCGGTTACGCCGATAAAGGTTACAACAACATCATCAAGCTCCACGGAATCACCGGGTTTAAATACTTTGTTGGTTTCGACTGTCGGTGTTTCTGTGGAAGAAATCTCGTCCGATTCTGTGGGGGGATTGCCTTTGGTTGGCGTGGAGCCGACCAATGTGGGTTCGCTGACACAAGCGCACAGGCTCAGCATAAGAATACCTGCCATAACCAAAGAAATCATTTTTTTCATAGTGTTACCTCTTTTCTGTATTTTTGAAGGGTTTACCCTCGCTGTCTTCTAGTATAGACATTTAGTGTCTAAAAGTCAATAGATGTTTTATATCTAGGTTACAATATGGGTGAGGTGATAAAAATGACTTTGTCGCTGGGGGAAAGGATACGAAACCTTCGGGAAGACCGGGATTTGAATCAGACCCAATTGGGGAATGCGGTGAATATGACACAGCGGAAGATATCGTATATTGAGTGTGGGAAATTTGAACCAAGCATTGATGACATTGTTGCATTTTGCCATTTCTTTCAGGTGTCAGCGGACTATCTGCTTGGTATTCCGGATAAATATAGGAAGCACGATGTGTATTAAGCAATCTGATAAAAAACGGACTCCCCTGTGGGAGTCCGTTTTTGTTGGAATTTTTGATTAAGCCTTGCCTGCGCAACCAAGAACGTTAACCAGCTTGTGGCGAACGATCTCCTTGATGTTTGCACGAGCGGGTTTCAGGTACTGACGGGGGTCGAAGTGATCGGGATGATCGTTAAAGTACTTACGAACAGTGCCGGTCAGCGCCAGACGCAGGTCGGAGTCGATGTTGATCTTGCACACGGACAGGGCGGCTGCCTTGCGCAGCTGCTCTTCGGGAACACCGATAGCGTTGGGCATCTTGCCGCCGTTGGCGTTAACCATAGCAACATAGTCCTGAGGAACAGAAGAAGAACCGTGAAGAACGATGGGGAAGCCGGGCAGACGCTTGGTGACCTCTTCCAGAACGTCGAAACGCAGGGGAGGGGGAACCAGAATGCCGTTCTCATTTACGGTGCACTGCTCGGGAGTGAACTTGTAGGCGCCGTGGCTGGTGCCGATGGCGATTGCCAAGGAGTCACAACCGGTGCGTGTTACAAACTCTTCCACTTCCTCCGGACGGGTGTAGGAAGCAGCCTCGGCGGAGACATTGACCTCGTCTTCAATGCCTGCCAGAGAACCCAGCTCAGCCTCGACCACGACACCGTGATCGTGTGCGTACTCAACCACCTTCTTGGTGATCTCGATGTTATCTTCGAAGGACTTGGAAGAAGCGTCGATCATAACGGAGGTAAAGCCACCGTCGATGCAGGACTTACAGGTTTCAAAGCTGTCACCGTGGTCCAGATGCAATGCGATGGGAATGTTGGGGCACTCGATCACGGCAGCTTCCACCAGCTTCACAAGGTAGGTGGGGTTGGCGTAAGCACGTGCGCCCTTGGAGACCTGCAGAATCACAGGGGCATTTTCTTCAGCGCAAGCCTCGGTGATACCCTGAATGATCTCCATGTTGTTGACGTTGAAAGCACCGATGGCATAGCCGCCGTCGTAGGCTTTCTTAAACATTTCGGTAGTAGTAACCAGAGCCATTTTATACATCCTTTCTCAATTGAGCGGACATAGCCGCATTTTCCAAAATCTATTATATCATAATTCTATAGACTTGCAATATTATATTTTAACGAAGAATGGTGTATTTTTAGGGCAAAAAATATTGAAAATATCTATTTACCTTTCCCATAGAATAAGGTATAATCTATAAGAATGTACTTTATATAGGAAAAGGAGCGTTTTTATGAAACTTTCACCTTTACAGATGGCAAGATACCAATACAGCCCCAAGCTTCCGGGCATGCTCAGAAACGGCATTTCTGAGATCTGTGTCTGCAACGGCAGCGCAACCCAGAGCGTGGCGGATCAGCAGAAGATTCAGGCGCTTTTCCCCAACACCTACGGAAAGAATGAAATTACTTTCCAGAAAGGGCAGAACACCGCCCAGCCGAAGAAGCAGGTGGTGGGTGTGATCCTTTCCGGCGGTCAAGCGCCCGGCGGTCATAATGTGATCTGCGGTCTGTACGACGCGCTGAAGGCGACCGATAAGGATAATGTGCTCTATGGCTTTAAGGGCGGCCCCAGCGGTCTTATTGAGGACGACTACATCATTTTTGATGACGCATATATTGCCCAGTTCCGCAACACCGGTGGCTTTGATATTATCGGCTCCGGCAGAACAAAGCTGGAGACACAGGAGCAGTTTGCCGTGGTGGCAGAAAACTGCAAAAAGCACGGCATCAACGCGCTGGTGATCATCGGCGGCGACGATTCCAACACAAATGCGGCGGTTTTGGCAGAGTACTTTGCTGCCCAAAATACCGGCATTCAGGTCATCGGCTGCCCCAAGACCATTGACGGAGATTTGAAGAACGAGGACATCGAGTGCTCCTTTGGCTTTGATACCGCAACCAAAACTTACGCTGAGATCGTGGGCAATATCCAGCGAGATGCCAACTCTGCCAAGAAGTATTGGCATTTTGTAAAGGTCATGGGCCGCAGCGCATCTCATGTTGCGCTGGAGACTGCACTGCAGACACATCCCAATATTTGTCTGATCGGCGAAGAAGTGGCTGCCAAGAAGATGTCCCTGGCCCAGATTGCAGACTACATCGCTGACAGCGTCGCAAACCGGGCAGCAAAGGGATGGAACTTCGGTGTTGCTATTATTCCCGAGGGAATCGTGGAGTTTGTGCCTGAGTTCTCTGTGCTGATTGCCCAGATCAATGAGCTGCTGGCAGGGGCAAAGGCAGATGCCTTCAATGCGCTGCCCACTTGGGAAGAAAAGTATGCCTTTATTGAGGCTGGTCTGACCAAGGAATCCATGGCTGTGTTTGCAATTTTGCCTCAGTCCATCCAGCAGCAGCTGTTCCTGGAGCGTGACCCCCATGGCAATGTGCAGGTTTCTCTGATCGAGTCCGAGAAGCTGTTTTCTGCCATGGTTGCCGACAATCTGGCAAAGCGGAAGGCTGCCGGCAAGTACAACGGCAAGTTCTCCCCTTTGCATCACTTCCTGGGCTACGAAGGCCGCTGCGCATTCCCGTCCAACTTTGATGCCGACTACTGCTACTCTTTGGGATATAACGCATTCATGCTGATCCAGTACGGTTACACCGGTTACCTTTCCAAGGTTTCCAACCTTTCTAAGCCTGCCGAGGAGTGGGTTGCCGGCGGGATGCCTATGACTAAGATGATGAATATTGAGCGTCGTCACGGCGCGGACAAGCCGGTTATCCGCAAGGCGTTGGTAGAGCTGGAGGGCGCGCCCTTCAAGTTCTTCGCAGCAAACCGGGAAACCTGGGCCGTGGAAACTTGCTATGTTTATCCCGGCGCGATTCAGTATTTTGGACCCAGTGAGGTCTGCGATCTGACTACAGTGACCCTTGCACTGGAGCAAGCTTAATTTAAAACAAGACAGGGCGCTGCCGTACGGCAGCGCCCTTGTTGCATGTTTACGAACCGGATGGCAAAGGGAATGATTTTACAGCTCCTCCAAATGGATGACACCCGGTATGCTCCGCAGGTCATCAACCACCGCTACGTGGTTCTGCGGCGCTTTGAGCGCCAGATAAGAAAGATATGCCCGTGTGTCATCGTCACTTTGTACGTCGTGCTCCCGTTGGATGTCCCGGACCTCTATGTCCTTGCTTCGCAAAGCGCGGAGGAAATCTCCAAGAGAACATTCGCTGCTTAGCTCCACATAAATTTCCAGATTTCGGGTGTTGCGGTGCATCCGGTTATCCATTTTCTGCATCAGCGTCATTACTACCCAAACGGCCAAACCGCCAACAATGGCGGCCTCATAAAAGCCTACGCCAATGGCAAGACCTACACCTGCCGCGGTCCACAGACCGGCAGCAGTGGTCAGACCCTTGATTTGATTGCGTCGGGTGACCATGATGGTACCTGCGCCAAGAAAACCGATGCCGCTGACTACCTGCGCGCCCATTCGCACCGGATCACCTGCGCCATAGACTTGGCAAATGTATTGATTGGTCAGCATCACAAGGCAGGCGCCCAGACAGACCACCATATAGGTACGCAGGCCGGCAGCGCGTTTTTTCAAGCCCCGTTCCAAACCAATCAAGCCACCAATCAGAACAGAGGCAAAAATTCTCAGGATAATTGCAAGATACGTTACTTCACGGATTTTCATTAATACACCTCCGGTATTATTACTTTATGCAAAATTTGTTTCTCTTGTCTGACAGGTAAACAGGATCACCTGTCTGGCTGTGGATTCTTCTTTGAGGATCTCCATAGCCGCGGCCAGACGGACATCGTCAAAGCGGACAAAAGCGTCGTCCAGAACCAGCGGAGCGTTAGGGGTCAGCTCGGCAGCTACAGCCAAGCGCAGCGCCAGATATAGCTGATCCACTGTGCCGTCACTGCGCCACCGGGCGGACTGCAAGGCAGCTTCGCCCTGGGCGGCAGTGTTCAGACTTAATTCCTGTGTCAGCTGTAGCCGGTCATATCTGCCACCGGTGAGTCTTTCCAGCAGTCGTTGGGCATGGGATGCGATTCGGGGAGCAAAGCGACGCTGCAGCTCATTTTCTGCGGCGGAAAGTGTCTCCAAGGCAAGGGTTAAGGCGCTGTACGTATCCTCCAATTGGTCAATCCGGGCAAGGACCGTTCTTAGCTGCCGGGTTAAAACGGCTTCCTCGCCAAGGGCTTCTTTCTGCCCCATACATTGACCGGCCTGCAGCTGCAGCCGATGCAGCTCGGCAGCGGTGGATTGGAGGGCGGCATTGGTTTCCTCGGCAGATAGTGTCAAGGTATCCGGCAGGGCAGGCGCATCCATAACTTTAATAGCGGCGGACAGGTCAGTCACCCGGTTTTCTGCTTGTTGCAGCACCTGCTTTTCAGAAACAAGCATCCGATGCTCTTCGGCAACACCTTCCCATTTGGAAATGGCGTCCTCCAGAGAAAGGCCCTGGGTTGCATTGTAAATGCTGCTGCGCAGGGTCTGACGTTTGTTTTCCAAAGACTCCGATATGACCCGCGCAGCGGTGGTTTTTTCTGCATACGCGGCCATTTCTTCGCTGTATTGCCGAGCAAGGGGAATCCAATCCTCCGGGGGATATCCTGCATAACGTGATGTGATGGCGGATCGTCGTTGCTGCCGCAGCTTTCCGTTGCGCAGATGTATACCCCAAAGCAATGCGCCCAATAAAACACCGGCAATGAGCAAGAACCATTGCAAAAATGCCAGCGCGATACCTGCCACAGCAAACAAGGCGGCAAGAATCAGTAAAATAGGGGACATGGGCGCACTGAATGTATCGTAATCTATCTTGTCCTGCTGTGCGTTTTTCAGGGCATCTGCCGGTGACAGATGGGAGAAAATCTGCGGTGCGGAAGGGGATTGGGGCAGATGGGGTACACTTTCTGCATCCAGCGCCACCTGTTGGGTCTGCAATGTCCGCAGCTGCTGTAGCTGCTGGAGGGCAAAATCCTCACTGGGGAGCATTTCTACACGGGCGGAGCGTTGTTCATATTTGCTTTGGGCGTCTGAAAGAGACGCCTTTGCCTGCTCCAGCCGCGCAATCCCCTCCCGGGCAGCTGCATACTGCAGCGCTTGTTGATGGTTTTCTAAAAGCTTCTGTTGCTGCGTCAGCTCCTGCTGGCTGGCGTGGATCCGTTCCAGCTGCCCCTGCAGGGTAGTATGCTGCTCCAGCTTTTGCTTCAAAGCATCCCGCTGTGCCTCCGCTTGGGGCAGCAGACCGGTCTTGTTGTGGCGGCACTTGTTTTTTAAGTCACGCAATTTCTGCGCCAGCGCATCGCCGGTGCCGCTTTCATCGCCTGTGGTGACCAGCGCATTCAGCCGGCGGCGCAAGGCCTCGTCTTGCGCCACGGGCATATCTGCCAGCCGGACAAACCCGGATTTTGTAAAGACGCTCTTTTCCACCCCCAGCAACACTTGACCGCAGTTGCTGCCGGTCAATTCCTGCACCGGCAGGCCACTGACTGTTTCATAGGCGCGGAATTCCCCAAAGGGGATGCGTCCTTTGGTACTGCGCTCAAGGGTGATGTTCTTGCCATTCCAGACAATATCCATCCGGCCGGCCATAGGCGCGCCGGACCAGGGGGCGTAACGCTCCTTGTCTGCCAAAGCAGTTGTGGTGGTTCGTTCCTTGGTGTCGATGCCGTAGAGCATGGCGCAAATAAAGGCGCACCAGGTGCTCTTGCCCCATTCATTTGGGGCATGGATTACATTCAGTCCCGGTGTTAAAGTAAGGGTTTGATGTGCCAGCTTGCCAAAGGTGGCGGTCATAGAAAGGATCTTCACGGCAGCACCACCTCCTGACTGTCTAAAATCTTTCGGGAGATCTGGGCCGCAAGACGCAGCTGTCGCTGGGTGGCTTCGTCGCCGCTTTCCAGCGCGTCCCGGAGCAGCTTAAAATACATACCTTCCAGCGTGTCCTCGCCGGCAGTGCCCCACACATCCACCGGAGGTGTGGTGCGATCACGCAGGGTAAGATGGGGAAAACGGCAGTATTGCTGTTTTATGGCAGCCAAATCCAGCGGTTCCGAAGGACCGGTGAAGGTTACGCGGTAGAAATCTTCGTTGCCTACCGGCGGCAAAATGGCAGAAAGATCTGTGTCTGCGGAAATTTGGATGTCATGGAATCTGGGAGTGTCCAGGGGGATGAATTGGGTCTGGGCGGTTTCGTCGATGGTGACGATCAGCACACCTTTTTCTCCTGTCTCGTCATAACCCCGACCCATGGGACAGCCGGGCCATGCGCACAACGTTTTACCGGCCCGAAAGCTGTCAGCTTTATGGATGTGCCCTAAAGCCAGATAGTCAAGCTCGGAGTGCTTCACCTGCTCGGTAGTGATGGGACAATAGGGGGACGAGACCTGCGTAGGGTCCCCGTGGAGCACACCCACTGCGTAACGCTCTGTGTGCTTTGGAGTAAAATCCTCCAAAAGCCCGGGGCAGTCCATAGAAATGAAGCCTGCGCCGTAAACACAGCAGTCTAGTTGCGCAATTTCTACGGATTCCATTACAGGGTGGGTAAAAATATGTACATTTTCCGGCCATGCAACGCTCAGCCATGGGCTGTCTTGCCCCACATAATCGTGATTGCCCGGAGAGATGAACACCGGAACGCCTACGCTTTCCAGTGTCTGACGGAGCATTTGTAAAGTGTCTGCGGCGTAAGCGCCGTCAAATAAGTCACCGGACAGCAGCATCATATCACACGTTTGCTCTTTGCAAATAGCCGCTACCTGCTCCGGAATCCGGAACAATGCCTTGCGCAGCATCTGCGCCTGCTCCGGATCCTGCATCAGGAGGGGAGAATCCAAATGCCAGTCTGCGCTGTGAAGAATCTTAATCATACAGATCGACCCTTTCTGCCTTGCGGCAACATCCTGTTTCTGCGTCAATAGTGAACAGCACTGCTTCCAGCTTTGTGGGACCGTCGGCCCAGCGGTAGCGCTCTGTCAGATCGCCCCGGAATTTGGCGATGGACAGATCGGGGCGAATGCCCAGCACAGAGTGCCTCGGTCCGGTCATGCCCAGATCGGTCACATAGCCGGTGCCTTTTGGCAGCACCTGGGCATCGGCAGTCGGCACATGGGTATGGGTACCCCAAAGGGCGCTGACCCGTCCGTCCAGCATATAGCCCATAGCCAGCTTTTCTGAGGTGGCCTCAGCGTGGATCTCCACAAAGATCAGCTTGGTATCCAGCTTTTTGAGAATTTTGTCTACCTGCAAAAATGGATTGTCCGGGGTGTAGTCCATATTCACTCTGCCTTGCAGATCAATTACCGCAATTTCACCAACGGCGGTATCGAAAACACCCCAGCCGATGCCCGGGGATTGGGGCGCGTAATTGGCAGGGCGGAGAATCCGGGGGTTTTCATCCAAGTATTCCACAATTTCACGCTTTCCAAAGGTGTGGTTGCCCATGGTGATCACATCTGCGCCGGCATCAAAAATGTCTTCTGCCTGGTTGGGTGTGATGCCTACCACGGCGGCATTTTCGCCGTTGACGATCACAAAATCGGCACCGGTTTGCATTTTCAGTTTTCGTAAAGACGTGCGGATCCGATCCATGCCCGGATTGCCCACAACGTCGCCCACTGCCAATACTTTAAAATCCATAGTGTTTCCTCGTATCTAACCGCTTTTGCTTATAAGCGGAATGTTTACACTTACGCAATATATATTATACATGAAACAGCCACCCTTTGCAAGCATCTGTAACACGGCAAGCTTGACAAGCGCAGGGATATTGCATACAATACGTTTTTGTGACAGATTGCGATAGAAAGTAGGAAAACCTTGTGATAAACAGAAAGAAAAGTGTGCTGTACATGGTTGCCGGCGCGCTGCTGATTATGGCTGTGTTGGCCACCTGCGCTGTGGCGTTTGCGCCCTCGCCGGTGCAGGAATATGTTACACTGGAAGCGGGAACTCCAAAGATCCCTTTAGAGCACTTTCCCAAGGAAGAAAAGACGGTTACGCTGCTTACAGATATTTCCGGAATCGACTTAAATCAGCCCAACGAATATCTGTTGGCATTTGCTTATAAGAAAAAAGTGTATAACAGTACCTTGAAGATCGTGGATACCACACCGCCTGCGGGCGCACCTGTGGAGCATACCATCTATAATGATGAAATGCTGACACCGGAAGATTTCGTGACAGATATCCGGGAGCTGACCCAGACAACAGTATCTTTTGCCCAAAGCCCTGATTTTACCAAAGTAGGGGAGCAGACGGTGACGATCCTGCTGACGGACACCTCTGGCAATGTGGGCACTGTGGATGCGAAGCTGACGGTGCTTGCTGATACCACCTTCCCGGAATTTTCTCCCATGGAAGATTTGAAGGTGAATATGGGGCAGACCGTGTCCTACCGGAAGGATATTACAGCGACCGATGACCGGGATGGGGAACTGACCTATCAGGTTGACAGCAGCAAGGTAAATCTGGAAGAGGCAGGTACCTATACCATTACATACACCGCCACGGACTCCAGCGGAAACACCACCAGCGTGGAACGAAAGATTCATGTCAGTGCGTCACTGGTAATTAACCGGGATCTGGTGGAGGAAAAGGCCAAGGAACTGCTATCTAAGATCATTACAGACGATATGTCTGACCATGATAAAATCTATAAGATATTCTATTATGTCCGGAAAAATGTAGCGTACAGCAGCGCACCCAATAAGGATATTTATTCTGCTGCCTATCATGCAATGGTGAAACGACGGGGCGATTGTTACAATTATTTTGCCATGGCAAAGGTGCTGCTGGATCAATGCGGTATCGACAATCTGCCGGTGGAGCGTTACAAAGGAAAATCCTCCCACTATTGGCTGTTGGTGAATATCGGCACCGGTTGGTACCATTATGACCCGTCTCCCCAGAGCATGAAAGATCCTTTTCGTTGCTTTATGAAAACCGATGCCCAGGTGAAAGCTTATGCCAGAAGCCGCAGCGATGGCAGAAGCGATTACTATAAGTTTGACGAGTCTAAGTACCCCGATAGGGCAACGGAAAAATACAAAAAGCCATAAGAATAAGAAAACAGCACCGGTTTTCCGGTGCTGTTTTTTAACGTTGATACTCAAATTCCATATTGTAGATGTCCACCACATCGCCGTCTTGAATGCCCATTTCCTCCAGACGCTTAAAAAGGCCGCACTTACGCAGCTGCAGGTCAAAGTAGTTGCGGGATTCATAATCATCGAAATTGATGTTGATAATGAGCCGTTCCAGCCATGTGCCGGTGACCACCCAGGTGCTGCCCAGATGCTCAATCTCCAGCTCGCTGGGATCGCCCGCTTCTTGTACAACCTCCACATACTCCGGTTCATAAATGGTCACAGGGGGCAGGGTGCGCAGTTTTTCCGCTACCACGCGCATCAAATTCTTTGTGCCTTGGGTAGTGCCGGCAGAAATTTCATATAGTTCACAGCCGGCCTTCTCCACATGCTTCCGCAGACGCTCCAGA
>JAZNHB010000019.1:0-4020 GCA_045576715.1 Faecousia sp. | reverse complement strand
ATCAATATCGTCAGCGGCAGTTTGCTCGTTGTAATCGGTATTCTGATGGCAACGGGAATGCTCGGACGGTTTCTGAGTCTTCTCGGGTAAGGAGGAACTATGAGCAAGAAGAAAAATATAATTATACTTGTGTTGGTGTTCGTTCTTTTGATCGGCGGTGCTTCGGTGCTTTATACGCAGCTTAGCAAAAATGATACTCCCGACGGGCTGCTAGTTCAGGGAGATCAAAATAAGAATGATAACGAAAGTCAAAGCGACAGCTCGGGTACAGGTGACACGGAACGACAACTGACCAAGGCCCCTGATTTCACTGTTTATGATGCATCGGGGAATAAAGTCAAGCTGTCTGATTATATTGGGAAGCCGATCGTGCTGAATTTCTGGGCAAGCTGGTGCGGCCCTTGCCAAAGCGAGATGCCTGATTTCTACGAAAAATATCTGGAGCTTGGGAATGAGATCCATTTCTTGATGGTCAACATGACCGGCGGCCGCGAAACACTAAGCTCCGCAAAGGCGTTTATTTCAGAGAAAGGATATACTTTCCCTGTGTTCTATGATACAGACTCCGATGCGGCAACCACCTATAGTGTGTATTCGCTGCCCACCACATACTTTATCGATGCAGAAGGATATCTTGTTGCACAAGCGACCGGAGCTATTTCTGCGGATACGCTCCAGCGCGGGATTGATATGATTAAATGAAAAAAGCGCGGCGGTAAGACCAAATCGGCCTTCCCCCCGCGCGACTGTTTATGGTAGCAGTATGTGCTTTTTCGCAGGCTGTCCGCTGAATTTTCTCTACGCCATTTTATTCATTTTTCACAGTAATCCCGTAAACTGCGCATAAATCTTGCCGGTGGGATGCCCTTTTGTTTTTTGAAAAACTCAGAAAAATAGCTTGCAGAAGAAAATCCCATTTCTTCCGCAACTTCTTGAACCGTCAACCCCTGTTCCAGCAACCGTACCGCTTCTTCACAACGGAGTTTGCTGTAATAGGCTTTGGGGCTGACACCTGCGTAGCGAGCAAAGAGATCCTTCATATAGCTGACACTGATATTGCACTGTATGGCCAGGTCCTGCAGCGTATAGTTTTCCCTTACCCCACGGCCCATGGCAAGAACCAGATCTTGATATTCCCGGGCAGGGCGGGAGAGAGACAGGCGTTGTGAGGTTTCATGTTCCGTTGCCAGCCGGAAGAAGAGAGCAGAGAGCTCTACGCCGCAGAGAAAGCAGATGTCCGGATTTGTGTTTTCCCCGTTGTATATGGCCTTTGCCTGATAGAAAAGCCTTTCATACTGATGCCGCTCCTTAGAGGAAAGACTGATGATCCCGTCTGCGAGGCGCTCCGGCAGGGCACCGCTACTTTGGAAACTGAATACAAATACATGGGGCTCCGTTCTGGCAAAACTGCGGATCTTATGAAACTCCTGCGGTGCATGGAAAAGCATATCTCCGGATTTCAGATGGTAGATGCGGTCGTCTTCAGTACATTCTACCTCTCCCGACAGAACATACACCACCTCCCAAAAATCATGCTTTTCACCGATAAAAGAAAAGTGTGCATCCCAGTAAAAGTCGTGGGGTCTATAAAAAGCGCTGATCTGAAAGCGTTGGGGGATTTGAATTGTTGGAGAAGACATAAGAACCTCCAAAATCATAGTTTTTACGTCGATAATAGCAATATACTTTTAAAAAAGCTAATATTATAATAAAAATAGCACATACATACCCCTTTGTCAATCAAATCAAACTGTATAGGAGGAATAACTATGAAGGAAACCGTCAACATTGGCTATATTGGCTTGGGTCGTCGGGGCGCCAACGTTCTGCGCTACTGCCTTTGCCAAATGGAGGATGTTAACATCAGCTGGATTTGCGATACAGAGGATGAGCGCCTGGAACGGAGCAGCGCTGATGTTCTGGAAACAAAGGGCGTCGCCCCTCGGCTGACCAAGGACTATCATGAGATACTTGCAGATCCTGAGGTGGATGCAGTGTTCATCATGACCGGCTGGAGCGGTAGACCCACTATGGCTATGGAAGCCATGGAAGCTGGCAAATATACCGCCATCGAAGTGGGCTGCGCTGATAATCTGCAGGAGTGCTGGGATCTGGTGGACACCTACGAACGGACCGGCGTTCCCCTCATGATGCTGGAAAACAACTGCTACACCCCCCGGCATCTAATGGCTCTGAATATGAAAAAATTGGGACTGTTCGGCGAGCTTGTCCACTGTGAAGCTGGATACGCCCATTATCTGAACGAAGTTGAGCTGTTCAAGGATATTGATGCCCCCGGCAGAAAGCACTACCGGCTGGATGAGTATATTGAAAAGAACAGACATAACTACCCCACTCACGACCTGGGCCCCATTTCCAAGCTCCTTTCCCTGAACCGGGGTAACAAGATGAATACTCTGGTATCTGTTGCTTCCAAGAGCTGCGGCCTCCGTCAATACGCCAAGGATCATTTTGGCGAAGACAGCAAGTATGCCAACATTGATTACAAGCAGGGCGATATTGTCAAAACCATTATCACCTGTGCAAACGGTGAGACCATTCAGCTGACTCTGGATACCACCTTGATCAGACCCTACAAGACGGATCAGTTCGTCGTCCGCGGCACCAAGGCTTATATTGGCGAGGAACGCGGCGTGGTCTTTTTTGATCGCATGCGTGAAAACGTTAGCTTTAACGAATGTGATTATGTTGCTAGGTATAATCACCCCCTCTATCAGCACGCAGATGAGTCCACTTTGCTGGGCGCTCACGGTGGCGTTGATGGCTTGACTTGCCGTGGCTTTATTGAGAGTGTTAAGGCCGGAATCCAGACCCCTGTCGATATCTATGATACTGTTCTGTGGATGGCTATCGGACCCCTCAGCGAAGCTTCCATCAAAACCGGCCAGGCGGTTGAGGTGCCCGACTTCACTCGCGGTAAATGGCAGAATCCTCCCGAGCCCATCCAGACCATTTACTGCCTGGACGACGTGGTGAAATAAGGTTAGTTGATATTTCTGCACAAGGCGCAGCTCGGACAACCCGTACATATGAATTTGGGACAGACACACGTGTTGTGTCTGTCCCTTTTCTTTATTAAATACATTCCATGAGATATTCTTCTGCGTAATGGGCGGCCACGGCGCCATCGGCGGCCGCGGTTACGATTTGCCGCACCGCCTTAGTTCTTACATCGCCTACCGCAAAGACACCGGGGATATTGGTTCTGGTGGATTCGTCAGCCACAATATAACCGTCGCTGTCCAGTTCCAGTTGCTGCTCAAAAAGCTGCGTATTGGGGCTTCTTCCAATGCTGACAAACAGACCGTCCAACGCAAGCTCCTGTTCTTCGCCGGTCAGGCTGTTTTTCAGCCTTACGCCGGTGAGCTTGTCACCGTGGAGAAATTCTTCCACAGTACTGTTCCAGCAGAATTCGATATTCTCAGCTTTCATCAGCGGGTCGTGATAGACCTTGGTGGCCCGAAGCTGATCCCTGCGGTGGATCAGGTAAACCTTTTTTGCGATCCGGGACAGCACCATGGCATCCGCTGCTGCGGAGTTACCGCCGCCAACGACAGCTACTGTTTTGCCCCGGTAGAACATGCCGTCGCAGCTGGCGCAATAGGCAACCCCCCGTCCGGTGAGTTCTTCCTCTTTAGGGATGCCCAGATGCTTGTGTCCGGCACCTGTGGCGATGATGACAGCTTTCGCAGTATAGATTTTCTCACTGGTTTTGATGATTTTCTCACTGCCCATCAGCTGAACAGAAAGAACCTCCTCATTCACGGTTTCTACACCGAAACGTTGGGCTCCCAGCTGCATATTCATGCCAAGGGTAAAGCCGTCAATTTGCTCATGAAAACCTGGATAATTATCAATTTGTGTAGTCTGGGTCATTTGACCCCCGGCATAAAGCTTTTCGATTACCAGAGTGGAAAGACCGGCTCTTGAAGTATAGAGAGCTGCGGTATATCCTGCCGGGCCGCCTCCGATGACGATGACGTCGTAGTTCTTATACAT
>JAZNHB010000018.1:0-5548 GCA_045576715.1 Faecousia sp. | reverse complement strand
GCCAAGCTGCTGCTGGTCTGCGCTAAGGGTAAGCGTGGCTACTTCCTGCAGAACCGTCTGAAGGCATACGGCTACACCAACACCCTGGCTCTGGAAGGCGGAAGTCGGAGGCCAAGCGGTCTTAGGAAGACAATTTTCATTTTCAACTCCTTGGCTCACAGAACGACATGGCTACGATCCGACTTGCCAAGCTGCTGCTGGTCTGCGCTAAGGGTAAGCGTGGCTACTTCCTGCAGAACCGTCTGAAAGCATACGGCTACACCAATACTCTGGCTTTGGAAGGCGGTCTGTTCGCCAATAATGTAAAAGTAACCTTTGAAGGCGGTGTTCTGCCTCCTGAGGAGATCAAGCGCGTCAAGGGCCTGGGCTGCCTGCAGGATAAGCGTTACCCCGATGTCTTCAATGTTCGTGTCATTACCCGTAACGGTAAGATCACTTCTGATGAGCATCGTGCTGTGGCAGAGGCAGCTGAGAAGTTCGGTTCCGGCGCTGTTGCCATGACTACCCGCCTGACTCTGGAAATCCAGGGTGTCAAGCATGAGAACATCCAGCCTCTGATCGATTTCCTGGCTGAGCACGGTCTGTCCACCGGCGGTACCGGTTCTCTGGTTCGCCCTGTTGTCTCCTGTAAGGGTACTACTTGCCAGTACGGTCTGGCTGACACCTACGGCCTCAGTGAGAAGATCCATGAGAAGTTCTACATCGGTTACCATGGTGTAACCCTGCCCCACAAGTTTAAGATCTGTGTTGGTGGCTGCCCCAATAACTGTGCTAAGCCCAGCCTGAACGACCTGGGTATCATCGGCCAGAAGGTTCCTATGGTCGACTACACCAAGTGCCATGGCTGCAAGAAGTGCCAGGTGGTGGAGTCCTGCCCCATCAAGATTGCTGAGGTCGTTGACGGCAAGATCAGCATTGATCCCAATGCATGTAACAACTGCGGCCGTTGTGCCGGTAAGTGCCCCTTCGGTGCATTTGAGGAATACCAGTACGGCTTTAAGGTCTTTGTTGGCGGCCGCTGGGGTAAGAAGTACACCCACGGTATGCCTCTGACCAAGATTTTCACCAGCGAAGAAGAAGTCATGGATGTTGTCGAAAAGGCAATTCTGCTGTTCCGCGACGAAGGCATCTCCGGCGAGCGTTTTGGCGATACCGTAACCCGTCTGGGCTTTGACTATGTCAACGAGAAGCTGACCACCGGTACCATCGATAAGGAAGCTATCCTAAGCAAGACCGTTAAGGGTGGCGCAACCTGCTAATTTCATAGGAAACCAATCATCCCCCTGATTGGAAACTGCCGGACCGCGTAAGACGGTGAAAGGGCTTTGAAAGTTTCCCCTCGGGAGCCATAGCCTGAGGGGAAACTATGCCTTTTTGCCGCAGCGGTCCTTTCTTTTTTCGTCTGTGTCATGATAAATTACTATTAACTTGAATGTTCGCCGTGAGGTTTATATATGAAACGAATGATAGCACTGTTGATGAGCCTGTTTTTGCTGACCGGTTGTGGCGCATCCGGAACGGCAGAAGCCGGAGGCGTGACCTTTACCGATGATCTTGGAAGACAGATCACCGTGGATAATCCTCAGCGTGTAGCAGCGCTGTTGGGTAGCTTTGCGCAGATTTGGCAGCTGGCCGGTGGTGAGGTGATCGCCACCGCAGACGATGCCTGGGATGATCTGCAGCTGGAATTGCCTGCAGATACAGTCAATCTGGGCAACACCAAATCTTTGAGCATGGAACTTCTGCTGTCCGCTGAGCCGGACTTTATTTTAGCCAGTACGAATACCCGACAGAATGTGGAATGGAAGGAAACCTTGGAAGCCACAAAGATTCCAGTTGCCTATTTTGATGTGGGCGATTTTGATGACTATCTGCGGCTGCTGAAGATATGTACCGATATCACCGGAAGAAAGGATTTGTATGAGGTCAACGGTCTGACCGTACAAAAGCAGATCGAGGCTGTTTTGGCGCAAAGCCGTCGGCGCTTGTCGGAAGAGGAAGCGCCTACGGTTCTGTGCATGGTGGCATCTGCTTCCAATATCAGCGCCAAGAACAGTAAAAATAATGTGCTGGGCGAGATGCTGGCATCTCTGGGTTGTGTCAATATTGCGGATTCTGAGAAATCCCTGCTGGAAAATCTGAGTCTGGAATATATCCTGACAGCAGATCCTGACTATATTTTCATTGTTCAGCGGGGAGACGATACTGACGGCATGATGGAGAAAATTGCTCTGGAGCTGGAAAGCAATCCTCTGTGGAGCCAGCTGTCAGCGGTGAAGGACGGCAGGGTCTACATCATGGAAAAAAACCTGTATAATTTAAAACCCAACCACCGTTGGGGAGAAGCCTACGAAAGATTAGAGGCGATTTTAAGCAATGAAAAGTAAGAAAACCGTCATTGGGGGAGCACTGCTGCTTTGCGTGGCTGCAGCGCTGCTGAGTATTTGCCTTGGCTCCGTGAAACTGACCTTGAACCAACTGTACAGCGCACTGCTTGCCGGTCCCCAGGGAACTGCCGGATTTATCTTCTGGTATTCCCGCCTGCCCAGAACGGCTGCCTGCCTGCTGTCCGGCGCGGCTCTTGCGGTGTCCGGTGCGGTGATCCAGATTGTGCTGCATAACCGGTTGGCTTCTCCCAGTATTATCGGTGTCAACGCAGGCGCAGGCTTGGCGGTAACGGTTTGCTGCGCTCTGGGTGCGTTATCCGGCTGGGCCATTGCCGGTGCGGCTTTTGCAGGTGCCATGGGTGCCATGCTTCTGGTTGTTTATGTAGGGCAAAAGACAGGTGCTTCCCGTACTACTGTGATTTTGGCAGGCGTTGCGGTCAATGCGATCTTAAACGCCCTTTCCGAAGCAGTGACCACCTTGATTCCAGAGGTTGCCATGATGAGTGTGGATTTTCGGGCAGGCGGCTTTGCATCCGTCTCCCATACCCGTCTTCTGCCGGCAGGGGTACTGATTCTTGCTGCAATGACTGCCTTGCTGCTTATGCACAATGAACTGGATGTTCTTGCACTGGGAGAGGACACAGCAAAAAGCCTGGGCCTGCCGGTGAAGCGAATGCGCACCGTATTTTTGGTGCTGGCGGCACTGCTGGCGGGAGCGGCGGTGAGTTTTGCGGGACTGCTGGGCTTCGTTGGCCTGATTGTGCCCCATGCGATGCGCAAGCTGACCGGCAGCGACAGCCAATATTTACTTCCTGTGTGCGCCTTGGGTGGCGCGGGATTTGTGACATTGTGTGATACGGTCTCCCGCGTGGTGTTTGCACCTTATGAACTGCCTGTGGGTATTTTGATGTCTGTTATCGGTGGCCCCATGTTCCTAATGATGCTGCTGAAACGCAAAGGAGGGCACGCTCATGCTTGAAGTGAAAAGCTTAAGTGCCGGTTATTTGGACAAACATGTGTTGGAACATGTAGATTTTCGGATCCCATCCGAAAAAGTAACCGTGATCCTTGGCCCTAATGGCTGCGGAAAATCCACACTGTTGAAAGCCCTGTGCGGAATCATCCCAGCAGACAGCGGGCAAGTGGTACTGGATGGCGAGAATATCCTGACGCTGCCACAGCGACAGCTAGCTCAGAGGGTGGCATACCTTGCCCAAAGCCGCCAGGTTCCGGATATTACGGTGGAGCGTCTGGTTCTCCATGGCAGATTTCCTTATTTGGGCTATCCCCGCCGCTACCGAAAAGAGGACTATGCCATTGCGGATGCTGCTATGAAAACCATGGGTGTTGCGGAGTTGGCAGATGAGTTGGTGCAGAATCTCTCTGGCGGACAGCGGCAGAAAGTTTATATTGCTATGGCGCTGGTCCAGGATACGCCGGTGATCCTTTTGGATGAACCGACCACCTATCTGGATATTTCCCATCAGCTGCAGCTGATGCAGCAGGCGCGGATGCTGGCTGCACAGGGAAAGACCGTTGTTATGATCATTCACGATCTTCCCCATGCCTTTCAAACGGCAGACCACATGATACTGATGCGGGATGGAAAAATCGTAGCGGATGGAACGCCGGAGCAGATTTATGCATCCGGAATGATTTCTTCGGTATTTGGGGTACGGCTCTGTCGTACCGGTACAGAAGGCGGCTGGCGATACTACTGCGAGGAGAGTAAACTATGAATCATTTTCCCATCAGCGTTAATTTGTCCGGAAAGACGGTTTATCTCATCGGAGACGGACCGCAAATCCGGCAGAAAGCAGAGAAAATGAAGCCTTTCGAGGCTGTATTGACCCATAAGCAGACTTTTACGGAAGCAGATGCCCGAACCGCGCCGGCTATGGTGATTGTGGGGGACACGGATGTTGCGAAAGCAGAAGAAATTGCTTCACTGTGCGGACAATACCGTATCCCGGTCAATGTGGTGGATGTGCCGCGGCTTTGCAGCTTTTACTTTCCCGGACTGATCACCAAGGGGGATCTGACCGTGTCCATATCCACGGGAGGAACTTGTCCTGCGGCTGCTGCGTGTTTACGGGAACGAATTGAGAATGCGATTCCGGATGGCACAGAGGATGTTTTGGAATGGGCGCACCAAAACAGGGAGCGACTGAAAAAACACCGTGTTTTGAAACAGGCAGTTACCAAAGCGTTCTCGTTAAACCGTCCGTTGACAGAAGAAGAAATCGGAGCGATTATTGGGAATCTGTAGGAGAATCTGCGGGTGCTTTTTGCTGCGGTGGAGATGATTTCTAAAAGCGTGATGTCATCACAGAAGAGCCCAAAATAATATTGTATATGGAGGTTATGCGTTTACGGAAATGTAGTCTCTAGTGTTGGCTTGGTTTTGCCCGCTTTATTTCACCATAAATTTCATAAAATTCCATCATCAACAGAAATTCAATTATTATCCACAGCTTTCGACTGGATATGAGTATTTTGAAAATTGCATCGCCAAAGCGGTGCGTGACGCATGAATTTCTATCGTTTTCATGAATGCGGCATATAAAAATCCCCACAGTCTTTTCTCTCTTACCGGAGGATCGACTGTGGGGATTTTTGCGTTTATGGTTCTGTGCATACAAACCCGTTTTTTCAGTTTGTGGGTACAGATGCATAAACGAGCTGGGATTGTAAAGGGACTGCAGGTTCCTTTACTTCTGGGTTTCCAATAGGGGGGAAAGCGCCCTGTTGGCACACGATTTTACTGTGTAAAGTCTAGTGTGTTATACCTTTTGCGGCCGCTGACGCGGGAAAGGGGTTATCCCCAACAGATAGACCCTTTCCCGTGGCAGCAGAACAGCCCGTATTTGTGATTTTCTTCTATCACAAATACGGGCTGTTCGTATTCAGGCAGTGCAGTGGAATGACAAGCGAAGCGCTGGCATGGAACTGTGCTGCCGGGGATGCAAAAGGGATATAAAACCCGCCGCAGCGAGCCGTATTTTCCTCACGCGGATAATTCCTTGCGCAGCTTTTTGATCGCCTTCTCCTCCAGCTTTTGGGCACGACTGACACTTAATCCAAAATGCAGACGGGCATCATCCAGAGAGTGCTCTTGCCCATCGTAAAAACCAAACCGGTATTTTATGTAGGACTGTTCT
>JAZNHB010000017.1:0-38016 GCA_045576715.1 Faecousia sp. | reverse complement strand
CCCAAAGAGGATCATTTCTATCATGAGCGTCCGTCCTGGGCGATTGTGACCCCGGAGATCTTTCAAAAGGCACAGGAGATCATGGATTCCCGGCGCACTAAGTACGACTCCGGAGAGCCCTTCAGAGACGCCAGGTATAGTTCCAAGCATGTGTTTTCCACCCTCATCAAGTGTGAACATTGTGGCAGGTCCTTCACCCGGAAGACCTACACATATGTAAACACCCGGGTTTACTGGCGATGTGTTACTAACGATCAGTATGCTGCTGAGAAGTGTGATAACCGCGTGATTCTGGATGAGCCGGATCTGATAGAGGAGCTTCGGAAATACTTTGCCTCGTTGATAGAGGATAAGGATGTTTTTATGGCAAGCATCCTGGCAAGCCTGGATAAACAGATTCCGGAAGCACAGAACCCCGAACAGGTCAAGGAAGAAATTGAGTCCAAGCGTAAGAAACTGCTGAGCAAAAAGGACCGATATCAAGAAATGTATGCCAATGATTTAATCAGTATGGCAGAGCTGAAAGACAAGCTTGCCAGTGTTACGGAAGAACTGAAGGCTGTGGATTTGAATTTGGAACAAATCGCCCAGTCAGCGCAGATCATCAGCAACGCAGAGCAAATCATTCAGCACTACCGTCAGGAGATCCTTCGATTTTTGGAATTAGAAACCGTTACCAATATGGATATGCGCCGGATTATTGACCATATCTCAGTCAATAAGAATGGCAATGTCCGTGTGGTACTGAAGAAATTTGAAGAAATGGCAGCCGCCTAATGACACTTAGCGAATTGGTGTCAATGGTGGAGGTGTTGGATCCCATGGTGCTCAGCTCCAGCGTCCGGGATCTGTGCGATTACAGCTGCAAGGAAACCACCGTAGTTCAGCTGCCGGACCATGTTGTTAAGCTCTTTGATGATGAATTGGTGCTCTCCGGTGAGAGTCGCCGCCTGTTCGTAACTCTGGGTCAGTTCTCCATTATTCGTCTGGAACGAGATGCCCAGCTGATCGTTCCGGTGCTGGACTACAGCATTCCCACCAAGGAATGCTGCGATACCCCCGGCTGCGCAGAGGATCCTTGCGAAATGTTCTCCCGGATCCCCTTCCCTGCCGCACAGTTCGCGCCCAAGGGCTGTGACAGGCAGCAGGAACAGGAAAACTGCAACTGCTACACCACAACCGCAAATTGCTGAAAAAAGGGTTGCCCTGCTGAGGGCAACCCTTTTCGTTATTATGGCAAATGCACATGTCTTCCTGGCCGAGGCGGTCTGAGAGGCCGGTCAGGCTACTCCTGGTGCTGAATATAACGCTTTGCCTGGGTAGAAAACAGCGCAAAGTACTTGCCCTTCAGCTCCATCAGCTCCCGGTGACTGCCCTGCTCGATGAGGCAGCCGTTTTCCAGAACGATGATCTGGTTGGCTACTGTTGCGCTGGACAGGCGGTGGGAGACGAAGATGGTGGTCTTATCCTCCCGGAGCTTGTCGAACTGGCTGAATATCTCCTGCTCGGCAATGGCATCCAAGGATGCGGTAGGCTCGTCCAGAATCAGAATATCCGAATCCGCATAGAAAGCCCGGGCAATGGCCAGCTTCTGCCACTGACCGATGGACAGCTCCATGCCGTTTTTCTCGAAAATACGCATTAGGGGCGTATCGTAGCCATCGGGCAGCTTTTCGATATAATCCTCCGCTGCGCTCTGACGGGCAGCATTTGATACAGCCTCCATATCCGCCTTTTTATGGATGTCGCCGTAGCGGATATTTTCCTCCACAGTCACAGCGTACTTGCCAAAATCCTGAAAAATGATACCGAAAGCGCTGTAAAGGCTTTGCAGGTCATATTCCTTAATATCCCTGCCGTCAAGCAGGATCACACCGCCGGTGGGATCATAAAGGCGGGTCAGCAGTTTAATGAGCGTTGTCTTGCCCGCGCCGTTTAGCCCAACCAACGCCAAGGTTTCCCCGGGGTTGATAGTGAAGCTGATGTTTTTCAGCACATCTTTCTCCATGCCCGGATAATGGAAGCTCACATCCCGAAATTCAATGGTATGTCCACTTCGCTGCTGCACCTGCACACCGGGGGTCTTGCTGGGCAGGATGTTCCGGGTTTCCTTCATGAAGCAGATCAGGTTGTCGATGAACAGTGTGCCCTCATAGATGGTGCCGGTGGAAGAAATCAGAGAAGTGATGCACGTTGCCAACGAAGCAATTGCGCCGGTATAAAGCGTATAGTCACCGATCATGATCTTGCCGGTGAACACCTGCACGGCAATCAATATGTAAAAAATCAGATTGGTAATACCGGACACCACGGAAATCACAATATGCCAAATATTTTCGTCCAGGATCAGCCTGCGCAGACCCGTATAATACTGCGTAAACACCTTCAGGTATCTGCCGATGAACGTATCCCCAAGGTCGAACATCCGCACTTCCTTGATCATGTCCTTATTCACCAACAAGCCGGAATAATACTCCATCTCCCTGCGTTCCTTTGAGCGATGACGCATATACTGGAAGTTCTTGCGGCGGTAGATAAAATTGATAATCGCCGAAGGAATACACACCCCAATGATCACCAAGGTCGCAGCCGTCAGACCTGGGGCAGCCAACAGCACCAAAAGATAGCTGGCAAACTCGATTGCCGTACTGATGGCATTGAAGGTCTGGGTGATTATATGCAGCGGTCGCATACCGGCTTCCCTGTTGGCGTTTTCCATTTTTTCGTAGAAAGCCGCATCGTCAAAGGATGCCAAGTCCAGTTCTTTGGACTTTTGCATGATTTGCAGTTTCACCTGCACTGTTACTTTCTCACCGGCGATGCGGTTCAGCGCCGTGCTGATATGGTTGACCACCTGCACCAATATCCGGTAGACGAACATAAATATTAAAAGATAAAAGACCGTAGAGCTCCAAAAACTTTCCGTATCCAATGCGCCGTTTTTCAGCACATTTTGTAATTCATTAAGGATGTTTTTGGAAATCAGCGCACCGATCACCGGGGTTACACCCTTGAAAAGTGCAACGCCGCTAAGCAAAAACAAAATCCAGTGTCCCGTATCCCAAACCAGCTTGACAATATAACCAAACCGCTGAAAAAATCCGCCGATCAGCTTGTGAAGATAACCGGGCACTTCCCGGATATTTTTTGGTACCGGAATCTTATCCCGTGGCGCATTCATTCCAAAACCGGGGATGCCGCCTGCCATATTCATCCCTCCTTACCTTATATCTATTTTATCACCGGTATCAAACTTGTCAAGGCATTGTGACCGGCAGTGCCCTGCTGTCGCCGGCAGGCCAAGCGTATGACGCGTTAGGTTTTAGGACAGCAAATAAAAAGAGGCGGTTTTTAACCGCCCAACAGTATCATTATACCAAGTGTGCACCATTATCGTCAAGTATTTTTTGTATCTTTTGCACATATTCTGCATTTTGCACGAATATAAACTGTGCATTTTGTACAGTTTTACATCTTGAAAAAGTGATTTTTTTATGTTATCTTATAGACACAAGAGGTGATACCAATGTACAAGTAAATCTCAGGCACGAAAACGAAGGCAAGTGGCGGTAAGCTATCAGGTAAGCTGCGATAAGTACGGAAAGGAATATTTGATAGATCTTACGTTAAACCTGAAAGATTCTACCGAAAGAGCAAAAGAAGAAATTGTACGAGAAGTTTCAAATTACATGTGGGACTGATCGCTTAGTGCCGGTACCTTTGGATTTCGGAGCCACACAAGACATCCTTCATTGAAGAATATGCCCCACATAAGCACTTCCCGCTGATGGGAAAGGAAAACATGGTAGTGATGCGGTATGAGATTCAGTGACAAGTGAAGGACGGTCTAATTTGCAGAAAGCGAGGTTAACCAATGATGTTAGATACTAAGAGTGAACAGAAGTGACCCTTGATCGGAAATCGCGAAAGCAATCCGATCAAGGGTCATTTCTTTTTTTATTGCACTTTTTTCCATTTATGATAAAATGAAGTAAATGGACGAAATAGAGGTGATTTCCATGACTTTATACCAAGGCAGACCGGAACAATGTTCAGACAGACAGAAAAAAGAGATCCGCGTCTATGATTTTCTGGATGCGCTGGGCATCTGCTATCACCGTATCGACCACGAACCGGCTATGACCATGGAGATCTGCGACGCTTTGAGCAAGACCCTAGGGGCAGCCATTTGCAAGAATTTGCTCCTGTGTAACCGTCAGTGCACAAAATTCTATCTTCTGATGTTGCCCGGCGACAAAGTGTTCAAAACAAAGGATCTTTCCGGTCAAATCGGTTCTTCCCGGCTTTCCTTTGCTTCCGGTGAATATATGGAATCGCTTTTAGATATCTCCCCCGGCTCACTGAGCATTATGGGATTGATCAACGACCGGGAAAACAAGGTGCAGCTGCTGATTGACGAGGACCTGCTGAAAAGCGACTGCATCGGTTGCCATCCTTGCGTGAACACCTCTACCCTTCGCATCCGGACGCAGGATATGATTCAAACACTGATCCCAGCCATGAAGCACATAGCCAAGACAGTATGTTTGCCAAGCGGCAATTGATGCCGATTTGCCCGCTGCAGGTATGTTAATTCAGATACTTTACAAAATTTACTTATCAATACTTAGGAGGTAACGGATGGACCACGGAGTTTATGCAGCAGAGCTGTTTTTGAAAGGATATAACTGCGCCCAGGCCATCATGGTGGCTTTTTGCGATGTGACCGGTCTGGAGGAAGCGTTTGCTGCCAAATTGATCTCCTCCTTTGGCGGTGGCATGGGGCGGCTTCGGGAGGTATGCGGCGCGGTCAGCGGTATGCTGGCAGTTGCAGGTCTGGTTTACGGCTATGACGACCCCAAGGACAGCGACGGAAAGAAAGCGCACTACGCTCTGGTGCAGGAGCTGGCAGAGAAGTTCCGGGAACAAGCCGGGTCAATTGTCTGCCGGGAAATTCTGAAAAACCCTCCCTCTGACCCAAGTCCCACTCCCCGGACTGCAGAATTTTATAAACAGCGTCCCTGCGCCAGATTGGTATTTCTGGCAGCCCAGATTCTGGACGCATATATTGCCGAACATCCTGTAAAATGATCAAAGCACTCCGTTGAACACAACGGAGTGCTTTGCTTATAGAAACATAAAAATTGCCGCCAGGATCATATAAATGACGATCAGCGATGTAATGACCACCAGCATAGGGACAAACATCATTTTTACCGCGCCCCAATAGGTATTCCACACGTCCTTCGCCTTAGGGCGGGGACTGGCGGGATGCCTTTTTGTTAATCCGGGGCCGCCTACACCCGACATATCGGCAATGGTTCTGCCGTCGTCGATATAGGTGATCTTTTCCTTTTTCTTGCCCATATTACTCCTGCTCCAGCAGATGGCAAGCGGCAAAATGACCCGGCTCTACCTCCCGGTATTCCGGTGGCACGTGCTTACACACTTCCTTGGCATAGGGACAACGGGTATGGAACCGGCAACCCTTAGGCGGATTGGCAGGCGACGGAATATCGCCTTCCAGCTTGATTCTGTCCATTTTTGCTGTGGGATCCGGATTGGGAACTGCGGAAAACAGTGCTTTGGTATAAGGATGCAGCGGGTTGCGGAAAATGTCTTCCTTTGTACCAAACTCCATCATTGCGCCTAAGTACATAACGCCGATCTTATCGGAAATGAACTTGACCACACTCAAATCGTGAGAGATGAATACATAAGCCAGATTCATCTGCTTCTGCAGATCCTTCAGCAGGTTTATGATTTGTGCCTGAATAGACACATCCAGCGCAGACACAGGCTCATCGCAAATCACAAGCTTGGGATTGACAGACAGCGCGCGGGCAATGCAAATACGCTGGCGCTGGCCACCGGAGAACTCATGGGGGTAACGCTCATAATAGTAGTCCCGCAAACCGCACTTTTCCATCAGCTCCAGCACATACTTCTTGATCTGGTTTTTCGGCACGATCTTATGCACCTGCACCGGCTCGCTGAGTATGCCGCCGACGGTGCTTCTGGGAGGCAGGGATGAGTAGGGATCCTGGAAAATAATCTGCATCTGCTTTCGGATGCTGCGCATCTGCTTGGAATTAAGGTGGGTAATATCCTGGCCGTCAAAAATCACCTGTCCGGCCGTGGGCTTATGCAATTTCAAGATGGATCTTCCTGCGGTGGTCTTGCCGCAGCCGGATTCTCCTACGATACCCAATGTTTCACCGGGCATCAGCTTAAAGGAGATATCATCCACAGCTACCAGCTCTTTTGTAACCTTGCCCAGCATGGTCTTTTTAATGGGAAAGGTTTTGCGCAGGTGCCGCACCTCTAAGATCGCCTCCGGGTCAAAGGGCTTTGCAAAATCCTCTTGGTGCTGCTTTTCCCTGTTTTCCAGATACTTTGCCTGCTCTATAGCATCGTCATAGGTTTCCGTATTCAAAATTTTCTGTTCATCCATTGGCGTTTTCCTCGTCATACAGATGACATGCTACAAAGTGGGTGGGACTCACCTGCACCATGCCCGGATACTCTCCGGCACACTTGGCGGTACACTTTGCACATCTTTCCTTAAAGTAGCAGTGAGAAGGCATATTCACCGGATTGGGAACATTGCCGGGGATGTTGTACAGCTCGGTGCTGTCGTCCAAATTCATGGTAGGCTTGGACTTTTGCAGACCGATGGTATAAGGGTGTTTGGGGTCCTGGAAGATCTCGTAGACAGTACCCTTTTCGATCACCTTGCCGGCATACATGACAACAACGTAATCCGCCATTTCCGCAATCACGCCCAGATCGTGGGTAATCAGCAAAATAGAGCCGTCGATCTTAGTCTTAATGTCCTGCAAAAGATCCAAGATCTGCGCCTGGATGGTTACATCCAATGCGGTGGTAGGCTCGTCGGCAATGATCAAACGAGGCTCTGCAGCCAACGCCATAGCGATCATCACACGCTGCCGCATACCGCCGGACAGCTCATGAGGGAACGCGTTGTATACATTTTCCGGGATAATACCCACAAGACGGAGCATTTCCTCGGATTTCTGCTTTGCCAGCTCTTTGGTGGCGCCGGGAACGTGGATCAATGTCACCTCGTCCAGCTGCTCACCGATGGTGAACACCGGGTTGAGGCTGGTCATAGGTTCCTGGAAAATCATGGCGATCTGTTTGCCGCGGATACGATGGATCTCATGGATAGGCATTTGGGCAATATCGTAGACCTTTTCCTCCATTTGGAAGCTTCCGTCCTCGTTTTCCACCGGCTCGCCCCAATCATTGCGCACATAGTCGTATGCTTTGAAGCGGATCGCGCCGTCCACGATTTGGCCTGTCGGGCCTTGGATCAGCCGCATCACAGACATAGATGTAACAGACTTGCCGCAACCGGACTCGCCTACCACGCCTACCACGGCATTTTTCGGCACATCATAGCTTACACCGTTGACCGCCTTAACTGTGCCCTGCTCCGTAAAGAAGTAGGTATGCAGATCCTGGATCTCCAGAATGTTGTTATCGTTGCGCATCTGAGCAAGAAATTCAGATTCCTCCGCATCCCGGTGCTTATATGCCTCCAGACGCTTCATCACCTTGGCATTTTCCTTGGCAATGGCGCGGATCTCTTTGCCGGTGAGATAATTTTTATTTGTTGCCATACTTATCTCCTCGCTTTCGGATCCAACGCGTCTCGCAGACCGTCGCCTACAAAGTTGAAACCCAGCACCGCAATTACGATGCAAATACCTGCCGGCACCCAAACGTGCCAATGGTTTTGCAGCACATCCTGGTTGGTGGAAATAATGTTGATCATGGTGCCCCAGGCGGCATAAGGCGCCTTGACACCCAGATTCAAGTAGCTAAGAGTTGCTTCATACAGGATCATGCTGCCCAGGCTCAGGCTCATCTGCACGATCAGCTGTGGCATTACATTGGGCACAAGATGTTTGAATATCTTTCTGGCAGTAGAGTATCCCATTGCCTCCGCTGCCACCATATATTCCTGTTCACGCAAAGAAAGGATCTGGCCGCGGACCAGACGGGCAGTGCCGGTCCAGGAAATGAAGGTCAGATAGACCATCAGCAGGTAGATGCGGTATTTGGCATCAATGTCCGAGGCATCCAGAATGGTACTGATAATCAGCAAAATGGGAATGCCCGGCAGACACATCAGCACATCGCAAATACGCATAATCATGTTGTCGATCCAGCCGCCGAAGTATCCGGAGATACCACCTAAAATAATGCCCAGAACTGTAATCAGAAACACTGCGATAAAGCTGACGGTCAAGGAAATTCTGCCGCCGTACATCAGACGCACGAAAACGTCGTAACCTTCGTTATCCGTGCCCAGAATATGCTCAGCAGAGGGCGGTGCGAGGAAATTATCCTTCAGGTACTTTTCGGTGGTCTGGCGCACGGTATACTCTACCCCATCGACTGTATATGTGGTAGTGGAAGTGGCATACTCGGTCTTACCGCTTTCGTCCAGTTCGATTTCGCCCCACTGGGAATAAATCAGCGGACCGAAGAAACTGAAGATAAACAGACCGACCACCATAATCAGTCCCAAAATACTCAGCTTGGAGCGAAAGAACCGGCGCACCACCATCTGAGTAGGCGACATCATCCGGACGTTTTTGTCCAGAGGCGCTTCCGTGTCTGCTGCGGGGTTTTGTGTGTTCTTATTTTCTTCCATGAAAGCACCTCCTTACTCCAATTTGACTCTGGGATCCACAATACCATACATCAGGTCGGCCAGCAACACGCCTAAAACGCTTAAAAGCGCCAAGAACATATTGTAACCCATGATAAAGGGAATGTCGCCACGGTTCATGGCATCCAGCGCAATGTTACCGATACCGGGCAGGTCAAACACCTGCTCAGTAATGATGGCGCCGGAAAACAGACTGGGAAGCAATCCTGCCATGGATGTGACCAGAGGAATCAAGGTGTTGCGGAACGCGTGCTTATTGATAACCACGCTTTCTTTCAGGCCCTTTGCTCTGGCAGTACGGATATAATCGGAATTGAGAACCTCCAGCATGTTGGTTCTGGTCATGCGCATTCTGGCGCCAATGCTTAAGATCACGATGGTCAGAATGGGAATGAACATATGGTGCGCATAATCCAGCAGCAATTGGATTCCCGTATAAGATGCCGTAGCATTCACAAGACCCGATGCCGGAAACCAACCCAGCTTCAGTGCCAACATATCCTTGAGCATATTGCCAAAGAAGAACGACGGCAGAGAAATACCGATCATCACCAGCACGGTTACGATGTAATCACGCAGGCTATACTGATGGGTAGCCGCCGTAATGCCCAAGGGTATGGCGATCATAAACTCAAATATGGTAGCGATCAGCGCCACCGCGAAGGATACGCCCATATGCTCCACGATCACCTGGGCAACGGGAATACCGTAGACAAAGCTGGTACCCAGATCAAACCGGGCAAGGGCGCTCAGCCAGCTGAAATAGCCGCCCAGAATGCCCAGAAAGCTATTGTCGCCCAAGCCGTACATTTTGTACATCGCTTCCACCGTTTCTTCGCTGACGGTAGCGCCGCCCTGGTTCATGGCATTGATCTTGTCCTGGATGAAGTCCACGGGCATCAACCGAATCAGAAAGTAAATGATCAGCGACACACCCAGAAGAATCAGGATGGAGTAGGCTATTCTTTTTACAATATATTTGAACATAAAGCTTCTCCGATCTTAGCCGGCAAATTCAATCTCCCAGATGCGATCCAGCGGAGAGGAATAGGGATTCACATCCGTGGGAACGGTGTCGGCATTGATTACCTTGGAATTGAACGAATACAAAACGCTGCGTTGGTAGACAGGCAGCTCAATAGCCAGCTCCAGAATCTGCTCCATAGCTTCCATATACAGCTCGCTGCGCACTTCCTTGTCGTTGGTGGCACGGGCATCGTCGATCAGCTCGCTGAGCTCGTCCAGAATGTCCAGCTCCTCTGCTGTGCCGCTGGTTTTCAGGTAATTGTAGCCCCAAGCCAGCGTACTGGTGGCAGAAGAATCCTTATGGTAGACCTGATACAGGTCAGGATCCAATGCAGAAGACCACGCAGCTGCCCAGACCTCCAACGAACCGGTGTTGATCTTGGTCAGTGCCTGGGTATCGCAAACCACTTCCACGTCCCAGCCAAGGCCGTTCAGCAGAGCAGCAGCATCACGGAACACCTTGTAGGTGGGGTGGTCCTGCAGGCTGGAGCCGGCAATGGTAAAGGTGACCTTCAGCTGGCTGTCGCCTTCGCTGACACCGGCTTCACGCATATACTTTTCAATATTGGCAATTGCCACATCTTCATTCCAGGAACCCAGCTGGGGATAATCGAAGCCATTATCGGTTGCCTCGGGGCCGTCAGGATATGCCCAGCTGATCTTGGACATGGGCCAGTAGATCTGGCTGGCAGTACCGGCGCGGTAGTAGTCCAGCGCCAAGCTGGTGTTCATTGCGCACATGATCGCCTTACGAATGTTGATATCATTGATCTTTGCGGAGTTAACGCCGATATAACCGTAACCCAGCTGATCGGTGGACAGGGTGACCATGCCCTTGTTCTTCAGCTTTTCCAGCTTCTCATAATTATCGGTAGTCAGCGCCGGGGAGATGTAATGTACAGAACCGCTTTCCAACGCAGCAATTGCGTTGTTGGAGGAAACGATCTGGTAACGAATCTTGTTGATCTTTGCGTTCTCGATCCCCTCACCTACCGTAGTAAAGTTCTCGTTTGCCTTGAAGTACACAACATTGTTGGTGTAGAAAGAGCTCTCGGAAGGCTTGTCAGAGTTAGAGGTGTCTGTGGCCTTATAGGCGCCGGCGCCCATGGGGATCTTGATGTTTCTGGTAGACTGAATGATATCCGTCATAAAGTCAAAGCTGGCAAACTCCACACCGAACAAGTTGTTCTCAATGTCTACTTCCACGGAGCTGCCCTCACCGTAATAATGCTGAGGCGCAACGGTCAGCGCAAAGTTCCAGATGGCCTTGGGGTCAACGCCATTGATGGTAATCTGCAGCACGTCGTATTCTTCCGGGTTAGTAACCGTGCCGTCCTCGTTATGGCCGGAGGCAACTGTATAATCGGTGCCGTTGACAGTGATGGTAGAACCGGCCTCGTCGGTGTGACCCAGAGAAACGATGCCGGAGATGTTCTCCACAGCCAATGCACCGTCGTCGGAAACATTCTCGTGGAGGATAACTTCCTTGGCCTTTGCGGTAAACTCGGTGTTTAAGGTAGTTCCGGTAGCCCAGTAGTACAAAATGATATCCAGCTGACGGGCGATTTTATCATTAAATATATAGTCGATGGCAGCTTCCTTATCCTGAATGGAGTCGGGGTACTGCTTTGTCAGCTTTTCAATGGCGGTACGGTCGATCTTGCCGTCTGCGCCTTCGGCATAATCCACTTCCACGTAGCCTTCGGTATACATGAAGCAGAAAATCTCATCCTTAAACTCCTGGTGGGACTTATAGGGCTCTTCCGTGTAGGATTCCTGGGCACTCAGATAATCGTCGCCCAGCTCCTCCCGGAACAGCTGCAGCGCATAGCGATAATCCTCCAACAGGTTCTCGCTGGTAACCTCATCGGGATTATTGGAAATGGCGCTCTGGTAGCCGTACCCAACGGAATAATCTTTAATGGCAGCCTCCATTGCCTCTTGACTGACCTCGTTGGTGGCAGATGCCTTCAGCTCGGAACGGAACAGGTTGACAAGCTCGTCAATGCGGTCCTGTCCGCGGCTAGCTGCCTGAGAAGTGATCAGGTCATTATTTCTGTCGGCGGCGTTTCCCACAGTCTGGGTGCGGTACTCACTCAAGCCCAGAATATCGGTGGAGTACAGGGTGTTGGAACCGGTGTACACAGGGTCCAAATACACATAGTAGTTAAACAGCACGTCCTCCATGGTCAAAGGATGTCCGTCAGAGAACTTGATGCCGTTTTTCAGCACGAAGGTATAGGTGGTGGTATCATCGTCATTTTCCACGATCTCGTAGTCCTTAACAACCACCGCTTCATCATCGCCGTAGGCAACCTCTACCTCACCGTTTACATACTTGGAGCCCAGCATACCGATCTGGGTCATTGCCACGATGGTGCCGTCAGCAGCGGCTGTATAGTAGAAGGGGTTGAACAAGCCATCCAGCTGTTCTGTCATAATTACGAACGCATCCTTGCTGCCGCCGCATCCGGTGAGCACGGAGCTCATTCCCAGACACATAGCCAGACAAAGGATCAGACAGATTATTTTTTTCATATTGTATGCTCCTTTTTACGCCTCAGCGAATTCCACGGTAACCGTGGAATCGCTGACGGTAATAATAACGCTTTCGGGCTTATCGCCTACCGCCTCACAGGTAATGCCTGTGTAGTCAATATCGGTGGCGCCCATTCCGCAGATCAGACCGATGGTGTAATCGTCCGTGCCGAAGTAGCAGTCGGAGTCGATCTGCAATTTGCTGTTGGTCACAGTAACACCGGTAAGCTCCGCACCCTCAGAAATGATACCTGCCAGCAGGCCGTAAGCTGTGCCTGCAACACGGGTACCGCCTTTCAGGGTGAAGGTCACGTTCTCAAAGGCTATATCGGTAACAGATGCGGTTTCTGCCAGCTGACCGAAAAGACCCGCCGTGTTCTTGGACTTGTTGGTCTGAGTCACGGTGATGTTTTTGAAGGTATGGCCGTTACCTTGGATAGAACCTTCAAAATTGCCATGCATCAGAGCTGTAGGCCATTTTTCGTCAGCAAAGTTCAGATCCGCGTGGATCACATAGTTGCCAACAACGCTGGCATTGTCCACAAACTGCTCAGCATTATAGATGTGGTACCACTGCCCTTCCATCCACTGAACATACAGCTTGAAGACGGGATCTTTTCCGGTACCTGTGGCATAGTCCACGCTGCCCGGATGGGCAAGCTGCTCACCCTCCACAGGCTGGGTGCCGGCAGCATCCAGATATGCACCGCTGAAGGTGTAGCCGGAACCCTCGGGAAGATCATTCATCTCCATTGCGCCGGTTTCCTTGTCCCACGCGGGCATGGTCAATGCCTTTCCGGAGGTGGGATCGTAGTTCATTTCTTTGAGAAGATCTCCGGTTTCCATATCGTACAATTCAATCCGGAACATGGGAATCCATGCGGCATACAGCGTCAGAACAGGCTCAGAAGAGGTGTTTGTCTGCGCTATTTCCTGGGTCAGCCGATCCTTTGCAAAGTCCCACTTGTCAGCATAGGTATAGTTGGGCTCACCGTTGCTATCCGTTCCGTTTTCTATACGCTGTGCGTACCAACCTGCCAGGAAATATCCGTTCTTCACAGCGGTAAAGGCATTATTTCCACGGACAGTATTGTCAGGCTCCAGCAGAGCGATGCCGGATTCCAGCTGCGACTTGTCGAAGGCATCCACGATCACGGAAGTATTGGTGGTGAAGAAACCGCCGTTGGCATCGAACTTTACGCTGACGGTGTAATTGTCGGCGTCGTTTGCTTCATAGGGATTCTCTGTGCCGCCACCGTTCATTGCGGAGATCACACCCACAATGATCAGTGCGACTACCAGAACAGCGGCGATGACCATGAGCAGAATTTTCACATTCTTGCTCAGCTCTACTCTGGGTTTGCGAACCTTTCTGGGTTTGCGCGGCTTTGCAGTCTTAGTGCGGCGCTTAGACTCCGGCTTTTCGCTTGTATCGTCCGCCGCCTTTTTCGTCAGCAGCTTACCAGACAGCTGTGTGGTCTTCTTCCACAGCTTCACAAACAGCTGCGCCAGTTTCTTTACCAAAGGTACGCTCACCAGCCAGACTTTCTTTGTCCAGTGGGCAATCACAGGAAGAACTTTTCCGGCAATGCCCTTGATCACGGGCCAGACCTTCTTGGTGATCTTTGCGATCCACGCCCACACCAGCTTAGCCAGAGGAACGATGATCGCCCAAATTTCCAAAGACTTGATCTTTACTACGCCCAGAAATTCCACTGTCACTTCCTTGAAGGGGCGCTTTTCCATACGGGACTTAAGCAGCACATATACCGCTGCCGCAGCCACTGCTGCCAGCACAATGCACATAAGCACCACCAGGAAGATCACAAAGCCTGCTCCGGACTGTTTTTCTTCCGCTACCGGCTGCTCCTCCACGGGAGCTTCCTCGGTGGGTGTCAAAGATACGATGCGCTGCTCTGCAGAGATCAGGTCTGCATAGTTGGTGACCAATGCCTGCTGCTCCAGTGTTGCGATCTTGTTGTACAGCGCCCGGGCATTTTCTACCACAGCGCGCTTTTCATACGTAACACGTTCCGGAATTTCCTTGATCGCCCAGATAGTCTCCAATGTGGTCTTGTCCGGTGCCTGGGCGCCGTCAATTGCCACATCGAAATACTGGCTGTAAATGAACGAATCGTAATTGGTTCCGTTCACCGGACGGATCATAGTCAGCTTCTTTTCCACATAGCCTACATAGTCCACAAAGGATGCGCCGTAGAATACGTTGGAGTATAGTCCGTCGGTGGAATTCCACATATAGTAAGGAATCATGCCCATGCCGGTAATCTGCACGTCATTGCCCACGTAGTCCTGGTAAGTACCGAAATCGCCGGTGCCGGGTACATTCTCAAAGCTTTCGTACCAGGTGCGGTCAAATTCTTCTTCCAGTGCAGGAGCTTCATGGCTGTTAAACACCACGGTGTGAAGCTTCTGGCAATTGTAGAACGCCTTGTGGCCGATCGCAAATACCGTGTTGGGCATTGTGACCATCTGCACATCGCTGCTTGCAAAAGCCATGCCGCTGATGCGGACAGCATCTTCTGCCACCACCGCATTTGCAGGATCATTACCGGCATAGCAGATCAGCTCCATGCCCCGATCCAGTCGGCAGTACAACGAGCCGTCGATCACAGTTACATCATCGCTGATGTCAAAGGTGTAAGTCTTATTTTCCAATGTTGTGCCGTTGAAATCGGTGGTTTCCGCAATGCAGAACTCCACCTGGCACAGGGCAAAGGGATTATCGCCCAGCGTTTTCAGATCCTCGCCCAGAGTCACCTTGAATTGGGTCTTTTCAGGCTTCATAAATGCGTAGGTGCCGATATGCTCCGCCGCAGTCAGGTCCACCTGGGTCAGCGCACTGTTCAGGAATGCATAATCACCGACAGAAGTGACCTTATTCAAGTTCTGCACACCGCTTAAAGCAGCGCACTCTGCAAAGGCATTGTTTTCCAGCACGCAACCTTCAGGGTTCAGCATAACATCCATCAGCGCGCTGTTATAGATGAACGCGCCCTCACCTACGGTCTGCGCCACGCTGAGGATCACATTGGTCAGCGCTTTGCATTCACTGAAAGCGTACTGCCCGACCGTCTCGATTCGGGACAGGTCGATGCTTACAAGCTTCTTGCAGTCAGCAAAGGCATACTCTGGAATCTCGGTGATCTTTTCGCCCAGGGTGACCGTTGTCAGCTCGTGGCAGTAAACGAAGGCATACTTGCCGATGCTTTCAGCCGAGGTCAAGTCCACAGTTTCCAGTTTCGGCGCGTGATACGTATACAGATACGTACCCTCGGCGCTGACTGCGCCCACCTGCATACTGTCATCCAGGCAGATCATGTAGCTGTCACCGGAGAAGGCATATTCACCGATGGACTTAGCCTTGCTCAGATCAATGTTCTTCAGGCTGGAGTTGTTGTAGAATGCCATGTTGCCGATCTCGGCATTTTCGCCCAAGGCGACTGTCTCCAGACTGTGGGCGTTGCTGAAGGCATTTTCACCAATAACAGCATTGTTGCCGATGGTCAAATTGGTCAGCGCAGTTTGGAAAGTATAGTAGAAATAAGTCTCGTCATTTTCAATGTAATTGTTTACGATGAAAATGTTATCCTTGTCCTGGCTGAAGGCATATTTACCAATGGTCACATCATTGCCAATGGTCACCGTTTCCAGGGATTGACACTCACTGAACACGCCCTCGGCAATCTCCATGCCGTCGGGGATGGTTACAGAAATAAGATCCGTAAAGGAGAAGGCATATTTACCGATCTGGGTGTCTGCAGTAAATGCAGGTGCCTGCGTAATGGCAGTTTCGAAGAAGGCATATTCGCCAATCTTCTCCAGTGCGCCCAGAGTGACCGTTGCAATGTTTTCGGAAGAACCAAAGGCGTAGTCACCCAACACGGTTACCTCAGGCAGTTCCACCACCGTCAGCTTGGTATTGTGGGAAAATGCGCCGTTGGCAAGCTTTGTGATCTTTGCGTTGCCTGCATTGGCGGCAGTAAAGCTGCCGGTCAGGGTGGGCGCAACCGCCACCAGGGTCTTGCCGTCGGCAGATATCACATAGTTTGCTTTCTGCACCTTGTAGGCCTTGTTGCCCTCTTGTACTTCCAAGGTCTTGACGGCGGTATCCCGGAAGGCAAATTCACCAATGTCATTTACATCCGGGCCGATGGTGACCGTTTCCAGAGTCTTGCACTCATAGAACATACCCTCAGGCAGCACCGCCGCATTCACATAGAAGGAAGTCAAACCCTGACAACCGGTAAAGGCATAAGGGCCGTATTTGACCTTCTTGGCGGTAATGGTCACTGTCTTCAGCGTCTTGCAGCCGGCAAAGGCATACTCACCGATGGACAGCAGGCTGTCGCCGGTTACCACCTCTTCCAGATCCTGGTTGCCTGCAAAGGCATAGTTGGAAATCACACAGGCTGCGCTCATATCCACGGTCTTTTGCAGATCGCAGTTTTCAAAGGCATGCTGGTTGATGATCTTCAGATTGTTCTCACCGCTGAAAGTGATCTTCTGCAATGCCGTACAGCCGTAGAATGCGCCGTACTCGATGGCTTCCATAGTAGAAGGCAGCACGATCTCTTCAAGGCCGGTAAGGTTTGCAAAGGCATAGGCGCCGATCTTCTTGATGCCCTCCGGCAGCACCACTTTGGTAATGGTGCTTTCACCGATGTACCATTGCTTGGAGGTTTCCGCATCGTCGAAGGCCAACTCTTCTTCTGTCTTGGGAATGTACTCAAAGTTAGCAAAAGCAAAGTTTCCGATCTCCGTCAGACCCTTGTCATCGGGCACAACAACCAGGCCGCCGTTACCGTAGTAATGGCTCAGGCTTGCGCCGTTGGTCAGGTAGGGATCCTTGACCTCTACCGACACGGTTTCGGAGTAATACGTGTTCTTGCCGTCCAGCATGACCTTCACCGTCACGGAAGCAAAGCCTTCCGCTACTGCAGTCACGTTGCCGTTGCTGTCAACCTTAACAATGTTTTCATTACTGGTTTCAAAACTCACGGTGGTATGATTGGGGAAGAAGGCATCCAGATCGTACGTTAAGAGCACTGTTTCCGAGGGGTACATAGACAGATTAAAATTGCCCTCAAAGAAACGCTTATCGCCGGTATCTCCCAGATCCTTTTCTTCATTATCCACCACATAGTAGGCTTTCTGTGTGGTATAGCCGGTCAAGCGGAAGATATCTGCCACCGGCTTATCGTAGCGGCGGTAGCCGTCATCGTCCTCATCCAGCACCGTGACCGGGAATGTGATGCTCCTGTTTGTCTTGGGGTCACTAACCTTGATGATGGCACTTCCCGAGGCGACCGCCACAATCTTGTTGTTCACCACCCGAACCACACTGGGACGGGAAGATGCAAAGTCCAGAAGCTCTGCCCAGCTTTCATTGGGGTGGATCAGCGGCTCAAGGGTAAATACCTCGTTGGGACTGAGGGTCACCCCCTCCTGGCTGATGCTTTCCAGATAGAAGTCGATATAGTCGGTGGGAAGAGCGATCTCATAGGTTGCATAGTTCAGCGCATAGTCATAGCAGGTCAAGGCGAAAGAACGGTCATTGATCGCGCCTTCTTTGATCTGCCAGATATAGTCCGTCAACTCCAGCTTCACTGTGGTGGTGCTGTTGCGCTGAGAATACACGGGCGTCATATACTGCTCAAAGTTGAACATCTCCGGCACTGTGTTTCCGTCACCGTCTGTACCATTACCCACATAGCCCAGCTGCGCGGACATGGTATGATGATTGTCATAGATATCCACGTTGGCATACAGCCGGTTCTTCTTCAGGGACTTGTCGTACTCGTACTCAAAGGTAACACCGGTAACCGTAGGCGCTTCAAAGTCCACAGTCAAGGGGAAAGAGAAAACATTTTTCTTATTTGTTTCCAGTCCGCCGTCTTCGTAATCCAAGTAGCCGGTAAGGGTGACTGTGTATTGGGAATTATTCTTCAGATTGTAGTCCAGCGTATCGAATTCGATCTCCACATTGGCAGGATAGATGGATCCACCGTCACCATAAGACTTGCGCACATCGTCGTCCACGGTCTCGAATGCCACTTGACCGGTAACATCATCGGTGATTTTAATTTCGATCTTCCGGGCATTGCGCAAAAGGCCTGCCCAGACAAATCTCAGAGAGTGGATGGTACCCTCCTGGTTGGAAAGGGCTATGTAGTCACGGTTGGCTGAAATGATCATATCCTTGGGATCTTGCAGGAAATAGTAAGAACCCAGATAGCTGACGTAATCTTCAGACACACCGCCGATGGGACGGCTGGCATAGGCATCCGCCATGGTCTTATCTTCGAATGCCACAGAATCATCCAGCTCATCGGCATTGGTTTCATAGTAGTCCAGGTCGAACAGCGGAGCAACCGTCCAATCACCGTAGAAAGCAAGGTACGGAACGCTCATGTCGATCTTTGTGCCGCTTTTTGCTTCCAGCGTAATGTAGCCTTCCACATACATGCCGTTTTCAAAGGAATCGTTCAGATACTGCTTATCGCTGTCGCTGAGGGTGATCTTTACGGTCACATCCACGCTTTGTCCGGCTTTTACAGTGATTTTTTCACCCTTGTGGGCCTCGCCGTTGACCGCAGTCACCTCAAACTGCGCGCCGCCCAGCAGGTAAGCTTCCTCCGTAACGGTAGTCTGGCCTGCATTGGTCTTTGTTTCGCTGACGCCTTCGGTCATCACGTATGCGCCCAGCTCATAGCTCAGCTTCTTTTTGCCGAAATTAGTCACCCGGAAGGACATTTCATACACGCCGGTCTTTTCCGGGTCGTCGCCAAGTTCCAGTTTCGGCTTATCCATCAGCTTGCCGTCTTTATCGTATGTTTCAATATAGGCAGTGGTCTTGATAGCATTCATCAGATTGGCAAGGCCTGCGCCCTGCTTTCTGACGGCATAAGGAAGTCCGTTGGTATTGCTGGCAATGTCCGCTGTGGACATCATCAGGCAATTGACCATGGTATTCACTTTTACATTATCGTTAGCGATATCAGGGAAGTTCTCAACAACATACTGGCGAAGAAGAATAACCACACCTGCCAGATTGGGGCAGGCCATAGATGTACCGGACAGGCGGTCATATCCGCCACCGGTAACAGATGAAAGAATATTGCCGCCGTGGGCGGTGATCTCCGGCTTCAGCTCCAGATTCGGGCCGGGGCCCCAAGAGGAGAAGTCAGAAATGAACGGGCCGGAGGTCTGCTTTTTGCTGATGGTCAGCTTACCGCTGCCCTGGGCAGCCAGCAGCTCACCGTCATTCTGGGAAATGGAGCATACTGCCAACTTGGCATCGCCCACATTCATCTTGATCTCACCGGAGACGTTGTTGTAGACGATCACACCGGCGGCGCCCTGGGTTTCAGCGATCATCGCCTTTTCTTCAAAGGTGTTGTCGCCCCGTCGCACCAGCGCGATCTTGCCGGTTACATCCAGACCGGTATAGTCAGCAGTTCTTCCCACGCCGGGAATCACCACATACTCAAATGTTTTTGCCTTTTCCTCACCCAGCAGCGTTTCAAAGAAATCGTTTTCCTCTGCCGCACCGTTATTGGATTCGTCAAAGTAGATAATGGTATCTTTATACTTGATGTAGGGCGTTTCCTCACCGTTAATGGAAGCAACAGACATTGTTCCTTCGTAAGTACCGGGAGAGCCCACCGTGCCGGTATCGGGGTTGGAGGTCAGGCCCAGGTTGCCGTTCTTCTCGGAGCCGTAGGCAGAAGAGAAGCTGTTGGAAGCGGCGACGATCAGGCTGATACCTGCATCCCGGATCTTCTGGTAAACTCCGGAAGTGATCTCCTCATCGGACTCCCGGCTAAAGCCGCAGGCAGTGCCCAAGGACATATTGATCACATCTACGCCCAGCACCACGCAATCTTCCAACGCAGACAGGATCCACGCGCTTCTGGCGGTATCCATGATATCGGAAAACACCTTCATGGAAACCAGCTGCGCATTGGGAGCAACACCGGTGATGGTATCATCCTTGCCCACAATGACGCCGGAAACGTGGGTGCCGTGGTTATTGTGGGTAGAGTACACATCCGGGTCGTTATCGGCGTAGTCATAACCGAAAGGCACTTTTTCGTTGATATACACATCGTCAGCGCTCAGACCGCCGGACAGCTCATTGGCTTTGGTCTTGGACAGCACCTTGGCAACATCTTCGTATGTCAGCCCCAGCTTTTCGGAAGTAAAGTTCTCTACGCTGAATGCAGTGTGATTGGAATCCAAACCGGTATCCAGAACAGCAACAACCATGCCGGAGCCGTCGTAGCCCGATTCACCGCTTTTGAAAATACCTGTTTCATACACATTGACGGTATTTTCCACCAGCTTTGTTTCCGCTACGTTGTAGACCTCACCTACCATAATGCCTGCGCCCTGGGGCAGGGATTTGCAGGTAGCATCAAAGTCCCCGGCCTTGATCAGCAGTTCAAAGCCGCACAGCAGCGTATCGTACTGCTCACCGGTGGTGTAGCGGATACCTTGCCGGTCCAGCTTATTAAGCATCTGCTTTTTCTCAGCAGCCACTTCTTTGCGAATGGACTTGGCCTGGGAGCTTTCGCCGGCAAACTCAAGCAACGACTGTTTCTTGGCCGTTTGCTCATAAGCATCCATCACCGTAGCATTATCCAAGGTGACGATCACGGAGATAGTCTCGTCGTCACGGATGCTTTGGGGCAGTGGCTGCACCACAGAGCTGTCAAAGTGTTTTGCGTAGTCCACCTTCACATGATCCAATCTCTGGATAGAGTCGGCTTCAAACCGGGCAGCCTGGGCAAACGGAAGCGACACAATGCCAGCTACAAGCACTGCCACCAGCGCTAAAATCACTGCCATTTGCGTGATCCTAAGTTGATTTTTCTTCTTCATCTGTTATCGCCTTTCGTTTATAGTCATAATAAGCCATTATAAATTATCTTATTATACATTGTGCGCGGTCAAAAAGCAAGTATATTCCGCAGGAACATACTTAATTCCTAAATAATATTGTATAAACGCATTTTTCAAATTCCCAATTTACTTTCAACCGCTTATGTGCTATACTGATTAAAATCCATTGGGAGGCGTGTATATGACAAAAAAACGCATCCATTTTCTATACAGCATCCTCCTTTCGGTCATGTTGATCGTTACCGGCATTTGTTTGTGCGTCGCCTGCGCCGGCATCTACTTTTCCGGCGAGCCCTTTTCCCGGGAGGCGGTGGCAGCTGCCTTTCGATTCATTGCCGTGCCTGTTTACCTTTGCATTGCGCTGGTAATTGGCGGATGGATCCTGGACGCTGTTTCTCCTGCTGAAGAAAAAAACCGTACCAGTCGAAAAAAGGCCGGGTCTTCTTCTGCCCCTGAGGCAAAGGGACGCAACTTGCTGTATTTACGGCTTGCACTGCTGTGCGTAGGCATTGGAATATTCGTCTACGGCCTTTTTGCCGGCGGCACTGCCGATGTAATGACAAAAGCCGTGAACATCTGCACCGAATGTGTGGGATTGGGGTGACAGTATGGAAAAGATAAAAAGATTCCTTCCCACGAAACGCAAGCTGATGCAACTGTATTTTGCGTTGCTGTTCAATGCCAACCTGAAAGGCTTTATCTCCGGTAACATCTACAAAGGCAGCACCAAGCAATTCTGCGCTCCCGGCATTAACTGCTACTCCTGCCCCGGCGCAGTGGCTGCCTGTCCTTTGGGTTCGTTGCAAGGCGCGTTCAGCGCAGACCGCAGCACCCTGTTCTACGTAGGCGGTATACTGCTGCTGCATTGCCTGATGCTGGGCAGAATGATCTGCGGATGGCTATGTCCGTTCGGCCTTGTGCAGGAGCTGATGTACAAAATCAAAACACCCAAGCTGAAGAAATCTCCCGTCACCCGGGTCCTTTCCCTGCTGAAATATGTGATTTTGGTGTTTTTCGTATTTGTAGTGCCCATTGCGTACGCCTTCAAGGATATGCCTTTCCCGGCATTTTGCAAGTATATATGCCCGGCAGGTACGCTGGAAGGTGGCATTGGTCTGCTGTCCAATGCGGTAAACGAAAGCTACTTTTCCATGCTGGGTCCCCTGTTTACATGGAAATTTATGCTGATGATCAGTATTTTGGTCGGCTGTGTGTTCATTTTCCGCCTGTTCTGCAGATTTATCTGCCCGTTAGGCGCACTGTACGGACTGTTTAACAAAATTTCCGTATTTGGCATCAAGGTGGAACAGCACAACTGTGTAAACTGCGGTTTGTGCGTTAAGCATTGTAAGATGGATGTTCGCCATGTGAACGATGCAGAATGTATCAGCTGCGGCGAGTGCATACAGGTATGTCCCACCCAAGCCATCGTTTGGAAGGGCATCAAACCCCCACAACAGCAAAAAACAATCAAGGCCAAAAGGATTTGCCGGGGCATCAGCGTAATCGTAATGCTGGCGGTGCTGATCGGTGCCATCGCCTACTACTGGCAAAGCAGCGGTGATACGCTGCCGCCCCAGGGCACAAATGTCGGCGACCTGTGCTACAGCGCTCAGCTGGAAATCATTACTCCGGAGGGCATTTCCGGTGACACCATAGACCCCACGAAAACAGGCAAAATCACCGTGGTAAACTTCTGGGGCACCTGGTGCACACCCTGCGTTAATGAACTGCCCTATTTTGAACAAATTGCAGCAGATTACCGGGACTCGGTGGATGTGATCGCGGTACATACCAATATGATCCATGAAACCGCGCCGGAATTTATCGGCAAGTATTACAAAGATTCCCCCATCACCTTTGCCAAGGACTACAACGACAACGGCATAGAAGGCTACTACACCGCCCTTGGCGGCAGAGACACTTATCCCTATACGGTCGTTTTGGATGAACGCGGTGTCATTCTTGCCAACTTTGTGCGCGCATTGGAATATGAAGATCTGCAGGAAGTAATTGCAGCGCATCTGCAATAAAATATAATAAAATAAAGGAGATAGTTTATTATGAATGCCATGTTAAAACGTATTGTCTGTGTCGGCCTGTCCGCACTGCTTCTGCTAGGCTGCTTTGCAGGCTGCGGCAACGCAGAAAGCCCTGCTCTCACAACGCAGCCCACAGAAACAACTGCCCCGGCAGCTGCCTCCGGCTTAAAGATTCTGACGCTGGGTCACTCTCTGACATTAGACTCCTGCCATATGCTCGCTTTAATTGCCCAGAAGGAAGGTTATTCCGATTTGACCGTCGGCACACTGTACTCTTCCGGCTGTCCCCTGTCCCGCCACGTAGATAACACAACCAAGGATCTCAAGGGCTACGCCCTGCACCTGAGCAGCACGGAAACTGCCAATCAGCCTCCCGAGATCTTCAATGATGTGTCTGCAAAGGATGCCCTTCGCATGAAGGACTGGGATTTGGTTATCCTGCAAGGCGGCGTGTTTGAAATTGCTCACAGTGCCACCTATATTACCGGCAGCATTCAGACTCTGCAGCAATATGTGAAGGAAAACTCCTTGAATCCTAATGTTAAGTTTGCTTGGCACATGCCTTGGGCTCCTCCGGTGGACCCGGATCTGATGAACAGCTTTGGCGCCACCCCCAACTCCTACGCTGTCAACTATGCAGCCTACAATAACGACCGGCAAAAATTTTACCAGGATATTGCTTCTTGTGTGCAGGCACACATCCTCAGCGATGATACCTTTATTCACATGATCCCCACCGGCACAGCAATGGAAAATGCCCTTTCCAGCTACCTGACGGAAAAGGATCTGCACCGGGACTATGTCCACGCAACGGATCTGGGCCGCGTGATCGCAGCCTATACCTGGTACTGCGTGCTGGCCGGAGTGGAGCAGCTGGAGGAGCTGAAGCTGGATGCCGTTCCTAAGATTTTCCTCCGCACAACCGTAAGCGTAGGAGATTGGGTTCTGACCGACGAAGAAAAGGCCATTGTTTTGGAATCTGTAAACAATACGCTGAAGAACCCTCTGGCAATGACCCAGTCTCAATACACCCAGGCACCTGCCGCCTGATCTGAGCAAATGCAGCAAGGCGCTGTCCCAGTTTGGGACAGCGCCTTCTTTATCCTCTTTTGTTGATTCCATGGAATTTACAAAGCAGGACGCCGCAATCGACGTCCTGCTTATGCTTTTAGTTTTTCAGACTTTGCAGCGGCGCGGGGATTCTGCCGCCACGGGCAATAAAATCTTCGCTGGACTGAGGATGCACCGGCATTACCGGCGCGCTGCCCAGCAAGCCGCCCATTTCCACACGGTCACCTACCACCTTGCCGTGAGCAGGAATGATACGCACAGCGGTGGTCTTGGAATTGACCATGCCGATGGCCGCCTCGTCTGCAATGATGGCAGAAATGGTAGCTGCGGAGGTGTCGCCGGGAACGGCGATCATATCCAGTCCCACAGAGCATACGCAGGTCATAGCCTCCAGCTTGTCCAGGCATAGGGTGCCCCCCTCTGCCGCTGCAATCATACCCTCGTCCTCAGACACCGGGATAAACGCGCCGGACAGACCGCCCACGTGATTAGATGCCATCACGCCGCCCTTTTTCACCGCATCGTTCAGCAGTGCCAGTGCCGCAGTAGTACCGTGAGTGCCACAAACTTCCAGTCCCATTTCTTCCAAAATACGAGCAACGCTGTCACCCACCGCCGGGGTAGGCGCAAGGCTCAGATCTACGATCCCAAAGGGTACATCCAGCCGCTTGGAAGCCTCCACGCCCACGATCTGACCCATACGGGTTACCCGGAAGGCAGTCTTTTTTATGGTCTCCGCCACCTGGTCAAAGGGCATGCCCTTCACCCCTTGCAGCGCGTGATATACAACACCGGGGCCGGAAACACCCACGTTCAGCGCACATTCCGGTTCGCCTACGCCGTGGAACGCGCCTGCCATAAAAGGATTGTCCTCCACAGCGTTGGCAAACACTACAAGCTTGGCGCAGCCCAGGCCGTCATTGTCTGCTGTTCTTTCTGCTGTCGCTTTTATGATTCTTCCCATTTTTGCAACCGCATCCATATTGATACCGGCTCGGGTCGAGCCTACATTCACACTGGCGCAGACACGCTCCGTCGCCGCCAGCGCCTCGGGAATAGAATCCATTAATATCCAGTCGCCTTTGGTCGCTCCCTTTTGCACCAGCGCGGAAAAACCGCCGATAAAGTTAACGCCACAGGTCTTTGCCGCTTCATCCATAGCAATGGCCAATGGCACATAATTATCCGCATCGCAGGCATTGCCGATGAGCGCCATGGGTGTCACGGAAATGCGCTTATTGACAATGGGAATACCAAATTCCCATTCGATCTCCTGCCCTACCTTCACCAGATTCTCTGCCCGTCGGGTTATTTTATCATAGATCTTTTTTGCACAGACCTTAACGTCTGTGTCCGCGCAATCCAGCAAAGAGATACCCATAGTAATAGTACGAATATCCAAATGCTGCTTGTCGATCATATTTTGTGTGGATAAAATATCGTTAAAATTCAGCATTTTCTCACACCCTATGCATTGCTTCAAAGATATCTTCCCGTTGCAGCCGGATGGAAAGATTCATTTCCTTCCCTTTGGCTTCCATTTCCTTCGCCAGTTGCGCCAGAGGAATGGTGCTTGCAGATACATCCACCGCCATCATCATAGTAAAGTAGCCCTGCATGACCGTCTGGCTGATATCCAGCACATTAACATTATAGGATGCCAGCTGCACACATACATTGGCGATAATGCCAACCGCATCCTTGCCTACTACTGTCACAATCGCTTTCATAGTATCCACCTCACAGTTCATAGTCTGCTGCCACACGGGTGGCAATAAAGTGCTTGAAATTGACCTTGGCAGCTTCATGCAGAGGATGCTTCGCGTAATTTTCCAAAGCCTGCCGGCTTTCAAACTCAGAATACAGTGCATAGTCCATGCCATTGAATGCCAGGCGGACTTCCAGATGCAAAAGGCCGGGGATCTGACCTACCAGCGGATGCAGGGCATCACCGATAATTTTGATTGCTTCTTCCTTGTTTACGCCTTCTTTGAACGTATACAAAACGATATGTCTTACCATATTCAACCTCCATATTGCAAATACCGGGACCGGCACAGCCGGTCCCGGTATGTAGTATTTGATTACTCAGCCTCAGCAGCAGTCTCTTCTTTCACTTCCTCTGCAGGCTCTTCTTCCTCAGCGTCGTCCAGCAGCGCACGGATAGACAGGGAGATACGCTTGCTCTCAGCGTCTACATCGGTGATCTTCACCTGAACTTCCTGGCCCTCAGCCAGCACGTCCTCAGGCTTGCCGATACGCTTATTGGCGATCTGGGAAATGTGGATCAGGCCGTCAACACCGGGAATGATCTCAGCAAATGCGCCGAAGGTCATCAGCTTCACGATCTTAGCGTCCACCACGTCGCCTACATTGTAGCCGGTCATAAACTGATTCCAGGGATTCATCTCTGCAGTCTTGTAGCCCAGAGAGATCTTACGCTTTTCAGGATCGCAGGCGATCACGTAGACATCAATCTCGTCGCCAACCTTTACTACCTCAGCAGGATTCTTGATACGGTTCCAGCTCAGTTCGGACACGTGAACCATGCCATCCACACCGCCGATATCCACAAATGCGCCGTAGGAAGTCAGGGACTTTACGGTGCCGTGGTACTTTGCGCCAACCTCGATCTCTGCCCAGATTTTCTCCTGCGCAGCCTTGCGAGCTTCAGAAGTTACAGCGCGGATAGAACCGATGACACGGCGGCGAGCGCGGTTGACCTCAGTAATGCGCAACTGGGTAGCCTGACCTACCAGAGCAGCCATATCGCCACCCTTGGCAATGCCGGACTGGGAAGCAGGAATAAATACACGAATACCCTTAACGGTAGCCACCAGACCGCCCTTATTCTCTTCGGTGATGGTGCCGTCAACGGTGGTCTTCTCCTCGCACCAGACAGCCAGCTCGTCCCACACCTTCATACCGTCCAGCTTCTTCTTGGACAGCTGGCAGGTGCCTTCCTGATCGTTCACGCGGACAACGAACACTTCGATCTCATCGCCCACCTTCAGGATGTCTTCAGGCTTTACGCTGGGGTCTGTGCTGACTTCGTCGTAGGGAATGTAGCCGGCGTGCTTGGTGCCCAAGTCGATCTGGACTTCGGTTGCGCCGATTCCGGTGACGATACCTGTAACCTTATCTCCTGTATTCAAAGTTTTGATGGACTGCTCGAGCAGCTCTGCAAAGCTCTCCTCCTGTGCAGTCTCAACTTTTGTAATTTCGCTCATAGTCTTGTTGACCTCCTTTATAATCCACGCCGGAGTAGATGCACCGGCCGTGATTCCAACATCGCTCACACCGCTGAAAAATACCGGATCCAATTCTGACGCATTGTCCACCAGAACGACCCTGCTGCAGTGCTCCCGACAAATCATGGCAAGGCGACCTGTGTTGGAACTATGGGTGTCTCCTACAACGACCATGGCCTGACAAATCGAACTTAATTTCGCCGCTTCGCTTTGACGGGATTCAGTAGCTTTACATATTGTATCAAAAATTTTAACGTTAGTAAACTCTTTTTTTGCAAAATCCACGCACAAATTCCACAAAGATTCCGTGGAAGTTGTTTGACAAACCATGCAAATTGGCAAATCTGCCCTTTCCGGAAGGGCCTTTGCCCATTTTTCCAGCTCTTGAGGGGTCTGGAATATCTCGCAATGATCGCACCATCCGGCAATCCCTGCCACCTCCGGGTGTTCCCGTGTGCCGATGATCACCGGAAGTCTTCCCTCCTGCTCAGCCTTGCTGACAATGCCGTGGATGCGCTTGACAAAGGGGCAGGTAGCATCAATGATCTCCACCCGGCCTGCTTCCAGCGTCTCGTACACTTCCCGGGTGACACCGTGGGAACGGATGATTACCGTTGTGCCCGGCTGCGCCTGGTCCGGCGTATCCAGCACCTGCACACCCATTTTCTCCAAGTGCGCCACCGCATGGCGATTATGGATGATCGGCCCGAGCGTGAACACCTTTTTCCCGTCACCAACCGCCTGCTCCACCAGCTCCACCGCACGATTGACACCAAAGCAAAAGCCGGCACTTTTTGCCACTATGATACTCATAAGGGAATCTTCTTTTCCAGAATTTTTTTGATTTCCGCCAAAACACCCTCAATATCCAGCTGCGAGGTGTCCAGAAGGTGGGCATCTTTTGCCTGCTTCAGCGGTGCAACGGGACGATTCATATCCTGATAGTCCCGCTGTTGGATCTGCTCCAGAATCGTATGAAACTCTGCGTTCTGTCCTTTGGCCAGCAGCTCATCGGTACGGCGCTTTGCCCGGACTTCCGCAGATGCCGTTAAAAAAATCTTGACGGTGGCTTTGGGCAGCACCACAGTGCCGATATCCCGGCCGTCCATGATCACATTGTACTTTTTCGCAACGGAGCGCTGCATATCCAGCAGCATATCCCGGACAACTGTGTGGGCAGACACCAGCGATGCCTTCTGGGAAATATCCTGGGTGCGAATCTCATCTGTTACATCCATGCCGTTCATGATCATATGCTGCTTGCCGGTTTCATCGTATTCGATATTTACCGACAGCTCGTCAATGTAACGGGTAACCCCATCCACATCCTTGGGGCTAACACCCAAAAGATCCAAAAAATATGCTACGGTGCGATAGATCGCGCCGGTATCCACATAACGGTAACCCAGTTCCTTGGCAAGAGCCTTGGCAATGGTGCTTTTTCCTGCGCCTGCAGGTCCATCAATGGCGATAGAATACATCTTTGCCATCTTTATTTTCTCCTTTCGTTTTACCGGCATACACCGGATCATTCATCCAAAAAGTCCTCTAATCCAAGATCTGCACCCAATCCCCGGAGCTTGTCCAGCGCCTGCTGCCGGATCTGCCGCGCCCGTTCCTTGGAAATTCCCAGCATTTCACCGATCTGCGCCAAGGAATGGCAGGAATCCCCTTCCATGCCGAAATACAGTCGCAGCACCTGCTGCTGCCGATCGTCCAGCATGCCCAAAAGGGCATCCATTGTATGCTTCAGTTCCTGCCGCACCAATTCTTCGTAAGGTTGCGGTGCCTGCAAATCCTCTAAAAGCACCTGCAGGCTGTCGTGCTCCGGATCGCCTGCCGGCGCGTCCAGAGAGCAAACCTTTGGGATCATTGCCAGCAGCTGTGGGATCTTATCCTGGGCAATGCCTGTGCGAAGCGACAATTCCCCCGGCTCAGGCTCCTGTCCCTGCTGCTGCATCGCTGTTGCGGCAGCCATTAGCTTTCGCACGCGCTCCATGCTTTGTCGGGGCATGCGGATCACACCGGAATGATTCAAAATATACCGGCTGATCGCCTGATGGATCCATTGAGAGGCATAGGTGGAAAAACGGCAATTTTGGGTGTAGTCAAATTTTCTTGCTGCCGTCAGCAGACCAATACTTCCCTCTTGGATCAAATCCATCAGCGCTACGCCTCGATTGGCATACTCCCGAGCGATGGACACCACCAGCCGCAGGTTGGAGTTGACCATGGTGCGGATCGCGCTTTCGTCCCCCTGGGCGCAGGCCATGGCGATGTCACGCTCCTGCTGCGCCGTCAGCATTGGATAGCTGCGGATCTCCCTAAGGTACTGGGCAAAATCACCGCCGTCAGAGGACGCAGCGCGCGTTTGCGTAATGGTTTGCGTCATTGCTTCGTACCTTTTCTTTCTCTGAGTTTATTTCTGAATGCCAGCAGATCCTGATCGCTTGTGATTTCTTTTGCCTGCTTTTCACCCATGATCGTAGCGACGCAATCTCGAAACGCGCTTTCATTTACAACGCCCGACTGACTTTGGCAAATGCGGCTTAAATGGGACATTTCCTCCCCGGACAATTCTGCCAGCACGCCTAAATTCACATCCAATCCCTTTGCATGGCGATCTGAAATCTGGTCGAACACTTTTCCCAGCAGCGGCACGGAAAAGCTTTCTCCACTCATACCTTTCACGCTATCTAACAGCGCAGGTTCTTTCATAGCAAGCGCAATGATGCACTCCTCTGCCATGGCGGATTTCATATTGTCATAGCGAATCGCCCGGCTTTCCGGCTGACGGGTCCGGGCAGGCTCCATATCCAGCTTTTGCTGCTTTTTCCGCTGAATTGCCAAGCGTCGTTTATAAGCTTTCTCGATTTCCATTTTCATCGCTTCGTAAGTAATCTTCCCGGCCTCAGCGATTCGATGGCCATAGACTTCCCTCTGAACCGCGCTGCCCAGGGTAGAGATCAGCTCCGCCGCCTCGTGAATGAATTTGATCCGCTGGTCATCTTCCCGAAGATCGAACTTTTTGGCAATGGCATTGAGCTGGTATTCCACTCGGTTTGCCGAATCCTCCAGCAAAAGCTTAAATCTGTCCGCGCCGAATTTGTGCAAAAATTCATCCGGGTCCTTAGCGCCTTTCATTTGCAGGACTTTCACCTGAATACCGGCCTTTTCCAGCATAGGGATCGCCCGTTGGGCGGCTCTCTGACCGGCTTCATCACCATCGTAAGTAAGCACTACCTGCTCGGTGTAGCGGCTAAGAAGCGCCACCTGTTCCTCCGTCAAACTGGTACCCAAAGAGGCCACCGCATTGTCAAATCCGAACTGGTGAAGGGTGATGACATCCACATTGCCCTCCACAAGAATCATATACGGCTGCTTTGTTTTTTTAGCAAAATTCAGGCCAAACAGGTTTTTGCGCTTATTAAAAATCACCGTTTCGTTAGAGTTGAGGTACTTAGGCTTGGAATCGTCCAGCACACGACCTCCAAAACCGATCACGTTGCCCCGGACATCAATGATGGGGAACATAAGCCGGTTGCGGAAGCGATCGTAGATCCGTCCGTTCTTCTCTCCCACCAGATCCGCATCCTTCAGCTCCTGGTCGGTGTAGCCTTTCTTGCGCATGGCATCCACCAGCGCATTCCAGGAATCCGGCGCGTATCCAACGCCAAATTGGGTCAAAATTCCCTTGGAAAGGCCACGCTTTTGGGCATATTCCAAACACTTTGCCCCTACCGGTTCATACATCTGGGAGTGGAAGAAACGCCCAGCCTCCTTCATCAGCGCCCACAGCCGTTCCTGCTGACGGTAACGGCTTTGGTACATCTCATCCTCCGGCACTTCCATACCCACACGTTTGGCAAGGCTGCGCACCGCATCCGGGTAGCTCAGACCTTCCATTTCCATTACGAAATTGATGGCACCGCCGCCTTTATGGCAGCCAAAACAGTAGTAAATGCCTTTTTCAGGCGCCACTGAAAAGGAAGCTGTCTTTTCCCCGTGGAACGGGCATAAGCCAAACATATTGCTGCCGGAGCGCTTTAATATAACATGCTGCCCCACAACATCCTCAATGGGATTGCGGGCAATCAATTCGTCGATAAATGACGGGGGAAAAGCCATAAAAATTCCTCCTTTCGCTTTTTGAAATTTAACAAACAGCTGATCGTTATCCTCTGACTTGCCAGCCGGAGGGCACAAAATTTTCAGTATATTTATCCACTGCATAGTGGTCGGTCATCCCGGCGATATAGTCGCACACCGTCCGTTTCAGACCTTCTTGTTCCATTCGCGGTTGAAAATCCGCAGGCAGCGCTTCCGGATGCCGGTAATAATATTCGTAAAGACGCTGCAGCATCTCCTGCGCCTTGCTTTCCTCTGCTTTTGCCACGGGGTTTCTGTAGACCTTGTCAAACATGAAGCTGCGGAACGTATCCAACAGCTGCTGCACCGGATCGGAAAGGCATATCCGCCCGGACTCCATGGACGTAAGAATCAGATCGCATACCAGCGTGTTGATCCGGCGGCTGTGGGTATCTCCCAATCCCTGCCGGACTTCCCCGGGAATATCCTCATCGCAGAGGATCCCAGCGCGCAGTGCATCGTCAATATCATGGTTCACATAGGCAATTCTGTCAGAATAACGAACGATCTGACCTTCCAGCGTTTCCGGAATCCGATCACCGGTGTGTCCTAAAATTCCCATGCGCACCTCGTAGGTCAAGTTCAATCCTGCGCCGTTATTTTCCAAGCAGTCCACCACCCGAAGACTTTGCTCATTGTGACGAAAAGGCTTTCCGATACAGGCCGACAGGGCGCCCTCGCCGGCATGGCCAAAAGGCGTATGGCCCAAATCGTGCCCAATGGCAATGGCCTCTGTCAGATCCTCGTTCAGCCGCAGCGCGCTGGCAACAGTACGGGCAATCCGGGAAACCTCCAGCGTGTGGGTCATGCGTGTGCGGTAATGGTCACCCTCCGGCTGCAGAAAAACCTGCGTTTTGTGCATCAGGCGGCGGAAGGATTTGCAATGCACGATTCGGTCAATATCCCGCTGAAAATTGGTGCGTACATCTGTTTCATCCGCTACCCACTGCCGTAATCTGCCCTTTGTTTCATCGGAAAAGGCAGCCTTGGGATCCAATCTGCTATGCTCATCCTTTTCCAACATTTGGCGTACTGTCATTCTTCCTTCTCCTTTGCGTCAATTGGAAATGCCCGGTACTGCTGGCCGATCTGCATTCCCTCTACCGTACCGGCGGTCATATCGGTCAGCTTATCCAAAAAGCTTTGGGCTTGCTCCCGGGCCACCAGAATCTCCAGCTCCACCTCTGCGGCAAAGTCCGTTTTACAGATCACCGCCCCAAAGGCCTCGGCCTCCAGCTTTACCCGTTCGTAAAAATGATAGGGACAAGGTATGTACAGCGCCGTCCACACCCGTTTCATGGATTTGCCTGCAGCATCAATAGCGATCTTAGCACCCTTGGTGTAAGCGCGAACCAAGCCGCCGGCGCCCAACAGGACGCCGCCAAAATACCGGGTCACCACGCAGACGATGTTATAAAGCTGTTCTCTTTGCAGCACCTGCATCATGGGATTGCCTGCCGTACCGCCGGGCTCACCGTCATCGGAAAAGCGCATAGCGCCGTCCCGGATGATATATGCCCAGCAGTTATGACTGGCATCGTAGTGCTGCTTTTTCATTTGCTGGATTTTTTCAAGAGCCTCCTCCTCGGTTTCCACGCACCAAACCCTGCCGATGAACCGGGATTTCTTCTCTATAAATTCATCCTCGCCATAGCCGGTAGGCACCAGATACTCGTCCAAAATTACAGCTCCTTCGTAATATACTGCTTCAGCTTGCCATACAAAATGGGGTCTAAAATCGCTTCCACCAGGATTCCTTCACCGGTGTAGTCCACATTCAGCACCTGTGCGCCGGAGTGCAGGGTCTCCACCATGCCGCCCATGGAATAGGGCAGAGTCACCACCACATGATGGCGGCTGTGACCCAAGGCAGTTTCAATGGCATTTAACAGTGCTTCCATTCCCTCGCCGCTGGCGGCAGACATTTTTACCACATCTTCCCCAACGGGAATATCCTCAGCAGAAACCAGATCGCATTTGTTGTAGCATCGCAGCACCTTCGTGTCCGGCTTTGCCAGCTTGCCGATCAAGCTGTCCACCACCCGAATATGCTTCTCCCGGTTGGGATCATTGGCGTCGATCACGTGCAAAAGCAGGTCTGCGTATTCCAGCTCCTCCAAGGTCGCCCGAAAAGCGTTTACCAAATGGTGGGGCAGTTTGGCGATAAAACCTACAGTGTCAGAAAGCACCACATCCAAGTTGTCCGAAACATGCAGCTGCCGGGAAGTGGTGTCCAAAGTGTCGAACAGCCGGTTATTGGCAGGTATGCCGGCACCGGTGAGCCTGTTGAGCAAGGTGGATTTTCCGGCGTTGGTGTAACCCACAATGGCAACCACCGGCACGGAGTTTTTCATTCTGCGTTCGCGCTGCACACCGCGCACCTGCCGCACCTGCTCCAGTTCGTGTTCCAGACGGGCAATGCGCTCACGAATGTGCCGCTTGTCCGATTCCAGCTTAGTCTCGCCGGGACCGCGGGTGCCGATACCGCCACCCTGCCGGGACAGGCTCTTACCCATGCCGGACAGCCGGGGCAGCAGATATTTATACTGGGCGAGCTCCACCTGCAGACGACCCTCCCGAGTCTTTGCCCGTTGAGCGAAAATATCAAGAATCAGCGCGCTTCTGTCCAACACGGTTACGCCCAAAATCTCCTCCAAAGCGCGGATATGACCTGGAGACAGCTCATTGTCAAAAACCACCATGGTGGCTTGGGTAAATTCTGCCAGCATCCGCACTTCCTGGGCCTTTCCTTCGCCGATAAAGCTGTGGGCATCCGGCGCGTGGCGATTTTGCAGAATTTTACCGGTGCAAAAACCGCCGGCGGTCTCCAATAGCGCTTCCAATTCCTCAAGAGTTTCGTCGGTGGCGGTCTGATCAGCGCGGAAGCAATCCGCATTCAAACCCACCAAAACCGCCCGTTCCTGCGTATTTTGTTCAAAATTCGATTCCATTTATAAGCGATACTTCCCCTTATATTAACTATTCATTACATTATAACACATAAGCGCAAGTCTTTACAACCATTTTCAATAAAAAAGAAATAAGCCCGTACCAAACGGTACGGGCTTTATTTCTTACTTCAGGTTGAAGCGCTTGTTGAAACGATCAACACGTCCACCGGTGTCAACCAGCTTCTGCTTGCCGGTATAGAAAGGGTGGCACTTGGAGCAGATTTCCACCTTAATGTCCTTCTTGGTAGAACCGGTAGTAAAGGTGTTACCGCAGGCGCAACGAATGGTAGTCTGTTCGTACTCGGGATGGATGCCTTCTTTCATGTTGTTCACCTCTTTCTTCAGTGCTAAAAGGGCGCATTTGCCCCAGCAATCTTCAATCGCCCGGATATCATAACATATTCCATTGACGATTGCAAGTGTTTTTTTCTTATTTTTCTGATTTTATGCCTTTTCCAGAATTGTATCAGGAATCCGCCGTTGCTTATAATAAAACTGCATATCCTTTTCTTCGATGGGACGCAGCACCCGGCAAGGATTTCCTACCGCCACCACATCCGAGGGCAGATCCTTCGTAACCACGCTTCCTGCGCCTATGACCACATTGTCGCCGATGGTCACACCGGGCAGCACAACCACACCGGCGCCCAGCCAGCAATTTTTGCCAATTCGCACCGGCGCATTGTACTGATAACCCTTTTCCCGCAGCTTCGGATGAATGGGATGCCCTGCGGTGGCAACTGTCACATTGGGGCCAAACATGGTATTATCTCCCACGTAAATATGGGTGTCGTCTACCAATGTCAAGTTAAAGTTGGCGTAAATATCCTTTCCGAAATGCACGTGCTTGCCGCCGAAATTCGCCCGCAGCGGAGATTCGATATAGCACCCCGGACCAATCTGGGCAAACATCTGCTGCAGCATAGCATTTCGCTCCTGCAAATGAGATGGCGGAATTTGATTAAACGCATACAGCCTGTCCAGGCAAGCCAGCTGCTCTTTCTGCAGCTGGGCATCCCCGGGAAAATACAGCTGTTCACTATGCATAAGGGTTTTTACATCCATAATCACTTAAAACGCCCAATTCCCTCCACGGAAAATCGGGACCACCTTTCCGTCACCGGTCAGCGCGTCAATATCCATAGTATCACAGCCGATCATAAAATCCTCGTGGATCATGGAGTCGTTGATACCCAGTTCTCTGCACTGCTCCAGCGTCTTATTTTGATAATCCTGGATGGTATCCATAAATCCCATGCCGATAGCCAAATGACAGGCGGCATTTTCATCAAACAAGGTATTGTAGAACAGCAATCCGCTTTGGGCAATGGGACTTTCCTGAGGCACCAGCGCACATTCTCCCAGATACGCTGCACCCTCATCCATAGAAATCAGCGTGTTGAGCAGTTCCTCGCCTTTTTCCGCCTTAGCTTCCACCACCTTGCCGTTTTCGAACCGGAAGGAGAAATTCTCGATCAGCTGTCCCTGATAAGAAAGGGGCTTTGTGGAATACACGATTCCCTCCGCCTTGCCGCGCATAGGAGAAATAAAGCATTCTTCTGTAGGAATATTGGGATTAAAGTAAATACCCTGCAGGCTGGTTTCTCCGCCGCCACAGAACCGCGCCTGGGGAATCATACCCACCGTCAGGTCTGTACCGTTATCGGCAGTATAATGCAGGTTCACAATTCCAAGGCTGTTCAAATAATCGCAACGCGCCTTCAGGTCTGCGTTATGCTTTTGCCATGCCCCAACAGGATCATCGGTCACCCGGGATGTGGACAAAATCGCCTCCCACAGCTTTTCCACCGCCTGACGGGCAGAACATCCGGGGAAAACTTTTTTCGCCCAGGCAACGCCGGGAACTGCTGCAATGCACCACTGCTGCTTACCCTCCAGTTGGTCGGAATAGGGCTTCAAAATGGGATAGCTGAGCTTTCTTGCTTTTGCCATTTTCTCCATATTCATGCCCTTCAGACCATCCGGGTCTTCGGAGATCAGATGGATGCGGCAGGGCACAGTGTCCACCATATGCTGCCGACGCGCCTGCTGCCACTGAGGCACATCGCCCAGTGTCTTGACCGTCTGGTAGCGCACATGGATCTTGCTCAGCGGCTGATAGCTCCACTCCACGGTGACCTTTTTCGCTTTCGCCTTATAGGCCTCTTCTACCACCATACGGACAAATTCCGGCTGATCCAGCTCTGCATAGATAATGACCTGCTGTCCTTTTTGCACATTGGCACCGCAGCGCACGATCAGCTTTGCGTACTCTCTTAAGACAGTTTTTTTCACTGCTGTTTCGCTCCTTAACATTTTTTATCATTATAACAAACAATTTTTTGTCAGTCAATTGAAACCGGGGGGATTTTGCCGTATAATACAGCAAAGAGGTGTTAACTATGCTGTCAACAAAAGAATTTAACAAGCTGTGCGCACAGGTGCCCGTGATATTGGACGGCGCCACCGGCTCTAATTTAATGAAAGCCGGTATGCCCCGGGGCGGCAGTACCGAGCTGTGGGTTTTGGAGCATCCCCGGGCGCTGACCGATCTGCAGAGGGAATATGCCGCTGCCGGAAGCCACATCTTATATGCCCCCACTTTTCAGGCGCAACCCATCGCCCTGGATAAGGCCGGCTTGGCGGATCAGACAGAGAAAATTAACGCGACGCTGGTAGCATTAAGCAAACAGGCTGCGCCAAATTGCCTGATTGCCGGTGATCTGACCACCCTTGCCGCCTTTACCGACAGCTGGGACCCGGATAAATTTGATCTTCTGGTGGAAAATTACAGGCGGCAGATCTGTGGACTTTTAGAGGGTGGCGCGGACCTTTTGGCAGCGGAAACGCTGTTGTACCCTCAAGAGGCAGAGGCAATTTTAACTGCCGCCGAATTAGAGGGCGCAGGCGCGGTGATGTATAGCTTTACCATGCAGCAGGACGGCTCGCTGTTTTCCGGTATGGATGCCGGAAATGTCTTGGCAGAGCTGGAGCAAGCCGGCGCTGCCGCAGTGGGTTTTAACTGTGTGGCTGCGGATATGATGACGCCCTATCTGGTATCAAAGCTGCGCCGGTCTGTAAAAGGCCCGCTGCTTTGTAAGCCCAACGCAGGCATTCCGGTGATCGGACAGGATCAGCTCCCCCATTACCCTATGGATCCACAGGAATTTGCATCCATCGTAAAAGAATGTATTACTATGGGCGCAAGCGTTATAGGCGGCTGCTGCGGCACGACTCCTGCGCACATTGCCGCCCTGAAACAACTTTCATAGAAAAACGCAACCCGGGTGCCCCGGGTTGCGTTTCCTTATTCAAATTCAAATGCCAGGCCTTTTTCCATCAGCGCTGCAGCGCAATCA
>JAZNHB010000016.1:0-4754 GCA_045576715.1 Faecousia sp. | reverse complement strand
GGTGACAATCAATCCCGGTAACTCTATTACCGTTACCGACGATGGCCGTGGTATCCCTGTGGACATTCAGCCCCAGACCGGCAAGCCGGCGCTGGAGGTAGTATTTACCGTGCTTCATGCCGGCGGTAAGTTTGGCGGCGGTGGTTATAAGGTCTCCGGCGGTCTGCACGGCGTGGGCGCGTCGGTTGTAAATGCCCTGTCTGAGTGGCTGCGTGTCCGTGTTTATAAGAACGGCAAGATTCACGAAATGAAATTTGCCCGGGGTTTTATCACCCAGGAAATGACTGTGGTGGGCAATACGGACAAAACAGGCACCGAAGTAACCTTCCAGCCGGATCCGGAAATGTTCGATGAGGTAGAATACAGCTATGAAACGCTCCACGAGCGTATGCGTGAGGAGGCATTCCTGAATGCAGGTCTGTCCATTACCATCACCGACGACCGGGGTGACGAACGGTCAACCGAAACCATGTGCTACGAGGGCGGTATTCGGGAGTTTGTTACCTTTACCAACAGAAAGAAAAGCGTCATTCATGAGGATGTTATCTATATGTCCGGTGCTAAGGGCGATGCCAGCGCGGAGATCGCCATCCAGTATAATGACAGTTTCAATGAATCCATCCAGTCTTTTGCCAACGATGTGCGCACCCCGGAGGGCGGTATGCACGAAACTGGCTTTAAAACTGCCCTGACCCGTGTACTGAATGCCTACGGCGCAAAGACAGGCATCATTAAAGGCGATGATAAGGTCACCGGCGAAGACTGCCGGGAGGGTTTGACGGCAATTATCTCCGTTAAGCTGACCGACGCCCAGTTTGAAGGCCAAACTAAAGCAAAGCTGGGCAACGCGTACATCCGCACCTTAGTGGAGCAAATCATGGGCGACCAGCTGACTACCTATTTTGAGGAGCATCCTGCCACCGCCAAGATTATTCTGGAAAAGGCAATGCTTGCCAACCGTGCAAGAGAAGCCGCCCGTAAAGCCAGAGAAAATGCCCGCCGTAAGACAGGTCTGGAATCCGGCGGTATGCCCGACAAGTTGCAGGACTGCAACGAAAAAGATCCTTCCCTGTGCGAACTTTACATCGTCGAGGGTGACTCCGCAGCAGGCTCTGCCATCCAGGGCAGAGATTCCCGTTTCCAGGCGATTCTGGCTATGTGGGGTAAGATGCTCAACGTGGAAAAGGCAAGAGCCGACAAGATTTACGGAAACGAAAAGCTCAGCCCCCTGATCATCGCTTTGGGCGGTGGTATCGGTGAGGACTTTGACATCGAAAAGCTGCGCTATCATAAGATTGTCATTATGTCTGATGCGGACGTGGACGGCGCGCATATCCGTACACTGCTTCTGACATTCTTCTTCCGCTATATGCGTCCGCTGATCGAAAACGGCTTTATTTATTCTGCTGTACCTCCGCTATATAAGCTGAAGCGTGGTAAGACAGAACGAGTTGCCTATTCCGATGAGCAAAGAGACCAGGTTTCTGCGGAGATGCGCGGCGAAAGCAACGCCAAGGTGGAAATTTCCCGGTTTAAGGGTCTTGGTGAGATGGACCCCCATGAATTGTGGGAGACCACAATGGATCCTCGTACCCGCACTCTGCGCCGGATCACACTGGAAGATGCCCGTAAGGCAGACGAGATCTTCACAGTTCTCATGGGCGAGCAGGTAGAACCCCGTAAAGAGTGGATCGAGCATAACGCAAAGTATGCAATCAATATTGATATTTGATAGGGGGTGACGTAAATTGGCTAAGCATAATCGTGATTATAAGCCGGAGGATATTTTATTCCCGGAGCAGGTGATCACCACATCCAACCTTGTGGATGAAATGGAAAAGTCTTATATCGAGTACGCCATGAGCGTCATCGTTGGCCGCGCCCTGCCGGACGTTCGTGACGGTTTGAAGCCGGTCCACCGCCGTATTCTGTACACAATGTACGAATCCGGTCTGACCTCTGACAAGCCTTTCAAAAAGTCCGCTACCTGCGTGGGTGACGTTTTGGGTAAGTACCATCCCCACGGCGACGGCTCCGTATATGATGCAATGGTGCGTCTGGCACAGAATTTCTCTATGCGCTATGTGCTGGTAGACGGTCACGGTAACTTCGGTGACGTGGACGGCAACCCTGCCGCTGCGTACCGTTATACCGAGGCAAGAATGAGCAAGCTGAGCAACCAGATGCTCCGGGATATTGATAAAGACACAGTTAACTGGGATCCTAACTTCGACGAATCCCGGGAAGAGCCTCGCGTGCTTCCCAGCCGATTCCCCAACTTATTGGTGAACGGTTCTACCGGTATTGCTGTCGGTATGGCTACCAATATTCCTCCTCACAATCTGACAGAAGTGATCAACACCTGTTTGTGCGTGCTGGATGATCCGGAAGTGTCTATGGTAGATATGATGGAGCACATCTCCGGCCCTGACTTCCCCACCGGCGGTATTATTATGGGCAGATCCGGCATCCGCGCCGCTTATGCCACCGGCCGCGGTAAGGTGGTTGTCCGCGCCCGTACGGAATTTGAGACTTTTGCCAATGACCGTACCCGTATTATCGTTACCGAACTGCCTTATCAGGTGAACAAGCGCGAGCTGATTAAAAAGATCGCAGAGCAGGTAAAAGATAAGCGGATCGAAGGCATTTCCGATCTTCGCGACGAGACCGACCGCAATGGTATGCGTATCGTTATCGAGCTGAAGAAGGATGCCAATCCCCAAGTCGTGCTGAATAATTTATTCAAGCAGACATCTTTGCAGACCAGTTTTGGCATTATTATGCTGGCGTTGGTAGACGATCAGAAGCAGCCTCGTATTTTGAGCCTGCGGCAGATCATCGACGAGTATCTGAACTTCCAGATGGAAGTGCTGACCCGCCGTACCCAGTATGATCTGCGCAAGGCAATGGAGCGCGCCCATCTGTTGGAGGGTTTGCTCATTGCTCAGGACAACATCGACGAGGTCATCAAGATCATTCGCTCCGCATATGACGACGCCAAGGAAAAACTGTGTGAGCGCTTCGGTTTGGACGATGTGCAGGCCCAGGCAATTCTGGATATGCGTCTGAAGGCACTGCAGGGCCTGGACAGAGAAAAACTGCAGGCAGAATTTGACGAACTGCAGGAGAAAATTGCTTATTATAACGAGCTTCTGGCGGAGCCTGCAAAACTGCAGGCAGTTCTGCGGGAAGAATTGGTGGAGATCCGGGACAAGTTCGGCGACGAGCGTAAGACGGAGATCCAGGAGATTGAAGACGAAATTGACATCGAAGATCTGATCGAGGAGGAGCAGTGCGTATTTACCATTTCCCAGCAGGGATATGTAAAGCGTATGCCTGCGGATATCTATCGCACGCAAAGCAGAGGCGGCCGAGGTGTCAATGCCCAGAATCTGAAGGAAGAGGACTATGTCAAGACCTTGACTGTAGCCTCTACCCACGACCATATTCTGTTCTTTACAGACAAGGGCCAGGTACATCACCGGAAGGGTTACCAGATCCCTGAGGCCGGCAGAACAGCCCGTGGCACGGCAATGATCAATATTCTGCCCTTGGAAAGCGACGAAAAGGTCACCGCAATGGTGATTACCCGGGAATTCTACGAGGACGAGTATTTGATGATGGTCACCAAGGGCGGCACCGTGAAGCGTCTGCCGTTTATCGCCTTGAACACCCGTCGCAGAACCGGTATCCGCGCCCTGACCTTGGATGAGGGTGATCAGCTGATCAATGTGATCCGTACCAACGGCGATGATAAGATTATCTTGGCCACCCGCAACGGTATGGCTATCTGCTTCCATGAAAGCGATGTTCGTTGTATGGGCAGAATGGCTGCCGGTGTCCGGGGTATTACCTTGGTGGGTGACGATTATGTCATCGGCGCAGAGAAGATGGAAGAGGGCAAGACCTTACTCACCGTTACGGAAAACGGCTTCGGCAAGCGTACGGAACTGCCTGAGTACCTGCGGACCGGCCCCGAGGGTGAGAAGAGTCCCCAGTCCAGAGGCGGTAAGGGTCTGAAGAACTATAACATCACACCCAAGACCGGTAAGATTGCCGGCTGCCGTGTGGTCAGCGATAGCGACGACGTTATGATGATCGAAAACGGCGGTGTGATTATCCGCGTGCCGGCATCTTCCATCAACGTGTACAAGCGCGATGTGCAGGGCGTTATCATTATGCGCATTGAAGAGGGCAATCAGCTGGTTTCCCTGGAGCGTGTGGAAGCCATTGCGGAAGAGGAGAACGAAGCGTGAAAACCATAACGCTTTATACCGACGGCGCTTGCTCCGGTAATCCCGGTCCCGGTGGCTGGGGTGCGATCCTGGAATATAACGGCATTGAAAAAGAGCTTTCCGGCGGGGAAGGTGCTACCACCAACAACCGCATGGAGCTCACCGCTGTGATCAAGGGTTTGGAAGCGCTGAAAGAGCCGTGCATTGTGGAGCTTTATTCCGATTCAAAGTACGTCATTGATGCGCTGGAAAAAGGTTGGGCCGTCAGCTGGCGGGCAAAGGGCTGGAAAAAGGCAGATAAAAAGCCTGCCTTAAATCCGGACCTTTGGGAGATCCTTTTGAATCTGTGCGAAAAGCACCATCTGCACTATCACTGGGTCAAAGGCCACGCAGAAAATCCCAAAAACAACCGCTGCGACGAAATGGCAGTGGCGCAGTGGAAAGCCATCAAGGGAGAATAATATGTATCTGTCTATTGGCAATGATATGGCGGTGCGGGAGCGTTCGATTATCGGCATT
>JAZNHB010000015.1:0-76466 GCA_045576715.1 Faecousia sp. | reverse complement strand
CCAGAAAAAGAAAGACACGCAATAGCGTGTCTTTTCTTTTTCAACTAAGTGTGCCTTACGGCACGTGAAGCACACCTTTGGTGTGTGAAGTTTGACTTCGTCAAGTGAAGTGCCTGCGGGCGTGGGTGGCACACTTAACTTCACTTTGCGGCATCGCCGCAAAATTTCACTATGCAAAGCATAACTTCACATCGGCTTTGCCGATACTTCACTTATTTTTGCTCTGCATTGATTTGTTTCCGCTTTTATGCTATACTACACCCAAGGCGGTGATGGCATGCAAGAGTTACAGCTAGACAAACTTAAATATATTATAAGATATCCGGCTGGATTTTCTAATGAGAAAAAATACCCCATAATTTTATTTCTACACGGTGCTGGAAGTAGAGGGAATGACACAAGTAATTTGATTTCTAATCCTTTTTTATTTTGACGGAGAAACATGATCGGTTCCCTTTTGTTTGCGTGGCACCATTATGTACGGAAAACACCTGGTTCGATATATGGGAACATTTGGAAAAACTTGTTGTGGAGATAGAGGTATTTTCCTTTGCAGATAGAAAGCGTATCTATGCGATGGGCGGCTATGCTACGTGGCAACTTGCTATGAGCATGCCAAAGTATTTTGCGTCAATTGTCCCAATTTGTGGTGGCGGAATGTATTGGAATGCTGGAAGGCTTATTAATGTTCCGGTGTGGGCTTTTCACGGAGCCAAAGATAAGACTGTCCTTTTAGAAGAATCTGTTAAGATGGTTGAAGCTGTAAAACGTCATGGTGGAGAAGCAAAGCTTACGGTGTATCCTGAAAACAGTCATGATGCTTGGAGTGATACTTATAGCAATCCTGAAGTTTTTACATGGCTTTTGCAACATCAATGCAAAAACAACAATGAATATCTTGATAAATATAACAACTCTAATCTATATGGCTAGCATAAATGAAAATCAGGTTTTTAGGCTGATTCCATTTTAAGCGTCATCCCAAAAAACACACCCTTTAAGGCACCTTAAAGGGTGTGTTTTTAGGGTTTGCATTATTTGCCGCCGTTGACCAGAATGCACTGGCCGTTAACATAGGAAGCGCGTTCACTTGCCAGAAAAGCGATGACTTCACCGATTTCGTTGGGCTGCGCAAGGCGATTCATAGGACTTGCTTTGCACATGGCTTCTTTTACATGATCCGGCACTGCGTTGAACATCTCCTAATTACTGTATTCTCATACAATCGGTATAGTGGAAAGTCAATGAAGAAAATAAGAACGTTATGAGCAAACCGGGCTATATTATAATAATTGATATTGACAGACAATAACTTAAAAGGCAAACCAATGAGGTGGGGGAGTTCCTGCCGATCTGTTTCCTCTGCAGAATGAAAACCCTCTCCGGAGCGTTGTCCGGAGAGGATGATTTTATTACAGCAGGGGGATCCCGTTTTCTTTGCAGATACGCAAAGTGTCGTTGTCCCACAGGCTGGTTTGCACTTCGCCGATATGGGCGCAGCCGATGAGCAGCATACAAAGACGGGACTGACCGATGCCGCCACCGATGGTCAGAGGCAGCTGATCGTTCAAAAGCAGCCGGTGGAACGGCAGAGATCTGCGGTCGTCGCAGCCTGCCTCGGCGAGCTGCCGATCCAGCGCTGCCGGATCTACCCGAATGCCCATAGAGGAGATTTCAAAGGCGATTCCCAGAAGCTCATTCCAGAATATAATATCGCCGTTAAGTCGCCAGTCGTCGTAATCCGGCGCGCGGTTGCCGTGGGGCTTGCCGGAGCGCAGGGCATCACCGATCTGCATAACGAAAACAGTCTTGTGGGCTTTGGTGAACAAGTGCTCCCGTTCCTCGGGTGTATTGTCCGGATACAGGTCTTCCAACTCCTGGGAGGTAATAAAGGTGACCTGGCGGTTCAGCTGCACGTTGATCTGAGGGAATGCCTTTTTTAATGCATCGCTGGCATCACAGATCACGTTTACGATGGACTGCACCGTTTCCTTCAGGTACGACAGCGTCCGATCCTGTGGGGTGATGATTCGCTCCCAGTCCCACTGATCCACGTATATGGAATGGATATTATCCAGCTCCTCGTCCCGTCGTATAGCGTTCATGTCAGTATACAGACCCTCATGGATCCCAAAGCCGTACTTATCCAGCGCTAAGCGCTTCCACTTGGCAAGGGAATGGACAACCTGGGCGTGGTCGCTGATGGCAGGAATATCGAAGGCTACCGCCCGTTCCTTGCCGGAAAGATCGTCGTTCAAGCCGGAGCTGCTGCGGACAAACAAAGGAGCAGACACACGCTTCAGCTGAAGGGTTTGGGTAAACTCCTGTTGGAAAATATCTTTGGTCAGCGCAATAGCGCGCTGCAAATCGTAACTGTTCAGCACAGGCTTATAGCCTTCAGGCAGGATCACCCGGTTCATATTTGCGCCTCCTTACAAAATTTGCATTCAGTATACCATGAGTCGGCAGGTAAAGTCAACTTGCAATCGCACATCATACAAGGCTGTTTATCTGCAGTTGTGGGAACGACTTTTTCTTGATGGGAAACAGGACGCGCAATTGTTGGAAAAAGTCGAAAACAGGCAGAAAAAAACAGTTATTTTATTAGTATTGCAGTTGCAAAAATATCTAATGTGGGTTATAATACGAAAAGTGAACTGATTATATATTCCGTTAGGAGCGTATACATAATGAAAAAAGGAGCAAAAAGGGGCTTACACATAGAGCACTGGCATATCGTTGCGGCATTGCTGATGCTGTATGATATCATTGCGGTAAATTTTGCATACTTCTTTGCGCTATGGATTCGTTTTGACTGTAATTTTTCTGAAATCAGCACAGAGTATTTACAGTCGTATTTGTACTATATTCCCATCCATACAGCAGTCAGCGTTCTTGTGCTGTATGCTATGCGTATGTATAACAGCATTTGGCGCTTTGCCAGCATCCATGAGCTGCTGCGGGTGATTCTGGCAACCATGGTCACGTCATTGGCACATGTGATCGGAACGAGCGTTATGATGTATCTGGGCGATTTTGCAGATCAAAACAGAATGCCTGTTTCCTATTACGTGTTTGGTGCAGGATTTCAACTGGTGCTGCTGATCGGTGTGCGCTTTTCATACAGGTTTGTTTTGCTGGAGCGCAGCAAGGCCAGAAAGCGGGCAACCGGTGGGGGCAAACGGGTTATGCTCATCGGTGCCGGAAATGCCGGACAAATGATTTTCCGGGATGCCCAGATCGCCCAGGAACACAACGTGAAGATCGCCTGTATTATTGACGACAATGCCAACAAATGGGGCCGCCATGTGAGTGGCGTACCTGTAGTGGGTGGTCGTGAGAGCATTCTGAAAAATGTCAAAAAATATAAAATCGACGCGATTTTCGTGGCGATTCCCAGCGCTTCAGAAGAGGACAAGCGGAGCATCCTTAATATTTGCAAGGAGAGCGGTTGTGAGCTGAAAAACCTGCCCGGTTTTTATCAGCTGATCAATGGAGAAATCAAAATCAGCAACATGAAGGATGTGGCTGTGGAGGATCTTCTGGGAAGAGAGCCTATCCAGGTGGATATGCAGCAGATCTATGACCAGATCAGTGGTAAGACTATTCTGGTTACCGGAGGCGGCGGCTCCATTGGCAGCGAGCTGTGCCGTCAGGTAGCAGGACACAATCCCAAGCGGCTGATCATTTTCGATATTTACGAAAACAATGCCTACGAGATCGAGCAGGAACTGCGGGATACGTATCCCGGCTTGGAGCTGACGGTTTTGATCGGTTCTGTCCGTGATAGCCGATGCCTTGAAAGAGTGTTTTCCATTTATAAGCCGGATATCGTATACCATACGGCGGCCCATAAGCACGTACCACTTATGGAGACCAGTCCTTGCGAGGCCATCAAAAATAACGTTATTGGTACCTATAAAACGGCATATGCAGCAATGCTCTATGGCTGCAGCCGCTTTGTGCTGATTTCCACAGACAAGGCTGTCAATCCTACAAACATTATGGGCGCCAGCAAACGGCTGTGCGAAATGGTGATCCAAGCCTGCGACTGGGCAGTGAAAAACGGAACGGCAGGGCAGTTGCCTAAGCTGTATACCCATGCAGAGCAGGACGAGAGTACATATCCTAAAATCGAAAAGGCCCGTACCGACTTTGTGGCAGTGCGCTTTGGTAATGTGCTTGGCAGCAACGGCTCGGTGATTCCGTTGTTTAAGAAGCAGATCGAAAAAGGCGGCCCTGTTACAGTGACACATCCGGATATCATTCGCTACTTCATGACCATTCCGGAGGCGGTGAGCCTTGTGATGCAGGCCGGCACCTATGCCAACGGCGGAGAAATTTTCGTTCTGGATATGGGCGCGCCTGTAAGGATCGACGAGCTTGCCCGTAATTTGATCAAGCTGTCCGGATTAAGGCCGGATGTGGACATCCCCATCGTATACACCGGTTTGCGTCCCGGCGAGAAGCTTTACGAGGAAAAGCTGATGGCAGAGGAAGGGATGAAGACCACACCCAATAAGCTGATTCACATCGGAAATCCGATTCCATTCGATACAGATGTATTTCTGTCACAGCTGCGTCAATTGATGGATGCGGCTTATGAAAACGACAGAGCAATCTGTGATGCTGTGGCAAATGTGGTGCCAACCTATCGACCCACTGCCAATGGAGAAGTGCGCAAGGATGCTACCTATGAGGAACTGAGCAAGCAAACGGTTGCTGCTAGGTAATGCCCACGGCGAAAGTAGTGATATCGTGTTGTTTCCTGTGGGAATCAACATTGACATCACTACTTTGCTGTGATAAAATATCCACGATGTTGGAGGGTATGTTTGTTATATCCGCAGGGTATGACAGCGACCTGTTGTTTAGAGTGAGGAGACAGTAAAAATGGACAAAACTGTAGAATTGGATCTGAGGGAATTTCTCAGAGTCTTACTTAAGCGGATTTGGATTGTAATATTGTGCGCTGTTGTGTTTGGGGCCTCTGTGTATGCGTACACAGTGAATTTTGTAACCCCCCAATATGAGGCAAGTGTATCTATTTACGTCAATAACAGCAACGGAAAAGACAATTACTATCTCTCGTCCGGAGATTTGGCAGTAGCTTTGCGCCTGGTGGCAACGTATGTGAACATTATCGAGAGCGATACTGTTCTGGATAAGGTGATCCAGGAGACCGGATTGCTGCTGAGCACCGGTCAGCTGCGCAACATGATCTCTGCGGAGGTTGTAGGAGAAACGGAAATGTTCCGGGTAACGGTCAAAACACCAAATGCGCAAATGTCTGCCGATCTGGCCAATGCCATTGCGGCTATTGCACCGGAAGAGATTGCTAAAATCATTGAAGCCAGCTCTGCCAAGGTGATTGATTACGCCAAAGTGCCTATGGCTCCCAGCTCCCCCAATTACAAGACCAGTACGGTTTTGGGCGCATTTGTGGGCGCGTTGCTGGCAGTTGCTGTGATCCTGCTGCAGACTATGCTGGATGTGCGCATCAAAAATGAGGAGGACATCCTGAAGATCAGTCCGATTCCTGTGCTGGGTGTGATCCCTGACTTGAACGCGGCGCCTCCCAAAAGAGTCAGAAAGGTAAAGCGGTGAGCGGTATGATTAAAAAGAGAACGGTTCAGGACCAGGGCGGTTTTATGAGTGTCCGCCGCCAGATTCTCAACAGTAACAGCAGCTTTAACGTAAAGGAAGCTTACAAGACGCTGCGTACCAATATGCGATATTTTCTCCAGAGCAAGGGATGTAAACGCGTTAGTGTTACCAGCGCGACGGAAGGCGAAGGCAAGAGTATTACCATTTTGAACCTGGCGATTTCTGTGGCGGAGGACGGTCAGAAAGTGCTGCTGATTGATGCAGATCTTCGTCGTCCGGCCCAGTCCCGACTGCTGGTGGAGAAAGCAGCACCCGGACTGTCCTGTTTGCTGGCAGGTTTTTGCACGGAGGAAGAGGCGATCCGGAGGAATCTCTATCCCAATTTGGATGTTATTTTCTCAGGTGACATTCCTCCCAATCCTTCTGAATTGTTGGGCAGCAATCAGATGCGCGAGCTGATCGAGCGTCTGTCTGAGCAATATGATTACATTTTTGTAGATACGCCGCCTGTAAACATGGTTTCCGATGCCAGCGTCATCACCAATATTTTGGATGGCGTACTGCTGCTGGTCCGTCAGGGTCGTGCAAAAAAGGATGCAGTCCAGCGGGCAATTGCCAATTTGGAGCTGACAGGAAACAGTCCTTTAGGATTTATTCTGAATGGTGTTCCCACGGACAACTCCAGATATTACGGCTACGATTACGAGAAATAACCCGGGAGAGGTTCTATGAAAAGAAGTGCGGATTTCCTCTTGAGGGATGTGGCAGGCACGTGGGTGGTAGTACCTGTGGGGGAAGCGGTAACCGTTTTTCCCGGTATGATTACCCTTAATGCCACCGGAGCCTATATCTGGCAGCTGCTGGAAACGGAACAGACGGTGCAAACCCTTGCAGATGCGCTGGTTGAGCGCTATGAGGTGGATAGCAAAACAGCCGAAGCAGATATAGAGGCCTTTTTAGAAAAGCTGCAGCCTGTGGGCGCGGTGATATAAAACATAGAAAGGTGCCGCCGGTGAAAACCGGAATTAGCTTGATATGAAACGCTATTTGATTGCCGGTCTGACGGTGGATATGGAAGTTTCCGGTCGAACCCAATTACAGGCGGAGGCCTATCGGGTCTGCGCTGATGGCCCTGCGGATATCACAATTTCCTGTGATGCCCGCAGGGTTCTTGAGTTAAATCCCCACATACAGAATTTGGACAATGCGGAATACTTGGGAACAGGTGTCTATTTTGCCCAAAAGCTATTGGCATATAATGGCACATACTTACATGCATCGTGCGTGCTGCTGGATGGAAAGGCATATTTATTCTCTGCAGACAGCGGTGTCGGTAAATCCACCCACACGGAAAAATGGTGCCGCCTGTTTGGCGCCAGATACTTAAACGATGACAAGCCGGCCTTGCGGCTGGTGGACGGCGTATGGATGGCTTATGGCACACCCTGGTCGGGAAAGAACGACCTGTCTTTGCCGGAAAGTGCGCCCATTGGGGGGATTGCATTTTTAAAAAGGGGGGCGGAGAATAAAATCCGTCCCATGACTTCTGCTGAGGCAGTGCCGCTTTTGATGGGTCAGTCCCTGTGGAAATTGAATATGCAGCAAATGCAGGTCCAGCTTACATTGATGGATGCGCTGCTGCGCACTGTACCGGTTTGGGAGTTGACCTGCCGCAATGACGATGATGCGGCGCAGCTCTCTGTTCGGACTATGGCCGGGAGGTGACAGGAATGCAGAAGGCAAGGATGCCAATGGAATCGCTGATCAAGTTGCTTCTGCTGCAAATGGAAACAGGCGGAAAAGCAAGGCTGACAGTGACCGGCAGCAGTATGTTGCCCATGCTTCGGCCCCGCATGGATGCGGTGATGCTGGTGCCCATATCGGGAAGATTAAATCCGGGTGATATTGCCCTGTATCAGCGTGATAACGGCAGATATGTTTTGCATCGGGTGATGAAACTGACGCATGAGGGCTATCTGTTTTGCGGTGACAATCAGGCCCGATTAGAGCCTGTGCGGCAGAATCAGCTGATCGCCCTTGTTTCGGCATATATAAAAAAGGACAAGCAGCACACATTGGATGAGACAGGCTATCGGCTGTATTGTTGGATGTGTTTGAATTGGTTTGTAATGCGTAAATATTATATACCTCTGCGGCGGACCCTGGGCCGCCTGCTCAGGTGTGTTTACAGGAGGAAAGAGCATGGATAAGAAGCAAATTATCATTCTAATCGTATGTGCTGTCATTGCTTTAGCATTGGTCAGTATGGTGCTGGTAGGTCTGATTACAGATCAGTGGCCTTGGCAGAATCACAACTGGGCGGATGGATATACCGGTTTGCCCTCAAAAGGTGAGGAGTCTACCGGTGATACGGGTGACACCACGTACACTGACATTACGCAGGATACTACGTATACCGACAACACCCAGGAGTCTGCTGAGTCGGGCGGTAACAAAAAGCCATCCGGCGGTTCGGGTAAGCCCGGTTCCAGCAAACCAACCGTGGGGGTAGGCGTGGAAGTGACCGACCCCAGTGTCCCTACCGGCGCCGGAGACAAAGTTGAGATTGATTTCGAAGATTTATTAGGAACTACCGGTGGTACAACCGGTGCGACAACAGAAACGACAACAGAAGCAACAACAGAAGCAACAACAGAGGCAACGAAAGCGACGGTAGGAGACGAAGGGGAAGAAGGGGACATTGACGTTCCTATTTAAGATATATGAAGAAACAAAGATTGTTCCATCCTGTACTGAGGCAGCTATTGGGTGAATACGCCGGAAGGATTACCTTTCTGTGCGTCTTGACGGTGCTGCTTTCCGTACTGCAGGTAGCAATAGCACTTCTGATTCGCGCTGTGATCGATTCCGCCTTTGGCCCAGAGAGGCAGCTGGTATTCTGGGGCGCTGTGTTAGTGGCGGACCTCATGGCGATTGTGCTGTTTTCCGGATTGCTCACTTGGTATACAGGCAGCACGGCAGATAAGATAACAGCAGAAATGCGTCAAAAGATCCTGCGCACCGCAGCGTACAGCGGCAGCCAGATGCTGTCAGATCACCATAGCGGTGAATTACTGAACCGATGCATGGAGGATGTGAATACGCTTTGCGACGGCGCAGTGCATGTATTTCCCAATTTGGTGGGGCAGGTGACCCGCCTGGTGGCGGCATTTGCCGCCGTGGCAGTTCTGTCGGGGGATGTTGCCGTTGTGCTCCTTGGGGCAACGGCAGTAGTGGGTATTGTTGCAGCATGTTTACGACCGGCAATTAAAAAATTGCATCATACGGTTCGGGAATCGGATGAAAAGCTCATGTCTGTGCTGCAGGAGGATCTGCAGCAGCTGGAATTGATCCAATCCTTGGATGCCCAGGAACAGACCCTTGAACGGTATAAAAAATCTGTGACGAAGAACCTTTTTGTGCGGGCAAGGCGCCGCCGCTGGTTGGTAGGCAGTAGCAGTGTCATTCATACCGCATCTCAGCTGAGCGCAGGCGCGCTGCTGCTGTGGGGTGCAGTCCGTATTCAAGCAGGACTTCTCAGTTACGGCTCTCTTACGGCAATGCTGCAGCTGCTTGCCCAGTTCCGCACGCCGGTTTTGGGATTGTCCGGACTTTGGTCACGGCTGGCATCTGTGGAGGTGTCGGCGGAACGGCTCTGTCCGCTGCTGGCGCCGGTAGCGCCACAGGAAAAGCTCCGGGTAGACGGAACATTGGAGGCAGTTGTATTTGAAAATGTGACATTCGCTTACCCCAGTGACGAAATTCCGGTGCTGCGCGGATTTCATTTTACCATCCCTCTGGATGGCTGGAGCTGCTTAACCGGCATATCCGGAAAAGGAAAAACCACGATTTTCAAGCTGATATTAGGTTTGCATACACCGCAACAGGGAAGAATTTATTTGCAAACCTCCCAGGGTCAAATACCTTGTTCAGAGAAAACGCGCCATTTGTTTGCTTACGTTCCGCAAGATTACGCATTGTTTTCCGGCACGGTGATGGAGAATTTCCAATTAATTGATCCGGAACTGGAAGAAACGACGCTGCGACATATTTTGCAGGTGGCGCAGGCGGATTTCATCTGGTCACTTGTCGATCAGGCGCAGACACAGGTACGGGAAAATAATGCAGGTCTGTCAAAAGGACAGCTGCAGCGTCTGGCAATTGCCCGGGCGGTGCTGATGGATCGGCCGGTGTTTCTTTTGGACGAATGTACATCTGCGCTGGATGCGCAGACTGAGGAAGCGTTGCTGCAAAGCCTGAAGGCGCTTGGCAAGCAGGCGATCCTTGTGACCCATCGCCCGGAAGCGATGGAAGTGTTGACAGATGTGACTACCATACCTATGGGGAAATAATTATGAGGCAGGGCTGCGCAGCAACCCTGCCTTAAAAAGTGGTGTCGTCTCACTTGCGTGGACGACACCTTTTTTGAATCAGTTGTTACTTTACGATCTCGCCGTTGAGCATGACAGTACTCACATTCATTTTGATATCAACGAAGATCAGGTCGGCGCGCAGACCTTCGCGAATCTCGCCGCGATCCGTTAAACCAACTGCTTTTGCAGGGTTGTAGGACGCCACCTTGAAAGCATCTACGATGGATGCACCTGTGTGCTTCATCCAGTTACGGCAAGCAACATTCAGCGTCAGCTTGGAACCGGAGATGTCAATGCCGCCGCTTTCCATATAGGTGAAGTTCAGGTCGGTGATGTGGTCGTATCCGGGAGGGTTCTCCACACGGCTGTCGGTCTGGTCGGAGATCAGAATGATCTTGTCATCGCCCTTGATCTTGCGCACCAGCCGCTGCATATAAGGATCCACATGGATGCCCATGCTGTCGGAGATGATTTCTGCATAGATGCCATCGTTGTAGTTGACGCACTCGTCCACGCAGACACCCCGGCACTCGGGATAGTTCTCGATGGTACCGGTAGCGTTGGTATGGTGTGTGCCAAGACACAAACCGTAGGGAACAAGTTTTTCAATCTCGGCAGGGGTGGCGGTGGAGTGACCTACGGTGAATTTCACTTCCGGATTGGCCTTTTTGGCAGCCTTGACAAAATTCTCGATGCCATTCATTTCAGGACCGGTGGCCCAGACACGGATAATATCTGCGCCGGCAGCGATCAGCTGATCGTAGTCCTCTGCTACGATAGGCTTGTTGTGCCAGGGATTCAGGTGACTTTCAGAACCGAAGTTGGGGTTGATGTAGGGTCCTTCCATATAGATGCCGGCAATGTTGACACCGTCTTCGCTGTGCATACACTTGCGGATGCGGTCGATGTGCTCAAGATACACCGGCACGGTGGTGCCATAGCCCAGAGTAGCCAGCACAGAGGTAGTGCCGTTTGCCAGATGTGCCTTGGCAGCGTGTGCGGGGCCGTTTTCAAAGCGGACGCCGCCACCTGCGTGGGAGTGGATATCCACAAAACCAGGACCGACATACGCACCCTTGGCATCGAGAATTTCACAACTCTCCGGAACAGGTGTAGTACGCATTTCGCCAAAGCCGGCAATTTTGCCGTCCTCGATAAAAAGAACTGCCTCCGGGATCAAATGATCCCGCATCACAAGCTCAGCATTGATAATCGCAAGCATAGTGTCCCTCTCTTATCTTACAACTTTACCGCCTAAAATAACGGTCTTTACATTCATCTTGATATCTACGAAGATCAGGTCTGCCCGTTTGCCTTCCAGAATTTCACCACGGTCGCATAGACCTACAGCTTTAGCCGGGTTGTAAGAAGCAACCTTGAAGGCATCTACGATGGATGCTCCGGTGTGCTTCATCCAGTTACGGCAGGCAACATTCAGCGTCAGCTTGGAACCGGAAATGTCGATGCCGCCGTTTTCCATAGGCGTGAAATTCAGATCGGTAACGTGCTCCAAGCCGGGAGGGTTGGGGGTGGCGTAAGCGGTCTGGTCGGAGATCAGAATGATCTTATCATCGCCCTTGATTTTGCGAACCAATCTCTGCATATAGGGATCTACGTGGATACCCATAGAGTCGGAGATGATCTCGGCATAAATGCCATCGTTATAATTTACAGCTTCATCTACGCACACACCACGGCATTCCGGATACTTGGGCAGGTCACCGGTGGCGTTTGTGTGGTGGGTGCCGATACACAGACCGTAAGGCATCAACTTTTCAATCTGTTGAGGGGATGCCTGGGAGTGGCCTACGGCAAACCGGATATTGGGGCAGGCGGCGTTGGCATCCTTTACAAAGTCTTCAATACCCTCTGTTTCAGGACCCACAGACCACACACGAATCAGTTCTTTGCCGGCTTCCAGAATCGGCATATAATCCTCGGCATGTGCACCGAAACGCCAGGGGTTCAGATGGCTCAGAGAACCGAAATCCGGATTGATGTAAGGGCCCTCCATATAGATACCGGCAATATTGATACCCTCCGGCGTATCCATAGTTTCACGGATGCCATTGATGCCTTTCACCAACTCCGGAGCGGTCAGTCTTCCACCCAGGGTCGCCAGCATAGAGGTTGTACCAAAGGGTAGATGGTGCGTAGCGGCAAGCTTGGGATCGTGCTCAAAGCGAACGCCGCTGCCGGCATGGCAGTGGATGTCCACCAGACCGGGGCCTACATAAGCGCCCTGGGCGTCGATGATCTCGCAGCCTTCGGGGATAGGGGTGGTGCGCATTTCGCCGAAGCCTGCAATCTTGCCGTCCTCGATGAACAGTACAGCCTCTGGGATCAAATGATCCTTCATAACCAGCTCTGCATTGATAATTGCAATCATAAAATAACCTCCCGGTGTTTTTCTATATACTATCATTTTAGCCCCTTATTTGCAAGGGTATAGTTGCTCTGCAATGGGATAAATTCCCAAAAAACTGCCTTCCACCGGAAGGCAGTTTTCAGAGATTGAGTTTTTACCGCTGGATTCTGCCGGAGCCGTCGCCGCCTGCCAATTTTTCTACTTCTGCAACGGTGACCATGTTGTAGTCACCCTCTATGGAGTGCTTCAGGGCAGAAGCAGCAACAGCAAATTCAACTGCCGCCTGGGTATCCTTGCCAGAAAGCAAGGAGTAGATCAGACCGCCGCCGAAGGAGTCGCCGCCGCCGACACGGTCGATGATGTGCAGGTTATACTTCTTGGAGAAGCAGTACTCGTCCTTGGCAACATTGTACAGCATGGCGCTCCAGCCGTTGTCGAATGCGCTGTGGCTCTCACGCAGGGTGATGGCAACCATTTCAAAGCCGAACTTATCCGCCAGCTGCTTGGCAACGGACTTGTAGCCTTCGTGGTTTAATTCGCCTGCGTAAATGTCGGTAGCCTCAGCCTCAATGCCGAATACGTCCTTGGCATCCTCTTCGTTGGAAATGCACACATCCACATACTGGCACAGCTGGGTCATAGCAGCGCGAGCCTGGTCGCGAGTCCACAGCTTGCCCCGGTAGTTCAGGTCGCAGGAGATCTTGATGCCGCGAGCCTTGGCAGCCTTACAAGCATCCAGGCAAGCCTGGACCATATTTTCGCCCAGTGCCGGAGTGATGCCGGTGAAGTGGAACCACTCAGCACCTTCAAAAATGGTATCCCAGTCAAATTCGCTGGGCTGCGCCAGCTGAATAGCGGAATATGCCCGGTCGTAAATACAAACAGAACCGCGCTGAGAGGCGCCCTTTTCGTTGAAGTAGATACCCACACGCTCACCGCCACGGACGATCTTGCTGGTATCCACGCCAAAACGACGCAGAGAGTTGACAGCGGCCTGACCGATGGAATGGGAGGGCAGCTTGGTCACGTAGGCGGCGTCCATGCCGTAGTTGGCAAGGGAGACAGCCACGTTTGCTTCGCCGCCGCCAAAGGTGAACTCCACATGGTCACACTGCACGAAACGCTCGTAATTATAAGGCTGCAGGCGGAGCATCAGCTCGCCGAAAGTAATGATTTTTGCCATCTTTTTCCTCCTATCAATTATACGCCGGAATAAGCGGCAAAGCCTGCGTCAACAGGCAGAACCACACCGGTAATGGCGGAAGCAGACTTGTCGTCGCACAGGAACAAGGTCGCGCCAATCAGCTCATCAGCGTCCACGAAACGGGAGGTGGGGGTGCCGTTCAAAATTTTAGCAGAACGGGCAGTAGGAGTGCCGTCCTCATTGAACAGCAGCGCTTTGTTCTGGGCAGACACCAGGAAACCGGGAGCGATGGCATTGCAGCGAATGCCGGTGCCGGCAAAGTGGGTAGCCAGCCACTGGGTAAAGTTGGAAATGCCGGCCTTTGCGGCGGAATAGGCAGGGATCTTGGTCAGGGGAGTGTAGGCGTTCATAGAGGAGATGTTCAAAATGACACCGTGCTTCTTTGCAACCATGTCCTTGGCAAATGCCTGGGTGGGCAGCAGTGTGCCCTGGAAGTTCAGCTTAAACACAAAGTCCACGCCGGAAGCGTCCAGATCGAAGAAGGACTTGCCGCCTTCCTTGGCTTCATGCTGATATTCGTTGTCGGTGGTAGCGCGGGGGTTGTTGCCGCCGGCACCATTAACAAGAATGTCGCAGGGACCCAGATCCTTAAGGACTGCTTGATGCACTTCTTCCAGAGCTTCAGGCTCCAGAACGTTAGCCTTGTAGCCTTCACAGATGTAGCCTTCTGCTTTCAGCTCGTCAGCCAGCTTTTTCACAGCGTCCTCGTTCAGGTCCAGGGCGGCGACCTTTGCGCCGGACTGGGCAAATGCCTTTGCCATAGCGCCGCAGATCAGACCGCCGGCGCCGGTAACCACAACTACTTTACCGGTATAATCAATATTCAAGGGAAGATTTGCCATAACTCAATTACCTCCAAAATTTATTTACCTGCCTGGCGATCCAGCAGATCCCAGACACCCAGCATATACATGATGCCCAATGCCCGGTCGTACAAACCGTAGCCGGGGCGCACATTTCCCGGACCCTCATTCCACAGATGACGGCCGTGGTCGGGACGGATGTAGCCTTCAAAACCGCCTTCGTGGTAAGCCTTCAGAATTTCGATGATGCCGGTGTCGCCGTCGCAGTCCCGGTGGCTGGCTTCAGAGAAGTCGCCGTTATCAAAGTGCTTGACATTGCGGATATGGGCGAAGGCGATCCGGTCACAATGCTTGCGGACGATGTCAGCAACATTGTTGCTGGGATCGGCGCTGAGAGAACCGGAGCACAGGGTCAGACAGTTGCAGGGATGGTCTACCATTTTCAGAAAACGGTCAATGTTTTCTGCATTAATGAGCAAACGGGGAAGACCAAAGATGTCCCAGGGGGGATCGTCCATGTGGATGGCCATTTTAATGCCGGTCTCCTCACAAGTGGGCATCAGCGCTTCCAGGAAGTACTTAAGGTTTGCCCACAGCTTTTCGTGGTCCACGTCCTTGTAAGCCTTAAACAGCTCGTCCAGCTTTGCCATACGCTCCGGCTCCCAGCCGGGGAAGGACATGTTGTACTTCTCGGTGAAGTCCAGAATGTACTTAGCCATGGCGTTGTAGTCGTCCTGGATCATGCCCTTTTCGTAGAACAGGGCGGTGGAGCCGTCGCCTACCTCATGGAACAGATTACTGCGGGTCCAGTCGAAGATGGGCATGAAGTTGTAGCAGATGACCTTGACACCGTACTTGGCAAGGTTGCGCATGGTGATCTTGTAGTTTTCGATGTACTGGTCACGGGTGGGCAGTCCAATCTTGATGTCGTCATGGACATTGACAGATTCCACCACGTCGATGTTGAAGCCATATTCGTCACACTGCCGCTTGACCTCAGCGATCTCTGATTCTTCCCAGATCTCACCGGGCATTTTGTGGTGCAGCGCCCATACGATGCTGGTAACACCGGGGATCTGCTTGATATCGGACAGCTTGATTTTGTCGTTGCCTTCTCCGTACCATCGGAAACCCATTTGCATTGGCATAGATGATCCTCCAATCATTCTTTAATATGGAAATAGTTTACCATTTGTTAAATGCAATATGAATTGTATTTATTGCTTGAAATATTGCATTTATTGCTGTATAATGTAAGAGAGGTGAAAACAATGCGAGAACGTTCTCAGAGATTTGATCCCAGACAGACCATGCAATCGGATACTTTTGAGATTTTTCACTACCGGGAGCCCAGTCCCAACACTGTGGAAGTGCACCATCATGACTTTTATGAGGTGTACTATCTGCTGAGCGGACAGGTGGAATACTGGGTGGACGGGCGGATTATCCGTATGCAGAAGGGGGATCTTTTGCTTATTAACCCCATGGAATTACATAGGCCATTGATTGATGACAGCAGCCAGGTCTATGAACGGATCGTGCTGTGGATCAACAAAGAGTATCTGGAGGGACTGCACAGTGATAGTATGGACTTGAGTCGCTGCTTCGACACGAGCCTTCCCGATCATACCCACCTGATCCGTCCGCCCATATCGGAGCGCAGTGTGCTCACTGCCCGGATGGGGGAGATGGTACGGGAGTTTTACAGTCGGGAGCTGGGCGGATACCTCAGTGCCTACGGGTTGTTTTTGCAATTTATGGTGCAGCTGAACCGGATGGCGCAGCGCGGACAAAGCCAGCAGGAGGAGACGCAACAGCTTTCGGAGCTGGTGCAGCAGGTGCTGGCCTATATCAGTGACAACTTGGGACAGCCAATGACGCTGGAGAGCATAGCCAGTGGGTTTTATGTGAGCAAATATTATTTATCCCACGCTTTCAGCCGGGAGGTGGGCATCAGCGTTTACCGCTATATCCTGCTCAGGCGGCTTTTGATGGCGCGGCAGCTGCTGACTGCAGGAGAATCTGCAGGGCAGGCATGCCGCAGCTGCGGTTTTTCGGACTATACCAGTTTTTACAGGGCGTTTAAGTCTGAATATGGTATCAGTCCCCGGGAATTTATTGCAGACAATGGCTAAATTCCAATTTGTCGCGCTAATAGAGCGACAAATTGCAATTTACCGTTTTGACTCTCTATATTCTTTTGGCGACATTCCGGTTATCCGTTTAAAGATCTTGGAAAAGTATTGTACATCCATGATGCCGCAGTGCTGGGCTACGGTCTGGATCTGCAGCCGGGTGGTTTTCAAAAGGTGCTTGGCATGGTGCACCCGGCGGCGGTTAATATGGTCAGTCAGTGTTTGGCCTGTTTCTTTCCGGAACAGGCTGGATAGGTAGCTGGGGCTGATATTCAGTGTTTCTGCCAGCGTTCGCAGGCTCAGGTATTCCGTCAGATTGGCCTCAATGTACAAAAGCACCTTTTGTACAGGGGGAGAGTAATCCTTGGTGGAGTGTTTGCGCACCAGCTGGCAGTAATCCCGGAACATTTCTGACATGAACAGCGGTATGGTTTCCAGAGATCGGATCTGTTCGATCCGGGTGGCATAAGCAGAGGAGGCGTTGTTCAGATGCACCGGATGCACGCCGCCTCGCTCCGCTGCTTTGCGAAGCAGTGTATTTATAATGATGCAGTAATTTTTCGCGTTTTGTACCGGGTCAGATACCCGCTGCTCAAAGGAAAAGGAGAGAAAACCTGTCAGCAGCTGATCTGCCTTATGGATCTGTCCTTTGGACACCGCTTCCATCAGCTCATTTTCGCAGGCGTAGCGCTGCTCCATGTGTTTCATATTCAAAAGGGTATTCGTGTCTTCGGATGCCTCTTTTTCTTTTAGAGGGAAGCCGTTAAAATCCTGATTGACATATTCCACCGCCACATTGCTTGCGCCCCATACGTGTTCTGCAAAGGTGTCCAGCAGCATGAAAAGATGGCTGGTATCCGACAAGATCGGCACGCTGCTGTAATAGCTTTCCAGCTGCTGCAGCTGACTGGGTGGAATGCCGTTGGCTTCTGCCCACTCCATATACTGTTTCTCAGAAGGAGGTGCCGGCAGATACGGGCCTACAACCAGCACAGCATCCTGAGGATATTCCGGCAGCAGCATATAGCTATAGCGGCAGTCAAAGGGATCACGCAGCCGATAGATGGTGGATGGCTGTACCGGGGGCACATACTCCACAAGCGGTTTGCTTAGATCCATCTGAGATGCGATGAATGTGTGCATTTCCGAGTGGGTACTCTCTGCCATAGATTTGGATAATTCCGCTATTCGGGTTTGAATGCGGCATTTACGGAAGGTGTCTTGAAGGATTTGAAGTTCAGCGTCGTAAAGCATAGAAACTCCTTATAGTCGTTGTGCAAAAATTTATATCCTTATTGTAGTGTATTTTTGGATAAAAAACAATAGAAAATTAAAAGAAAAATGAAAATTGTACAAAAGCACAAAAAAATTATACTCACGCAAAAAAGATGGGTGATTTATAATGATAGTGTTCTTAAAAAATATAACGGAGGATACATCAATGGCAAAGAAAGCACCTATTTTGGATGCCGACGGTTACCGCAAGTTTGGCATTCGCGACAGCATCGCATACGCAGCCGGTGATCTGGGCTGCAATATGAGTTTCGCCCTGAAGGGCACAATGGCACTGTTCTGGACCCAGGTTATGGGTATGGGTCTGTGGTACTCCCTGCTGCTGGTGATCGTGCAGGTTTGGGATGCCATCAACGATCCGCTGATCGGTTCTATGATCGATGCGGACAAGCGTAAGTACAAGAGAAATAAGTTCCTGGCCTACATATGGGCCGGTTCTATCGGTTTGATTGTAGGCGGCGCTTGCTGCTTTATCCCTGTGCCCCAGGCACCGGTTTTGGCAAAGGCGATCATCTTCGTAGCCGGTTATGTGGTATGGGATGCTTTCTACACCGTGGCAAACGTGCCCTACGGCAGCTTGCTGTCCCTGATCTCCAAAGAGCCTGCTGACCGGGCAAGTCTGTCCGCATGGCGCTCCATCGGTTCTATGGTAGGCAATATGCTGCCTATGGTGATCCTGCCTTTCATGATCTACAATCCCGACAAGTCCCTGAATGGTCCTATGGTGTTCGTAGCTGCTCTGGTGATGGGCGTGCTGGGATTCCTTTGCTTCCAGTTCATGATCAAGAATACTGAGATCCGTGTTGACACCGAGCTGACTGTTTCTGAGGAGCAGCCCAAGTTCAATGTGATCAAGGCTATGGGCAACTTCCTGCGCAACCGTCCTGCTGTGGGCGCTACCCTGGCAGCTATGGGTATGTTCATCGGTATGCAGGGTGCTACCACCGCTGTTTCCGTTACCTTCCAGATCTATTTCAAGAATCCCCAGATCTCCGGTCTGGTTTCTATGTTTGCAATGATCCCCATTGTTGTATTTACCCCTCTGGCGCGTAAGATGGTTGTGAAGTACGGCAAAAAAGAATTGTCTATTGTTGGCGCAATTGCTTCTATCATCGGCGGTTTGGGTATGTTCATCATTACTCCCAACAACACAGGCTTGGATTTGCTGGTCTACATCATTTGCCAGCTGGTTTACTCCCTGGGTCTGGGCATTTACTCCACTGTATCCTGGGCTATGATGGGCGATGCTATCGACTATAACGAGTGGAAGTTTGGCGTTCGCGAGGAAGGCACAGTCTATTCTCTGCACTCCTTCTTCCGTAAGCTGGCACAGGGTGTTGGCCCTGCTGTGGCTCTGGTGATCATGAATAGCTTGGGCTATGTGAACAATGCTGTTGACCCCGCTACTGGCGCTGCAATGATCGACGTTACCTTGCTGAGCTGGGATGTAGCTGTCAGCCTGCGTACACTGGTTGCTGCGCTGTTCCTGGTATCTGCTGTGATGCAGTTTATCGGCCTGGCATTGGTCTACAACCTGGACAAGAAGACCCTGGAAAAGATGAATGCAGAGCTGGCAGAGCGCCACAATGCAGAGTAAGCAGTTTATTCACGCACATTACAAAGCGAGGTTTTATCAATGAGAACAATTGTTAACTTAAATCGCAAGTGGGCATTTACCAAGATGGCACACAGCATCCCCGCCACCATGCCCGAAAAGTGGGACATCGTCAATGTACCCCACAGCTGGAATGCCATTGACGGACAGGACGGCGATAACGACTATTTCCGGGGCACCGGCTACTATGCCAAGACCCTGAACAAAATGAGCCTGCCCGAGGCAGACCGTTACTATTTGGAGATCAACGGTGCCAACTCCTCTGCCGATGTATACATGAACGGCAAAAAGCTTGCCCATCACGATGGCGGCTACTCCACCTGGCGTGTGGATGTGACCCAGGAGCTGGGCGTGAACAGTCTGCTTGTCATCGCTGTGGACAACTCTCCCAACGAAACCGTCTATCCCCAGATGGCAGACTTTACCTTCTACGGCGGATTGTACCGCAATGTGAATCTGATCTGTGTCAAGGAAAGCCATTTTGACCTGGAGTATTACGGTGCTCCCGGCATCAAGGTTACCCCCAGCGTCAACGGCAGCAATGCAGATGTTGAAGTAGAGGTGTTCGTGACCAACGGCAAGCTGGGTCAGACCATTCGCTATACCATCTACGATAAAGATGAGAATATGATCGCGCAGACACAGTGCGCCGATACCACCGCAAAGCTCACCATCGAAAATGTCCATCTGTGGCATGGCCGCAAGGATCCTTATCTGTACTGCTGTGAAGCAGAGCTGCTGGAGGACGATCAGGTGATCGATAATGTGTGCACCCGTTTTGGCTGCCGCACCTTCCGGATCGACCCTGATAACGGCTTCATCCTCAACGGCGAGGAGTACCCCCTGCGTGGCGTCAGCCGTCACCAGGACCGCTGGGGTGTGGGTAACGCGCTGCTTCCTGAGCACCATGCGGAGGATATTGACCTGATTATGGAGGTGGGCGCTACCACCATCCGCGTTGCCCACTATCAGCACGATCAGTATTTGTATGATCTGTGTGACGAAAAGGGTTTGGTGATCTGGGCAGAGATTCCCTACATTTCCAAGCATATGCCCGGTGGCCGCGAGAACACCATCAGCCAAATGAAAGAGCTGATCACCCAAAACTACAACCATGCTTCCATCGTGGTGTGGGGTCTTTCCAATGAGATCTCCATCGGCGGCAGCAATGACGACCTGCTGGAGAATCACCGGATTCTCAATGATCTTTGCCATGAAATGGACAAGACCCGTCTGACCACCATTGCAGCGGTGTCTATGTGCAAGATGGACGATCCCTACCTGCAGATTCCAGATGTGGTTTCCTACAACCATTACTTCGGCTGGTACGGTGGCGAGACGGATATGAACGGCCCCTGGTTCGATAAGTTCCACGCAATGCACCCCAATATCCCCATCGGCTGCTGCGAGTACGGCTGTGAGGCGCTTGACTGGCATACCTCCGACCCCAGACAGGGCGACTACACCGAGGAATATCAGGCATATTACCATGAAGAGCTGATCAAGCAGTTCTTCACCCGCAAGTATATGTGGGCGACCCATGTGTGGAATATGTTTGACTTCGGCGCCGACGCCCGCAATGAGGGTGGCGAGAACGGTCAGAACCACAAGGGTTTGGTGACCATGGACCGCAAGTATAAGAAAGATGCCTTCTACGCCTACAAGGCATGGCTCAGTGACGAACCCTTTGTCCACCTGTGCGGCAAGCGCTATGTGGATCGGGTGGAGGATGTGACCAAGGTTACCGTTTACTCCAACCAGAAGTGCGTTGAGCTGTTTGCTAACGGCGTGTCTCTGGGTGTGAAGGAAGCTGCCGACCACTTCTTCTACTTTGAAGTGCCCAACGTGGGCGAAACCAAGCTGGTTGCCGTGTCCGGTGACCTGCGTGACGAGAGCGTCATCCGCAAGGTGGCAGAGTTTAACGAAACCTACCGTCTGGTGGAAGAGGGCGCAATCCTCAACTGGTTCGACGTGGAAGAGCCGGAAGGCTACCTGTCACTGAACGATAAGATGGGCACTGTGCTGTCCACTGTTCGGGGCAAGCTGATCTTTGCGGGCCTCATGGCAAAGATGATGGGCGGCAAAGACAAGGGCGACGGCAAGGTCATGGGCTTCGAAATGACCGCAGACATGATGACCATGATGAACGGCTTTACGGTGCTGCGTCTGATCACCATGGCAGGCGGCATGATGAACGTGAAGTTCACCAAGGAGCAGCTGCTGGACCTGAACGCCCAGCTGAACAAGATCAAAAGACCCAACAAATAAGATATGAAAAATGGAGCGATGTCAAGTCGCTCCATTTTTATTGTCATTCTTTCTAATAGAAAAATCACCGGGGAGGCTACTTTTGTCAATAGTGCCGACGGTGGACAAATGTACGCAAAATAAAGTATTTTTCGGTTGCCAAAAAAGAAAATTGTGCTATACTGGGAGTAATTACTTTTCTTTTGGAGGTACATAAAATGAAATACGGTCGTGTGTATAATTTTTCTGCCGGTCCTGCCATGATGCCCGAGGCTGTTTTGGAGGAGATTCAGCAGGAGATGCTCAATTACCGTGAAAGCGGTATGTGCGTAATGGAAATGTCCCACCGCAGCGCAGTATTCCAGAAGATCATTGACGAAGCGCAGCAGGATCTGCGGGAGCTGATGGGTATTCCCGATAATTACAAGGTGCTCTTTATTCAGGGCGGCGCGACGCTGCAGTTTTCCATGATTCCCATGAACTTGATGAAAAACGGAAAGGCCCTGTACATCGAAACCGGCGCATGGTCCAAAAAGGCCATTGCAGAGGCAAAGAAGGTAGGTCAGGTGGATGTGATCTCCACCAAGGACAAGAACTATACATACTTGCCCGACTGCTCTGATCTGGATATTCCCGAAGATACCGACTATATCTATATCTGCGAAAATGAGACCATCCACGGTGTTACATGGCAGAAGCTGCCCAACACCAAGGGAAAGGTGCTGGTTTCCGACCAGTCCTCCATGTTCCTGTCCAGACCCTGTAATGTGTCCGACTACGGCATGATCTATGCCGGTGTGCAGAAAAATGTGGGCCCTGCCGGTATGGTGGTGGTGATCATCCGGGAGGATTTGATCCGTGACGATCTGGAGAATCTGCCGGTGTACCTGCAGTACAAGACCCACGCAGACGCTGATTCGCTGTACAACACACCCAACTGCTGGGCCATCTACTGCTGCGGCAAGGTGTTTAAGTACCTGAAGAACCTGGGCGGTCTGGAAGCAATCCACAAGCTTAACGAAGAAAAGGCAAAGGTCCTTTATGACTTCCTGGATCAGTCCAAAATGTTTAACGGCACGGTGGAAAAGGAAGTCAGAAGCCTTATGAATGTGCCTTTCGTCACCGAATCCAAGGAGCTGGATGCGCAGGTTGTGGCGGCTACTAAGGCAGCAGGCTTTGATAACCTGAAGGGTCATAAGTCTGTTGGCGGTCTGCGCGCATCTATCTACAATGCCATGCCCAAGGAAGGCGTGGAGGCGCTGGTGGAGTTTTTAAGAAAATTTGAGCAGGAGAACAGCTGATTATGGCAGTTGTAAGAGCGTTTCAAGCAATTCGACCGGCACCCCAGCTGGCAGGCGCGGTGGCGGCGCTGCCCTATGACGTGATGAGCAGTGAAGAGGCTCGGCAGATGGTGGTGGGCAATCCCCATTCTTTCCTGCATGTGGACAAGGCGGAGATCGACCTGGATCCTGCTATCGACCTGTATGATACCCGGGTGTACGAAAAAGCAAGAGATAATCTGAACCAAATGATTGCAGACGGCGTATTCATTCAGGATGATACTGCTTGCCTGTATATCTACAAGCAGGTGATGCAGGGCAGGGCGCAGATCGGTATCGTAGGCTGCGCGTCCATTGACGATTATATGCAAAACAACATCCGCAAGCATGAGCTGACCCGCGCTGACAAAGAGCAGGACCGGATCAACCATGTGGATTACTGCGATGCCAACACAGGTCCTATCTTCCTGACATACCGGGCCCGGGCGGATATCAATGGGTTGGTGGATAGTCAAATGGCGGCAAAAGCGCCTGTGTATGATTTTACCGGCGACGATGGCATTACCCACACCGTCTGGGTCGTGGATGATGCGGACATAATCCAAAAGCTCACTGCTGCGTTTGCAGACATTGAGAATTTGTACATTGCCGACGGCCATCACCGCAGCGCCTCTGCTGTCCGGGTGGGACAGATGCGTCGGGCAGCCAAGCCGGATTTTGACGGCAGCGAGGAGTTTAACTACTTCCTGTCGGTGATCTTCCCGGACGAACAGCTGTACATCATGGACTACAACCGGATCGTGAAAGACTTGAACGGAAACACCAAGGAAGATTTCCTTGCCAAGGTGGGGCAGAAGTTTACGATCACCCCCTATGCAGGCAGCGGCGTGCTGAAGCCGGAAGAAAAGCATACATACGGCATGTATTTGGATGGCAATTGGTATTTGCTCAGAGCAAAGCAAGGCAGTTTTGAGGAAACTGACCCGGTGGCACAGCTGGATGTGTCTATTTTGCAGAACAATCTGCTGCAGCCTATTTTGGGCATCGGTGATCCCCGTACCGACAAACGAATCGACTTTGTAGGCGGCATCCGTGGATTGGATGCGCTGGCAAAGCGTGTGGACAGCGGTGAGATGGCAGTGGCATTTTCTATGTATCCCACAACCATGGACGATTTAATGGACATTGCCGATGCCGGCGCTATCATGCCCCCAAAATCCACCTGGTTTGAACCTAAGCTGAGAAGCGGCCTTTTTATTCACAAATTGTCCGAATAACAAAAACCGGTGCTGTCTAACAGGCAGCACCGGTTTTATATGGGGAGGCTACTTTTTCGTTGCAAAAGCAGAATGTTTCCGCTATAATAGAAACACCGAATAAAAAGGAGGCGTGATTATGATAATGGAACCTTATTACGATTATGGCGGCTCTGTCGCGATGGATGCGGTGACAGAGGGCGTTGCCGGCTTTATGCTGGTGTTTATGGTTGTGTATTATCTGCTCATCGGGGTGATGATGCTGGCGAGCTATATACTGTGCTCGCTGAGTACATACACCATTGCAAAGCGTCGGGGGATCCATCATGCCTGGCTGGCTTGGGTGCCTCTGGGAAGCCAATGGATACTGGGCAGCATTTCCGATCAGTACCAGTATTTGGTAAAGGGCAGAGTGCGCAACCGCCGCAAGGTGCTGCTGGGCCTGTCTGTTGGCGCTTGGGGAATGATCATACCTATGGCTATCATGGCGCTGGTGGCGGTGATCAGCGAAGCCGCCGCGATGGATGCCGGTGAGGCGCTGTTTGGCGCAGCGTTGGCGGTGATCCTTTTGGGCTTTGTGGTGATGATGGTGCTTGCGATTATTCTGGCGGTATTTCAATGGATCGCCCTGTATGATCTGTACGCCTCCTGCGATCCCGGCAATGGGACGGTCTATTTGGTGCTGAGTATTTTGATAAGCGTAACGCTGCCGTTCTTTCTATTTGGCTGCCGCAAGAAGGATATGGGAATGCCTCCCAGAAAGCATCCTGAGCCTGTTGTGAGCATACAGGAGGACACAGGATCTGTCGAAGAGACGACAGAGGAATAAGAGAAAAAGGTGTGTTGCATGCAGCAACACACTTTTTTTAGATTTTCTTAATCAGGTGGGTAGACACCGGCTTGTAAATCAGGAAAGTGATAACGGAATTGATGCCGGCCTTCAAAAGATTGAACGGAAGAAAGACGGTGAGCAGCATGCTGTCTACCATGGTTGTGGGAACACCCATAAATAAGGGCGTAATAAAATGGTTGGCGACCATCATGCCCAGCCCCATGGCCAGTGTTCCGCAAATCAGGGCGACGGCTGCGCCTTTGCGTGTGTGCCTGATGCGGTAAATTGCCCCGGTGGTGATACATAATAAGCTTGTGGAGATAACGTGCATTAAAAATCCGTAAAGTCCGCTTTGGGCGCTGACAGTCAGCGCTTGAATGGCGCTGGCTGCTACGGTGAGCACAAGTCCTGCCCACGGTCCGAAGGCAAATGCTCCAATGAGAATAGGAATATCCGCAGGATCGTATTCCAGAAATGCTGCTGCAGGAAACAGCGGGAAATGCACAACGGATACAACAACGATGGATATGGCCACCAGCATCGCCATAACCGTCAGTTTTCGGATGTTTTCGTGCTTCATAAATAAAGTCCTTTCATGTAAAAAGCGCCCGGGGTAGACCCAGGGCGCAAAGATACGGCAATGCCGCAAAATTCTTCTTCCATCCAGACTAAAGCGCAGAGGAGCAAACTCCTCAGCAATTACTGTCGGTATTGGATTTGCACCAATTCAACGCAAACGCGCTCGCGGACTTACGACGCATCGTCGCTCACCGCCGGTCGGGAATCACACCCTGCCCTGAAGATATGAACTTTGAAACAGCATAGCATATCCGGAAACGCTTGTCAAGAAGCGCCGGATGTGCTACTATAAAAAGCGTTAAGTGGTTGATGGGGCAGTGGTTTCCGTCGGCTGAGTCTGCTCTGCCTGCGGCTGCATTTTGAATCCCTGCACAGCGCCGTTGGCTGCGGTGTTGGTGATGTCTCCACCGATGATTTGGTTTTTGTATACCAGCAGTGTGGCATATACCGGTTCTGTGGCACCGGGGAAGTTGTTGACCTTGTATACATAGCGCATAACCATTTTTCCGGCATATTGGCTCAGATCATAGCCTTGGCTCTTTTGTAATGCGTTGTAGCGGCTGAAGACATCGGTCTGTTCCTGTGGAATCCGCACCTGATTGGATTCGGTAGGGGAGGCACTGACCTGCCAGCCGAAATCTGAAAGAAATTTTACCCGTGCATCGTTGCCGGAAACGGTAGTGGTGCTGGCAGCAGTATCGTTATTACCGCCGAAGATCAGCACGATCGCCAGAATCACGGCAACAACTGCCCCCAGAATAATGCCGATCCGTTTTATATCGACCTTTGTGGTCATGACCATCATAAAGATCCCTCCTGTAAGATATTCACACCAAAGCATATTCCGGCTGAAAGAAAGGTAGAACCGAACTTATGGTTAGATTGGACAAATTCTTGTGCGATTGCGGTGTTGGCAGCCGCGCGCAAGTGAAAACGATTCTCAAAGCGGGCCGTGTAACGGTGGACGGGCTGCCTGCGCTTGACGGCAGCGCAAAGCTGGAACCGGGAGAACGGCATATTTGTATGGACGGCGTATCTCTTACCCACCGGACCCGTACGGTGGCGATGCTCAACAAGCCTGCCGGCTATGTAACGGCCACAGAGGATGCCTGCCAGCAGACTGTAATGGAGCTGCTGCCGCCTTCGCTGAAAAAACTCAGGCCTGTAGGCAGATTGGATAAGCAGACCGAGGGATTGCTGCTGTTTACTGATGACGGCGATCTGCTGCACCGTTTGATCAGCCCAAAAAAAGAAGTACCCAAACTGTACTATGCTCGCCATGAAGGGACGGCAACTGCCCAGGACGTGGAAGCTTTTGCTGCCGGACTGACCCTACGGGACGGAACAGTATGCCTGCCTGCGATTCTGGAGCCCCAGGGAGAGGGGGAAAGCTTGGTTACTGTGTACGAGGGCAAGTATCATCAGGTGCGTCGTATGATGGCCAGTCGGAATATGACGGTCCTGTATCTGGAGCGAAGAGGGGAAGGCACGCTGACATTGGGGGATCTTCCCAGAGGTCGGGTGCGTATTTTGACAGAAGAGGAAATTATTTCTTTGGAAAAATGACAAATTTTTGTAAATTTTTACATGAGGAAACACATATAAAGCGACAAAATTTTCTATTTGTTTGACATATTCACTAAAAATGGAAGTTGTTTTTGCAACAAAATGTCAAATTGTACTTGCAAAATGTGCAAAAACACGATATACTTATAGGGCATATTTTATAAGATGCGCTTTTGTGCAACTTTTAAGGAGGCTTCCCATATGTCCAACAGTGTTCTTCAAAGTGTGATCGTTCAGCTGAAGGATGTGGCAGATCGCACCTTCGGCGTCATTGATGCAGAAGGACGTGTCATTTCCTGCACCGACGCCTCTATGCTGGCAGAGCGTTGGCCGGAGGCCGCGCTGAAGGCAGCCGGCAGTGAAAATGCCGTCACCTTCGGGCAAAAGACCTTCCGGGCGATCGTCAGCAGCACCGGTGTTTTGGAATATGCTGTGTTCTGCACCGGTGATGACGAGCAGGGCCGGGTCTACTGCAACCTGGCGCACATTGCTTTGAATAATGCCAAGGAGTTCTATGAAGAAAAGCACGATAGAGCTACCTTCATAAAGAATATTATTATGGATAACATTCTGCCCGGGGACATCTATATCCGGGCAAAGGAGCTGCATTTTGCCATGGCAGCTCCCCGGGCTGTATACCTTGTGCAGCAGTTAGACCGCAGTGACGTGGCAACGGTGGAGGTGCTGAGCAGCCTATTTACGGATAAACTGCAGGATTTTCTGATCAGCGTCAACGAAACCGATATTGCTATTGTTAAGCAGCTGCCCGGTGAACCGGAGGAGGGTGAGCTGGAAGCAATTGCGGTAAAGATTGAAGATTTGCTGCGCAGCGAGCTGGGAATTAAATGTGTAATCGGTATCGGAACCGTGGCATTCCATTTGCAGGATCTGGCAGATGCCTACAAGGAGGCGCAGACCTCTATTGACGTGGGCAAGGTGTTCGATAAAGAAAAGACGATCATCAACTATGAACATCTGGGCATTGGCCGCTTGATCTATCAGCTGCCTACTACCCTTTGTGAGATATTCCTGTCTGAGGTATTCAAGAAAAACTCCATTGAAGCATTGGATCAGGAAACGCTGTTTACCATCAACAAATTCTTTGAGAACAACTTGAATGTATCAGAGACCTCCCGCAAGCTGTTTGTGCACCGCAACACGCTGGTGTACCGCCTGGAAAAGATCAAGAAGATTACCGGTCTGGATCTGCGGCAGTTCGATCATGCAATTGTCTTCAAGGTGGCGCTGATGGTCCGGAAGTATCTGACCTCCCGGGACAGTCGCTGAGAATACATAATGTTCGGACCGCACAAACGTGCGGTCCGTTTTTTAAAGGTATCATGTTAAGAAATTAAGGGATTCTTTGGTAAAAATGTCAAGGATTTTTCTATGAAGATACATTGACAAAGCAGCTTAAAAATGTTACAATTTGTTACACATATAATTTGGAGTAAGAGATATTATGATTGAATTTACTGACGTGACCAAGTCCTATTCGGTAGGAACCCATGCGTTGCGGGGTGTATCTTTGCAGATTGAAGATGGGGATTTTGTTTTTCTGGTAGGGCCTTCCGGCTCCGGTAAATCCACTGTCATCAAGCTGATCACCGGAGAGCTGAAACCCACCTCCGGCGCAGTACATGTGAACGGCTATTCTCTGGAACGGATCCGCAAGCGGGAGATCCCATATCTGCGCCGTACTGTCGGTGTGGTGTTTCAGGATTTTCGCCTGATCGAGAGCAAGACGGTTTATGAAAACGTGGCATTCGCCATGCGTGTTATCGGCGCGCAGGAAAAGGAAATCAAGGACCGGGTGCCTTATGTGCTGGATCTGGTAGGTCTGGAAACAAAGAGCCGCCGGCATCCTAACGAGCTTTCCGGCGGTGAGCAGCAGCGGCTTGCCATTGCAAGAGCGTTGGTCAACAATCCCTCCACCATTATTGCCGATGAGCCTACCGGCAACCTGGACCCTGCCCGTTCTCTGGAGATCATGAGCCTGTTGCAGGAGATCAATAGTTTGGGTACTACGATTCTGGTGGTCACCCACGAAAAGGACCTGGTGGAGAGGTTTGCCAAGCGCGTGATCGTGCTGGACGAAGGATTGATTGTCAGCGACGGAATGGATGGGTATTACGAGTATGAAAATCAATAACATTGGCTATTTATTAAAAGAAGGCATCCGGGGCATTTTCCTGCACGGCTTTATGTCTTTTGCGGCTGTATGCGTTACGGTGGCCTGTCTTTTGATTGTGGGAAGCTTCTCTATTTTGATGTACAATGTCAATATCATGGTGGAGGATCTGAATAAAACCAACGAGATCCTGGTTTATATCGACAGTGAGCTTCCGGATGCCCAGGCAAAAAGCGTGGGAACCCAGATCAACCAAATTGAAAATGTACAAAATGCGGTGTTTGTCTCCCGGGAGCAGGCACTGGAGGAGTTCGTTGCTGACCATCAGGAGGACGAAGCCTTTTCCGGTGTGGATGCCGCAGATCTGCGCCATCGCTATGTGGTGACCTTGATGGACAATGCTTTGATGCAGGACACCGTGAAGGCACTGGAGGGCATTTCCGGCGTTGCGAAGATCAATGCGGCCTATGAGCTGGCAGAGGGTTTTAGCACGCTGCAGAATGTGCTGCGCATCGCCTCTTTCGCGGTGATCGCGGTGCTTTTGGTGGTGTCTTTGCTGATTATTTCCAATACGGTCAAGCTGGCGATGTATGATCGCCGGGATGAGATCGCTATTATGAAAATGGTTGGCGCGACCAATGGCTTTATCCGTCTTCCCTTTGTGGTGGAGGGCTTTACATTGGGCATGCTGGGCGCGGCATTGGCATTCGGGTTGGAATGGCTGATGTACGATGCGCTGGTGCTCCGGCTGGAAAGTGTGGACACGCTTAAGCTGTTTAGCTTTGTCCCCTTTACAGACCTGCTGTGGCCGATGATAGCAACGTTTATTGCCGCAGGCCTGTTTGTGGGCATTGTGGGCAGCTGGACTTCTATTCGGAAGTTTATGGATGTTTAATTTTAAGAGGTACCGGTTATGAGAAAACGGAAACTTTGGGTATCCATTTTTGCAGGGATTCTTGCTGCGATCATGGTGCTGAGTCTGGTAGCGGGTGTTTTGCCCAGCTTGGTCAACGGCAAAGCCAGCTCCTCCCAGCTGAAGCAGGAGTTGGATGCCCTGAAAGCGAATAAAAAGGAAATCGACAAGGAGATCAAAAATCTGGAGGGGAAGTTGTCCCACAACCTGAAGGATATGAAGGATATGGTGAACCAGAAAAACACCATTGACCAGCAGATCTTCATGTTATATGAAAAAGTAGCTAACATGAACGACCAGATCGCTGCCTACAGCGCGCTGATTGCAGATAAGCAGGAGGAGCTGGATGCGGCGCAGGCCCATCTTTCTGAGCTGAACAGGAAGAATAAAGAGCGAATCCGCGCCATGGAGGAAGACGGTAGCCTTTCCTATTGGTCCGTGCTGTTCAAGGCAAACAGCTTTGCGGACCTGTTGGACCGGATGAACATGGTAGAGGAGATCGCAGCGGCAGATCAACGTCGGTTGACGCAAATGAGTCAGGCGGCGGAAGCGGTGGCTGAGGCGAAGGCCTCTTTGGAAACAGAGATGGCAGGCCTTGAGGAAAACAAAAAAGAGCTGGAAGCATCGCAGCAGGAGCTGGAAGCGAAGCGTACAGAAGCCGATGCGCTGCTGGCAGAGCTGGTGGCTACCGGTGACGAGTACGAAAAGCTGATCGAGGAAGCGGAAGCCGATGCTAAGGAGCTGGCTTCTGATATTGCTGACAAGAAGGAAGATTACGATGCGGCGGTACGGGAGGAACAGGAGTCGTCCAAGCCTTCCAATTCCACATCGAAACCTACTGCCAACAATGACTATGTTGCCAGCAACGCCACGTGGCTAGTTCCCTGCAAGTACAAGCGTTTCTCCAGCGCTTACGGCTGGCGCGTCCATCCGGTGTACAAGGACTGGCGTTTCCACTACGGCGTTGATCTGGGCGGACCGAAGGGCACACCCATCAAAGCCACCCGCAGCGGTAAGGTTACACTTGCAACTTACAGCTCCTCAGCCGGCTACTATGTGAAGATCGACCACGGTGACGGCTTTGTGAGTATTTATATGCATATGACCCATTACATAGTGAAAAAAGGCGATACAGTGGATGCAGGCCAAGTGATCGGTTACATGGGTTCCACCGGAACCTCTACCGGCAGCCACTTGCACTTTGGTATTACCTATAAAGGAAACTATGTGAACCCGGCGAAATATATCGATATTTAAGTGACATCCCACAGCTCTTTCGGGCTGTGGGAAATGTCCTTTCTTTGAGGTGATTCTATGAACGGTTGGAAACGGTCGCGGATACTGATTTTTGTCTCCTACGTTTTGGTGGCGGCAATTGCCAGCTGCGCCACGCTGTTTCTGTTTGGCGGTGGAGAAGAAAATACCAAGCTGGAGCAGCTGCAGGAAATCATTGACAAATATTATATCGGTGAGGTCACCCAAACACAGCTGAAGGACGGCGCGGCGCAGGGCATGGTAGCAGCCACCGGTGACCGGTGGAGCTACTATATTCCGGCTTCGGAATATGCTGCCCATATGCAGAATCTGCAAAACGAGTATGTGGGCATCGGCATCACAGTTGCCACGCAGGCAGAAGAACAGGGCTATGCGGTGCTGGCGGTGGATGCCCAGGGCGGAGCTGCTGAGGCCGGTATTCTGGCAGGGGACATTATCCATGCGGTTGCCGGCGAGGAAACGGCAAAGGTAGGCCTGGATAAAACCCGGGAGAACATTCGCGGGGAAGAACTGACGAAGGTGCAGGTCACAGTGTACCGGGACGGCCAGCTGCACACCTTTGAGGTGGTGCGCAAAAAGATCCTGGTGGAGGTGGCGAAATGGCAGATGCTTCCGGATAACATCGGCCTTGTCACCATTGAAAATTTCGATGAGCGCTGCGCTGAGGAAACGTTGGCGGCCATTGATGCGGTTGTGGAGCAGGGCGCCACGGCGCTGATCTTTGATGTACGCTTCAACCCCGGCGGTTTCAAAAAAGAATTGGTCCGGATTCTGGACTATTTGCTGCCGGAAGTGCCGATTTTTCGCAGCATCAGCTATACGGGAGAAGAAACGGTGACCCATTCCGATGCCCAATGCTTGGAGCTTCCCATGGCGGTGCTGATCAATGATTCCAGCTACTCAGCAGCGGAATTTTTCGCAGCCACATTAAGTGAGTATGAAAAAGCGGTGTTGGTGGGACAGGCCACCACGGGCAAGAGCTACTTCCAGAATACCTATACGCTCAGCGACGGCTCAGCCGTGGGGCTGTCTGTGGGAAAATACTGTACTCCCAAGGGCGTGAGCCTGGCAGATGTGGGGGGCCTTAAGCCGGATATTGAGGTGCAGGTGGACAAGCAGACACTTCAGAAGATATATGCAGATATTCTGGAACCGTCGCAGGATCCCCAAATACAGGCGGCGGTGGAAGCACTGCGGCAATAATCTGCACTTGACGGAAAGATATTTTTCCTCTATAATATTTGGAGCTATAATGATTATGGAATGTGGAAACGCTTTCCGGCGTTTCCAAAAGCCGATTACATCGGCTTTGCAAATACAAATTATATCTGTTTTGTATTTGCTCGATATTCATTACAACGGTTAAAGCCAAATTTTTAAAGTAAATTTGTGGCCAAATCTACGATTTGGTATCGAAATAGTGTTTGAAAACACAATTTCGACTTTCTTTAGCCGTTATCGAAACAGGTTGAGAAAGGATGTTTATCATGGCAAAGGAATTTAAAATTACAAGCGTTCGTCTGGCAGAGCTGGAAAAGGAACTAAATTACCTGAAAACTGCCCGTGAGCGTGAGATTGCCGCAATGATCGCTGAAGCCCGTTCTTACGGCGACTTGTCTGAAAACTCTGAGTACGATGCAGCAAAGAACGAGCAGGCAAAGCTGTACGGTCGCATCGCAGAGATCGAAGATATTTTGTCTCATGCGGTGATCATTGCCGACGAAAATGAAGCCTCCGGACGTGTGGGTCTGGGTTGCCAGGTGACGGTGGAGGATCTGGAAACCGGTGAGAAGTTCCAATATCGTATTACCGGTTCCCAGGAAGCCAACCCCATGGAAAACAAGCTCTCTGATGATTCTCCCTTTGGTCGCGCGGTTGTGGGCAAGGCAGAAGGCGAGAAGTTTATGGTTGTGGCGCCTTCCGGCTCCTACGAAATGCGCGTAGTCAGCATTACAAGAGAGGGTTAAATATGGCAAAGTTTGAACCCCAGGCTGAGATGTCCTACGGCGACCAGGTTCAGGTCCGCCGGGACAAGCTGGCGGCCCTGCAGGCGGAGGGCAGAGATCCCTTCCTGCAGACAAAGTTTGATTTCAATGCAGATTCTGCTGCTATTAAGGCCGATTTTGACACCATGGAGGGCAAGATTGTCCGTGTTGCCGGCAGACTCATGTCCAAGCGCGGCATGGGCAAGGTGTCTTTCTGCGACCTGCAGGATGCCACCGGTCGTATCCAGCTGTTCGTAAAGATCGACGAGCTGGGCGAGGAGGAGTTTGCCCACTTTAAGAAGTATGATATCGGCGATATTGTGGGCGTTACCGGTGAGGTTTTCAAGACCAAGACCGAGGAGATCTCCGTTCGCGCCAAGCAGGTGGTGCTGCTGTCCAAGTCTCTTCTGCCTCTGCCCGAAAAGTTCCACGGTCTGACGGATAAGGAGATCCGCTTCCGTCAGCGCTATGTGGACTTGATGGTCAATCCCGAGGTGAAGCAGAACTTCGTGATCCGTTCCAAGTTCATTAAGTTCATGCGCAACTATCTGGATAATATGGGTTATATCGAGGTGGAAACACCGGTGCTGAACACCATTGCCGGCGGCGCATCTGCCCGACCCTTTGTGACCCACCACAACACGCTGGACATTGATATGTATATGCGAATCGCCACCGAGCTGCCCCTGAAGCGGCTGATTATCGGCGGTATGGATCGGGTGTACGAAATCGGCAGAATCTTCCGCAATGAGGGCATGGATCCCAAACACAACCCGGAGTTTACCTCTGTGGAGCTGTATCAGGCCTATGCCGACTTCCACGATATGATGGATATTTGCGAGGGTATTATCTCCGGCGCAGCCAAGGAAATTCTGGGCACCTATGAGGTGGAGTGGATGGGCGAGAAGATCAACCTTGCCCCCGGCTGGCGCCGTATGACCATGGTGGAGGCTGTCCGGGAGTACGTAGGCATCGATTTTGATGTCATCACAGATGATGCACAGGCCGTGGCAGCTGCCAAGGCAAAGGGAGTGGAGCTGAACGAGGCTGCTGAGCAGACCTGGGGCAACGCGCTGTATGCCTGCTTTGACCAGAGGGTGGAGGAGCACCTGGTTCAGCCTACTTTCATCACTATGTATCCGGTGGAGGTCAGCCCCCTGACCAAGCGCAGTCCCTCTGATCCCAGATTGACGGAACGATTCGAGGCATTTATCTGCCACAGCGAAATGGGCAATGCCTACTCTGAATTGAATGACCCCATTGATCAGCGGGGCCGCTTTATGAAGCAGGTGGAGCAGCGTGAGCGTGGCGACGACGAAACGGAAATGCTGGACGAGGACTTCCTCAACGCCATGGAATACGGCATGCCTCCCACAGGTGGCATGGGTATCGGCATCGACCGCTGTGTGATGTTGCTGACCGGCTCCGATTCCATCCGCGAGGTCATCCTGTTCCCCACAATGAAGCCCCTTGATTAAGAAAATGCCGTAAAATAGCGGTATTACAGGGTTTTCAAAACCTTGCAAAAACCGATTTACGACACATTTACGACAAATGAAAAAATGAAGACACCCTATGACCGTAAAAGTCATAGGGTGTCGTTGCTTTATTTCAATTTTAATACAATGTCTTCGGTTTCTAATATTTTATCAGAGTAGTTCTCGTTATACAAGACAATTTTAAATTCTAGGGTGTTAATTTCATCGATACTTGTTATCCCTGTGTTAGCATAACCAAGAATAAAAGTACCTACTGCATTTTTACCTGGTTTAATTTTAACAGGCATACCTGAACCAAAGAAAACGGAGGTGTCGTTTGCGTAGCCATCTGTCAATGATGCTACTACTTCTGTGTCTGAGTTGTTTTCAATTTTCAAGAGAAGATTAAAAGCAGTTACACCTGATTTGGGGTCTACAAAATCTACGTATGTAACTTTGAAATTATCATCCGTATAGATAACTTTCTCTGTTTGCTCTTGTTGTGTAGTGTTTTCTGTTGTTGATTGTGTGGTATCATTGTTGCTACTTGTGTCTTCTGATGTTATAGCTGCAATAATGATGATAGTAAAAATGATAACGATTGTACATAAAACAGCCGCAGCAATCTTCCGTCCTTTTGTTACTTCTTTTTTCATATTGTCCCCCTGTAATAAAAAAGTGCGTCCCATTAAGAGACGCACCGAAAAATGCTTCCCTCAATGTTGCTACACATTTTTTGTAGCATAGTTATTGTAAACTAAAAATATTTATTTTGCAATAGGATTTGCGTTTTGGGCCATTTTTTAGACCATTTCAGAGGTATGATATGTGCTAAAAAGGTAAATTGAGGTAAGATAACTTTTTAGGGACAAAATTGGTGTGCTTTTGGTGGGTAAGAAAAAACACAAAAAAGCAAGATTAGGTAAGATATTTGCAAAAGCGTTTTTAAGCCTTTTCATACTCCCCACATTGAAGCCCCTTGATTAAGAAAGTGCCGTAAAATAGCGGTATTACAGGGTTTTTGAAACTCTATCAAAACCGATTTACGACACATTTACGACAAATAAAAAAATGAAAACACCCTATGACCGTAAAAAGTCATAGGGTGTTTTTTGCATATTCTTATCAAACAGACCGACAAATTGGAATTTAGCGTTTTATATGCAAACACTCTATTTTGAAAATGCTAATTGATATTTAGGTAAAACAATTTTGACAAATACCGCTATATTGATTGCTAAAATGATTCCATACACAATTCGAATTGCCAATTCTGGAAAGAACAGAGATATACCATTCATATCGCCGCCTCCGAAGAAACCACAAAGAACGCTTAAATATACGGGGTCAATTAGAAGCATTGCAATCGTGATGTAGTACATACATGCCTTAAAGATTTTTGAAGAAGTATCTCCGATTTTATTTACAAGCAGAACAAGAATATACGCCGTTATAAAAGTTGCGATAGAACCTACAAGGCAGAAAATACCCAACTGAATATCTGTCATCCTCTCAGCGTGAATATCAATCTGCATCCCCAAACCCATGATATTGATTTGTTTGAATGTTCCTGTTATAAGCGCATATATTAGATGCGCACCTTCATGAATAATGTAATATGCCAGAACTGCGGATAGCAATCCTACATATTGACGTGTTCGTTTATTCATATAATTTCCATCCTCAAAACTTATAACAAATCTCCAAATTGGAATTTGACGACATCAAAGCAGCTTGATTTCGTTGGCAATCATAGCCACGGTCTTTTCGTTGGTGTCAATTTTAATCGTGTTGAGTGTGTCATACATCGGTATTCTTGTTATACTTCTTTCGATTATATCCTCAACTCGAATACCGCTCTCCACATCCTTTGTTAATCTCTTGCGTAAATTGGCTTCGTCAACAATAAGCGAAATACATTTCACATCGCAGCTTTGTGTATCCAGTTTTTCTACGATGGAATCAATGATAGACTGTTGGTGCATTACCCAACAGAAAATTACATTTTCATAAGCAGAGCAATGTAAAAAGTTATTGAGCAAGTAACAAATATTATCCATCACCATAGATTTGGTTTCATCGGTTACTTGGAACGGATTGGAATCCCAGCACCAGTCACCATCAAGAAGCACACTATTTGATAAATTCATTTTAAGTTGCTGACAGACGGCGGTTTTTCCAACTCCCATTGTTCCACCGACTATATATAAGTTTTTCATATACTCACCTACAAATTCAAATTTATCAAATTGACAGTATTATACCATATATCATTAAAAACGGCAATGTTTTGTAAAAGCATAAGTTTTGGGCCATTTTTTAGACCATTTCAGAGGCATGATATGTCCCAAAAAGGAAAGTTGAGGTAAGATAATTTTTTGGGACAAAATTGGTGTGCTTTTGGTGGGTAAGAAAAATCACAAAAAGGCAAGATTAGGTAAGATATTTGCACAAGTGATTTTAAGCCCTTTTATACTCCCCGCAATGAAGCCCCTGGACTAAATAACAAGTTATAAGAACTTATAAGAAGATATAAGAACTTTTCAAAATCTTCTTACCACAGTTTTACCAAAAGATAACGGACTATGGCAATGCCATAGTCCGTTTGCACAAAATATTAGTTAGTCACAATACACTAAAACCGCGTCCGTTTCCCACTTGGGGACAAGAATGTTTTTGTTGGCATCTTCCGTGTATTTTACGGAATCGATCATGGGCACAACACTGCTTTCCTGTGCCGCATATCCCAGCGCGATCACCAGCTCCGGAACCAGATACTCCCCGGTTTGCAAAAGAGCTGACATATCCTTTTTGGGGAAATTAGCGATGGGACAAGAGGAAAGACCTTGCTCTGTGGCAGCCAGCATGATCATGGTGGAGGCGGCACCGATATCATAGTCACACTGCTGCTTTACCCGGTTGTCCCGCAGCAAAACGATGTAGCCGGTGGGACGTTCGTGGTGGGCAATGGTAAAATCCGGGAGGTACATTGCCCAGCGCAAACCGGAAAACACGGTATCGCGCTTGAGTGGGTTTTGGATGATCGCAAAGCGCAGCGGCTGCAGGTTACCACCGGAAGGATAAAGCCTTGCTAACTGGACGATTTGGCGCAAAACACCCTGAGGGATCTCTTTGGGGAGAAATTTTCGGATGGACCGGCGAAGTGTGATAGCGTCAGATGCGTTCATTTATATCACCTTTCTGCATAAAGAACTTTTGGGCAAGCATACCATATTTGCGCGGCTTTTGCAAGCCGACGCAGCATAGAAGCCGGGACTTTATAGCCGAAAGGGAGAAAAAATGCTGCAGATGTTGAAAAATAGGTGCCGACATGATATAATAACTCGGAAGTTCTAAAACAAGCAGTACGGTCAAGGAGGTTGCAAATGAACAAAAGAGCGATTTACCCCGGTTCTTTCGATCCGTTTACCAACGGCCATATGGATATCGTAAAGAAGTCTGCCGCGCTGTTTGATGAGGTTTTTGTGGTCATCGGCATCAATGCGCAAAAAACGCGCACATTTGAAGCCGCAAAGATGAAAACTGCCATTGAAGCGGCCTTGCAGGAGCAGGGAGTCACAAATGTTCAGGTGATCATTTACCAGGGTCTGGTGGCGGAATTTGCAAAGCAGAATCGGATTAAATATATGATCCGCGGCTTGCGCAACAATATGGATTACAACTACGAGGAAAATATCGCGGAGGTCAACAAGCTGATCAACCCGGATATGGAATACGTCTATTTTCGGGCAGAAAATGTAGCAGTATCCTCGTCTATGGTGAAAGAGCTGCATAGCTTTGGCTTGGATGTTTCCGCTTACCTGCCGGTAGCGGTCCATAATATGCTGTAAAGGAGAAAAGCAATGCTTGTAAAGAAAATAGCGATACTTCTGGTGATTTTTATGTTGGTATTTACGTTTGCAGCCTGTGGCGCAAAGACAGATGCGCAACAAACTACCGGCGCAGACAATACCGGTGAGCAGACGACACCGCAGGATGAAACCAGTGGTGTAAGCACTGTGCCTGAGCATAATTATAAGATGGAAGTAATTGATGAGCCCACATGTATAGACAGCGGTATGGCGCGCTATACCTGTGAAGATTGCGGCGAAAGCTTCACAGAAGCGATCCCTGCCCTGGACCATAATGCCCCTGCCGGCAGCTGTGAGGAAAACGCTGTCTGCATTACTTGTGGTGAAGTGATCGTGCCTGCCACAGGCCACCAGGAGCAGAACGGTGTCTGCGTGGTATGCGGCAGCGATGTAAGCGGCGGAATAGACGTGGATATTGAGGCGTCTGAAAAAGGGGAAACACAACCTGAATAAAATATAAGGGACCGTCGGATATCCGCGCGGTCCCTTATTTGCGTCAGCGCATAAGATAGGGAAAAGAAATTGGGGTTGCCTCGAAGGACAACCCCAATAAAGATTTATTTGAAGTTAATGCGGAAAGGCAGATTGCCCTTAGCGGGGAGCTTGCCTGCCAGCACCTCGATAGTGTAGGACTGAGACTCGGGCATGGTGTAGCCAAAGAGCTTGCGCTTTACGTGCATCAGCGGCTCCAGTGCGAATGGGTTGCCGAAGTGGGCAACAGCAGCCAGCTTACCTGCCAGATTCACACAGTCGATGAGGTTTTCCACACGACGAGTCAGACCATCGGTTCCCTGGTAGGCCGGGGATGTACAGAAGGTCAGGAATGTGACATCGTCATATTTGGCTGCCTCCAGCAGCACCTTTTCGTTCTGTGTAGTATTGGGGAATTCAGTCAGATACATGACGCCGGCATCGGGGAATTCCTTGCGGATTTTTTCGGCGATGATCTGGGGATAGTACCACACGGTATTGGTGATCTCCATCCGGTTCTTGTCTTCCACAAAGGATGTGTCTGTCAGGATTACAAACAGGTGGCTCTTGTCCGGATCCAACGCAGGTGTGACATCGTCGTCGCAAACAGCGGTGATGCAGTCTTTTGCCATGTTGTTGAATATTTCGATCTCTTCCTTTGTCAGGGGGTCTTTGCATTCCGGTTCAGCGCCCAGGAATGCGTGCAGCTCCAGCACGCGGCGGGCGGCTTCGTTGAGCCGTTCCTCACTGAACATACCGTCTTCGTAATAATTCTTCTTCAGCATTTCGAAGGCGTCCCGGACGCGGGTGCGGTAGTTGGGAAGCACGATATCATTGCCGGCGGCAATGCACATGCCGTATACGCGTTCTTCGCCGTACACCTGCAGAATCGCCATCATAGCCAGAGAGTCGGTGAAGGTAACGCCGTCGAAGCCCATTTCCCGGATGATATTCTGCACCTTGGCTGACAAGGTGCCGGGGGTGTCGGGGTCAATTTTTTGAAGGGTGGTGTGGCTGGTCAAAATGGACGGAAGCAGACCCTTTTCCATCAGATACTTGTAGGGGATCAGGCTGGATGCCTTCAGATCTTCTACAGTGTCATAAGAGGGAGTGGGTGCCATGTGGCCGTCATAAGGAGGCTTCCGGCCGCCGGGATAATGCTTGGCGCTGGACATATAGCCATACTGCTTATACACCCGGGCAATGATCTCGGCTGCCTTTGCAACACGCATGGGGTCGTCGGACAGCTTGCGCATTACACTGGAAGGGCCGTTTTCGAAGAGTATATCCACAACAGGGCTCCATGTGCCGTTGAAGCCGACCTTCATTGCTTCGGTGGCAACGCCCTTTGCGAAGACACGGTAGTATTCTTCGTTATCACAGGCGGACAGTGCTGCCAGGGAGATCTTGGGCAGGTCAGAGGTGGGGAAGCCTCGCTCGCAGTCGCAGATAATCAAAATGGGATAATCTGCGGCCTCCTTGATCCGCTTTACCATTTCCGGTTGGGTGGGGGAGACCTGCACGGAGCCCAAAGCATGATTCTTGACCATTTCGATCACGCAGTCAAAGTCTTCCGGCTTGTCGGGACGTGCGCAATAAGTCATGCCTAGCTTTTGCTCAGTGGTCAGCTCTTCCAGTTTCAAAAGTTTCATTTGGCATACCTCCATATATTTTAATAAGGCTACGGAAATTATATCACGGGCTGATTTGTTTGTCTATCCAAATCTTGGCATAATATATCGTTTTCTTGGCTTTGTCTGCAGAGGAAGTGCAGGAAATACACAACAGCCAGTAAGTCAGCACTGCCGCCGGGGGAGAGATTCTTTTTCGTAAATTCTGCATCCAGCTGCGCAGTTGTATCGCAGGTAGGGTATGGGTCATCTTCAAGAAGCCGGGCGATCTGCTGCTTTACCTGCAGCTGTGTCTGTCGGTCACTGCGGTGAATGAGATTGGTATCGTCCGTGGCGGCAATCAAATGCAGAAGCGTTGCGCAGCCGGCATTGTTAAGGGAAAGTCCATGGGACAGGCCTTGGTGCAAGACCGGCAGACCTGACTTCAGCACAGAGGGAAAGCCTGCCTCGGCCTGTCCGCGAACACCGGTGATGCCGTATCGGGCAAAAATGGCTTCTCCTGGGGTCTTTGCGTTTTCCAATGTGACACCTGCGAAGTCTCTGGCTGTCACGCCGGCGACCATGGCAGCGGCATGGCTGCACAGCTGCTCAGGAGTCCACATTTCCACAGGCAGCCGTCCTGCGGCTGCGCACAGAATACCGAGACTGAAAATTGCGCCTTTATGAGTATTCACACCGCCTGTAGCGGAATACATGGCCTGTTCTGCTTCTATGCCGATGGGGCGGATGCGCCGGAAGGTTTCCTCCGGCGGCATATCCCGGGTCAAAAATCCTTCTTCTGCAAAGCGGCTGAAGTAGGGACGCAGCGCGTTGGCGCTGGCAAAAAAATGCTTAACACCCATGTCCGGATGGGACCCTCGATTATTTCTGTCTACCAGTCCGGGTTTTGGGGTGGTAGTAACTTCCTTGTTCAGCGCCAGCCATGCCCGGGTGCCGATGTATTCGGCCATCCATTGCCGTGCGGCAAGGTACAGAAGGAAACCGGTCTTATCCTGCAGTGCATCCAGTCCGTGGGCGCGGCTTCTGGCGCAAACGATGGCATCGTTGTTGCAAAGCAGACATTTTCTCCGGGGTATGCCCAAGTCCTGTCGGGTCAGCTTTGTTCCGTCGGTGTTGATCACATCCATGTCGAACAGCCGGCCGATGGGATCGGTATCCTCCAGTCCAACGGCAATCTGTTTCAGCTCCAGGGCAGGCAGGTCCACCGAATAAAAGGCTTCGCAGCCTGTGTGCGCCCAGTGGAGCTCTCGGTGTGTGATCGGCAGGCCTCTCAGGGAATCCTCTAGCAGCCAGTTGCCAACGGCAAAGCCGATGTCGATATCCCGATTCTGCTTGATCGGTCCGGGGATATTCATAGTGAAGCATAAAAGCGGCACCGGATATTGGGATAACAGAGTCTTTTGTTTGGCTGCCCGCTTTTCCCGGGCATCCAGAATTTCCTGTAATGTTGCTTCCATGGCGACTCCCGGGCGTTATTCCCAACCGGGCATCTGGCGGCGGTCGTCTATCTTTTTCAAAAGCTCGTCGGATTTTTCGCCTACGCAGCCAACTAACATATAACGGTGCTTGAAGCGGTCATATATGAAGTGATCCAAAAGACGGAAATTTTCAATCTGACCGGTGCGGTGTACATGGACCCGGGGACCGTCGCACATCTGCACGTTGTCGCCGATGCTGATATGATGCTCGTCCACATAAGTTACAGGAAGATCCTGCGCAATGACTTCGTTGACCTTTTGCTCCAATTCCTTGATATCAAAAGAGGGAGCATGGTCAGGGAAGGTGATGATAAAGCCGTGGCGCAGATCGGAGTGACCGCAGCGCTCGTTATCCTCGTCGGAAATAAACATGCCGCAGATATCCTCGGCAGTATGCGCCATAAGACGGTAGGGCAGGGACTGGTATACAGTTTCTTTAATTTCCTTCGGCTCCGGTCCGAAGATTCTGGGACGGGCGATAAGCACCTGCTCGCCTACGCCAATGAGCAAATTGGCATTTGCACCCAGAAAAGGATATACCAAATCAAAATGCTCCACCACCACCCGACGGCCTTTGTTCAGGGCAGCGGAAATGGCATCGGCCAATTCGGATATTTGGGTAAAACCGTTTTCGAAGCGAATATCCAGATGGTAGGTATGGGGGGAGAAGAAGGCAAAACCCTGTTCCTGCTCCAAAATGGGCAGGGGACGGACGTAAACGCCATTGTCATCATTGGTCAGCTCCAGTCCCGGGAACATACCCCGGATCAGGGCGCTTTTGCCGGAGCCTGCCTCGCCGATGATACCGATCAGCTTGTCGTTGGGATTGAGGTACATTTGCGCCAATTGCTGTCCTAAGTCCTGCATACGGTGGGCGCCTCGCGGGGCGTAGTAGGAGCTAAGTAAATGGGTCGGTCTGCTCTTAGCCATATTTATGCCTCCTTGATAAGATAGGTGTAGGTGGTTTCCGGAACAAGCCGGAGAACTTTGTCATAATCCTTGTCTTTCAGCAAGGCTCTGACATTGCTTGCGCTGACCGGTATGCCATTTTGCTCCAACCGAGGAATCTGACGAAGCTCGATACCTTTTTTGGGCAAGTGCTGCTGCAGCGCATCGTTATATCGGTCGGTCATGGGCGACAGGGGTTCGGTGCCTACGTACCGCCGGGTGATGCCGAATTTGGGCACAAAGTATTTGCAGAAAATCTCAATATCCAAAGCGCAGTGCACTTGCTGCGCATGTTCCCGTTCTTTCAAAAAGTAGGTGGGGAAGGTGGCGTGGGAAATCAGATACGGGCCTGTAGGAAGAACGGTTACGTTGGGAAGATCCGCTGTTCCCAGCTGCACCATCGCCATACGGTCGGCGGCAGAAAAGATGCTTTTATCCTCTGACAAAACGAATACGTAAAGGTGGTCGCACTCCTTGGCGGCTGTTTCGATCAGATAGCGGTGTCCTTTGGTGAAGGGGTTGCAGTTCATAATTGCCGCGCCAATGGTACCTGTGTTGGTTGCCACAGGGAGAGTATCCATAAATTTGCCAATCCCGTCCCGTGAGTTCTCCATGAGAAGTACCTGCCCGGTTTGGGCAACCGGATAAAAGAACAGGGAACTGAACATGGCTGCGTTTTCCGGTTTGGTGTAAAGGAACAGATGGCGATGGCCGCTTTCAAAGGCATCCTGCCGCAACGTACCCAGCAACGAGGCAGTAAGACCCTCTCCCTGGTGCGCATCGTCCACGGCAATGCATTTCAAAAGGTTCTCCCAACGGGATGCGGTGGCGATCAATTTTCCGTTCTGCCGGATGAGCACGGTGCTGTCCCAGTGCGTGTCCGGCGCCAGTCCGGCGCGCTGCAGCAGATTTGACCAATCCTGCAGGGCGCTGCCTCGCAGTTGCCTTGTCAGTTCCATATCCATGACGATCCCCCCTTTTTTGCTACCTCTATTATACAAAAACAAAGCCAACATGCAATGGAAATCTGAAAAAAGAATTGCATTCCTTTAGGTTATGAGATACAATATTTAGGTTATTAAAAGGAAAAATTCTGCTGTGTTGGCAGGTTTTCACTGAGAAAGGGGCCAGATACATATGGACATCGTAAAGAGCGCTTGCGCCGGAACTATGGAATCCAGTGATGCGTATGTGGAGATCGAACCGTCGGAAGGATTGGATATTCAGCTGGAATCTGTTGTTCAGCAGCAATTTGGCGACGCGATTTTGGCTGTGGTCAGCGATGTTTTGAAGGAGCATCATGTGGAAAGAGCCAGCGTTCGGGTAGTTGACCGGGGTGCGCTGGAATGCGTGATCCGGGCAAGAGTGGAAACTGCCATTATCCGAGGAAGGGGGAACAGCTGATGCGTCGCAGTATGTTGTTTTTGCCGGGCAATAACCCCAATATGCTCATTAACGGCAATTGCCTGGGCGCCGATGCCGTAATCTTCGATCTGGAGGATGCGGTTTCTCCCGCACAGAAGGACGCTGCCCGAATTCTGGTGCGCAATACCATGCGCTATATGGACTTCCGGGGCTGTGAGATCATTGTGCGTATTAACGCCATTGATACAGACTTTTGGAAGGAAGATATCGACCAGATCCTGCCTTATAAGCCGGGTCTGATCTTGTTGCCTAAGACTGGTAGCGCAGACGATGTTCTAAAGGCAGATGCCTATATTTCCCAAGTGGAAGAAAAGCTGGGCATGGAGAAAAATACCGTAGGTCTGATGCTGCTGATCGAAACCGCGCTGGGTGTGGAAAATGCTTTCCGGATCGCATCCTGCTCAAAGCGTGTAAAGGCGTTGTTTTTAGGCGCGGAGGATCTGACTGCCGATCTGCAGTGCAAGCGGACGAAGGAGGGCAGAGAGATCGAATATGCCCGTACCCGGTTGGTGGTTGCCGCCCGAGCGGCAGGGGTGGAGGTGTACGACACGCCCTTTACCGATGTCAATGACGATGAAGGCATCGTTGCGGATGCGCAGCTGGCAAAAGCTTTGGGATTTACCGGCAAAGCATCCATTTCTCCCCGTCATGTAGAAGTGATCAACGCTGTGTTCAGTCCCACCCAGCAGGAGGTGGACTATGCCTACGAGGTTATGGAAGCCATCGAACTGGCAAAGCGGCAGGGTAAGGGTGCCATTGCCTTGCGGGGCAAGATGATCGACGCGCCTATCGTCGCCAGAGCAGAACGGACCATTGCCATGGCCCAGGCGTTGGGCATGGAAAGGGGGAGCTGACTGTGAGCAAGGTAGTAAAGTCTTTAAAAGAGGCCATCGCGCTGGCAGGATTAAAGGACGGTATGACCGTATCCTTCCACCACCATTTGCGCAACGGTGACTTTGTGCTGAACATGGTCATGGACCAGATTGCGGCGCAAGGCTTTCGAGATATCCATGTGAACGCCTCGTCTTTGTTTGATGTACACACACCCCTTTTGGAGCATATCAAAAACGGTGTTGTTACCGGCATTTCTGCAGACTATATCGCTGCCGGTCTGGGCAGAGCCATTTCTCAGGGCATTATGGAAAAGCCTGTTCAGTTTCGCACCCATGGCGGCAGACCCAGTGACATTTCTCTGGGCAGGACGCCCATTGATATAGCGTTTATTGCTGCGCCTACGGCTGATACCATGGGCAATTGCTCCGGTAAGTACGGTAAGTCTGCCTGCGGCAGTTTGGGTTATGCCTATGCCGATGCGATGTATGCAAAAAAAGTGGTTGTCATCACCGACAATCTGGTGCCGTATCCTATGCAGGATTTCTCCATTTCCGAGGACTTTATAGATTATGTGGTTGCTGTGGATGCTATTGGCAATCCCAAGGGTATCGTCTCCGGTACCACCCAGATCACCCGTGATCCGGTGGGCCTTGTGATGGCATCTCATGCGGCGCAGGTCATTGCCCATTCCGGACTTTTGAAGAACGGTTTTTCCTTCCAGACCGGCGCCGGCGGTGCATCGCTGGCTGCGGCAAAGTTCTTGAAGGATATTATGCTTGAGAAAGGGATTCAGGGCAGCTTTGGTCTGGGTGGCATTACCGGCTATATGGTGGATATGCTCCATGCCGGCTGCTTTAAGAACTTGATGGATGTGCAGTGCTTCGATCTGAAGGCTGTGGAGTCCATTCGCACGGATCCTCGGCATCAGGAAATCAGCGCAATGCATTACGCCAGCCCCAGCAGTCGCAGCGCGGTTGTAGACAGTCTGGACGTGGTGATTCTGGGCGCAACCCAGATCGACACCGATTTCAACGTCAATGTTCACACCGATTCCAACGGCTATATTATGGGCGGATCCGGCGGTCACAGCGACACCGCAGCCGGCGCGAAGCTTTCCATGATCATTGCGCCTATGTTCCGGGCGCGGCTGCCTATCGTGACAGACCAGGTTACTTGCATTTCTACCCCCGGCAAGGATATCGATGTACTGGTCACCCAGGGAGGCATTGCGGTGAACCCCAAGAATGTGGGGCTGATTGCCGGCTTGAAAGCTGCCGGCTTGCCTGTTGTTGACATTCACGAACTGAAGGAAAAGACAGAGCGAATCACCGGCAAGCCTGCCAAACTGCCCAAGGGCGACCGGGTGGTGGCGGAGGTCATCGGCCGTGAGGGAGACCTTCAGGACTGCATTTACAATGTGTTGTAAAGTGAGGATATTATGAGAGAAATTTCTTCCCGGCAGATTACGGAAGTGGTAAAAAAGCTGTGCATCGAAGCCAACTGTTTCCTGCCCAAGGATATGAAGCGTTGCATTGAAAGCTGCTATGATCAGGAGACGTGGCCTCAGGCAAAGGAGATTCTTGGACGTATTATAGAAAATTATCAAATTGCAGATGAAACCGCCCGGCCTATTTGTCAGGATACAGGCATGGCCTGCGTGTTTGTGACCGTCGGTCAGGAAGTCCATGTGGACGGGGCATTGGCTGAGGCCATCCACGAGGGTGTCCGGCAGGGTTATTCTGAGGGATATCTGCGTAAAAGCGTTGTTCAGGATCCTCTGGACCGGGTCAACACCGGGGATAATACCCCTGCTATGATCTACTACGACATCGTCCCGGGGGATGTATTGGAAATTACCGTTGCCCCCAAGGGCTTCGGCAGCGAAAACATGAGCCAGATCAAGATGCTGAAGCCGTCCGACGGACTGCAGGGCGTTAAGGATTTCATATTGAAGGTAGTGGAAGATGCCGGCCCCAACCCTTGTCCGCCCATTGTGGTGGGCGTTGGTGTGGGAGGCACCTTTGACAAAGCGGCGTTCATGGCAAAAAAAGCGCTGATGCGCTCTGTGGACGAGCGAAATCCCGAGCCTTTCTGGGCCGATCTGGAAAGGGAAATGCTGGAGAGGATCAATCAGTTGGGCATCGGCCCTCAGGGCTTTGGCGGAAAAACCACCGCCCTGTGCGTGAATATCGAGAAGTGTCCCACGCATATTGCAGGCCTGCCGATTGCGGTAAACATCAATTGCCATGTAACCAGACATAAGACGGAGGTGCTTTGATATGACGATTTCCATTCAAACACCCCTGACCCGGGAAAAGGCCCGTCAGCTGCGCTCCGGCGACAGCTGTTTGATCACCGGTGTGATCTATACTGCCCGGGATGCTGCTCATAAGCGCCTGTGCGAATTGGTAGAGCAGGGCAAAGAGCTGCCTATGGATGTCAAGGACAGCATTATCTATTTTGTAGGCCCTGCTCCGGCACGACCCGGTGAGGCCATCGGCTCTGCCGGTCCGACCACTTCTTACCGAATGGATGCGTATAGTCCCACGATGATTGCCCAGGGGCAGACCGGCATGATCGGCAAGGGCAAGCGCAGTCCTGAGGTGATTGCTGCCATGAAAGAACACGGCGCTGTGTACTTTGGCGCCATCGGCGGCTGCGGCGCGTTGCTGAGCAAATGCATCAAGAAGGCCGAGGTCATCGCCTACGATGATCTGGGCGCAGAGGCCATCCGTCGTTTAGAAGTGGAAGATTTCCCTGTGATCGTGATTATCGACGCAGAGGGCAACAACCTCTATGAAACCGGCCGAAAGGCATATTTGGAGCAAAAATACAACGATCTGCAACTTTGATAAAGCCTTGCGGGAGTTGGCAGAGCGCTATGGACATACCTATATTGATCTGCATTCGTTGTATTTAAAGGGCGGACAGATGAATCCGGATTTGACGGTTGATGGACTGCATTTAAAACCGGAAGCGTATCAATTTTGGTATGATGCTCTGGAACCCTATGTGTAGTGGTGAAAACCAACGAGATTAACTGAAAAACGCACTTGTTTGCAAAGACGGCGAGCAGGTGCGTTTTTTCCTTTTCCAGGAGGAAAAAATATAGGTGAAAATTGGGGAAAACAGACGGATCTTTCTTGACAAAAGGTGGCCCGGGGTATAGTATATACAATGTAGAAATACCCCTACGCGTTTTTATCAAAAGGGTAGTTGAGGTGTTAGCATGGAGAACCGGGAAAAAAAGGTTTTGGTCATTGGTGTCATTGGCGCCGATGTCCATGCCGTGGGCAACAAGATCCTCTATCATGCCTTTACCGAGGCTGGTTTTGAGGTGGTGAATCTGGGTGTTATGGTATCTCAGGAGGAGTATATCGCAGCAGCGATTGAATCCAACGCGGATGCCATTGTTATTTCCTCTCTGTACGGGCAGGGTGAGCTGGACTGCCGGGGTATGCGCGAAAAGTGCGACGAGGCCGGCTTGAAGGGAATCCCTCTGCTGGTGGGCGGCAATATCGTTATTGGCAAGCAGAAGTTTGAGGAAGTGGAGCAGCGCTTTAAGGATATGGGCTATGACCGTGCGTTCCCTCCCGGAACCGCGCCGGAGACTACCATCGAAGCGCTGCGTGAGTTGTTACATATGGATGGTGAGACTGCGTGAAGCCGGTTTTGCTGATTGACTTCGGCAGTACATATACCAAGCTGACGGCTGTGGATGTGGAATCGGAGCAAATCCTTGGAACAGCGGTAGCGCATACCACGGTGCAAACCGATATCAATGACGGCTTGCACCGGGCGATGCGTCTTTTGGAAGAAAAAACGGGAAAGCTGGATTTTTCTGAAAGCTATGCCTGCTCTTCCGCTGCCGGTGGCTTGCAAATGGTCACCAGCGGTCTTGTGCCGGAGCTGACCGGTGAGGCCGCCAAGCTGGCAAGTCTTGGCGCCGGCGCAAAGGTGGTGGGCATCTACGCGTTTCAACTGACCGAGGACGACTTGGAGCAAATCAAAGCGTCCAAGCCGGACATTTTTCTGCTGGTGGGTGGCACAGACGGCGGCAATACGGAATGTATTGTGCACAATGCAAAGATGCTGGCCACATTGTCGGCAGATTTCCCGGTAGTAGTGGCAGGCAACCGCACTGCTGCCCGGGAATGTGAAAAGCTCCTGCAAGGGCGTGAGGTTTACTTGTGCCCCAATGTGATGCCCAAATTCGGTGTTCTGAACATTGAACCCACTCAGAAACAGATCCGGGAGATTTTTCTGACAAAGATCATTCAGGCAAAGGGTCTGTCCAAAGCTACCGCGCTTTTGTCCGATATTATGATGCCAACGCCCTCTGCGGTGCTGCAGGCGGTGAACCTGTTGGCACAGGGATGCGAGGGTGAAAGCGGTATCGGTGAGCTGGTGGCTGTGGACGTGGGGGGCGCTACCACCGACGTGTACTCCATTGCCGACGGCATGCCGGAGCAGGCAGCAACCGTTTATAAAGGCTTGCCAGAGCCGTACGCCAAGCGGACGGTGGAAGGTGATATCGGTATGCGTTACAGCATACGCGGCATCGTGGATGCGGCAGGCTTTGACGAGGTCAGCCGATTGTCCGGTCTTTCTCAGGAAAGGGTGGAAACGCTGGTCAGTTATTTGCTGGACAATCCGGACGCTGTACCAAAGGGCGATCCGGACCTGGAGGCGCTGGACTATGCGCTGGCATCTTTGGCCGTTCAGGAAGCGGTGAAACGTCATGCAGGTACCATTGAAGAAACATACACCATGATGGGTCTGACTTACGTGCAGGAAGGCAAGAATCTGACGAAGGTCAGGCAAATTGTGGTCACAGGCGGAAGCCTGATCCATACCAAGCGCACGGCGCAGATCGCAGCGCATGCGCTATACTCCCCGGCACAGCCTGCGTCCCTGCGTCCCAAACAGGCAGACGTATGGGTGGACAGAGCTTATATTTTGGCCGCTATGGGCCTGCTTTCGTCCTATTACCCCCAGACGGCTTTGCGAATCATGAAAAAGGAGTTGGAATTCCATGGATATTCAGAATAAAAAACTCTCCGATGACGTATTTTTTAAGGAACGCCAGCAGGTGCTGACCCAGTGGTCTACCGGCAAGGACGTGGACTTGGAGGAGGCCATTGCCTACCACAAGGCAATGCCCCAATGCCGCAAGTTTGCAAAGAAACTGAGTAAGGCTAAGCAGGAAAAAGATACACTGATCCAGCCCCGGGCAGGCGTGCCTGTGGTGGAGGAGCATATTAAGCTTTTGCAATATCTGGAAAAGTACGGTGAGGCAGACCTGCTGCCGTCCACCATCGACTCCTATACCCGGCAGAACCGCTATGAGGAGGGCGAGCATGGCATTGCTGAGTCCATTCGGCTGGGCAGAGCTATGATGAACGGCTTTCCTGCGGTGAACCACGGTGTTGCCAAATGCCGTCAGGTGATTGAAAGCGTCAATGTTCCGGTGCAGGTTCGTCACGGCACGCCGGATGCAAGACTGCTGACCGAAATTACGTATGCCGGCGGATTTACCTCCTACGAGGGCGGCGGCATCTCCTATAACCTGCCTTACTGCAAGAATGTTCCCATGGAGAGGACCATTCGTGACTGGCAGTACGTGGATCGCCTCACGGGCCTGTATGAAGAAATGGGCGTTACCATCAACCGTGAACCTTACGGCCCTCTCACCGGTACATTGGTGCCTCCTTGTATCTCCCATGCCGTTGCCATCATTGAAGCGCTGCTGGCAGCAGAGCAGGGTGTTAAGAGCGTTACCGTTGGCTATGGACAGTGCGGCAATTTGTGTCAGGATGTAGCTGCTATCCGTACGCTGGAAGAGCTGACCGACGAGTACCTGCATAAGTACGGTTATGACGATGCGGAGGTTACCACCGTTTTGCACCAGTGGATGGGCGGATTCCCTGCTGATGAGGCAAAGGCCTTTGGTGTGATCTCCTCCGGCAGTTTGATCGCCGCCCTGTCCAAGGCTACGAAAGTCATTGTCAAAACGCCCCATGAGGCTGTGGGCATCCCCACCATGGAAGCCAACGCAGAGGGTTTGCGCTGCACCAAGCAGGTGGTACATATGCTTACAGAGCAGGTTTTGCAGTCCGATCAGGTGGAAGAGGAAAAACAGATCATCCGCCAGGAGACACGCTGCATCGTGGATAAGTGCTTTGAGTTGGGCAACGGCGATATCGCTGTGGGCGTTTGCCGCGCTGTGGAATCCGGTGTTCTGGACGTTCCCTTTGCCCCTTGCCGCTATAATGCCGGCCTGATGCTGCCCTGTCGTGACAACAACGGCGCAATTCGCATCCTGAACCCCGGTAACTTGCCCTTTAGCAAGGACTTGCTGGACTTCCACGCTGCCAAGATCGAAGAACGGGCCAAATTTGAAAACCGCAAGCCATCCTTCCAGATGGTGGTGGATGACGTGTATTCCATCGGCAAGGGCCGCTTGGTGGGCAGACCCAGATACTAATTAGCACTCTCTAAAATCATCTTTTCGCGCCTTGGCCGGGCCTTTTGACCAATGCATCGAAAATCTGCTTTCAGAGGATGCTTGAAATGCTTATTTTGAGAGATAGGCAAACTAAGGAGAATTCAAATGAAAATTATTGACGTTGTCTGCTCTGGGGGCAGAACCGGATTCTACTTTGACGACCAGCGGGCCATTAAGCAGGGCGCTGGTCACGACGGAATGTTTTACGTTGGCCAGCCTGTGACAGACGGTTTCCGTAGCGTGCGTATGGCCGGTGAATCCATTTCCGTTATGCTGGTATTGGAGGACGGACAGATCGCCATAGGCGACTGCGCCGCTGTGCAGTATTCCGGCGCAGGCGGACGGGATCCGCTGTTTTTGGCAAAGGATTTTATTCCTGTAATTGATCAGTACATCAAGCCTCAGCTGGTAGGCAAGGAAGCAAATGACTTCCGCGGTCTGTGCGCTATGATGGAAGCCATCCAAGTGGAAGGTAAGCGCCTGCATACCGCTATTCGCTACGGTGTATCTCAGGCGATCCTGGATGCGGTGGCGAAGGCTACCAACCGTCTGATGTGTGAGGTGGTTGCTGACGAGTATGGCTGCACTGTCTCTGAAACACCCATTGATATTTTTACCCAGTCCGGCGATGACCGTTACATGAACGCCGATAAGATGATCATCAAGGGCGCGCAGGTGCTGCCCCATGCACTGATTAACAACGTGGAGGAAAAGCTGGGCACCAAGGGCGAAAAGCTGGCTGAGTATGTTGCATGGCTGCGGGACCGCATTTTGGAAAACCGCACCGATGAGAATTACCTGCCTGTGTTCCACATGGATGTTTACGGCACCATCGGCGCTGCCTTCGGCAACAACAACTACACTGCCATGGCGGACTACATTGAAAAGCTAGGGGAAATCGCAAAGCCCTTTCATCTGCGTATCGAAGGCCCTATGGACTGCGACTGTGACCGGGAGACTCAGGTGGTTGCGCTGGCAGGTCTGACTGCGGAACTGGATAGACGCGGATGCGCCGTGGAGCTGGTTGCTGATGAGTGGTGCAATACCCTTGAGGATATTAAGGAATTTGCCGACCGGAAGGCCGGTCATATGGTTCAGATCAAAACCCCCGATCTGGGTGGTGTAAACAATACCATTGAGGCGGTGCTGTACTGCAAGGAAAAGGGGATCGGCGCATACCAGGGCGGTACTTGTAATGAAACCGACCGCAGCGCACAGGTCTGTGTCCACTGCGCTATGGCTACTCAGCCTGTGCAGATCCTGGCAAAGCCGGGCATGGGCGTAGACGAAGGATACATGATCGTTTATAACGAAATGAACCGGATCATTGCGATCCGTAAGGCGAAGAAAAACACCGGCAAATAAGCTAGGAAAGAAACGAAAGGACCGCAGCGAAACGGACGGTGCCCAATGCTTCGCTGCCACAGGAGGAATTATGGGTTATCAGTATTGGAAATATGACCGGCTGGACAGCTTGTGTAATGATGCTTTCCAGAAGTTCGGTTTCAACGCCGAAGAAACAAAGATTATCTCTGATGTGCTGCTGATGTCTGACCGGATCGGCATCGAAAGCCACGGTATGCAGAGAATGTACCGCTACTACAAGTCCATCCAAAAAGGGATGATCAAGACCCAGTCCAAGGGAAATGTGGTGTTTGAGACACCTGTTTCCGCTGTCATTGATGCAGAAGACGGCATGGGCCAGGTGGTAGGACATAAGGCAATGACCATGGCCATCGAAAAGGCTAAGAAAAGCGGCATCGGTATGGTTACAGTCCGCAATTCCAACCATTACGGCATTGCCGGTTATTATGCAAAGCTGGCCTGCGATCAGGGGCTGATCGGTCTTTCCTGCACCAACACCAATGCCATCATGGTGCCGACCTATGGCCGTACCGCTATGCTGGGCACTAACCCGATTGCTGTGGCAATGCCTGCTGAGCCGTATGATTTCTTCTTTGATGCTTCCACTACCGTGGTAACCCGCGGCAAGCTGGAGGTGTATAATAAAAAGGGCGAACCGTTGCACGATGGATGGGCGCTGGACAAGGACGGAAAACCCTCCAACGACGCAGCAGATGTGCTGGACAACATTGCCGCAAAGAACGGCGGCGGCATTATGCCGCTGGGCGGCAGCACCGAGGATACCGGCAGCCACAAAGGCTACGGCTGGGCGATGGTCTGCGAGCTGTTCTCCTCTATTTTGGCAATGGGCACCACATCTGATCAGACCGGTGCAGGCGGCAAGGGTGGCATTTGCCACGGCTTTATGGCCATTGACCCAGCGATCTTCGGCGATCCCCAGGCGATCAAAGCGCACCTGTCCAATTATCTTGCGCAGCTGCGCAACTCACCTAAGGCTGAGGGGCAGACCCGGATTTATACCCACGGTGAAAAGGAAGTGGAGGCCGAGAAGCTGCTGATGGAAAAGGGCATCCCGGTCAATGACAACACCATGGTGGAAGTATATGAGATGTGCCAGTATCTGAACATGGACTTTTCCAAGTACTTTGGTGACTATGTGCCGGAAGCTTCCGCAGGCTTTAAATCTCCGGAAACATTTAAGTAACAATCATGTGCAGAGAGTTTTCCTCTTTGCACATAGGTTCAATCATATTTTTGAAAGGAAATCAAATTATGGACTACGCAAAAGAATCATTGAAAAGACATGCTCAGTGGGGCGGCAAAATCGAGGTGATTGCCACCGTGCCCTGTAAGACCAAGGAAGACCTTTCCCTGGCTTACACCCCCGGTGTGGCACAGCCCTGTCTGGAGATCCAGAAGGATGTAAGCAAGTCTTATGAGCTGACCCGCCGCCACAATCTGTGCGCTGTGATTACCGACGGTACTGCCGTTCTGGGTCTGGGCGACATCGGTCCTGAGGCCGGCATGCCTGTCATGGAAGGCAAGTGCGCGCTGTTTAAGGCTTTTGGCGATGTGGATGCGATTCCCCTGTGCGTCAAGAGCAAGGATGTGGATGAGTTCGTTAACGCTGTCTACCTGATGTCCGGCTCCTTCGGCGGCATCAACCTGGAGGACATTTCTGCACCCCGTTGCTTTGAGATCGAGCGTAAGCTGAAGGAAAAGTGTGATATTCCCATTTTCCATGATGACCAGCACGGCACTGCCGTGATTACCCTGGCAGGTCTTGTAAATGCCCTGAAGGTGGTTGGCAAGAAGAAGGAAGATGTGAAGATCGTTACCTCCGGCGCCGGCGCTGCGGCGATCGCCATTGTGAAGCTGTTGCTGAGCGCAGGTTTCAAGAACGTTGTCATGACTGACCGTTCCGGCGCTATCTATGCCGGTCGCGAGGGTCTGAACTGGATCAAGGAAGAAATGGCCCGGGTTACGAATCTTAAGAAGGAGCAGGGCAAGCTTTCTGATGTGATTGTGGGCGCGGATGTGTTCATCGGTGTTTCTGCTCCCGGCACCTTGACTACCGAGATGGTCAAGACTATGGCAAAGGATGCCATCATTTTTGCTTGCGCCAACCCCACCCCCGAAATCTACCCCGAGGAAGCCAAGGCAGGCGGCGCAGCGGTGATTGCCACCGGCCGTTCCGACTTCCCCAACCAGATCAATAACGTGCTGGCATTCCCCGGCATTTTCCGCGGTACATTCGATGTCCGTGCTTCCGACATTAACGAAGAGATGAAGGTTGCCGCTGCTGAGGCGCTGGCAAACCTGATCAGCGATGACGAGCTGTCTGCAGAATACATCATTCCTGCAGCCTTCGATGAGCGTGTTGGCTCTGCGGTAGCTAAGGCTGTTGCTGAGGCAGCCCGGAAAACCGGTGTGGCAAGAATCTGAGAAACAAAACAAAGGACGCTGCTTCGGCAGCGTCCTTTCTATAGCCGGAATGTCCCGCGAGGAATTGTCAAATTATAACAAAAAAGGTTTGAAAGAAAATGTTGACAATGTTGTGAATACTGAATAAAATACTTGTGTAAACTTGAGGGAGTAATTCGGCATCTTGTGATGCTGGGCTTTTCGTCATAACGGCATGTTTTGCCCGGAGAGCTTCTAAGGAATGAGACTCATGCACATATCCTTTTACAGGGATAGTGCATGGGTTTTTTGTTCCTAACAATCATTTTGAAGGAGACTGTTCAATGGAAAAAGAGTATCGTCTATCCACGCAGGCCGTGCTGGAGGAGCTTGAAACCACCGAATTGGGACTGAGCAGCGCGGAAGCGGCGAAGCGGTTGGAAACCTACGGCCACAACAAGCTGAAGGAAGCGGAAAAAGCCACATGGCTGCAACGGTTTGTGGAGCAGTTGAAAGACCCGATGCTGATCATTCTGATGATCGCAGCTGTGGTCTCTGGTGCCACTACACTGATCTCTTTCCTGCAGAACCCCGGTCACATGGGTGAGCTGGTGGAGGGCCTTGTGGAAGTGGGTATTATTGTGGTGGTTGTGCTGCTGAATGCGATTTTGGGCGTAGTGCAGGAGAGCAAGGCAGAAGCGGCAATTGAGGCCTTGCAAACCATGACTGCAGCTACCTGCAAGGTCATTCGTGACGGGAAACAGGTGGTGCTTCACAGCGATGAGCTGGTGCCTGGCGATATTGTGGTTCTGGAAGCCGGCGACAGCGTGCCTGCAGACGGCCGTTTGTTGGAAAGCGCCTCCTTAAAGATCGAGGAGGCTGCCCTGACGGGCGAAAGCGTCCCTGTTAATAAAGTGATCGAGATGTTGGGCGTGGATACGGACAACGATGTATCTCTGGGCGACAGAAAGAACATGTGCTACATGGGCTCCACTGTGGTTTACGGCCGGGGCAAGGCAGTGACCACCCGTACCGGAATGCAAACAGAAATGGGCAAGATTGCCGGTGTGCTGGCGGCTACCGAGGAGGAGCAGACACCGTTACAGCGGAAGCTGGATGACCTGGGTAAAACCCTTTCCAAGCTGGTGCTGGGCATCTGCGTGTTTATCTTTGCTTTCCAGCTGATTACAGCCGGAAGATTTGATGTTCCTACCGTTCTGTCTACCTTCATGGTAGCGGTTTCTCTGGCAGTAGCGGCCATTCCCGAGGGTCTGGCAACGGTGGTGACCGTGGTGTTGTCTATCGGTGTTACCAATATGTCCAAGCGCAACGCGGTTATCCGCCGCCTGACGGCTGTCGAGACATTGGGCTGCACGCAGGTGATTTGCTCTGATAAGACCGGTACGCTGACCCAAAACAAGATGACTGTGGTTGAGCATTTGGGAGATACAGAGCTGGTGGCCACCGCCATGGCGCTGTGCTCCGATGCAAATCTCAATGAAAAAGGCCAGGCGGAAGGCGAGCCTACGGAGTGCGCGTTGGTCAACTTCGCCTGCAAGCTGGGGCTGAAAAAACAGGAGCTGGAGGCAAAGACACCGCGTGTAGACGAAGCACCTTTCGATTCCGGGCGAAAGATGATGTCCACGGTGCACGACGTAAACGGCAACTTTGTTCAGTACACAAAGGGTGGACCGGATGTGGTGCTGGCCCGTTGCACCCACTACTGGGAAAACGGCAAGACGCAGCCTATGACTGAGGAAAAGCGCAATGAGATCATGGCAGCTAACAAGGCTATGGCGGACAGGGCGCTGCGAGTGCTGGCGGCAGCTATGCGCTTCTGGGACGATAAGCCCGGGGATAACACCCCGGAATTTCTGGAGCAGGAGCTGATCTTCGTTGGCTTGACCGGTATGATCGACCCGGTTCGTCCTGAGGTTAAGGCGGCCATCGAGGAGTGCCGCGCTGCTGGTATTCGTCCGGTAATGATCACCGGCGACCATAAAGATACCGCTGTGGCCATTGCCAAGGAGCTGGGGATCATTGCAGATGCCTCTGAGGCCATCACCGGCGCGGAGCTGGACGAAATCTCCGACGAGGACATCTGCGAGGCCGTGAAGAAATACGGCGTGTATGCCCGCGTGCAGCCGGAGCACAAGACGCGCATCGTTAACGCATGGAAGAAAAACGGCTGCATTACTGCCATGACCGGTGACGGTGTGAATGATGCTCCTTCCATCAAATCGGCTGATATCGGTGTGGGCATGGGTATTACCGGCACAGACGTTACAAAAAATGTTGCGGACATGGTGCTGGCCGACGACAACTTTGCAACCATCGTTGCCGCTGTGGGCGAGGGTCGACGGATCTACGACAACATCCGTAAGGCCATCCAGTTTCTGCTGGCATCCAACATGAGCGAGGTTCTGGGTGTGTTCTTCTCCACGCTGCTGGGCTTTACGCTGCTGAACCCTGTGCACCTTCTGTTTATCAACCTGGTTACCGACTGCTTCCCGGCGCTGGCGCTGGGCATGGAGAAGGCAGAGCCTGACACCATGAACCGGCCTCCCAGAAATTCCGCAGATGGCATTTTTGCCGGTGGTCTGGGTGTGGATGTGATCTACCAGGGCGTATTGGTCACGGTGATTACCATGGTGTCTTATATTCTGGGTCACTGCTTTGAGGTGGGTCACTTCGAAATGCCCAAGGGCGTATCTGCCCATGGTATGACCATGGCGTTTTTGACCATGTCTATGTGTGAGATATTCCACAGCTTCAATATGCGTTCTCAGCGTAAGAGCGTGTTTACGCTGAAAGGCCAGAACAAGGTCCTCTGGGCGGCTATGCTGGGAAGCTTGCTGCTGACTACGCTGGTGATTGAAGTTCCGTTCATTGCAAAAGCCTTTGGCTTTGAACCTATAACACTTGCGCAGTACGGTGTGGCGCTGGTGCTGGCGGTGCTTGTAATTCCGGTTGTGGAAATCGTTAAATTTTTCCAGAGAAAGAGTATAAAATAAGAAAATGAGGGCGTACTGCAGCAAATAGGGTACGCCCCATTTGACTTATGATGGAAACATGGTATACTGAAATGCGGAAGTTTTTTGCAAGGAGAGCAGGTATGAATAAGAAACTATCGCTGTTTCTGACATTTTTCAAGATCGGCGGATTTACCTTCGGCGGCGGCCATGCCATGATTCCGCTGATCCAGCGGGAGACGGTGGAAAATAAGAAATGGGTCACCGATGACGATATTTTGGAAATCATCGCCATTGCAGAATCCACCCCGGGACCGGTTGCGATCAACGCTGCAACCTTTGTAGGCTACCGCACGGCTGGCTTTTGGGGCGCTGTGTGTGCTACATTGGGTGTAGTGCTGCCCAGCTTCCTGGTCATTCTTGCGGTTGCCTACCTGATGAACAGCTTTATGGCATTTAAGCCTGTGCAGTATGCCTTTCGGGGCATCAACGTAGGTGTGCTTGCGCTGCTTTTTAAAGCGTTGTGGAATATGTATCAAAAAAGTCCAAAAGGCTGGGCGGCCTATGTGGTGATGGGCGCCAGCTTTTTGCTGACAGCCATCTTAAAGGTCAATATGTTCCTGGTCATTGCCGGCTGCGCCGTGTTCGGCCTTGTTACATCCCTGATGGCGAAAAGGAGGCTGGAGCAGTGAGTTATTTAGAGCTTTTTTATGTATTTTTCTGCATCGGCGCCTTCACCTTTGGAGGCGGCTATGCCATGCTGCCGCTGATACAGGAGCAAGTGCTTATGCGTGGGTGGGCAAGCAAGGAAATGCTGATCCATTTTGTTGCCGTCAGTGAGTCTACACCCGGCCCCTTTGCGGTGAATATGGCAACATATGTGGGCGCGGAGGTTGCCGGTGCATTAGGGTCAGCTTGCGCTACATTGGGTGTGGTGCTGCCCAGCTTTGTTATCATTCTGATCGTGGCAAAGAGCTACGAAAAATTCCGCCAAAGCCCCATCGTCAATGGCTGTATGTCCGGACTGAAGCCGGCTGTGGTCGGTCTGATCGGAAATGCCTTTTTGAATGTGCTGATGACGGTGTTTTTTTCTGCGGGTCTTTCCCTGACAGTATTGGCAAGCGCGGGATTTTACGTTTACGCCGCTATCTTTGCCGTCATGCTGGTGCTGGCATTTAAGAAAGTGCACCCCATTATAATTATTTGCCTGTCCGGGGTGATCGGCATCCTTGCCGGATACTTCGGTTTTTAACGGACGGTGGGCCCAAATGGAATGGGCCCACCGTAAATGTTTTACAGATACTTGAAAATAATTGCGCTGTTTATTATAATATAAGGTAAGTTTTCAAAAGGAGCAGAATGCTATGTGGGGAAAAAGCGCATCGGCCGGCAGGAAAAAGACGCGACATTTTAATGCGACTCAGACCATTGCGCTGATTTTCGCGGCGATCATTCTGGTGGGAACGTTGTTGCTGCTCTTGCCCGTTTCCTCCCGTACCGGACAATCGGTGGGCTTGCGCCCGGCATTGTTTACTGCCACTTCTGCCACATGTGTTACCGGTCTGGTTCTGGGTGATACATGGACCATGTGGAGCGGCTTCGGACAGGCGGTGATCTTGTGCCTGATCGAAATCGGCGGTCTGGGCTTTATGTCCATTGCATCGCTGGTGATCTTTGTCTTGCGAAAAAAGATCGGGCTGAAGCAGCGTATGGTCATGGCCCAGGCGCTGAGTGTCAACGAGATGGAAAGCGTGGTCCGACTGCAAAAATGGGTGCTTTTGGGAAGCTTGGTGATTCAGCTTACCGGTGCAACGGTCCTGTTTTTGCGGTTTTTGCCCGAATACGGTGTGAAGCAGGCTGCCATCTGGGCCATCTTCCATTCCATTTCCGCCTTCTGCAATGCAGGCTTTGACATTGTGGGCAATATCTCCCCCGGTGCAAACATGATCGCATTTAATGACGATCCGGTGGTGCTGATTACGCTGATGGCACTGATCACCGTGGGCGGTCTTGGCTTTTTCGTGTGGGAAGAAGTTGCCACAGTTCGTTGTTTCAAAAAGATCAGCGTGTACACCAAGCTGGTGCTGATCGCTGCTGCTGTGCTGATCGTAGGCGGCGCAGCGCTGATCTTACTGCTGGAGTGGCATAACCCTCACACCCTTGGGCAGATGCCGTTGTGGCAGAAGGTGCTCAATGCCTTTTTCCAATCAGTGACCGTGCGTACCGCAGGCTTCACTTCTGTAGACCAGGCGGTGCTTACTGAGGGTGGTAAGGCGGTAAGCATCGTGCTGATGTTGATTGGCGGCGCGTCCGGCTCCACTGCCGGCGGTATCAAAACTGTTACATTTCTTGTGCTGGTGCTGTTTATGCTGACCCGCGCCCGGGGCAGAAATACTGTAACTGTGTTTCGCAGAAATATACCTCATGAGAAGATCATGGATGCTGCCACCATTGTGGCGCTGGTTGTAAGTCTTGCTGTGGCGGGCGCGATCTTTATTGTCGCTACCTCACCGGTAGGCTTTGTGGATGCGCTGTTTGAAACCGCATCTGCATTGGCAACGGTGGGTCTGACCGCCGGTGTGACATCGGTTTTGAGTATTCCTGCCCAGCTGATGATTATCGTATTTATGTATTTTGGACGAGTGGGAATTTTGACCATCAGCCTTGGCTTTCTTATGGGAAATAATGCGGAGGACAGATTCCGCTATGCTGACACAAATCTCTTGATTGGATAGGAGGAAAAAAGATGAAATCTTTTGTTATAGTTGGTCTCGGGCGTTTTGGCTCTGAGGCTGCCAAGCGCCTGTGCCAGCAGGGCTGTGAGGTGCTGGTGATTGATAATTCCAATGAACTGGTGCAGAACATCAGCGACGATGTGACCCAAGCCGTTGTGGGCAATGCCCGGGATAAAGAAGTCTTGCAAGCATTGGGTGTCAAGGATTTTGACTGTGCCATTGTTGCCATCGGTGACAGCTTGGCAGATTCCGTTCTTGCCACCATGAACCTGAAGGAACTGGGCGTACCGTATGTTGTATGCAAGGCTCACGATGAGATCCACCGTCAGGTGCTGCAAAAGCTGGGCGCTGACCGGGTTGTGATTCCTGAGCAGGAAAATGCTGCCCGGCTGGCTATGAGCCTGTCTTCCTATAATGTATTGGATTATATCGAGCTTTCTCAGGATTATGGCATTATCGATGTGCCTGCGCCTGCGCTGTGGCAAGATAAGAGCCTGATGGAGCTGAATGTCCGGGCAAAGCTGGGCATCAACATTCTTGCAATCAAGCGGGAAGGTGATTTGATCGTATCGCCTGGTGCAGATTTCCGGATCGCCCAAGGTGATGTGATGATGGTTTTGGGCGATAACGCTGCGCTGAAGGCGGTGCAGATGCTGTGACGGAGCAGAGAATAACAGCGCGCAAAAATCCGCTTTTGCAGCAGGTACGTAAGCTGCTCACCTCTCGTAAGGAACGGCAGCAGACAGGCCTTTTTGTGGCTGACGGTACAAAGCTGCTGGAAGAGGCTGCCAAATGGTGGCACGGTCTGGACACTGTCATTCTGTCTGACGGTGTGCAGGTGGATGTACCATCCGGGGTGCGGATCGTCCGGGTCCCCGGAGATGTGATGGCATCCGTTTCCCCCATGGAAAGTCCCCAGGGAGCGCTGTTTTTGTGTCGTTTGCCGGAAAAAGCGCCCTTTGCGCCCAAGCCGGGTATGTTGCTGCTGGATGGCATTCAGGATCCGGGAAATCTGGGTACGATTCTGCGGACGGCAGATGCGTTTCAGATTCCTGTGGCATTGTTGGAAGGCTGTGCCGACCCCTATAGTCATAAAGTCGTTCGCGCCAGTATGGGCGCGGTGTTTCGCGCACCGGTGCAGCAGACCACATGGGAAGAGGCGCAGCGCTGTCTTGCACAGCAGAACATCCCCGTTGCGGCAACTGCGTTGAGCAGCCGTGCAGCGGATATTCGCCAGGCACCGCTGGACACCATGGCTGTGGTGATCGGCAGCGAAGGACAAGGTGTGCGTGACGAGATTTTGAAGAGCACCGCCGCGGAACTGATTATCCCCATGAATCCTAACTGTGAATCCCTGAACGCAGCGATTGCTGCGGCCATCGCCATGTGGCAGATGAAGAAATAGAGATAGAATCGGGTGAGAAAAATGCTGGAACACTGGATATGGTTTGCTTCTATGCAGGGCATTTCCTTGCATCAAAAGCTGCAGATGTTAAAGGATTTTTCTGACCCGGAGGAGCTGTACTATGCAGATGAGGCGAAGCTTGCGTCCCAATGCACACCGGAGCTGGTACAGTTTCTTGAGGATAAGGACTTGACCCAGGCCCGTCAGATCGTGAAGCAGTGCGCTGCACTGCACATCCATATCCTAACTTACCGGGATGCGGCATACCCCAGCCGGCTGAAGCATATTTATGATCCGCCGCTGGTGCTGTATTATAAAGGTCTGCTTCCGGTATTTGATATGCAGCCGGTGATCGGCGTGGTAGGCACACGCAAGGCATCGGCCTACGGTAAGACCGTTGCAATGGATATGTCCCGGGAGCTGGCAGCCAGCGGAGCGCTGGTGATATCCGGCGGCGCGGCAGGTATTGATTCCCAGGCGCTACAGGGCGCCATACAGGCAGATGCGCCCACGGTGGCGGTTTTAGGCAATGGCGTGGATGTGTGTTTTCCTGCGACTAACAAAGGGCTGTTCCAAAAAATAGAGGAAAGGGGCTGCCTGCTTTCAGAGTATCCGCCGGGCACGTCTGCGTTGCCTTGGCAATTCCCCAGGCGTAACCGCATTATCAGCGGCCTTTCCAACGGTGTTCTCGTGATCGAGGCGCCGAAAAAAAGCGGCGCATTGATTACTGCCAGAGATGCTATGGAGCAGGGCAGAGATGTGTTTGTGGTGCCGGGTAATATTAACACGGCTACCTGCATGGGCAGCAATGCTTTGCTGCAGGAAGGCGCTCTTGCGGTGTTTTCCGGATGGGATGTGCTGAAGGATTATGCGCCCTGGTATCCGGGCGTGCAGCAGCTGATACCCAAAGTGCCGGACAGCAGGCAGATATCGTGGGTTGCAGAGCAGATTCTGGCACCCAATGAAACCTGTAATGACAAAAAATACGTTGACAATATTGCACCGAGCGCGTATAGTGACCAGAGCAGTGAAAAAATCGTTGCGGATCCGCTGTCCCGGAAGTTATTGGAATGTCTGACAACAGAGCCGATACCTGTAGACCAGGTGATTGCGCAGGTGCAGGCGCCTGCGGCAGAGGTGTTGGGGGCGCTGACAAAACTGGCGCTTTTGGGAATGGTAATCAACCATCCGGGCAGACTTGTGTCTGTGAAACGAAGTAATGGAGGATAACATGGCTAAATCCAATTTAGTGATCGTGGAGTCGCCGTCCAAGGCGAAAACCATTGGGAAATATCTGGGGGCGGAGTATACCGTCAAGGCCAGCATGGGACATCTGCGTGATCTTCCCAAAAGCACAATGGGTGTAGATATTGAAAACGGCTTTGTGCCGCAGTACGTGCCCCTGGAGACGAAAGCGGAATTGATAGGGGAGTTAAGACGGCTGGCCCAAAAGGCTGATGCGGTCTATCTGGCAACCGACCCGGACCGGGAAGGAGAGGCCATCTCCTGGCACTTAAAGGAACTTTTGGAACTGTCCGACGAAAAGACCTACCGTGTTACCTTTAACGAAATAACCCAAAAAGTGGTGGCGCAGTCCATGCAGAGCCCCAGAGCCATTGATACCGCTTTGGTGGATGCGCAGCAGGCGCGTCGTGTGCTGGACCGCATTGTGGGCTACCAGCTTTCTCCGTTGCTTTGGAAAAAGGTCCGCCGGGGTCTGTCTGCCGGTCGTGTGCAGTCTGTGGCGACGCGTCTTGTGGTGGACCGGGAGAAGGAAATCAGAGATTTTATACCCAAGGAGTACTGGTCTTTAGAGGCAGATCTGCATCTGGTGGACAAGCCGGGCAGCTTTATTGCCCATTATTTTGGCGATCAGAAAAAGCGTGAGCTGGAGACCCAGCAGCAGGTGGATGAGATCATCCGCGACATTACAGGCAAGACCTTTACAGTCAGCAACGTAAAGCGCGCTGAGAAAAAGCGCGCTGCCGCGCCTCCTTTTATCACATCTACTTTGCAGCAGGAGGCATCCCGGAAGCTGAACATGACTCCCAAGCGCACAATGGCGATCGCGCAGCAGCTGTATGAAGGCATTGATGTGGCAGGTATGGGGACGCTTGGTTTGATTACCTATATGCGTACCGATTCTTTGCGCCTTTCCGTCGATGCTATGGAGGCGGCAGCAGAGTATATCAAGAACCGCTATGGTAAGCAGTATTATTACGGCAAGCCGCATGTTTTCAAAACAAAGTCCGGCGCTCAGGATGCCCACGAGGCCATTCGTCCGACCCATGTGGAATTGGACCCTGAGAGGCTGCAATCCAGTTTGACAAAGGAGCAATATCGGCTTTATAAGCTTATTTGGAGCCGTTTTTTGGCATCCCAGATGGCAAGTGCCGTATATGACACGGTAACCATTGATACCCAGTGCGCCGGTCATGTGTTCCGTTCCAATCATCAGAGCATGAAATTCCCCGGATTCATTGCCGTTTACGAGGAAGGCAAGGATGAGGAGCAGGAAGTCAGTGAAACAGCGTTGCCGGATTTAGTCCAGGGGGATGTGGCAAATCACGCAGAGCTTCGCAAGGAGCAGCATTTCACCCAGCCGCCTGCCCGGTATACCGAGGCAACGCTGGTAAAGGCCATGGAAGAAAAGGGCGTTGGCCGTCCTTCTACCTACGCAAGCATCGTATCCACTATCCAGGACCGGGAATATGTGAGCAAAGTGGACAAAAAGCTGGCACCCACAGCTTTGGGTGAAGTGGTCACAGAGCTGATGCAGGAACGCTTCCAGGATATTATTGATGTGGAATTTACTGCCAATATGGAAAACCAATTGGATGACGTAGAGGCAGGTCAGCGAAAGTGGAAGGATGTTTTGTCAGTATTCTACCGGCAGTTCCATCGGCAAATGCTGGATGCCGAAGCGGCGCTGGACGGAGTGCGTATTAAAGTGCCCGATGAGGTGTCGGAGGAAATCTGCGAGGATTGCGGCAGAAATATGATTGTCAAAATCGGAAGATTCGGTAAATTCCTTGCTTGTCCCGGATTCCCGGATTGCAAGAACACCAAACCCATTGTGGAGAAAATGCCCGGTCGCTGCCCCAAGTGCGGCAGTACTATCCTGAAAAGAAAATCAAAGCGCGGCTTTGCGTACTATGGCTGTGAGCGTGGCGCCCAGTGCGGCTTTATGAGTTGGGATGTCCCCACTGCCGAGGATTGCCCCAAGTGCGGACAGACCTTGTTCAAAAAGTCCGGCAGAGGCCGCATGAAACCGTTTTGTATCAATGAGGCTTGCGAAGCCTTCCTGCCTGAGGACAAGAGAGGTTATTACAAAAAGCCTGCTGATGGCGAAGAAAAGAAGCCTGCAAAAAAGCCTGCAGCCAAAAAACCAGCGAAAAAGACGGGAGGCAAAAAGGCATGACCGAAGTGAAAGTCATCGGTGCAGGCCTTGCCGGTGCGGAGGCTGCGTGGCAGCTGGCGCAGCGGGGTATCCCGGTCAAGCTGTATGAGATGAAGCCGGAGAAAAAGTCTCCTGCCCACCATGCCGATACCTTTGCGGAGCTGGTCTGCTCCAACTCCTTGCGGGGAGACCGGCTGGAAAATGCTGTGGGTCTGCTGAAAGAGGAGCTGCGCCGCTTAGGCAGTCTGATTATGACTTGCGCCGAGGCTACCCGGGTGGAGGCCGGTGGCTGCCTGGCGGTGGATCGTCAAGGCTTTTCCTGTATGGTTACGGAAAAATTGCGCAATCACCCCAATGTTACAGTGGTATCACAAGAGATGACTGCGGTACCGGACGGACCGGTGATCATTGCCACCGGACCGCTGACCTCCGATGCCATGTCCGCGGCAGTAGGCGCATATTTCGGCACAGATTATCTGCACTTTTTTGATGCGGCGGCACCGCTGGTTACTGCGGAGTCTATCGATATGACAAAGGCATGGTGGCAGTCCCGCTATGACAGGGGAACACCGGACTATATCAATTGCGCCATGAACAAGGAAGAATACGAGGAATTTGTGCATCAGCTGATCACGGCGCAGGAGGCGCAGGTCCACGGCTTTGAGGACAAAAACGTGTTTGAAGGCTGTATGCCCGTAGAGGTCATGGCTCGTCGGGGGCAGGATACCTTACGGTTTGGGCCGTTAAAGCCTGTGGGTCTGGTTGACCCCAGCACCGGAAAAGAGCCTTATGCGGTTGTGCAGCTGCGGCAGGACAATGCGGCAAAGAGCGTATTTAATTTGGTGGGATTCCAAACACATTTGAAATTTCCGGAGCAGAAGCGTGTGTTTTCTATGATCCCTGCTTTGAAAAATGCGGAATTTGTCCGCTACGGTGTGATGCATCGCAACACATTTTTGCAATCTCCCAGATTGCTGGACCGTTGGTATGCAGACAGGCGAAATCCCATGGTAGCCTTTGCCGGGCAGATGACCGGTGTAGAGGGATACGTGGAAAGTGCCGCCTCCGGCTATTTGGCAGCGGTGGCTATGGCAGCAAAGGTGCAAAACCGACCGTTGCCGCAGTTCCCGAAAGAAACGGCCATCGGTGCGCTGGGCCTGTATATCAGCGATGAACGGATCGAACATTTCCAGCCGATGAATATTAATTTCAGCATCATTCAGCCGCTGGAAAAGAGAATAAAAAAGAAAGCAGAAAAAAACCTTGCCATTTCCAATCGGTCACTGGAGATCATCGACGCTTTTGTGGCTGAGGGAATTTGACGAAGAGGGGTGCGACAATGAAGATTATTCTGGACGCAATGGGCGGCGATCACGCGCCGCAGGCACCGGTACTGGGCGCTGTGCAGGCTGCCCGTGACTTTGGCGCGCAGATCACATTGGTTGGCATGGGGGATAAGATCCTTCAGGTGTTGGCAGAGCATAACATCGCAGACCTGCCTGCAGGAATAGAGATCGCCAATGCGGAAGAAGTGGTGGATATGCACGACGATCCTGCCAATGTGATTCGCAAGAAGAAAAATTCCTCTATGGTACTGGGCCTTAAGATGGTAGCCGACGGACAGGGCGATGCCTTTGTATCTGCCGGCAGCACCGGTGCGTTGCTCTCCGGCGCCACCATGCTGGTTAAGCGGGTCAAGGGGATCCGCCGGGCGGCTATGGGCCCTGTGATGCCCAATAAGGCCGGGGGTAAGACCGTCATTTTGGACTGCGGCGCCAATGCAGAGTGCACACCGGAATTTTTGCTTCAATTCGGCCTGGTGGGTGCGCTGTATGCAAAAACGTACTTAGGTGTGGAGAATCCCAAGGTAGGACTTTTGAATATCGGCACGGAGGACACCAAGGGAACACCCTTGCAGAAGGCAGCCTATGACCTTCTTTCCAAAGCAAAGGATCAGGGCCTGATCAACTTTGTGGGCAATGTGGAGGCAAGAGATGTGCCACTGGGTGCAGTGGACGTGATTGTCTGCGACGGTTTTGCCGGTAATGTGCTACTGAAATCCATTGAAGGCACTGCTATGTTTATGGGCAGTCTGATGTCCAAAATGTTCAAGAAGAATCTTCTTAGCAAGCTGGCTGCACTGCTGGTGATGAAGGATATTAAAGCTTTTAAAAAATTGCTGGATTACCGGGAAATTGGCGGGACGCAGTTTCTGGGTATCAAAAAGCCTGTTATCAAGGCGCACGGCTCATCGGATGCCTTGGCATTTCGCAATGCCATTAAGCAGGCAATGGACGCTGCCCAGCGTGATATCTCCACAGAGCTGGAGCATGGTCTGAAAGCACTTTCGGCTGTAGAGGAGCAGGAAAATGATTGAAAAACTGGAAGAGGCGATTGGCTACCGGTTCCGCAACATTACGCTGCTGCACAATGCCCTTGCCCATTCTTCTTATGCCAATGAACGCTGGCATAACAGCCTGATGAGTAATGAGCGCTTGGAATTTCTGGGCGATTCGGTGCTGGGAATGGTGGTTGCAGAGTATTTGTACAACACCTTTCCGGACCGTCCTGAGGGCGAGTTGACCCGTATGCGCGCAGATATGGTTTGCGAGCAGGCATTGGCAGCGGTAGCACTGCGGCTGGGTCTGGGTGAGCATATGCTGCTGGGACATGGCGAGGAGCAGGGCGGCGGCAGAAAGCGCGCATCCATTCTTGCAGATGCGGTAGAGTCTATCATTGCCGCCAGTTTTTTGGATGGCGGCATGGATGCGGCAAAGGGGCTTATCAACCGTTTTATACTTTGCAATGTGCCTGTGACGCACCTGAATAACACAGACTATAAAACAACGCTGCAGGAGCAGGTTCAGCAGAAGAAAAATCAGCAGTTGAAATATGTATTGGTGGAAACCTCCGGACCCGATCACGATAAACGCTTCACCGTTGCTGTTTTGCTCAATGATGTCGCCGTGGGACAGGGAACCGGAAGCAGTAAGAAGCGTGCCGAGCAAGAGGCCGCCCGATCAGCGCTGGAACATCTGTTCCCTTGCAAGTAAAATAATCAAAAAAACAGTTGTTATTTTTTCACAGCTGTTTTTTTGTATGCTGAAAAATACGGCGGAAAAACTAAAACACTTGCATTATGAATCAATACAGGATATAATGGTGCCAATATAGAGAAAAGGAGCTGTGAGTATGCAGTCTGTTGAAAATCAGAACGCTGCACAACAGCAGGAACAGAATTACCAGACGCCTGCACCGAAGCCGGTATATGAATTTTTTAAGCGGATTTTCGATGTAGTTTTTTGCAGCGTTGCGCTGATTGTATTAAGCCCTGTGTTCCTGGTGGTGGCAATTGCTATTAAGTGTCAGGATGGCGGCAATGTGTTCTATAGCCAGAGCCGGATGACAAAGGGCGGCAAGAAATTTCAAATGTACAAGTTCCGATCCATGTGCCAAGATGCAGACCAGCATCTGGAGGAGCTCATGGACCAGAACGAGATGCAAGGTCCGGCTTTTAAGATCAAGGACGATCCGCGTATTACCAAGGTGGGTCGCTTCCTGCGAAAAACAAGCATCGACGAGCTGCCGCAGCTGGTCAATGTGATCAAAGGCGATATGTCGGTGGTAGGCCCCAGACCGCCCCTGGTGCGCGAGGTGGAGCAGTACACCCCCTACCATATGCGCCGGCTGGATATTAAGACCGGCCTTGCCTGCTACCGGGAGTGTTACGGCAGAAGCAATATCCACAGTTTTGACCAGTGGGTAGAATCGGATTTGAAATATATCCGCGAGCGCAGTTTTCTGACGGATATGAAGGTGATCCTGCTGACCATCAAGGTGGTCCTCACCGGCGATGGTGCCATGTAAAGAAATATACAGCCGATGAAAATCGGCTGTATTATTTTTCTGTTTTCGTGCATCCTATCTTCGGAGGGATGTACATGAACCGCAATGAATATGGAAAATTGGTCAAGGAGATGTCGCCCAAATCGCCCATCGTCAGGGACTGCCTGAATGCTTTTTGGATCGGCGGATTGATTTGCACCATTGGGCAGGTGTTTTTGGAGCTGTATAGCTATGTGGGGCTGGACGAGACAATGGCGGGAACCGCTGCCTCTATGACGCTGGTGGCGCTGTCGGCGCTGCTGACAGGCCTGAGCCTGTACGATAACATTGCAAAGCATGCCGGCGCCGGAACGCTGGTACCCATTACCGGTTTTGCAAATTCCATCGCTGCCCCGGCAGTGGAGTTCAAAGCAGAGGGTTTCGTCCTGGGCGTCGGCGCAAAGATGTTTACGATTGCAGGACCGGTAATCGTGTACGGTGTGAGTGCAAGCGTAGTTTATGGCCTGATTTATTGGATAACCACATTGTTTTGATTGTAGTACCAGTGTTGATCTCGACGTAAAGCATTGACAATTCATAATCCACAGATGCTATTGCGTATCTGTGGATTTTTCTGTATAATAGAATTAACTAAACTGATTGAGGTGGGGATACATGGCACGGAAGGCAAAAAAGCGACTACACCAAATGCCGCCGTTAGCTTTTGCAGACAAGTTGTTATATTGGGCTGTTTTTGTGGTGCTATGTGTTGCGTATTGTGTCCTGTTGCTCGGCCCTTTGTATTTGCGCCATAAAATCGCTTTTTCTGATGTGGGAGTTATTGCAGTTGAGGATAATGCAAGTACATGGTGGCTTATTGTGCCGTGGATGACATTTTTCCTAATGACGTTCATTTTATGGCTGCAACCCTATCAAAAACATATCCCGATCTTTGGTCGAAAAAATTTCAAGTACGGTCCTCCGGCTTGGCCCAAGGTTTATCCGCTATTCATGAAAAACAAACCTCCTGTGTGGGTCAGTGAGAGGAAAAAGAAAGAGAGAAAGCAAATTGCAATTATCCTGTTGGTTGTACTGTTAGTCAGTTTCATTCCTTTTCCATGGTCACTATATGGGCGAGACTGTTTATTCTATGACGGAAGCATTGTGCAGTACAACATGTTTAATGGCCCAATACATGAATTTGCAACCGGAGATATTGAAGATATCGAAATTGAAACTTTTCGGTACAGTACCGGAAGGTACAATACAAAGCAGCACTGGGGAGTCCAGATGGTGTTCAAAACAGACAGCGGAAAGAAATATACTTTTGAACATCGTGACTTTCGAAGCGATACAAACTTCGAAACTATCTACTGGCTTGAGTGGATGCTGACTGTCAAAAAACGGTATGATCCCAGCATTATTCATTATGACGGATTAGAAAATTTGGATCGTGTTATTGCGGATAGGAATTTATCCCAAGTAGAAGTCCAAATGCTGTACCAGTTGTTTGGTCAGTACAAATAAAAAGTATGGCAATAGGTTTCTGAACTACATACAAACACGGCAACGGTAGAAGTTGCCGTGTTTTTGTAATTCTTTGAGTTACCTCGAAAGAAAAAGGGCCCTAACAGAACACGAATATATGGGTCCTAACTGGACACAAGCAGAAGGGTTTATTCTCGGCGTCGGTGCCAAAATGTTCACAATAGCGGGCCCGGTCATCGTATACGGTGTATCCGCAAGTGTGGTGTATGGGATAATTTATTATATTTGTCAGTTCGTCTTTTGACGGGCTGACATTTTTTTGAATTGCTATTGACATTTACCTTAGGTAAAATGGTATAATCGTGCTAAATGGAGGTGATTTTTTGAAAATCAAAGAAGTAATTGCCGCAACGGGCCTTACAGACCGTGCAATTCGTTTGTATATTGAAAACGGTTTGGTTACACCCGAAAATGAAAAGTCCTATAACGGACGCAATAATTATAATTTTACTCAAACAGATATTGAGCATTTTGAGCAGATTGCATTGTTACGCAAAGCGGATTTTTCCTTGGAACAAATCAAGACGCTTAAATCAGGTGGAGAATCTGCAAAGGAAGTTTTGATTGCCTACCTAGCCACTAAGAAAGAATCTGTAGTTACCGGTCAAAAATTTGTTGATGCATTAAAAGATATTCCGCAACAAGAAACTGTTACAATAGACTATGTTTGCGAAAAAATCAAAGCAAGCTTTGAAAATACACCGCTACCTGATGCAGACAGAAAGGCAACCAAAGGCGAACTGTTGGAAAAATGGTTAGTGCGGATACTGGCAATTATTATTCTTGCTTTTTGGGGATTATTTGGAATTGGTGTGTGGCTTACATACCGCGAAGATTTTGTGTTTCCTCGATACTATACGAATCCTATAAATTATATTGGAACAGCGTACATACTGATTCCTGTTTTGGCAGCGATTATTGTTTTATTTCTATATCGCAAATATGTATTACTTCCCGAGAAACGAAAAAAACGCAGATGGATTGCGGGCATTGCTTTGGCAATAGCGCTTTTGGTGTGCGTACAACCGATCGGTATGGCATCGATCATGTTAATGCCGCCTGTTTATTCAGAAACCAATAATCCTGAAAACTATTTAACAATGGGAAATCATGTGAAAATGTATGGGGATGATATTTACAAGTTGTTTCCTGCGAATATACCGAGGAGTGCTGTAGCGGAAGGTTCGAGTTGGTATCCACCGGATAAATTTTTAGATACAACCAAATACTATTATTTTTTTCAAGAAGTTGTTGATCCCAGTTTTCATATTTTTGCTGAATGGGTATTACCGGAAGACGAATTTGCTGAAGAACTGAACCGAATCAATAATTATTATCCTGAAGGCGCAAAACAACAAATGCAGTGGGGCGATTGGACTTGCCTGAGTTTTACGGATGATACGCTTGATTTTGACGAAGCAAAAGATAAGATTGATTACTATTATCTACTATTTGCTTACAACGAGAAAACCGGTGGAGTTCGATATATTGCAAGTTATTCAATGGATTGTGGAAGAGAAGAAGACCCATACTTCTTGGCATTAGAATGGAAATGACGATTGCATAGTATCTGTTGTGTTGTAAATACATTTTTCGGGCTATGTCGAGAGTATTTGAGCCATTTCGACAAAAAACACTGCGTCCTACTTGCACACAAGCAGAGGGCTTCATCCTGGGCGTCGGCGCGAAGATGTTTACTATTGCGGGACCGGTTATCGTCTATGGTGTGTCCGCCAGTGTGCTGTATGGCTTAATTTATTGGATAATGACGCTATAAAACATTGACCTATGGTATTTACCATAGGTCAATGTTTTAATTAGCATAGGGTTCTATTGCTTTGAAAAGCATTGTTGATGTTGTTTTGCACCGATTCTCAAATTGCATACAAAAATCAATGGGATTTCCCAAAGTATATCCAACCAAACCTTGTGCAGATTTATTCATTAGGGGACATAAAAAAGTAGGGCAGTCTTAAAGATAGACTGCCCTACAACCCAGTATAATTTGAATAACTTACTTGTTTAGTTTCAATACCAGATATCCTTTGGGTTCGTATGCCAATGATACAGGCACAACATATATGTACTGTCCATTCTCAAGTGTTAACTCTATGTCCATTGAATTAACACCACCAACAGTATAATCAACATCTCCAAGGTCACCAATACTGTTAAGTTCCTCTGTTTCAATGTAGATATCATACACCGGTGCTTCGCCCAACTTTTTGTTAGATACGCTTGCCGTCCATGTTCCTGCCTCTGCTACATCTCCACTATATCCGTCAACAGCAACTGCAAAGCAGTATGGATCCTGTAATGCCCATTCAATCTTTGTCTTGTACTTATTAGAATTGCCACTTGATATGCACCCAGTCAACACAGAAATTGTTAATGTCCATGATAATATCAATGCCACGCTTCGTTTGCTCATACTATGTATTTCCCTTTCATAAATATAATAGAAATTCCGGATTAATTATAGCATGTTCTACTTCTCATTGCAAGCTAAAAAAGCTAAGAAGTCGGTTGACCTCTGAGCCCTATCTTGTGTCATTGGCTTTATTGTACTCTCAATGTATGAATAGGTATTTGTCGAATGATTATTGAATATTATTCACGCTTTCAACTGGGAACACTTAACCGAATTGACCATTCTGATCGTAAGACAAAAGCTAATAAGAGAGGACAACTGTCCTGCAAGACGATAAAATTTCTGGAATGCTCTTGTTCTTTTCAAACATTGTTCCCTTATAGGACACAAACTACTGGGTCCTACTTGCACACAAGCAGAAGGGTTTGTCCTGGGCGTCGGCGCAAAGATGTTTACGATTGCAGGACCGGTAATCGTGTACGGTGTGAGTGCAAGCGTAGTTTATGGCCTGATTTATTGGATAACCACATTGTTTTAATTGTAGGGAACGGATTGAACCGTTCCATTTGCGGAATGCATAAATGCATTCCCTACATAAAAAGGCTTGACCAAATCGGTCAAGCCTTTTTATACAATCGTAAAAAAATATTCGGTTATCACTTCCGGTGTTTCTGCCATGCCGTTATCAATCCACCATCTTATTGTTTCGGTAAATGTGGAAACGATATGATTTTTCCAAAAGGGCAAAGGGATTTTCTTGTCCTTTTGCTGCGGGAATAATTCCAGATTGTTTTCTACAAGCACGTCAAGGTTAGAGCGAAAATATCTTAAAAACAAAGCGTTGTTTTGTGAAGATAACAGAGCCAATATGTTGTTATCGTTCTTTTGTAAATGTTGAAGTAAATGAAGGAAAACAGATGCTGAACTGTCACAGGTAAAAATATGCCTGTGATTATGCGCGTTGTTGTTTTCGGCATCAAATATATGGCAGAACAATTCTTGGCAAAACTCTTCCAGTAAGAACTCCTTGGTTGGAAAGTGCGAGTAGAAAGTGGCTCTGCCTACGTCTGCCCGATCAATAATTTCGCCTACGGTTATTTTGTTGAAATCTTTTTTTGCCAGCAATTGGGTAAAGGCTTTAAAAATTGCTTCCCGTGTTTTTCTTTGCCGTCTATCCATATTTTCTCCATACAATTTTTCAAATTTGTTCAGTAACGAATAACAAAGCAATAACGTATATTGATATTGCCGATTCTTTTGATACAATATTACCGAACGATCTGTTCGATAACGAATTTATTATATCGCAAACAGACGCGCAGGTCAACGGGAGGACAATATGAAATCTGAACGAAATATTTTAGCAGCGTTTATACTGAATCTTGCATTTTCCCTTTTCGAATTTTTTGGCGGTATTTTGACCGGCAGCGTGGCAATTGTTTCCGATGCTGTTCATGATTTAGGGGATGCGGCTGGCATCGGTTTATCTTTTTTTTTAGAAAAAAAGAGCAAAAAGCAACCCGATGAGAACTTTACATACGGATATGTACGATACTCAGTTATGGGCGGATTCATCACGACTTGTATTCTTTTGCTTGGTTCTGTTATCATGATATATAATGCCATCGGCAGAATGATCACACCGGACCCAATAAACTATAGAGGTATGATTTTGTTTGCGATCGTGGGTGTTTGCGTAAATTTCTGCGCTGTGGTCTTCACCCGTAAAGGTGATTCCATCAATGAAAAAGCTGTGAATTTGCATATGCTTGAGGATGTGCTGGGTTGGCTGGTTGTATTGGTGGGAGCAGTGGTAATGCGCCTGACAAATTTTGCTGTTATTGATCCTATTATGTCCATCGGTGTATCGCTTTTTATTTTCTTCAATGCAGTTAAGAATCTGAAAGTGGTAGCGGATCTGTTTCTGGAGAAAACACCGGAAAATATAAATATGGCAGAATTGAAATCGCACGTAGAAAAGATAGACGGTGTTATGGACGTGCATCATGTCCATATTTGGAGCTTAGACCTATGCAACAATTTTGCTACAATGCATATCGTTACAGATGGCGAACCACACACCATCAAGGAGGCTGTTCGTGAAGAACTACGAGATTACGGAATTGAACACGTAACGATTGAAACAGAAACAAGAGAAGAGCCTTGCCGGGAAAAGGTATGCAATATTAGCACCCATACAGCCGGGCACCATCACCATCACGGACATCATTCTCATTAAGATAAAATGACAGCAGAAGGAACTAGCCGGGCATAGCATGCTGGGTTAAATACATCGTCAAAAGCAGCGGAGCAATCCGTTTCCTGCAGAAAAAGG
>JAZNHB010000014.1:0-9611 GCA_045576715.1 Faecousia sp. | reverse complement strand
CATACAGCCGGGCACCATCACCATCACGGACATCATTCTCATTAAGATAAAATGACAGCAGAAGGAACTAGCCGGGCATAGCATGCTGGGTTAAATACATCGTCAAAAGCAGCGGAGCAATCCGTTTCCTGCAGAAAAAGGCTTGACCGGTTTGGTCAAGCCTTTTATGGTGCGTATTATTACATTTCGCCCCGGTGCTTTTTAGGCTGTTTGTTCTCAGGCTTCAGCGCAGCTTCTTCGGCCAGATACATGGCTGCCAGGCCAAGCAGCACCATAATGACAGCCACATAGCCGAAGAAAGTCAAGCCGCCGATCATATAGCCGAAAACGCACACGGCTCTGCTGGACGTGATTCCGCTGCAGTTTGTGTACAGTCAGCATTTTGACAGCAGCTTAAGTTTTTATATTGTGAAAAACAGCCTGTATTCCAGGCAGCCGGCTATTGTGACCCGACGGGGACAGGTCCGCACACCGTACGCAGAGTTGGCGATCCGTTTGCTCACTGAGCAGCAATGAAACTGACATCAGTTAGACAATTCACATATTCCCAATAAGAAAATCCCGAAATGCAGCAGCATTTCGGGATTTTTGCGGTATCAGACAAAGTGGCAGTTACAGGTCACTCTCGTGTAAAACAACACCGTTTTTCACCAGCTGCGCCTGCAGCGCGGAAACATCCAGCGCAGAAAAATCATTCGTCATGGCGGCAGCGGTACCGGCGGCCTCACCTGTAACAGCGCAGCAGGGAATCACGCGCATAATGTTCCACATACTGTCAGTGACGGAGGTGCAGCGACCGGCGGTGATCAAATTCTTCACTTGGTTACAATACAGTGTGCGGAAGGGAACTTCGTACACAGGCCCACGCTTACGCCAATCGGACACCATGCCTACAGAATCTTCAAACCGGGTGTGCATTTGGGTGGCGTCCAGCGTATACGCGCCGACGATTCGACGGGTCATGCGAATCTGGGGTGTTGTGGCAATGGTGGCAAGGAACATGGTGGGGTCACCTTGCCGTAACTTCAGGAAGTTTTCCAGCGTGGCAGCATGGGACAGCTGCATCATTTCCGAAAGTTCGTCACCGCACAGACCGGTAAAGCACTTTTTCGCGGTATTGAGATCTGTGTTGTTTGCATCCTTTTCGTCGTCGGGAATGTCGACGAAGCCTACTTGCTTCAGGTCATAGCCTGCTGCACCGGCATAATAGTACCAGGCGGCAAGAACATTGCCTTGTCCGAAGGTTGCGGTAGGGGCATCGGCAAACTTTGCGATGTCACAGTCACCGGTGGCATCCACCACCGAACCCACAGCGATGGCCTGTCGACCGGTCTTGTTTTCAACGATCACAGCGCTGATTTTGTCGCCTTGCCGTTGTACACCAACTGCGTAAGTTCCGTACAGGATCTGCACGCTCTCCTTAGCCAGCAGCTGTTCGGCAAGAATGGCAAACAGCTGTGCATTGTAGCGCACTAAGAAGCGAGGATCCTTTTCCGTGCGTTTTGCATGGTCAGCACTGTCCAGCCAGTTGGCAGGGTATCGGTCCTCATGTCCCAAGCTGATAGACAAGCGAAACAGCTCCTCGGCAAGGCCAAAGGAAACCTGCCGCCCCATACCATCGCACAGGGGTAGATAAATGGTGACCAGGCCGGCGGTTCCGAGACCGCCCAGCATGTACTGTTTTTCCAGCAATATGACATGTTTGCCGGCTCTTGCGGCAGCCAGCGCTGCGGCAATACCTGCGAAGCCACCACCGCAAACCAAAACGTCGCAGGACCTGGTAACCTCAGTTTGGAGACTTTCGTTGATAAACATATGGGACCTCCTTGCTTTTTTCTAACATACCATAGGACAAAAGGGAAGTCAAGGCAAGACCGTTGCATAAGGAGGAGGAATATGCTATAATACTTCAAATCGATGGGTTTGATACCTTTGCGTTAAATAACGACGGCACATGGACAGGAGTATGATCGGATGAGTTTTATCAAAGCGTGGAAGCATTTTGCAACCATTACCCGTCACCGGTGGCTGGTGCGCCAGGGATGTTTTCGGGTTGGACTGTATTGGCAGGGGTTGATCCACGATCTTTCCAAGTATATGCCCGCAGAATTTGCAAGCGGGGTGCGGTATTATCAGGGTACCCGCAGCCCTAATACGGCGGAAAGGGAAAACCGTGGCTACAGTGAAGCATGGATCCACCATAAGGGGCGCAACCCCCATCATTATGAATACTGGTCAGATCTGAGCCTTGAAACAAGGCGGTATGAGTATATTCCTATGCCCCGGAAATACCTTGTGGAGATGGTCATGGACCGTCGCGCGGCCTGCATGGTTTATCGGGGGAAAAATTATACGCCCGGCTCTGCGCTGGAATACCTGGAAAACAGCAGGGAGAAAGCGTTTATGAACGCAGAAACGCTCAGACAGCTGCGCTATGTACTGACAATGCTCCGGGATGCCGGGGAGAAAGAGACCTTCCGGTATTTGCGTAATCATGTGCTGAAGGGAAAACCGTTCCCTTGGGAGAACACGGAAGAAGCTTAAAAAAGACCGAGCTGTAAGCAACACGTCCTTAAAACGCAACATACCCAGCCTGGAAATGGATCCAGGCTGGGTATGTTTGAATGAAATCCTTGCTCACGCAAGGATGAAATCTGCTTTGCAGATGAAATTAAATCCACCCTTCCGGCGTCGAGCCGGATTTCATCCCCGCAGGGGATTTCATCGTCGAAGACGATTTATTCCACCCGGCAGGGTGGATTTAGTTGAAAAAGACTCTGATCGTTATACGATCAGAGTCTTTTTCTGGCAGAGGATGAGGGATTCGAACCCCCGCAAACGGAGTCAGAGTCCGGTGTGCTACCGTTACACTAATCCTCTGTGTGTCAAGCACGGATATTATTATATCCGAGGGGTAAAAAAAGTCAAGCACTTTTTTCCAATTTTCAAAAGTTTTTACTGCACAGAAACAGCTTTTCCAAAGGTAGAGGTTTTATTCATCACTTACTCCCGCACTTCCTGTGTTTTCGGAAATAACATGCCCTGTGGCATTGAAAAAAACCGCGCTTTATGCTATGATAACAAAAAAGAACACCACCGCAAAGCGCGAGCGTAATTTGACTGCTGATATAAAGGACATGTTATGAAAAAACGTTTTCGGTTTCACATTGGTCTGCGCACATTGAAAACTGCTGCTGCAGTGATCTTATCTATGGTGATCGTCAATGCATTGGGAACTTCCGATTCGAGGATGATCTTTGCAATGCTGGGGGCAATGGCTGCAGTACAGACGACCTTTAAGGATTCTGTGCAGTCCAGCCTTACCCAGATCGTGGGGGTGCTGTTTGGCGCGGTGATGAGCGTGATCTTGCTGCTGCTCCCTGTTCATCGGCTGGTGATTGCCGGCGTGGGGATCGTTTTGGTGATTGCGCTTTACAATGCCTTTGGGATCCTTTTTTCTCCTGGCTTACCCTGTCTGATCGTGGTTACCTTATGTGTCTGGCAGGATATAGAACCGATACCTTACGCATTGGGGCGGATATGGGACACGGCGATTGGCCTTGCGGTGGGTATGCTGATCAATACGTTGGTATTTCCCTACGACAACAGCCGCCGTATCCGTCAGACGGTGGAAAGTTTGGACGGTGAGCTGATTGCATTTCTTGAGGCGCTGTTTGATGGCGACAAGGTGATTCCCAATGCGGCATCCATGAGCCAAAAGGTGGATGAAATGCGGGAACAGCTGAAGATATTTGAAAATCAAAAGCTGTTTTTGCGCAGACGCAGGCAGAGCCTGGATATTGCGGAGTTTCGCCTGTGTGAGAGAAAGGCCAGGGAACTGGTTGCCCGGATGGAAGTGCTGTGTCACGTGGAGAGCCCCGGCAGATTGAACGACGAAAATCGCCAGCAGCTGGAAGCGGCAGGCGCCCGCATCACCGATACGCGGCCGATGGACTGCGTAACGGAATGCGATGTGGTGACCAATTATCATGTCCGCCAGATCATGACGATCCGGCATCAGCTTTTACAAGTATTGGAGTGAGAATATGTCAAAGAAAGCAAAATGGGTATTTTTAGCAGCAGCGCTGATAGTTTCGTTGCTGATTGTTGCGTTTTGCGTGGAGTATTTCGTTCTGCAGGTGCCGCTGTTTGACAGAAGCGGCTGGCATACGGAAGAAAATGGGGCGGTGCAGTATCGGGATTATTACGCGCGGCCGCTTACAGGTTGGCAGGACATTGATGGCGGCTCCTATTATTTTGCAGATGATGGCAGTATGGCCAGAGGCTGGCAGACGATAGATGGGCAGCGGCATTATTTTGATGATAACGGCGTACTTCACGCCGGCTGGCTGGAGCTCAGCGGCAGACGGTATTACTTGAGCCAAAAGGGTGTCCCCGTTACCGGTTGGCTGGAGCAGGAAGGACAGCGCCGATTCTTTGACGCACAGGGTGTCATGCAGGCCGACAGCTGGCTGGAGCAGGAGGAGGGGATGTACCTTCTGGGGACAGACGGACAGCCCGTTACCGGTTGGGCAGAGCGGGAGGGACTGCGCTATTACCTGGACGAAAAGGGCATTCTGGACAGCAACTGGCAGGATACAGACCAGGGCATGACGTACCTGGTGGACGGCCAAAAGCACGTAGGCTGGCTGGATCAGAAAGAGGGAAAATTCTATTTTAACAGCGATGGCTATGCCCAAACCGGCTGGGTCACAGACGAAACAGGACGCTTTTATCTCTACGGCGACGGCACGTATGCCGCAGGATTTGTGGAGATTAACGGCATAGAGCGATATTTTCTGCCTACAGGGGAGTATGTGATCCTGTGCAATCGGTGGAATCCTATTGCTGAGGATTATGAGGAGAATTTAGTAGACATCGGGAAATTTAAGCTGGATGCTTCCTGCGCCGCACCGATGCAGGAAATGATAGATGCGGCAAAAGAAGATGGGGTTACGCTGAAATTAAATTCCACATACCGCAGTAAAAAGAAACAGGAGTCTATGTGGCAGACTCGTCGGGTCAAGTACATGGGACAGGGCATGACCCTGGAGGAGGCAGACGCGTACATCGGCCGTTCCGTTGCGGTTCCCGGCACTAGCGAACATCAGACGGGTTTGGCAGCCGATATTATCGGCTCGCAAAAGGTATACGATTGGCTGGCAGAAAACAGCTGGCGGTACGGATTTATTCTGCGATATCCAGACAATAAGATTGATATTACCGGCATCATTTTTGAGCCCTGGCATTTCCGTTATGTGGGCAAGGCGCTTGCGAAAGATATCTTTGAATCCGGACTTTGTTTGGAGGAGTATCTGGAAATGCTGAAAAAGCAGTAAAGCTCTGCTTGTAGGGCAGTACATATCTAAACACGAAGCCCCCGATTTTGCATTTGCAAAACCGGGGGCTGTTTTTTGATTCTTAGCTTTCGAAATCTGCTTCCTCGGCAGGTGCTTCCTCAACGGCAGCTTCCTCGCAGCAGCACTCGTCGCCGCAGGTGCACTGGCAATGACAGCTGCACCGGATGCCGCAGAAGTCTGCTGCTTTATTGAGCAGCTTTTTTGCCCATACAGCGATCTTATCGCCATAAGTGGCGATCACGTAGACGATACCGGCAACAACAGCCAGCACAGTGATGATTTTAACGATCGTATTCCATACCTTCATATTCAAACGCCTCCACACAAATTCTATCTACACTCAGTATAACCATGGGGCAGAAAAAATGCAACTAAAATTTTTGTTAAATATAGCCGTACATGCCGCGGATGCTGACTTCGCCGGAATTGACAGCGCGCACACTGCCGTTAGACAGACGCACCAAAAGCGCGCCGTCTTCACTTATGTCCAGCGCGGTGCCGTATAGCTTCTTTTCTCCTGCAAGCACCATAATCTGCTGCCCTATGGTGATGCAAAAGTCTTTGTAATTGCGTATAATTTCCTCTTTGGAATGCAGCTGCGCAGACATTTGATGCAATGATTGAAGTAAGTCGGCAGCCAGACGGGCAATATCCGGCGTGTAGCCGGCCATTTTCAGGGATATGGCAATATCCGTTAACTCCGGTGGAAAGTCAGAAGGCGTCTGCAGGCAGTTAATACCGATGCCGATCACCGCATAATCCACAACTGAGGTTTTTGCGTCCACAGCCATTTCTGTCAGGATGCCTCCCAGCTTGCGGTTTTGTATCACAAGATCGTTGATCCACTTAATGCCGGGGCGCAGGCCGCAGTTTTGGGCGATGGCATTGGCGGCGGCCACGCCGGCGGCGCAGGTCAGGTGCATCAGATCCTTGGCAGGACAGCCGGGACGCAGAATCACAGAAAGATACAGACCGAGACCGGCAGGAGAGGAAAAACTCCGGCCCATCCGCCCCTTTCCGCTGCTTTGATGACCGGCAATAAGCACGGTTCCGTGGGGCGCGCCTTGCTGCGCCATGATCTTTGCCCGGGTGTTTGTGGAATCAATGGTTTCATACCAATGCACCTGCCAGGGGAAATCCCCTGGCAGGTGAGATAAAATAGCGTTTTTCATCAGTCGATATCCGCTACCAGCTCCTCGGGCGGAAGGTCCAGCAGCTCGGGATGCCGCAAAATGCTGCGGTAATGCTTAAAGAATGCTGCATAGTAGTAGCCGTCCACGATTCGCTCGTCCAGAACAAACTTTACGTCAATATATTTCTTCTGCACAATACTGCCGTCTTCCTGCACCTCCAGCGCACGACGTTTGCAGCCAAAAGCGCCAAAGCAGGGCAGGTTGCCGAAGTCATACAGATGGTGATAGATGGGACGAATGCCCAGGCTGCCCATGGAGGTGAAGAACAGACTGCCGTGGAAGGGACTCAGCTCCAGCAAGAATTTGGGGAGCATACCGAAATAATCCAGCAGCTTCAACAGCCATACCACAAATTTCAGAACAACGCTGGGAATCAGATTCAGGTAAGCGATCAGATTGTCAAGGCCGGAATCCAGCTCCTGTGTGGCTTTCACTTCCTCCACAGCTGCGTTCAGCTTGTTGTACACATCCTGCGCAGTATCCGTACGGGTCAGATGGACTTTGATAGAGGTGTCGGGGGAGTCGAGGGTCATTTCTTTCTTGACCACCATGCAGTATTGGATATCTTCACCCCTGGAATACACCTTCTGTCCGGAGATGAAGCGGTTAAGCTGAGGATATTTGCAAAGTGCGCGCACATAACCTGCCAGTAGTACGTGGGTCAGACCGAAGTCGGAATGTCCCTCCTTGCGCTTTTGGCGGATATAGCGCTCCAAGTGGGAGATCTCAAAGGATTCTTCAAACAGGTTGGAGCAGGTGTTTCGCTCCACCTGGAAGAATGCGGTGATCTGCGCCATGGGGGAAAGGGTGCGGATTTTTCTGCCGTCGGGACGGTCACCCCAAGTAGGATGGTATTCCCCGGCAGGGTGGATACGCAGCGCAAAGACTGTGATGATGCAGCCGGCCATCATCAAAATGTCCGGCAGCAGGGCGGTGTAATCCCGGCTCAGCAGGACGGTACGCGCCAGATACAGCTGCGCCCCGATGGGGAAACCTAACAGGGGGATCAACAACCATGCCTGGGGCACTTTGCCGCAGGTGATCTGGGTATACAGCACACCGATAAACAGCAAAGCAATGGCATAAAGGGAAACGATCATTGCGCGCAGCGCAACGAAATGGAAATTTGCAAAAATAAAGTAATAGTAAATGCAGATCATCCAGACGGGAATGGCAGTTTTATAAAACTGCTCCTTTCCGGCGACCAGTGTGATGTACGCAAACAGCAGGGCTGCTGCAATTGGCAGAACGATTTGACTCCACACCGGAACTGTGCTGTCGGGTCCTTTCATACCGACAAACACGATGCGGGTCACTGCCGAGCAGACCATGCACAGCGTCATCAGCCAGGTTAGCAAGTTTTTCTTGCCAACATAGTAATGTACTGTATTTTTCATAACAATGTCATTATAACAAAGAATATGGGATTTGACAACGAAAAAATGAACAAACTGTAAAAATGAGAGATTGGGAAATCTTTACAAAAGAGTCTTTTTGTGATAAAGTTGAAATATTCAAAGATTTACGGCGATTTCTTTGAAATTATAAGTGGAATGTGAGGAAAACTTATGACCACAAAAACTGTTGTTACAAAACAGAATCTGCATGAATTTGAAGAACGCTTGAGCCGACTGACAGCGCGTAAGGCAAAGGCGGAAAGAGTGGCGAAAATTTGCACTGCTGTTGGCAATGTTGTATTTACGCTGTGGTTTTTTGTAGTGACTTGCGTTGTGCTTGGCACGATCATGGACGAAAAAGAGCTGGCGGTGTTGAATCAGCTTCCTGTGATTATGCCTTGGTGGAACAAATTTGTTGCACTGCTGCCGGCGGATTTAACCTTATACCTACAAATACTGGCCGGCTGTGTGGCGGCAGTGATCCTTCCTTTTGCCGTGAATCTGCCGCTGAGCATTATTTTGCGCGTGATTCCTACAAAAAAACCTGAGGAAAACACCCAGACCGAGCTTGAAAAGGCAAAGTGGATGAAAGCGCAGGCAGCCAGCGGAAATTATCGCGTGTGGGTGGATAAGCTGGGCGCAAGGCTGATCACCCGGATCATTTATGCCCTTGGCGTTATCGCTACGCCATGCTATGTAACATACATGGCTGAGGGCGAGAACTGGGAATCGCTGATGAAAATGGAAGTGATTGTTGGTTGCGTATTCCTGGCAGGCTTGGCTTTGGTAGCGTTTGGTATCTTAAATTTCTTGTCAAGCCGGATGCAAAAAGTGTTTTTTATCCACCGCAAGGATAAGTCTTTGAATACTGCCCTGAGTGACTATGTAGACGCTTGCCAGGAGCAGGAAGAAGAGGAAAAGGATCGCAAAGAGAAAGAAGAAAAGAAGAGAATAGAGCAAGAACGCCTGGAAGAAGAGAGAAGGAACAAAGAAAAGGGCGCTGAGCTGTTTACCAAGGCCACGGCCGGGGACGAGATAGATGAAGACCTGCTGCAGGAGGCGGCAGATCTGGGTGACCCGCAGGCTTGCATGATTATCGGCAAGCGGCTGATGCAGGACGGAAGCTCAGATCTGTATACGGATGCGGAGCAGAAGAGTCTGATGAGAAGAGCAGCCGTGCATTTTGAGCATACTCAGGATACGCCCCAGGGTATGCTGTATTGGATTCGCTGCCGGGTTCGATATGAGAAAAACACAAAAGAAGAATGGAAGAGCATGCTTAGCCAGCTGCGAAGTGTAAAGACAACGGGTGATTTATCAGAGGATGATCTGGAGCTGTGTGATGCTACCATCCGTGCATTGGTGCAAACCGTTGACAAGATAGTGGAGCAAGCGCCGCCGAAACCAAAGGAACCCAAGCTAAAGCGGAAATACTGCAGATTCTGCGGTAACGGTTCCATTTGCACCTATTACTCCACCGGTAGCTATATCAGTCTTTGTAAATACCCCAATAATCCCGGTGATTGCGCTGCAGCGCTGATGGAAAAAGGCCTGGCATTTGAATTTGAATAAGGAAACGCAACCCGGGGCACCCGGGTTGCGTTTTTCTATGAAAGTTGTTTCAGGGCGGCAATGTGCGCAGGAGTCGTGCCGCAGCAGCC
>JAZNHB010000013.1:0-65660 GCA_045576715.1 Faecousia sp. | reverse complement strand
GAGCACACCCAGAAGCTGTGGGAAGAGGCTGGCATCACCCCCCGCGCCATCGACCGGGAAATTGCCACCGCAATGCATATGACCCATATGGGTTGTTCTTCCCTGCCTGAGGCACTGATCCGTCAGTCCCTCCGCGCCGGTTTGGGCGACGGCTGGGGCGGTTCTATGATGGGTACCGAGTTCTCCGATGTTATGTTCGGCACTGCCAAGCCCATCGACACCGAGGCTAACATCGGTGTTATGGAGAAGGAAAATGTGAACATCGTTGTTCACGGTCACGATCCTTCCCTGTCTGAAATGATCGTTTACTTTGCCAACGACCCCGAGATGATCGCTTACGCAAAGCAGATGGGCGCCAAGGGCATCACCGTTTCCGGTGTTTGCTGTACTTCCAACGAAGTCACCATGCGTCACGGCATCCCCATGGCAGGTAACTACCTGAACCAGGAGAACGTTGTTCTCACCGGCGCTTGCGAAGCCATCGTTGTGGACGTGCAGTGTATCTTCCCCGCACTGGGCCCGCTTTCCAAGTGTTTCCATACCAAGTTTATCACCACATCTCCCGTTGCCCGGATTCCTGACTCTGAGTTCATTCAGTTCTCTGCTGTGACTGCTGACGTCAGCGCCAAGGCGATCGTGAAGATGGCAATTGAAAACTTCAAGAACCGCAACCAGGAGCTGGTACATATCCCCAACCAGAAGCAGAAGGCGCGCGTGGGTTACTCCGTTGAGGCCATCAAGAAGGTTTTGGACGGCGTTGCCAACACCCAGCTGGATGAGTTGGGTACCACCAAGCCGTTGATCGAGTGCGTCCACTCCGGTGTTCTGCGCGGCGCTGTGGCAATGGTCGGCTGCAACAACCCCAAGATCCGTCCCGACACCGCCCACATCGGTCTGATGAAGAAGATGCTGGAAAACGATATTATCGTTATCACCACCGGCTGCAGCGCACAGGCTGCTGCTAAGGCAGGTCTGATGGATCCCGAGCAGGCTAAGGAATACTGCGGCGCAGGTCTGAAGCGTGTTTGTGAGCTGGCCGGCATCCCCCCTGTTCTGCACATGGGCTCCTGTGTTGACATCTCCCGTATGATGATTCTTGCCTCCGATATTGCCAAGGATTGGGGTATCAACATTTCTCAGGTTCCTGTTGTTGGCTGCGCTCCCGAATGGATGTCCGAGAAGGCTGTTTCCATCGGTAACTACGTTGTGGCTACCGGTATTGAGACCTTCCTGGGCGTGGATCCCTACTCCAAGGGTTCCACCGAGGTTACCGAGCTGCTCCAGGGCGAAAACGGCATCAACCAGTGGGTTGAGGCTAAGTTCGTTGTGGATACCGACATCGAATCTCTGGGCGACAAGATGATCGCCTGCATCGAGGCCAAGCGTGCCGCTCTGGGCATCTGATCTCAGCGGATCTTTTGCCGCATTCGTGCGTTATTTAAGCGGCCACATACACAAAGTATAATGCCCGCTTAAAACCTTCGCCTGCGACAAAATCTCACGCTGATCGGCGCAAAAACCTGTAAAGAGGAAATTATCAAATGAAAGTAGCAATTACCGGCAAGGGCGGCGTAGGTAAAACTACCCTGTCGTCCACGCTGGCCCGGCTCTATGCCGACGAAGGTCGGACAGTGCTGGCAGCAGACGTGGATCCCGATGCGAATCTGGGACTTGCCTTAGGACTTTCCCAAGAGGAAGTGGATGAGATCATCCCTATTTCCAAGATGCGTGACCTGGCAAAGGAACGCACCGGTGCCAGCGATGACAATAAGTTTTACAAGCTCAACCCCTATGTGGCGGACATCCCCGAGAAGTTTGCCAAGACGGTGAACGGTGTAAAGCTTCTTGTGATGGGCACTGTGGACTTAGGTGGCAGCGGTTGTGTCTGTCCCGAGCATGTGATGCTGAAATCTGTCTTGTCTGCCATGACCTACCGCAAAGACGATGTGGTTATTATGGATATGGAAGCAGGTCTGGAGCATCTGGGCCGCGGCACCGCAGCGAACATGGATCAGTTTATCGTGGTCATCGAGCCCGGCGCAAGATCCGTACAGACCTACCGCAATGTAAAGCGGCTGGCAAAGGATCTGGGCATCAAGCAGGTTCGTGTGGTGGCCAATAAGATCCGGGACGAGGGCGACGAGGAATTTATCCGCAGCGCCATTCCGGCAGAGGATATTCTGGGCTTTATCCACTATAACCCCGATATCATCGACGCTGACCGCAAGGGAAAATCCCCCTACGATTTCAGTCCCACAGCCACCCAAGAAATCCGCAAGATCAAAGAGATTTTGGACCATGAATAGCCTAACCCTATTGTCATTCCGAGCCAGTCCGCAGACTGGCGTGGGAATCTTAAAAATGTTCTTTTAGATTGCCACGTCGCTGCGCTCCTCGCAATGACAAAAGGGATACACAATTAAAATACGAGGAGGAATAAACGTTGACACTTTTTGACAGAGTTTTCGGTGGTAACGACTACAATTATGAGCGTACCGTAAAAGCTATTGACGCTGCCATTGCCCAGTATGGCGAGGCAGAACCCGTCGCATTCCCCAACACAGCATATAACCTGCCCTGTTACTACAGCATTACCGGCAAGAAAATCAGCAATCTGGGTGAGCTGAAGACAGCGCTGAACGAGGACATCAAGCCTATGATGACTCGCAATCCCCGTTTGCAGGATGTATTTGACAGCGGCATTGCATCTGCGCTGTGCGCAGAATTTCTGGAGGTGCTGAAGTACCTGCACGGTGCAGAGCCTTACGCTGAGCCTGAGATGGGTTTCCTCAGCGACGCATTCGTACGTAATCTGGGCCTGCCTCTGGTTACCGGCGATATCCCCGGTGTTGCCGTTATTATCGGCGGCGCAGAGGATCCTGCTGAAACAGTGGAGTTGGCAAAATCCTATCAGGCACTGGGCCTGCTGGTTACTCTTACCGGCAGCTCCATCAAGCACTGCCATGAAGCAGGCATGAACCTGGGCGAGGGCGTCCGTGTTGTGCCTCTGGGCTTTGAGGATCAATCTGTTATCCACGTGGTTTCCGTGGCGCTGCGTGCTGCACTGATCTTTGGTGCGATTACTCCCGGTGATACCAAGGCACTGTATAAGTACACCATGGACCGCATCCGCGCATTCGTAAATGCTTATAAGTCTCTCAGCGACGAGATCGTTTCCTACGGTGCCGGCGCAATTTGCCTGGGCTTCCCCGTTATCTCCAACGAGACGGAAAATATGTTCCGCGTTCCCAAGAGCTTGATCCAGCAGCTGGATACCTCCAAGTGGAATGCAACTTCTCTGGAAGCAAGGGACATCAAGCTGAAGATCACCAAAATCGACATTCCCGTTTCTTACGCATCTGCATTTGAAGGCGAGATTATCCGCCGCGGTGATATGCAGGTGGAAGTGGACGGCTCCCGTGTGGACTGCTTCGAGCTGGTTCAGACCAAAGAGCTGCAAGAGATCGAGGACCACAAGATCGAGGTTATCGGACCGGAGATCGACCAGATCGAGGCAGGCTCCAAGATCAGCCTGTCCTACACTGTGGATGTTGCTGGCAAGGCGATGCAGACAGACTTCGAGTCTGTTATGGAGCGTAAGTTCCACGCTTACCTGAACTGCATCGAGGGCGTTATGCATACCGGCCAGCGTGACATGATTCGTATTCGTATCAGCAAGGCTGATTTCGAAGCCGGCTTCAAGTTCCGTCACCTGGGTGAGGTGCTGTACGCCAAGATCAAGAGCGAGTTCGAGGCAGTTGTGGATAAGTGCCAGGTCACCATTGTGGTGGATGCCGAGAAGAACAAGGAATTGCGCGCACAGGCCAACGAGGTCTTTGCAAAGCGTGATGACCGTCTGCGTTCCATGACTGACGAGTCCGTGCCTGTTTACTACACCTGTATTATGTGTCAGGCCTTCTCTCCCAGCCACGTTTGTATCGTTACCCCTGAGCGTTTGGGCCTGTGTGGCGCTGTGTCCTGGCTGGACGCTAAGGCAACCAACGAGCTGGATCCCACCGGTCCTTGCCAGATCGTTCCCAAGGAGCGTTGTATTGACGAGGCTCTGGGCCGTTACGAGGACGTAGATGAGGCAATTGAGAAGTACTCCCACGGTGCGCTGGAGCACGTGACGCTGTACTCCCTGTTCCAGGATCCTATGACATCCTGCGGCTGCTTCGAGTGCATCTGCGGCTTCGACCCCTTCACTTGCCAGGGTGTTATCATTACCTGCCGTGAGCATGCAGGCATGACCCCCATGGGCATGACTTTCTCCGATATGGCTTCCCAGACCGGCGGCGGCGTGCAGACACCCGGATTCATGGGCCACGGCAAGCAGTTTATCTTCTCCAAGAAGTTTATCGCTGCTGAAGGCGGTCCTATCCGCATTATGTGGATGCCCAAGGACCTGAAGGAGCAGGTGCGTGAGCGTCTGGATGCAACCATTAAGGAAATGTACGACATCGACAACTTCACCGATATGGTTGCTGATGAGACCATCTGCACCGAGGGTGAGGAACTGATGAACTGGTTGGCCGAGGTAGGTCACCCTGCACTGGGCATGGATCCGTTCGAGATGTAATACTGAAAAACCATAAAAAACACCGATGCAATTTGCATCGGTGTTTTTGCGTAAGGTGGAACATGGTTTCCTGCTGCAGCATTAACCTGCCCGGGTGAAGGAAACAGAGGTACTGCCCAGAATCAGATTGTCCGCAAGAAAGGGATTCTGCCCCACCTGCTGGCTGAGCGTCAGCGTCGTTTCCTCTATTGCGAACGGGATATAGTGCTCATCAATGGATGCCTCCGCTTGGGGGGCAAACAGGATGCGCTGGCCTTTGACATGGTAGTAGCCTTCCAATGCGCATTGAGCAGCCAGCGTTTGACCAAGCGCAAGGTCCTGAAAGCGTTGGCGCAGTTGATGGGTCAGATCATCAGAAGACAGTCCGGAAAGGGCAAGCAATTCCTCCAGAGAAAGGGGAAGAGATTGCTCCTGCAGCTGGGATTGCAGCATGGCGAACAAGTCTGCTTCCAGCTCGGAGCACAGTGTTTCCAGGGAAGCATCCAGTTCATCCGGATCCAGCTGCAAGGTAAAGGTGCCGTCTTTTAAAAAGGAAAGCTGCGCAGACACAGTAAAATCGCTGACGGTAAATTGGGAGCCGAAGTCTACGTCCGTAAGGGTTTGCGTGACAGTGGGGGAAAGATCCAACGTGCATTCCCATGTGCCCAGCAGCTTCTTTTTCTTGCTGCAGCCCCACAGTATTGTGGCGGCCAGAAGAAAAGTCAGCGCCAGGCAGAAAAATTTTTTCATAGGGGTTGCCTCCTAATATGCAATAACAGCATTATACGGCATTTTTCGACAGGTGTCAATTCTTTATCCCCAGGGAAAACTGGGACGTCAGGCAGAGTTTCTGACCTGTGACGGGATGGGAAAAGACCAATTGCTTGGCGCACAGCTGTTGCGAGGAGGCAAGCTTTTTTGCTTCGGCGGTGCCATATTGGGGGTCGCCCAGAATGGGAAAACCCATATAGGCGCAGTGCACTCGCAGCTGGTGTGTGCGTCCGGTGATGGGACGCAGGGACAGCAGAGAAACAGGGTCTGCCCGGTGCAGGACGGTATACTCCGTTACAGAGGGCTTGCCGTTTTGGTTGACATAACGCAAAAGACTGGGCAGTGGTTTTCTGGCGATGGGCGCATCGATGCGGCCACTGTCGGCTTTCGGGCAGCCGCATACCAGCGCCTCGTATGTTTTGTGCAGCTCACCCCGGGCGTGCTGAGCGTTCAAAAGCGCGTGGATGTGGGCATTTTTTGCCAGCAAAACAATGCCAAAGGTGTCCCGGTCTAACCGGGTAACAGGATGAAAGGCGCAGCTTTGACCGGTTTTTTGATAATAGCCCAGGACCCGGTTGGCAAGGGTGCCTGTCATAGTGGCGCGGGAGGGGTGGATGAGCATACCGGAAGGCTTATCCACAGCCAAGATATGCGTATCTTCATAGATAATGGTCAACTCGCCTGTCTCCGCCGGATACTGGGGCGTTTCTTCGTCCAGCGCGGCGGTGATCACATCTCCCGGCTGCACCCGGTAATCGTTGTGCCGGGAAATGCCGTTGACGAATATTTTATTTTGCCATTTCAGCCGGTTCATAAGACCGGTTGACATCCCCATTTCTTCCTTCAGAAAGGAGGACAGCCGCCCTTCCCTGGCAGCGGTATGCTTCAACTCCACGGGTTCACCTCCACGTACAAAAAGACCCTGCCAAAAGCAGGGTCCTTCCATTTGTTCTTAGAGAGCAGCCTTTGCTTTCTCTACCAGGGCAGCGAAAGCAGCGGTGTCCTGAATAGCCATCTCGGACAGGCTCTTACGGTTCATCTCGATACCGGCCTTCTTCACACCGTTCATGAAGGTGGAGTAGTTCAGACCGTAAGGCTTAACTGCAGCGCTGATACGGGTGATCCACAGTCTGCGGTAGTCACGCTTCTTCAGCTTGCGGCCCACGAATGCGTAGTTGCCGGACTTCATAACGGCCTGCTTGGCCATCTTGAAGTGCTTGGATTTGGAACCCCAGTAGCCCTTAGCCAGCTTCAGGGTAGCATTTCTTCTCTTGCGCGTCATCATCGCGCCTTTTACTCTTGCCATTTCTTACATCCTCCTTCTCTTATTTGTACGGGATCATCTTCTTGACCGCAGCCACGTTGGTCACGTCGGCATAAGCGGTCGTACGCAGACGACGGGTACGCTTGGTATCCTTCTTGGTGAGGATGTGGCTCTTGTAAGCGCGGGCTCTCTTTACCTTACCGGACTTGGTCAGGTTAAATCTCTTCTTTGCACCGCTATGGGTTTACAGCTTGGGCATAGTAGGTATCTCCTTCCATATCTTTGGTAATAAATTACTTACATTACTTGCTGTTCTTGGGGGTGAGGAACATGGCCTTAAAACGGCCTTCCAGCTTCGGATTCTTCTCCATGGCAGCGATCTCGGAGCAAGCCTCGGCAAAATCCATCAGCAGCTTTTCGCCGATGTTGGTATGCGCCATTTCACGGCCGCGGAAGCGGACGCTTACCTTGACGCGGTTGCCTTCGGTGAGAAACTTTTGGGCAGCCTTGATCTTGGTGTTCAGATCGTTGGTGTCAATGCTGGGGCTCATGCGGATCTCTTTGATCTCCACCACCTTCTGGTTTTTCCGGGCATCCTTTTCCCGCTTCTTTTAATCGTAGCAGAATTTGGAATAGTCCATGATTTTGCAGACGGGGGGTGTTGCGTTGGGAGAGATCTTCACAAGGTCGAGGCCTTGTTCTTCGGCCATTTCGTTGGCTGCTTCAGCGGACATAATACCCAGCTGCGCGCCGTCGGCGCCGATCAGGCGAATTTCTTTGTCCTGGATCTCGTCATTGAGCTGATGATCTAACTTGGCTATGGTAAGCACCTCCATATAGACAACAAAAAACGGATGGCAAGCCATCCGCATACTCACAGACCCTCTCCGCAGGAAAAGGTGGAATATTAACCTCTTTGCCTATGGGCTGGAGGTGAGGCGGATACATTGCCTTCTTTATTACTCGCATATAGTAGCATAGCCAAGACTCAATGTCAAGCACTTTTTTGTGTAGGAAGTACGCAGGAACGGAGCTATCCGCTTCGCATGATTTGCACATGGCCGGGCAGAAATTAAAAAAGGTATTTACATTTAGAAATACTTGATGTATGATAGCGAAGAACAGAGTAGGAAACCTCGCGTGAAGTGCTGTCAAAATGGGGAGTTGAGTGACAGACGAAGGGCACAAGCCCATCAGCTTATGTCCGCGATGAGGTATCCGCACCCGCTGGCCATATTGGATGATCTCCATTATGCAAAGCGACACTCGGCTGGGTATGCGCTGCATACCTATGGGTGGATTGTCTGCAAATGCCTCCCCTGCGCCTTTGGCGTATGGGGATATTTTTGTGGTCAGACACCTATACCAAGGAGGTTATTCTATGAAAAAGAAAAACAACAAAACAACCGGCAGGCAGCTTTTGGCTACCCGTACCATTGCCGGAAGCGCACTGCTGGCGGCGATCAGCATTGTGCTGGCGCGTTTTCTGTCTTATGCTCCCTATGGCAGTGTGCGCTGGTCGCTGGATAAATTTCCGCTGTTTTTGGCAGGCGTGCTGTTTGGCCCTGTGGCAGGCGGAATGACCGGCCTGGTGGCAGATGCCCTGGGCAGCATGATGCAGTATGGCTTCAACCCCATTTTGTGTCCCCCGGCGATCTTGTTCGGTGTGTTTGGCGGATTGTGCCGGAAGTATCTGGGAAACAAGGTTTCTGTTTTCCGGCTGGCGCTGGGATACCTTGCGCCGGTAATTCTGGGCGCATGGCTGTATCAAAGCGCCGCGCTGGCCTATTGCTTTAACAGGGATAATTTTTATGTGGCATTCGGTGCAAATCTAATGACCCGGGGCATTCAGTTTCTTGTGGTGGCAACCTTGGAAATCTCCGTCACCTATATGCTGATGAGAACCGGCATTTTCACCAGAATGGGCTTGTGGCCAACGATGAACCAAGATAAGGACCTTAAAATCACCAATGCGGAGGAGGCAATTGCCTATATCCATTCTGTTTGCTGGAAGGGCAGCATCCCCGGCCTGAGCAGAACGCAAAATCTGCTGGAGCTGATGGGTAACCCCCAGAAGAAACTGAAGTATGTGCACATTGCCGGAACAAACGGCAAAGGTTCCACCGCAGCCATGACCGCATCCATTTTGCAAAAGGCAGGCTATCGGGTGGGTCTTTATACCTCTCCGTATATTTACCGCTTTAATGAGCGTATGCAGATTAATGGCGAGCCGATCTCTGATCAGGAGCTTACCGAGATCACTGCCTGGATTAAGCCGAAGGCGCAGTCTATGGAGGAAAGCCCTACGGAGTTTGAGCTGGTCAGCTGCATTGCTTTTGAATATTTCATGCGCAATGGCTGTGACATTGTGGTGCTGGAAGTGGGCATGGGCGGCGCGCTGGATTCCACTAACGTGATCGACCCGCCGGAGGTTGCAGTGATCACCAATATCGGCCTGGATCATACAGATGTGCTGGGAGATACGGTGGAAAAAATTGCCGAGACAAAGGCCGGCATTTTAAAGACCGGCTGCGATGCGGTGGTATACCGGGGCGCGCCCTCGGTGGAGGCGATCTTTGAAGCCATATGCAAGGAAAAGAACATTGCTCTTACGAAAGCAGATTTTGAAGGACTGCGACCGGTTTCCTACGGTCTTACCGGGCAAGTGTTTGATTGCGGCAGTCGCCAGGCGTTAGAGCTGCCCCTTTTGGGCGAGCATCAGCTGCACAACGCGGCGGTGGTCCTGTCTGTTGTTGACAGGCTGATCGCCCGGGGCTGGCAGATCACCGAGCAGAACATCCGTGACGGCATTCGTCAGGTGTGCTGGCCCGGTCGATTTGATGTTATGCAAACGGATCCGCTTTTCATCATTGACGGCGGCCATAACCCTCAGTGCATTGAGGCGCTGGTTAAGAATATTGAGGATTATTTGGCAGGGAAGAAGGTCATTGTGCTGACAGGCGTTCTGGCAGATAAGGATTATGCAGATATGTATCAACCGGTTATGCCGTTGGTACAGGAGTTTGTGTGTATCACACCGCCAAACCCCAGAAGGCTGGACGCACAGCTTCTTACACAGTATTTGAAGGATAAGGGCGCAAAGGCGACAGCCTGCGAAACGGTGGAAGAAGGCGTCCGCACTGCCATGGAAAAGGCGGGCAAGGACGGCGCTGTGCTGAGCTTTGGTTCTCTGTACTCCATCGGCGCCATCCGGGATGCGTTGGCTGACGTTACGAAGTAAACACAAAATCAGAAATTTGACACACCATAAAATATAGGATATAATCAAAAAAACGAAAAGGGAGAAAATTGTATGCATTTGCATCATGACCATATCGGTGGCGATCACAGCCACAACCATGAGCATTCCCATTCTCATGCCCACACCCATGATGGGGTCACCCACACCCACGCCCATTGCCATGCTCATGCCCATGAACACGCCCATCCCCATGAGCATGACCAGCTTCACGGACAGGAGCATACCCATACACACAGCCACGATTGCACCAGCGATTGCGGCACCTGTGGCGGCAACTGTCAGCATACACCTATGCAAGAGCTGGTGGCGCTGATGAAGTATATGGTGGGTCACAATGCATCCCACACAAAAGAACTGGCAGAGCTGGCAACTCAGTTGGAAAAGGCCGGCAGCCACGCGGCTTATGAGCAGGTAATGGCATCCGTGTCTGATTACGAAAAGGGCAATATGCGCCTGAGCATGGTACTGGCCAGTCTGGAAGCAAAGTAAGGAGAAACGCGTATGTGTCTTTCCACTGTTTATAGAAACACCGTTACCGAGGCAAACATAGCGATGAAGAACGTGATGAAAATCGAATGCCGCGACGGACAGGTGCTGCTGACAGACCTGATGGACCGCACGGTGACCATTGACGGGCAGCTGCTGGAGGCCAATCTGGTAGACGGTATCGCCATCGTAAAGGAAAATCAGTAACATAACAAAAGCGTGTTGCCTTGTGAAGGCAACACGCTTTTTGCTTATTCGGTTATCAGTGCATGCTCCATGGTTCTGCCAAGACTGTAGTAGAACACGCTGTCCCGGGCAGGAGTCAATTGGGTCAACAGTCCCCGGGCGGCATATATTGAGTAGCTTCGGAACAGAATGGGACACAGCCGTCCGTCATCCATGACGCTTTTGTGCAGAGTGTAGTAGTTGCCGTGGTTGGCAAGAGCCTCTGTACAGAGCGTATACAGAGCAACGTCGCTGATGCCGCCCTGATTCAGGGTTCCTTTGGTGGCGAAGAACATGCTCAGATCCATATTGGGGGACAGCTTTGTTTGCCCCAGATACAAATCGTATTCCTTCTTTTTCAATGCCGACTGACAGGCGCTGGTGCTTTTTTCCGACATGGTCACTTTCAGACCGCATTTTGCCAGCATATCGCCAATATCCCGGGCGACCCGCAGCCGCAGGCTGTCGTCTTTATTGACCAGCAGGACGATTTGCGCACCGCTTTTAGAGGCATCCGTCACTGCCTGGGTGAATTTCTCGCCGCCGTCATAAGCGTATTTTGAGGCCAGACTGCTGCTGTAATAAGGAGACTGGGGAGAAGCGGGCAAGCAGGCACTTCTGGCAAAACCGCGGTAATAGTCGGCAGAAATGGTGTCCCGGTCTATGGCATAGGTAAGGGCGGCGCGCACCTCCGGGCGGGAGAACAACTCGCTTTCCATATTGCAGGAAAGATACAAAAAGATACCGCTTTCACAGTCCCATAGCTCGTAGTCACAACGGTAATCCGCGTATCTGTCAGAGCCGGGGTCGGCGCAAACAAGACTCAGTCCGTTAAATTCAAAATCATCCCGGATGTCGGCAATGGATTGGGCGGCCACAAGAGTAATGGCTGGGGCCGTCACAGCCAGCTCTTTTTTGCACCACCAATTGGTATTACGTCGCAGGACAGGGTTTTGGGTGCTGGCATCCAGGTAATAAGGACCGGTGCCCACAGGAGAGTCCAGCTGCAACTGGGTTTGCTTGAGGATGGGGATATCCAGAATCAAGGGCAGATTCTCCATTGGCACGTCGGTGGTTACCGTCACACCGCCGTCTGACGCTTGGGAAACACCTGTAATATGCCCGAAGCGTCCGCTGTAATACGCGCTTTCCTTGGCGGCATTCAGGCTGGCAACCACATCGTCGGCAGTCAGGGCAGAGCCGTCAGCAAAGGTGGCATTGGCGATATAGAATGTGTAAGTCTTCATGTCTTGGGAGACACGGTAATTTTTGCATAGCTGGGGCTCCACCGAATAAGTGCGATCCGCGGAAAACAGGCTCTGGTACAGCAGGGTAAACAGCGCCCGGTTTGTAAAATCCGTGCAGATGTAGGGGTTCATGGAACGATCCGGATAGTAGGTCAGTTTGAGCACTTGCTCAGAACCATCCTGCTCCGGCTGATGCACAGGTCCGGTATAATCTTCGTCCCAGCTGAGGCCTGCGCCAGTGGGAGTGTAGGGTCCAGGCTCTGTGCCACAGCCGCCCAGCAGGCTTACAAATACCAGGGCGGAAAGGATCATTGACAGTATTTTTTTCACCCGAGTCCCTCCTTGCAGACGATCAGCGCACCTTGGCTGCCCCGGTTTCCTCCTGTGACGCGATGCGACCAGAATCGATGAGGCTGACAGGCGGTGCATTCGGTGGAAATTTCAATGTGGCGGACGCCCACCTCCCGGAGGGAAAGGGCGTTTATCTCCTTTAGGTTGACATAATATTTACCGGCTTTTTGGACAACGAAATGGTTTATCACCCCGCCGTAAGCCTTTTCCATGGCCTGCGGCACGTCGCTGTCAGTTTCAAAGCAGCATTGGGCAATATTAGGGCCGATGGCTGCCCGCAGATCTTCCGGGCGGCAGCCGTAGACATCGACCATAATCCCAACGGTTTTTGCAGCGATTTTTCCGGCAGTACCCCGCCAGCCTGCGTGGGCTGCGCCAACAGCACCGGTGACCGGATCCCAAAGCAAAATCGGCGTACAGTCGGCAGTAAATACTGCCAGGGCTGTGCCGGGGGTGTTGGTGGTCAGCGCGTCACACTCCGGATAGCTGTGACTGTCAAAGCCGCGGCTGTCTTTGCAGCTGACTTGCCGGACGATGTCTGAATGTGTCTGTCGAGTTAGCACCAGATTGGCGGGTTGAAAATCCAAAGCATCCGCCAGGATGCGGAAGTTTTGCGCCACATTCTCAGCATCATCGCCTCTGTGGCAGCCCAGATTCAGCGAAGCAAAGGTGCCGCTGCTGACACCGCCCAGACGGGTAGTAAAGCAGTGAGGTACACCAATCCCGTCGGCGGTAAGATATTCAAGTGTTCCAACCGTTACCCTACGGATGCCCATGGTGTTCTCCTTTTACAATGGAATTTACCGACTTTCCTCTTTGTCTTTCTGCATACAGCACTTTTTATACTTCTTGCCGCTGCCGCAGGGACAAGGGTCGTTGGGACCGGCTTTCTTTTGGGCTTTTACAGGCTGCTTTTTTACGATGCTGCTCTCTGCGCCGGAGGCAGAGGTCTCCTTGGCAACCCGGGTACGCTGTATTTGCTGCGTGGGCCGTACCTGCAAGGCAAACAGCCGACGCACTGTTTCTTCTCGAATGGCAGTGACCATAGCCTGAAACAGCTGATAACCTTCTTCTTTATAGGCAATGACCGGGTCGTGCTGGCCGTAGGCCCGCAAGCCGATGCCCTGCTTCAGGTCATCCATAGCGTCAATGTTATCCATCCAGTATTCGTCTACCACCCGGAGCATGATCACCCGTTCCAGCTCCCGCATATCTACCTTTTCGCTGCCACGCACCAGATTCATGCCGCTGACAGCGATTTCTTTCTGATGATAATGCTCCTGAGCAAGGTCAAACAGCGTTTCCGACAGCTCCTGGGCAGAGGGCATGGGTGACGGAACGGAAAAGGCGCCCTTGGGGAAGAAGAGACCTTCTGTTTTTTGCAATACCGCACAAAGGGAGACTTCGTCCACAATGCCGCCAAATTCGCTGAGGGCATCGGTAACGGTGCTTTCTATTACGCTGTGCAACATGCTCATAACGTTTTCCCGCAGGTCTTCTCCGTCCAGCACCTTTTGACGCTGGGCATAGATGACTTCTCGCTGGGTGTTCATCACGTTATCGTATTCCAGCACGCTCTTTCGCGCCCGGAAGTGGCGGCTTTCCACGCTCTTTTGCGCATTTTCCACTGCGTTGGACAGAATTTTTGCATCAATGGGGGTGTCTTCGTCCAGACCCATGGTGTCCATAAGACCCATGATTCGATCCGAGGAAAACAGACGCATCAGATCGTCCTGCAAGCTCAGATAGAAACGGCTTTCGCCCGGGTCGCCTTGACGTCCGGCGCGACCACGAAGCTGATTGTCAATACGTCGGGATTCGTGCCGTTCTGTACCGATGATAAACAGCCCGCCTGCGTCGCGCACCTTTTGCGCCTCGTCCACAATGGCATCTTTATGTTTTTGTAGCAGCTTTTTATAAGTTTCCCGCACTGCCAGGATCTGGGGATCGTCCGTTTCCGCATAGGAATCCGCCTCTTGCAGGTGCTGCTCAGGCAGATCCGTTTTTGCCAGTTCTGCTTTTGCAAGGAAATCTGCGTTGCCGCCCAGCATAATGTCGGTGCCGCGGCCTGCCATGTTGGTGGCAATGGTCACAGCGCCCAGCTTGCCAGCCTGCGCTACGATCTGGGCTTCCTGCTCATGGTATTTGGCGTTGAGCACATTGTGGGGCACACCGGCCTTTTTCAGCAGCTTGCTGAGGATCTCACTTTTCTCAATGGAGACGGTACCAACCAGCACCGGCTGTCCTTTTTCGTAGCAGGCTTTTACCTGATTGATGATGGCGCGGAATTTGCCTGCCTGGGTTTTGTAGACTACGTCGGAGTGGTCCAGGCGCACCACCGGCTTGTTTGTGGGAATTTCCACCACATCCAGCAAATAAATAGAGGCAAATTCCTCTTCCTCTGTCAGCGCAGTGCCGGTCATGCCGGAGAGTTTTTCGTACAGGCGGAAGAAGTTTTGGAAGGTGATGGTGGCAAGGGTCTTGCTTTCCCCGGCAACGGTAACACGTTCCTTCGCCTCAATGGCCTGGTGCAGACCTTCGTTATATCGTCTGCCATACATCAGCCGTCCGGTAAATTCGTCCACAATGATGATCTGGCCGTCCTTGACCACGTAGTCAATGTCCTTTTTCATCAATCCCCGGGCCTTCATAGCCTGATTCAGGTGGTGAGACAAGGTGGTATTTTCCGGGTCAGCCAGATTTTCAACGCCAAAATGGGCCTCAGCCTTGGCGATGCCCTTTGCGGTCAGAGAGACAGAACGGGATTTCTCGTCTACGAAGTAATCGCAGTCGTAATCGTCGTGGACCTCCTTGTCCTCTGTTTTGGCAAACACCTGCTTGCGCAAGGAGGAAATAAAGTGATCTGCCAGCTCATAGAGCTTGGAAGAATCCTCGCCTTTGCCGGAGATAATCAAGGGGGTTCTTGCCTCGTCGATCAAAATGGAGTCCACTTCGTCTACAATGGCGAAGGCATGTCCCCGCTGGACAAGCTCAGATTGGTAGGTAGCCATGTTATCACGCAGATAGTCAAAACCCAGTTCGTTGTTGGTGCAGTAGGTAATGTCCGCAGCGTATGCCTCCCGGCGCTGGGCAGGCTCCATGCCGGGAATGATCAGGCCGATGGAAAGGCCCATATAACGGTAGACCTTGCCCATCCATTCAGACTGGTACTTAGCCAGGTATTCGTTGACCGTGACTACGTGAACGCCTCTGCCTGTCAGCGCATTCAGGTAGCATGGCAAAATGGCCACCAGGGTTTTGCCTTCACCGGTCTTCATTTCTGCGACCCGTCCCTGGTGTAAAACGATACCGCCAATCAGCTGCACGGGATACGGGCGCATTCCCAGCACACGGTCTGCTGCCTCCCGGATGGCGGCAAAGGCCTCCGGCAGCAGGTCGTCCAGCGTTTCGCCCTGAGCCAGACGGTCACGAAACAACGCGGTTTTGCCGCGCAGCTCCGCTTCTGAAAGGGCTTTGTATTCTTCCTCCAAAGACAGGATCTTGTCTACGGTGGGCTTTATCTTTTTCAGTTCCCGCTGAGATCGGGTTCCAAAAAGCTTTGCGATCAATCCCATGAGCTACAGACTCCTTGTACATAATTTTATCCATTATACCATAACAATAAGAAAAATAATAGACTTTTTATGAATTTATGAAAGGGAAAAGAAAACAGAAAACAAGTGGACTTTTTGTAGGAAATGTTAACAGTTTCCTACGAAATCTGCCTTGTAATCTATTTGTAGTTTTGTTATAATGTACGAAACATGTCTTTGTATAACACAAAGGAGATGCGTTTATGCGAACGGAGCAGCTTTTGAATACAGGTTGGTTATTTACCTGCCATGACGGTTCTGTGCAGCAGGTGGACATTCCCCACACGTGGAATGCCCGGGACGGCCAGGACGGCGGCGACAACTATTGGCGTGGCACTTGCACTTATGAAAAACGTTTTTTCTGCCCGGAATTTGACCGGAGCAGCCAGCGGATCTATCTGGAATTTGCCGGCGTGAATGCGTCTGCCCGGGTTACGCTGAATGGCAGCCATGTGATGTGCCACGATGGCGGTTATTCTACTTTCCGGGCGGATATTACCGATTTTTTGCAGCCGGAGAATACTCTCGTGGTGGAAGCGGACAACTCTGTCAATGACCGGGTCTATCCCCAAAAAGCGGACTTTACCTTCTATGGCGGTATCTACCGGGATGTAAAACTGATCGTTTTGAACAAGCTGCATTTTGATATGGATTATTTGGGCGGCCCCGGTATTGCCGTAACACCGGAAGTGTCCGGAACAGACGGAAAGGTTCGTGTGCGCACATGGCATAACGGGGAAGATGCCGCCGTTGCCGTGCGTTTATTGGATGCAGAGGGCATCACGGTGGCGCAGGGTGAGGGAACGGACGTTTGCCTAACCATACAAAATGCCCATCTGTGGGACGGACTGGAAGATCCGTATTTGTATCGCTGTGAGGCAACATTGCTGTCTAACGGGCAGGCTGTGGATGCAGTCAGCTGCCAATTTGGTGTCCGTTCCTATCGGTTTGATCCGCAAAAAGGATTTTTCCTGAACGGCAGAAGCTATCCGTTGCAGGGCGTGTCTCGTCATCAGGACAGAAAGGGTTTGGGCAATGCTCTGACCAAGGCCCATCACGACGAGGATATGGCGCTGATCCGTGAAATCGGTGCCAACACCATTCGCCTTGCCCACTATCAGCACGATCAGTATTTTTACGACCTGTGTGACAAGTACGGCATGGTGGTTTGGGCGGAGATTCCCTACATTTCCGAGCACCTTAACAATGGCCGGGAAAATACTATCAGCCAGATGAAAGAACTGATCGTGCAGAATTATAACCACCCTTGTATCGTAACATGGGGCCTGTCCAATGAGATCACCATATCCACCAAGGATAAAAAGGATATGCTGGATAACCACCGGATGCTGAATGATCTGGTACACCGGATGGATCCCACCCGCCCCACTACGCTGGCTTGCTACGCGGTGTGCGGACCGTTTAATAAGGTGGCTCATATTTCCGATCTGGTCAGCTGGAATTTGTACTTGGGCTGGTATGTGCCGGGGTTGTTTCTAAATGACTTGTGGATCGACTTTTTCCATTGGAAGTACCCCAACCGGTGCCTTGGTTTTTCGGAGTATGGCTGCGAGGGAATGCCCAATCTCCATTCCTCCCATCCCCGGCGGGGCGACCACACAGAGGAATACCAGGCCGTTTACCACGAATATATGCTGGAATGCTTCAAGAAGCGTCCCTTTATGTGGGCCAACCACGTATGGAATATGTTTGACTTTGCCGCCGACGCAAGAAATCAGGGTGGCGAACCGGGCATGAATCACAAAGGCCTTGTGACTTTTGATCGTAAGATCAAAAAGGACAGCTTCTATCTGTATAAAGCATACTGGAACAAAGAACCCATGGTGCATATTGCCGGAAAGCGATACACCCATCGCCCGGAGAAAGTGACGAAGGTAAAGGTCTACACCAATTGCGAAAGTGTGACATTGTACGCAGACGGCAAACAAATCGGCACAAAATCCGACAAACATGTGCTGACCTTTGACGTGCCGCTGGGCAAAGATACGAAGATCCGGGCAGTTTCCGGCCAGTTGCAGGACGAGACCACCCTCAGCTACACCCATAAGCCGCTCAGCGACTACAAGCTGAACAAAAAGACTGCCGGCGGCGGCAACTGGACCTGAGCAATGAAGGAGAACGAACATGGACGAAAATAACGGCATGAATCGCGCAAAATTCTATCAGCTGGCGCTGTTTCCCATGAACAACGGCGCAACCAATGTATACTTTGTGCTGATCCTTTCCTATATCGCCACCTTTGGCAATGTTGTTTTGGGGATCGCTATGGTATTTGCTTCCTTCATGGTTACCGGCATGCGGGTGTTCGATGCCATTACCGATCCGATTATCGGCGCGCTGATGGACAAAACCAACGGCAAATTCGGCAAATTCCGTCCCTTTATGGTGATCGGCAACGCAGTTATGGCTGTTTCGGTGCTGCTTTTGTATGTGGTGACGCCCCTGGTGCCGCAAACCATGATGTGGCTACGCTATACATTGTTTATCCTGCTGTATGCGGTGTGGGTCATCGGTTATACTTTCCAGACCTCTGTTACCAGGTCTGCCCAATCGGTTTTGACCAACGATCCCAAGCAGCGCCCTCTGTTTACTGTGTTTAACACCGTCGGCTCTTTGCTGGGCATGGGTGTCATGCAGGTGGTGGGCATGGTGTTGGCATGGGATTCCTTTGTGGGAGACTACAATGCCACATGGTATGCCATCATGACACCTATCGGTATTGTGATTTCCGTAATTTTGACGGTCCTTGCCATTATCGGCATTTGGGAAAAGGACAACGAAAAATACTTCGGCTTAGGCGGACAGCAGGAGCCGGTAAAAGTGAAAGAATACGTGCAGATCATCAAGCGGAACAAGCCGCTGCAGCGGCTGATGGTTGCCGGTGGCGGCTGCAAGCTGGCGCTGGCGGTTGCCCAGAATATGACTGTACTGATTATGCTCTACGGCTGCATGATGGGCAATTACGACACCTTCAACATGGTGATGATGGCGCTGGGATATGTGTTCTCTGCACCTTTCTTCCTGCTGACCGTGCGCACTTCCCAAAAGCACGGACAAAAAGCAAGTCTTATTAAGTATGTGCGTCTTGCGCTGCTGTGCTACATTGGTGTATTTGCATTGCTGCTTTTATGGAGACCGGGAAATCCTGCGTGGAATTTGCAGCTGCTGGGAGAACAGGGCCTTTCCATCAATCTATATACCATCTTGTTTATTGTATTTTTCGGTATCGGCTACGGTGCTTACTATTCCACAGCCGATATGCCCATTCCCATGGTTGCGGACTGCGCCGACTACGAAACGTATTGCTCCGGCAAGTTTATCCCCGGCATTATGGGCACATTATTCTCGTTGGTGGATAAGCTGGTATCGTCCTTGGCAGCGGCGGTGGTATCCATTGCGCTGCTGTTCATCGGCGTTCATGATCTGCCCACAAAAATGACCCCTTATATCCCCGGCATGAACTGGGTGGTGATCGTGCTGTTCTGTGTGATTCCCATGGTGGCGTGGGCATTGACGCTGCTGTCCATGAAAGGCTATGAGCTGGACGGCAAGCGGGTCAAGGTGATCCAGGCAGTGAATGCAGCCAGAAAGCAGGCCATTGCCAACGGCATGAGCCAGCAAGAGGCAATGACCGCCATTACCGATGAAACAGTATCCTTATGATTCAAACATAAAAGCGTGTCCGTCAGGCATCGCCTGACGGACACGCTTTTTATCAACGCAGCATGGTTTCCTGTATCAGCAGCAGGTCAGAAAGAATGGTGTTGGATAACAAAAAGCCTCTGGGTGTCAAATGCCAGCGACCATCGTAAGTTTTCTTGGCCAGACCCTGCTCCCAGAACTTCTGCATCGCTTTTTCCAGCGGCGCGAAGCTGAGCATAAATTTACTTTCGTATTCCTTAGGATCAATTCCGGTGCTGATTCGCAGGCGCGTCATCAAATACTCGCCTGCCCGTTCCCATTTTGGAATTTGCTGTACATCCCGAAGTACTTGTCCTCCGTTTTGGATGCCGTCAACATATTCCCAAAGATCCCGTACGATGGAAAACCGTCTGCCGGCAAAATCCGAGCTGGCATCCGGACCGAACCCCAAATACTCTCCGCCTGTCCAATACTTCAGATTATGACGGGAAACGGCGCCTTTGCGGCAGAAATTGGAAATCTCGTACTGCCGGTAGCCGAAGCTGTGGAGGATGTCAATGGCGGACAGGTACATATCTGCCTGGGTATCATCATCTGCCAGCATGCAATAATCCTTGTAGGCGAAAAGCGGTGTTCCTTCTTCCACTTTCAAACCGTAGCAGCTGATATGCTCCGGATGCAGGCGCAGCACGTTTTTCAGCGTCTTTTCCCACTGCTCCAGCGTTTGTCCCGGCAAGCCGTACATAAGATCCAAGGATAGATTCCGAAAGCCAGCCTTTCGGATTCTGTGAACCGCCGCTACGGCCTGCTCAAAATTATGGGGTCTGCCGATTTTTTTCAGGATTGCATCATTATCGCATTGAACGCCTAAGCTCACCCGATTGAAACCTTCACTGCGAAGGCGTTTCAGCAGTCGCTCAGAAACAGAGTCGGGGTTGGCCTCAAAGGTGATCTCTGCGCTGCGGGAAACATCGAAGCTTTTGCGAATGACACCCAAAATGCTGGCCAGGCCTTCAGCGCCGAAAAAGGTAGGTGTGCCGCCACCAAAGTATATGGTATCCACCAAATACCCGGGTGCTAACGCGCCGGCCTCCCGGATGTGGGCACATACCGCGTCCAGATAGCTGTCCAGGGTTTTGTCATCCCTGTCTGTAACGGAATAGAAGTCGCAGTATTCGCATTTGCTCCGGCAGAAGGGCACATGGACGTAGATACCCAGGGGTGTTTTGTTGTTCCGTGAGAAAAAGGGCATAGTTGCCTCCATATTTGTGTAATTGACAGATGACAACTGTCAACTGAAATTAATCCTCGTCTAATTTGAGCACTGCCATAAAGGCTTCTGACGGGACGGAGACGGTACCAAAGGTGCGCATCCGCTTTTTGCCTTCCTTCTGTTTTTCCAGCAGCTTCTTTTTACGGGTAATATCGCCGCCGTAGCACTTGGCAAGCACGTCCTTGCGCAGCGCCTTGATGGTCTCCCGGGCGATGATCTTGCCGCCGATGGCTGCCTGCACCGGAATCTCAAACTGGGCGCGGGGGATGTTGTCTTTCAGCTTTTCGCAGATCTTTCTTGCCCGGGGATAGGCATTGTCTGCAAAGAGAATGAAGCTCAGCGCGTCCACCACATCGCCATTGAGTAAAATGTCCAGCTTCACAAGGCGGCTGGGGCGATAGCCGATCAGCTCGTAATCCAATGAGCCGTAGCCGCGGGTACGGGACTTCAGCGCATCGAAGAAATCGTAGATAATTTCGTTCAGGGGCATCTCGTAGTGCAGCTCCACCCGGTTGGCATCCAGATAGACCATGTCCTTGAACTCGCCCCGACGGGAGGTGGCAAGATCCATCATGTTGCCTACATATTCCTGGGGCGCGATGAGGCTAACCTTTACAAAAGGCTCCTCTGCCAGCTGGATATCCATAGGATCCGGATAGTCCAGAGGGTTATCCACCATAAGCACCTCGCCGGTGTTTTTGGTGATCCGGTACACAACGTTGGGCGCGGTGGTGATCAGGTCCAGATTGTACTCCCGTTCCAGCCGTTCCTGAATGATCTCCATGTGCAAAAGACCCAAAAATCCGCAGCGGAAGCCAAAGCCAAGGGCAATGGAGCTTTCCAACTCGTAGGACATGGATGCGTCGTTCAGCTTCAGCTTTTCCAGAGCTTCCCGGAGATCCTGATATTTGGCGCCGTCTGCCGGATAAATACCGGAATAGACCATAGGCTGTACCGGGCGGTAACCGGGCAGCGCATCAGCCGCGCTGCCTTCCACGGTGGTAATGGTATCGCCAACCTGCGTGTCCTGTACGGTTTTGATGGATGCGGTAATATAGCCCACTTCGCCTGCGCCAAGCTGCTGACGCGGTGTCAGTCCCAGCGGATTCATCGTACCCACTTCAACCACCTTATAAACAGCGCCGGTGGCCATCATTTTAATGTCCATGCCTGCTTTGACCGTGCCTTCCTTGATCCGCACATAGACAATGACACCACGGTAGGAATCGTACTGGCTGTCAAAGATCAGCGCTTGCAGCGGTGCATTTCTGTCACCGGTGGGGGCAGGAACATCTTTTACGATCATCTCCAGAACGGAGTGGATGTTAATGCCGTTTTTGGCAGAGATCTCGGGACTGTCCTCGGCAGGGATGCCGATAATGTCTTCCACCTCTGCTTTTACCTCGGCAGGTCTTGCTGAGGGAAGGTCGATCTTGTTGATAACAGGCAGAACTTCCAACCCTGCGTCGATCGCAAGGTATGTGTTGGCCAGCGTCTGCGCTTCCACACCCTGGGAGGCATCCACCACCAAAACTGCGCCTTCGCAGGCGGCAAGACTGCGGCTTACCTCATAGTTAAAGTCCACGTGACCGGGGGTGTCGATCAAATTCAGCGCATAAGTCTGACCGTCGTCAGCGGTGTAGGTCAGCTGCACGGCGGTGGCTTTGATGGTGATGCCACGCTCTTGCTCCAGATCCATGGAGTCCAGAATCTGCTGCTGCATCTGCCGGTTATCAATGGCCTTGCATTCTTCCAGCAGCCGGTCGGCAAGAGTGGATTTTCCGTGGTCAATATGGGCGATTATGGAAAAATTACGGATTTTGGAAAGGTCAGTCATTGTTTGCACCTCTATATAAGGATAAACGGATATTTTCTAAATTATAGCGAATTTGCGGAGAAAAGGCAACTGTATGTTTTTCAGTTTTTTGGGGAATACTGTCCATCGTGGCGACAAAAAACGCCCAAAGCTGCATTTTTAAAAAAATTTTCCGTAAAAACCCTTGTCATATTGCCGGAATCGGGCTATAGTCTAACGGCAAAGAACAAAAAAGAGGGAAGATAATTATGAGTACAACGAAAAAGACCGCTAAGAATCCTGAGGATCTGCAGTCCGTGCTGCAGACGCTGATCGCCCAGGGACGCAAGGACGGGATCATCCGTGCCGATGACCTGAATGCCCAGCTGGAAAAAATGGATCTTTCCCCGGAAAAAATCGAGGAAATATACGAACGGATCGAAGCGATGAACGTTCAGGTGGTCAGCAGCGATCTGGATTTGGAGCTGGACGATGACCTGGACATGGACGGCGCAGGGGAGCTGGAGGACGATATTGACCTGTCAGGCGTAGAGGACGAAGAGCTGGTAGATCCTGTAGATCTGGCGGCAGAGTATAACCTGGACGATCCGGTGCGCATGTATCTGAAGGAGATCGGTCAGATTCGTCTTTTGTCGGCAGAAGAGGAAGTGGAGCTTGCCAAGAAGGTCTCCGAGGGTGATCAGGATGCCAAAAACAAGCTGACCGAGGCCAACTTGCGACTGGTAGTTTCCATCGCCAAAAAGTATTCCGGAAGAGGTCTGCATATTTTGGACCTGATTCAGGAGGGAAATACAGGCTTGATCCGCGCTGTGGACAAGTTTGATTGGACAAAGGGAAATAAATTCTCTACATATGCCACCTGGTGGATTCGACAGGCCATTACCCGCGCCATTGCCGATCAGGCACGAACCATTCGTGTGCCGGTGCATATGGTGGAGGTTATCAACAAAGCTACACGCTGCAACCGCAAGCTGGTGCAGGAGCTGGGCAGAGAGCCTACCGTGGAGGAAATTGCGGCAGAGCTGAATCTGCCGGTGGAAAAGATCATCGAGGCAAACCGCACTGCGGCAGACACCTTGAGTCTGGATACCCCTGTGGGCGATGAAGAGGATACGTCCATCGGCTCCTTCGTGGAGGATGAGCGCACCCCCGGTCCCGCGGATGCCACCTCCAATGCACTGCTTGCCGAAGCGCTGAAAGAAATTTTAGACACGCTTACCGAGCGTGAGGCCGACGTGCTGCGGATGCGCTTCGGTATGTATGACGGCCGCACCCATACGCTTGAGGAAGTAGGCCAGATATTCGGTGTTACCCGTGAACGAATCCGCCAGATCGAAAATAAGGCGATTCGCAAGCTGCGCCATCCCAGCCGCGCAAGAAAGATCAAGGATTTTTATTGCTGAGAACAGAAAAGACAATAAAAACGGAGGATTCCAAACTGGAATCCTCCGTTTTATGTTGTTTGCGTTATTTACCTACACATCAAACTTCTTTGTACATGGTCAGCGCGTCGTCTTTGCGGACATTGTCTGCCACTTGCAGAACCTCCACAGCCACTATGCGGCTACCCATAGAAATCTCGATGCGATCGCCCACCTTGACCTCGTAGCTGGCCTTGACCACACGGCCATTCACGCTGATACGGCCATTGTCGCAGGCTTCGTTGGCCACCGTCCGACGTTTAATCAGGCGGGAGACCTTCAGATACTTGTCAAGACGCATGGGAAAAGCTCCTTACTTCGCGATGATGTCTTTCAGAGCCTTGCTTGCCTTGAAAACGGGCAGACGAGTTGCGGGGATCTGGATGGTCTCCTTGGTGCGGGGGTTGCGGCCGACGCGTGCTTCACGAGCCTTTACTTCAAAGATGCCGAAGCCGGACAGCTGAACCTTGTCGCCCTTAACCAGGCTGGACTCGATGGTCTCGATGGTAGCGTTGATGACGCGCTCTGCGTCCTTCTTGGTCATACCGGTCTTGCCGGCTACTGCTGCGATAATTTCGGTCTTGTTCATAGTAATATCCTCTTTTCATTAAAGTTTAACATATGGGATTTCATAATACCATACTAGATTTTGGTTTGCAAGGGTTTTTGACAGATTTCGTTAAATTTTACAAATAATTATAAAAACTTTCCAAATGAACAAGGTTTTTATTCAGAAAAGTACGCTTTTTTGCTACAGTTTCAACAATTTTGCAATTTTTTCACCCTTTGGAAGGAGCATACAATCCTCCCGTTTTACGGTTTTGAACAGAACAATTCCGGCACCATATACGACCACGCCCACAACAATGGGGATCGCGCAAAGCAAGACGCGACTGCCGTCAACGCCCAGAAGCTTTGTGCATAGGAAGGAGCTGAGCCACACCGCAGCACCCATCAGACCGGCCGGAAGGATGGGACGCAGAAGGTTGGAGAGCAGAGCAGGCTTTTGGGCTACCACCCGACGGATGGACAAAAGGTTCAGCGCGGCGATGGCAGTATAGCTGAGCACGGAACCGATGGGGGCGCCTAAAATGCCGATACTGGGGTTTCCTACCAGAATATACACAACTGCCAGCTTTGTTATACCTGCCAGCAGCATATTCACAACAGGAAGATGCGCATAACCGTGGGCCTGCAGAAGGGCATTTGTGTACTGGATAATGGCGTACAGAAACACGCAAAGACCCAAAACTGTCATCAGGTTCGAAGCCAGCACCAGCTTTTCACCGCTGTAGCCGCCTAACAAAGCCATGATGGGCCGGCCCAGCAGACACAGACCGACGGAGCAGGGAAGGCTGATCAGGCCTGCCACCCGGGCTGCGGATTCTTCTGTGGCCCGGACAGAAGCGTCGTTTTTCAGGGTGAGCGCTGAGGTGACAGCCGGAATGACACTGATGGCGATGGGCACGATGAAGGCACAGGGCATGTTATAGATGGTCATGGTCATTGAGTAGATACCCTTCATGGTGTCGGCGGTATCTTGCGAAAGACCAAGACCGTTCATCAGCTGCCCCATGTACAGCTTTTGTTCAATCACGGTCAGCAGCTGCAGACCGGCAGAGCCGATGGTGATGGGAATGGCGATGGTCAGCAGGCCTTTCGCTGTTTTGCCGAAGCTGTCGGCAGTGTCTTGGGAAGCAGGCAGCTGCCTGTAGGCAGGGCGGAATTTACTGTATAAGAAGATTGCGCTGACAAGGCAGCCGCAGGTAACGCCCAGAATAGCGCCGGCCGCCGCCAGAGGGATGCTGTTGTATCGCAGAGTCAGCAGAAAAGCAAGACCCAGACCTACCAGTAGTTTAATAAATGCCTCCAACACCTGGGAGGTGGAGGTGGGCGCCATGTTGCCGTGACCCTGGAAGAAACCACGGAAGGTAGAGATGATGCCCATGAATAAAGCGCAGGGTCCTAGGCAGGCAATGGCATAGGCGGCATTGGGCTGCATCAGAACTTCATTGGCAAGCCAGGAGCTTGCCAGCACCATAAAGGTGCTGCTGACGATGCCCAAACCCAGAAAAATTGCTCTGGCAGTCTGGTAGACCTTACGTACCTGATTTTGATTTCCCAGTGCACTGGCCTGGCTGATCATGCGGCTCATAGCCACAGGCAGGCCGGCGGTGGAGATCAGCAGCAGTACGGAATAGACGTCGTAGGCAGTAATAAAGTAGCCGTAGCCCTGATCGCCGATGATCATTTTCAGAGGGATCTTGTAGAAGGCGCCGATGAGCTTGACCACAGCGGTGGCCATGGCAAGCAGCGCTGCACCATGGAGGAAGGTCTGCTTTTTTGTGGATTCCGACATAGGTTACTCCTTACCTTTATCCGTGTTCATCAATTTGGGGATGGCGTAAGTCATGATTTCCTGCACTACCGAGGGAAGATCAATGGTGGGGAAATGTCCATTTTGGTAGAGGATTTTTCCGTTTACCATGGTCATTGCCACATCGCCGCCCTTGGCGCAAAAAACAAGACCGTTTACCACATCGTGGCAGGGCATTAGGTGGGGTGCGGAAAAATCCACCAAGACGACATCCGCGTCCATGCCCTCTTTGAGCATACCGCAGGTATCTGCCCGCCCTTGCGCCCGGGCGCCGCATGTGGTGGCCATCATCAAAAGGGCAGAAGCAGGCATGGTGCTGGCATCGCCGCCTGCTACACGCGCATCCATTGCTGCCACGCGCATAACCTCAAACAAATCCAGATTGCCGCATTCTGCCGCGCCACCGGTGCCCAGCGCCACGTTCATGCCTGCTTTCACACAGGCGGCGATGGGCGTGGAGGGAAGACCGGATTTTCCGTAAGCGATGGGCGTGGAGACGGCAGTTGCCTTCCGCTTGCCCAGCAGGGTCTGCTCGTATTCGCTTAAGCCAACACAGCCAACAGCGGTAGCAGGCACACAGAACAGCCGGTGGCTGTCTAAAAGCTCTGCCGGGCCAAGACCGGTGCGGTCCATACATTCGTCGCTTTCTGCCTGGGTTTCGGCAAGGTGCAGCTGCATGCCCAGGCCCTTTTCCGCTGCCCAGCAGGCAAGGCCCTCCCAAAGTCGGAAGTTACTGGTATACTCGGCATAGATACCTGCGTCTATGCGGATACGCCCGGCATCAAAGTTATGCCATTTCTCAAAAAGGCGCACCGCTTCCCGGCATTGCTCGTCAGTTTCGAAATCAAAATCCTCGCTGGGGTCAATGAAGCGATAAGCGGACAGGGCCAGATTTGCCTTGATGCCGCTTTGGGCCACAGCCTGCGCCGTTGCCTCCGGATAATAGTACAGGTCAGAAACGGAGGTGATGCCAAAACGCAGACATTCGGCAATGCCCAGAAAAGCGGCAGCCCGGGCGCTCCGTTCATCCATAAGGTCCTGCCGGTACAGCTGCTGCTCCAACGCTTCGTTTCGGGAGGCGTCGTCAGCAAAGCTGCGCAATACGGTGGTGGCAAGATGGGTGTGGCAATTCACAAGACCGGGCATTGCCACCATGCCGGTTCCGTCAATGATGGTGGCAGGCTGTTGGGCAGGCGCCTCTTTTCCAATATAAGATATTTTACCGTCGGTGACACCAAGATATGCCCCGAAAAGCACATCCATCTTCTCGTTCATGGTCACTATGGTGACATTGGAGATCAAAGTATCCAAGAAAAATCAATCCTTTCCAGTTAGCAGTCGGAAAAGTTCTTCCTTTTGGGTAAGCACGTTGTCCAGCTGTTCAATGTACTGCTCGGGGAATTTTGGGTTATGGAATCGCTGCAAGGTGCCGTCGGGCAGATTGACCTTGTTCATACCACCGCCGCCCAAGGAGACGATGGTGTGCAGCTCCTCCATCATATAAATATTATACAGGCAATCCCGCCCCTGGCGGCTCCAGCCTACATTTTCAAAGCTGCCGGACATATATTTTTGTCGGTACAAATAGTACGGTTTGTAACCAAGGGCGCACAGAGTCTCGTTGGCATAGGTAACCATTTGGGTCACTTCATTGGCGGTAGGCAGCTGCACTTGTTTTTCAAACAGATCTGCGCCTTTTTTCAGCGCAAGGGTGTGTACGGTGATGTTGGAGGGGCGCAATGCTGCCACCGCATCCAAAGAATACCGGAAACCTGCCGGGTCATCGACCGGCAGACCGGCGATCAAGTCCATATTGATGTCCTGAAAACCTGCATCCACCGCATCTTGGTAGCTCTGCAAAACATCCTGGGCGGTGTGGGGTCTGCCACTGGCGTGAAGGACGCTGTCTACCATTGTCTGGGGGTTGATGCTCATTCTGTCTGCACCATGGCGGCGCAAAATTTGCAGTTTTTCCGGGGTCAAGGTGTCCGGCCTGCCGCCTTCCACAGTAAATTCCAGACAACGATTCAGGTCGATTTTATCTTTTACAGCGTTCAGAAGCTCTGCCAACTGTTGGGAAGATAGTGTGGTGGGTGTGCCGCCGCCGATGTAAATACTGCGCACTTGTTTTCCGGATTGTTTCAACAGCTGGCCGGTGATTTCCAGTTCTTTATAAAGTGCCTGCAAATAGGGGTTTAGCAGCTCTGTCCGCTTGCCGATGCTGCGGCTGACAAAGCTGCAGTAGGCGCAACGGGTGGGACAGAAAGGAATGCCGATGTATAGGGAAATATCGGTATTTTCCAAAAGACCGTGCGCCCGGACTGTGGATTCGGAACAATCCAGCGCCAGCTGACGACGGGGCGCTGTGACGAAATACACATCTTTCAAGAGGGCATCTGCCGCCCGCCGGCTGCCTCCATCCAGAAGGCATTTGGTTGTCAGTTTTGTGGGGCGAACGCCGGAAAGCGCGCCCCAAGCCGGCGCAGTTTCCAAGTGAGGAAGTGCGGCAAGGTAAAGACTTTGTTGCAAAATGCGACGGCGCAGCTGTACTGTCTCTTTTTCTGCTTTTAGTCGTTTGGCGCATCTGGTGGTTTTGCCGCCCAGAGTAACAGTCGTTGTGGCGGTAAGCCACACAGAACCCCGGTGCAAGCGGGAAACTGCTTGGCCTTCGGCATCTTTAGGAAAAAGGGCAAGGCACAGCTGCTCCACAGCGTACAGGTCCTCGTGGCCTGCCAGTGTCAGCTTCATCATAGGCGCATATACGGATTGTACATCCGTTCCTCGTTCAGGGTGGATTCCTCGCCGTGACCGGGAAGGACCCGGTAGTTTTCCTCCAAGGAACGCAGCCGGGCGAGGGATTGGCGCATTTTCATGCTGTCGCCACCGGGCAGATCGGTTCTGCCGCAGCTGCCGGCAAAGAGGGTATCGCCACAGAACAGCGCATCACCGCACAGCAGGCATACGCTGCCGGGGGTATGGCCGGGGGTGTGCAGCACTTGCAGCGTCAGTCCTGCCAAAGACAGGGAATCTCCCTGGGCGTAAGTGTCGGTGTATAAAATTGCGCCGTCGGTGAGGGTGGGATTTAAGGAAAGGTCATCCTTGCAGATAAACACCCGGCAGCCGGTTTCGGCGGCAATGTGCTTTACACCGCCCACATGGTCAAAGTGACCGTGGGTCAGCAAAATGGCGGCAAGGGATTTGCCCTGTGCGCGTACTTGCTCCAAAAGAAATTCCGGCATATAACCGGGGTCAATCAGGATGCAGCTGTCGCTGCCGTCACCCCATGCCATATAACAGTTGGTCTGATAAGAGCCAACGGGAAAGGTTCTGATTTCCATAAAACTTCCTCAACAAATTCTCACTTGTGGAGCCGCCGCTTACCTTCTGCGGGGTTCATTCATTAGCTGGTGAGTATCTAAAATCAGCGTTACAGGACCGTCATTAACGGATGCTACCTGCATATCTGCACCAAAACGGCCGTGCTGAGGCGCGAAGCCTAAATCTGCGCAATCGGCCAGGAACTGTTCGTATAGCCGATTGCCCAGCTCCGGAGAGGCAGCCTCAGCAAAGCTGGGACGGCGGCCTTTGCGGCAGTTGCCGTACAAGGTAAACTGGCTGACAACCAGCACCTGTCCGCCTACATCAGAAAGGCTCAGGTTCATTTTCTCGTTTTCATCCTCGAAAATGCGCAGACCCAAGGCTTTTTCCGCCAGATAACGGCAACTTGCTGCATCGTCCTCCGGGCCGACGCCCAAAAGGATCAACAGGCCTTGTCCGATTTTTCCTACTACTTCGCCGTCGATTTCCACCGATGCGGATTTCACTCTTGTTAATACAGCGCGCATAGAATACTCCTTTTCAAAGTCCAATTTATCGCTCCAATAGAGCGATAACCAGCTTAATTCTGGCCGCGGCGGGAGCCGAGAACATCCCGAATGTTTAAAAGCTTGTTGCGGATGGATTCCAGCTCTGCCACATTTTTCACCTCAAAGCGGACAGTAAATACGCTGTGACCGCCGGGGATATCCTTGCCGGTAAGCTCTTTTACACGGACCCGGGCAGTAGTCATGACCATTGCTACATCCAAAAGCAGGCCGTCCCGGGTGATGCAGTCCAGCTCCAGCGTGGTTTCAAAGGGCTGCTCCTCTTGGTGATCCCAGCGGACACGCACCCAACGGGCAGCTTGCTCCGGATCGTGGGCGCCGATAGTGTTGGGACAGTCCACCCGGTGAATGGAAACACCGAAGCCTTTGGTAATATAACCGATGATGGCATCGCCGGGCACCGGGGTACAACACTTACTGAATTTGATCATACAGGAGTCGATGTCCTCTACGATCACACCGTTGACCGCGTGGCGGTTGCGCTTTTCCGCTTCGTTTTCCGACTGGGTGCGCAGGGGATTGGCGGATTTATCTGCCTTAACGGCCCTGTTAATGTCATCGCGGATCCTGCCCACTGCTTTGACGGCGGTCAAGCCGCCATAGCCGATGGCTGCGTACATATCGTCCCAGCTATCGAAGGACAGCTTTTTCAGAAGGCTTTTCTGCAGTTCCTCTTCCATGGTGGCCGGAAGCGGCAGCAGGAGGCGCTTCATTTCCGCATCGAAGCTGGATTTTCCGTGTACGATATTTTCTTCGCGCTTTTCCTTTTTGAACCACTGCTTGATTTTGGTCCGCGCCTGATTGGAATTGCAGATGTTAAGCCAATCCCGGCTGGGGCCTTTGGCAGTCTTGGAGGTGATAATTTCCACGATATCGCCGTTTTGCAAGGTGGCATCAATGTTGACGATACGGGCGTTGACCTTGGCCCCTACCAGCGCATTGCCCACACCGGAGTGGATCGCATAGGCAAAATCAATTGGGGTGGAGCCGGCAGGCAGAGATACGATCTTGCCCTTGGGCGTAAAGACGAAAACCTCGTCATCAAACATGTCGATCTTGAGGGAGTTTACATAATCTTCCGCATCTGTGTCCTGCTGGCTTTCCAGCAGACGGCGCACCCATTCAAAATCCTTTTCGTTTCCGTTTCCGGAGCCTTGCTTATACTTCCAGTGGGCGGCGATGCCGTATTCGGCAGTTTCGTGCATTTCCCAGGTGCGGATCTGCACCTCGAAAGGCACACCCTGGGTGCCGATCACCGTAGTGTGCAGACTTTGATACATATTGGGCTTTGGGGTGGAAATATAATCTTTGAAGCGACCGGGCACCAGATTGAAAAGGTCGTGGATATGTCCCAAAACGTTATAGCAGTCGGGGATAGAGTCTACCACCACCCGGAACGCGTAGATATCGTACAGCTCTTCAAGGCTTTTGCCCTGGGCCTTCATCTTTCGGTAAATGGAGTAAACGTGCTTGATCCGGCCATAAGTTTTTCCATGGATGCCCATGTTGGCAAGCCGGGTGGAGATCCGCTCCTGAACGGAGCGCATAAAGGCATCATCTTGCTCTTTGTGCGCTTTCAGGTATGCCATGATATCCTCGTAGACCAGAGGATCCAGATATCGCAGGGCAATATCCTCCAGCTCCCATTTCATTTTCTGCATACCCAGACGGTGAGCAAGAGGGGCATAGATATCCATGGTTTCCCGGCATTTGCTGATCTGCTTTTCCGGTGTCTGATATTGCATGGTGCGCATATTGTGCAGCCGGTCGGCAATTTTGATGAGCACTACCCGGATATCCTTGGACATGGCCATGAACATCTTGCGCAGGTTTTCCATCTGGCGTTCTTCGGAGGAGGAGAAGTTGGCGCGGGTCAGCTTTGTGACACCTTCCACAAGCTCTGCTACCGGTTCTCCGAAAATCTGGGAGATCTCATCGTAGGAGGCATCCGTATCTTCAATGCAGTCGTGCAGAATTGCGCCCAGCACCGCATCCGTATCCAGACCCATTTCTGCAACGATCTCTGCCACTGCCAGCGGATGGATGATATAGGGGGAGCCATCTTTGCGCTTTTGTGCCTGATGTTTGTCGTTGGCATAGGTGATTGCTTGCTCTACAACAGATAGATCTCTGCCGGGCAGGTACTTATCCAGCGTCGTTTTTAATGAATTGTAATGTTCGGTATAGCTTTCCATATTCCGGCAAAGGGAAATGAAGCGGTGTCATTCCCTTCGGTTTCCTTTCTAGTGTTTTGCTCAGAGGCTCATCCCTGATTTGCTGCGCTTGCGCAGGCCGCAGTCAGAAGCTGCATGGTACGGCTTTGGGAAAGGTCGGCCTTTTCGTCGGTGGGGATGATGCGAATCGTAATATGCTTATGCTGCCGTGTGACCTGCAAAAGACCTACATCGGAAAAAATATCCAGACAGGTAAGCAGTTTGCCCAGAGAAAGGGGACTGCCAGTTTTGCGCACAAGCTTACGGCAAAGGCAGGCAGGGGTTTCCCGCAGGAAACCATCCGGCGCCGCTGACAGATACCGCCAGACCATAGCCAGGGTATTCCGGTCAGGCAGCAGCTGCGCACACCGGGGATCGGCAGTTCCTTGCTGCAGCGCCTGGTAGCCGGTAGTATCCATAGGACACTCTGCCTGACAGTGGGGGCGGATGTCCTGTATGTTCAACTGAACGGTACGTTCACCCCGAAATTCGTTGATTTGGGGTATGTAGGCAACGTCAACCGGCTCCCCTTGTTCCAGATCGGTCAACTCCGCGGCGCAGGAGAACCAGATGCCTGTAAGGACGTGTCTTCCTGCGCGCATACGCAGACGGGCGTGGCGGCCGTTGCCCACGGGGGTGACGCGTTCCAGAATTACGCCTTCTGTGACCAGAAGAGGCTTGGGACAGCCGCTTCCGCAGGGCTCCAATTGGGAAAGAGCATCAATGTTGGGTACAGTCAGCACCTCCGGGGATACTGTGCAGTCTGCGTGCAGGACGGTCCGGGGTGTGTCATCGCGATAGAAGTCCCGGGCGAGGGCGCAGATCTGCTGCCGGAAGGCAGGAATGTTGGATTTGTGGATGGTAAAGCCTGCGGCCAGCTCGTGACCACCGTAGCTTTCCAGCAGCGGCGCCAGCGCGCTGAGGCTGGAGAACAGGTTGAAACCGCCGTAGCTTCGGGAGCTGGCTTTGCCGTGGTCACCGTCCAGGCAGATCAGAAAGGCCGGGCAGCTGTATTCTTCGCTGATGCGGCTGGCAACAATTCCCACCACACCCTGATGCCAGGATTCATCTGCCAGCACGATCGCCTCCGGAAGCTGTCCCTCCGGCAGCATTTGCACAGCCTGGCTATAAATTTCCGATTCCACGCTCTGTCGCTTTTTATTCAGCTCACACAAAGCCACAGCCATATCCTGTCCCACCTGAGGATCCCGGGTCAGAAACAGGGAGACGGCAAGGTCGATCTGCCCCAGTCTGCCTGCGGCATTGATCCGGGGGGCGAGGGTATAGCCTACACAGGAGGCGGTAAGTGTATTGGGGTCGCAGCCGGACTGCTCCATAAGCGCCGCAATACCGGGACGCTTGGTGTTGCGCAGCATTTCCAGACCACGGGAGACAAACACGCGGTTTTCTCCGCAAAGAGGCATCACGTCCGCTACCGTGCCCAGGCAAACCATATCAGCATAGTGCGCCAAAACCTGCTCCTGAGAGCCGCACAGCGCGCCGGCCAGCTTAAAAGCAACGCCAACACCGGATAAGTCCTTGTGGGGATAGCGGCAATCGGGGCGATGGGGGTCGATTACAGCCACGGCCTCGGGCAATTGTTCTTTACATTCGTGGTGGTCGGTAATAATCAGATCAATGCCCAGCTGCTTGCACAGACGGGCCTCTTCCACGGCGGTGATGCCGCAGTCCACAGTGACGATCAATGTTACACCTTCCCGGTGCAGCTGGTCGATGGCAAGGTGGTTCAGGCCGTAGCCCTCCTCCAAGCGCCCCGGTATGTAGGGCACACAGTTGCCGCCGTTGGCACGGATGAAATCCGTGAGCAGGCAGGTGGCGGTAATTCCGTCCACATCATAGTCGCCGAAAACGGCGATGGTCTCTGCCCGGTCCAAAGCCACACGCAGCCGCTGCACAGCCGCAGCCATATCCTGCAGGGCAAAGGGATCCGACAAGGGGCATTCACAGCTGAGATACGCGTCGGCCTGCCGGGGGTCTTCTACACCCCGGGAGGCAAGGACCATGGCAGTCAGAGGGGCGCAGCCACCGCTGAGCAAAGCGTTCACAGCTTCCATCTTCGGTTCCGTCGTTTTCCAGATTCCGTACTTCAAAATATCACACATCCATTTTACTCTTTTTATTTTCATACATTATAACAAAGAAAAGAAAGATGTACAATAAGAATTTTTCAATGAGATATGCCTGTTTTGCAGCTGTAACGCCCCAGCAAAGGCAGCAGATGCCTTTTTGTGTCCCGGATGGCAATAAAAACAGGGAACGGATGGATCCGTTCCCTGAAAACCGGCAAGCACAGCGCCGGTCATGCTTCAGTTTTATACAGGTGGCAGGCGCATAGGTGGTTTGGTTCCCGGTCAGTGAGTAAAGGCACCGTATGGGTGCAAATATCCATGGCATGGGGACAACGGGGGTGAAACGGGCAGCCTTTGGGAGGGTTTACAGGAGAGGGAACGGAGCCGCCCAGCACACAGGGCGCGATTTTCTTGTCCGGGTCCGGCATGGGGATGGCAGACAACAGTGCCTGGGTATATGGGTGCATAGGATTTTTGTAAAGGGTCTGGGTATCTGCTTGCTCAACAATACGGCCCAAATACATGACCGCTACGCTGTGGCAGATGTGCTCTACTACCGAAAGATCATGGGAAATGAACAAATAGGTCAGGGCGTACTGCTGCTGCAGGTGCTTCAGCAGATTGATGATCTGCGCCTGTACAGATACGTCCAGTGCGGAAACCGGCTCGTCGCAGACGATAAATTCCGGATTCAGCGCCAGCGCCCGGGCAATGCAGATCCGCTGCCGCTGTCCGCCGGAAAATTCATGTGGATAGCGGTTTTTATGAAAAGGTTGCAAGCCGCAGCTTTCCATGACCTGTGCCACGTGAGAGCCCAGCTGCCGCCGGGGCACAAGCCGGTGCTCCCGGACTGCTTCACCGATCAGTTCGCCCACCGGAAGACGGGGAGAAAGACTGGACAGGGGATCTTGAAAAATCAGCTGCATTTTTGGACGCAGCTGCCTTAATCGGGAGGCGGACATGGCGTAAATATCCTGTCCCTGAAAGAGCACATTGCCTGCGGTTTTCTCTCCTGCCAGACGCAAAAGCAGCCGCCCGGTGGTGGATTTTCCGCAGCCGGATTCGCCCACCAGACCCAAGGTGGTACCTTTTTGCAGCTGAAAACTGACACCGTCCACAGCCTTTAAAACGCCGCCGGGGACACGGTAGTATTTTTTTAAGTTTTCTACTTGCACAATGGGCTTACGTTCCATTGGGTTCCTCCTTGTGACGATAGCAGCTGACGGTATGGGTGTCAGTCAGGCGAACAGTGCAGGGGTACTGGCCTATACAGTCCTGCACTGCGCGGTCGCATCGGCTTTGAAAATAACAGCCTTTTGGCAGGTCAAGGGGATTGGGAACAGAACCGGAAATGGCAAAAAGCGTATCGGTCTTTTTGCCCACTACCGGCTTGGAGGCCATCAGACCGATGGTATAAGGATGGGCAGGGGTGCGGAAAATCTCCTGCACCGTGCCGGTTTCCACCACCCGTCCTGCATACATTACCACCACAAGATCGCAAAGCTGTGCAACCACACCCAGATCATGGGTTATGAGCATGACCGCGCTGCCCAGTTCCCGTCGCAGCTGTCCCAGAAGGGAAAGGATCTGTGCTTGCACGGTAACATCCAGCGCGGTTGTAGGCTCGTCGGCAACGATCAACCGGGGAGAACAGGCCAGTGCCATGGCGATACACACGCGCTGCCGCATGCCGCCGGAGAGGTTGTGTGGATACATGCGGCAAACCCCGTCGGGATTGGGGATCCCTACAGTTTCCAACAGCTTAGCCGCCATTTGCAGCGCCTGGGCTTTTGTGGGACGGGGGTCTGCGTGCAGCAAAAGCACCTCGGCGATCTGTTTGCCAATGGGCATCACCGGGTTCAGGGCCGTCATAGGCTCCTGAAAGATCATGGAAACCACATTACCCCGCAGCTGCTGCATGAGCTTTTCGGGCGTCCGGGTCAGATCGTAGGCATAATCGCCCATGTTCAGCCGAATGGCACCGCCGGTTATCCTGCCCTGAGGTTTTTGCAGCAAACCCATCAGCGACAGACTGGTGACGGATTTGCCGCAGCCGGATTCTCCCACAATGCCTACTACCTTGCCGGCAGGCACATCGAAGCTGATACCGTCCACAGAGCGAACGATGCCTGCATCGGTATAAAAGCATGTTTGCAGACCGTCAAATTCCACCACATTGGTGCTATCGCGCATTTGGGTGATATATTCTTTTGCCATAGAAAACCGCCTTTCAAATTCCGCTTTATCGTTTCATTTTTGGGTCGAAGGCGTCGCGCAGGCCGTCACCGACAAAGTTAAACCCCAGCACGGTCAAAACAAGGCAAATGCCTGCAGGGATCCAGACAAACCAATAAGAGGTCAGCACGTGTACGTTGGATACGTCGTTCATAATATTGCCCCAGGAGGCAAAAGGGAATTTGACACCCAGTCCCAAAAAGGAAAGGGTAGCTTCTGTCAGAATGGTAGATCCAAGACTCATGGTGCAGGTGACGATCAACTGGGGAATCACATTGGGGAGCAAATGGCGGAAGATCCGGCGGGAGGGCTTCAGACCTACCGCCTCTGTGGCAGTCATAAATTCCTGCTCCCGCAAGCTCAGAATCTGGCCCCGGACCAGACGGGCGATCCCCGGCCACCCCAGCAGTCCCAGAACCAGCATCAAATACAGCATCCGGATCCGGGGATCCAGCCGAAGACCGTCCATCAGCGCGCCCAGAATGATCAGCACAGGGGTGGTGGGAATGCAGTAAAATACGTCCACAAGGCGCATAAGTGCCTCGTCCACCCATTTACCGAAATAGCCGGCAATGCCGCCCAGCAGCGTACCTAAAACACCTGAGAGCAGCACCACCACAAAACCGATCACCAGAGAAACACGGCCGCCGTACATCAGCCGCGTCAGCACATCCATGCCGTTTTTATCCGTGCCTAAGGGGTGTGCCCGGGAAGGGGCGGCATAGCTGTCCCAGACACGGGTGTCTGTCTGTTCGCCCACAGACCACATGGAAGATGCTGCGTTGTAGGTGAGGGTAAATTGCCGCCCGTTATAGGAAAAGCCGTTCCGGTTATGGGAAATGGCTTGTTTTATAAGGCGGACAAGCTCCGCAGACAGCGTGCGTCCGGCGCTTTGCAGCACCAGATAGCCCACGCTGCCCACCGCCTCTGTGTTCAAAAAGACATCGCCCTCCCCATCCAGCGTGTAGCGCGCACCGTTGACAATAAAGTGTTGCGCGCCTTCGGAAAAAGCGCGCAGCGCATGGTGTTGCAGGGAATATTCTCCCAGACCGCTGGCAATGGCACGGGTGGCAAATCCCAACACCTCTTTGCCGGACAGAATATCGTAAAAATCTGCGCCCCGGGGGACGAGAGTATACAGAACATCCCGGACTGTAACGTTTGTTTCCTGCCGGGAGATGGCAAGGGTCAGCTGGGAACGGACCACGGCATCCAGCGTCTTTTCCGGAGCCGGTGTAAAGCGCAGCGTCTTATTTTCTGTAACGGCGGCATATTCTTTTGTTTGCTGCTCCAGCCGGTAAAACACTTGTTCTTGTCCGTAGGGCATTAAAAATCCGCCCAGAAAGGAAAATACGAACATAACGATCAAAATCGCCAGACCTACCAGCGCCAGTCGGTTTCGAAAAAAACGCTTCGCGGTTATGGCGGCCGGGGTAAGCTCCTTCATAATGTCACCTCCCCAGTCGGACACGGGGGTCTGCCACGGCATAAGCCACGTCTGCCAGCAAATTGCCCAGCAGCGTCAGCACGGCAAGAAAGGTCAGATAAAAGATGGAAAAAGGAATGTCACCTGCTACCATTGCCTGATAGGCAGTGTAGCCGATGCCGTTGATCCCAAAGAGGGTTTCCGTTACCAGCGCGCCGGAGAACAGTCCCGGCAGGCTTCCGCCAATGACGGTCACCAGAGGGATTAAGGTGTTGCGAAAAGCGTGCCGGGTGATCACCTGGCCTTCGGGAAGTCCCTTTGCCCGGGCGGTGCGGATATAATCGGCGCTGAGAACCTCAAGCATATTGGTACGGGTGTGGCGCATCAGCGAGCCAACGGAGATCACCACAATGGTCACGATGGGCAGCACCAGATGGTGGGCCATGTCCAGAAGCTTTCCCAAAGGGGACAGGCCTTGGTGGTCTCTGCCCATCAGTCCGTACAAATCAAACCAACCCAGCTTCACGGAGAAAAGAAGCTTTAGCAGCGTGGCGAAGAAAAAAGTTGGCAGGCTAATGCCGATCAATGCGCCGGTGGTGATAGCGTAGTCCGTCAGACGGTATTGCCTGCGTGCAGCCAGGATGCCCAGTGGCACTGCAATCACTAGCTCCAAAAGCAGTGCTGCCGCGCCCATCACAAAAGAAACACCGATGACCTGAGAAAACTTTTCCGTTACGGGCATTGCGTATTTCCAGCTGTCGCCGAAACGGAAGGTCACAAGATTTCTCAGCTGGATGATAAAGCCACTGAAAATATCGGTGTCCAGACCGTATTGGGCATTCAGTTGCCGGACCCACTGCTCATAAGGCTTGGCGCCGGGGACCTGAGAAAGCTGCATGGCCATGGTTTGCACATAGTTTGCAGGCAGAGAGCGCATCAAAAGATAGATGAGGAATACAACTACCAGCAAGATACCGGCAGAAATCCCCAGCCGCTTTCCAATATAGCGCAGCATTTCTGTGCCTCCCTTTGTTTGGAATTTATTTCAGCTTCAAATTCTGGATGTCATTTTCCCAGTCCCAGAAGGTGGTCATATCCGGTGTAAGGGTGGAAAGGTCCAGCCGTCGGGGGGAAAAGACCGTAGCGTTCTGCCGCTGGTACATGGGGATCTCCACTGCCCAGTCGGCAATCAGGTCAAGACACTCCCGGTAAAGTGTTTTTCGGTAGTCCTGATCTGAGGATTGGCGGGCAAGCAGGATCAGCTCGTCCAACTGTTCGTCCTTGATATGATAGGTGGTTTCGTTGGAGCCGCCTTGGGAATGGTATACCTGATAAAGATCCGGATCCGGCGTTGCGCCCCAAGCCATGCAAAACAGTTCAGCTGTACCGGCATTGACCGTGTTTGTCAGCTCAGAGAAGTTGGAAAGGTCGGTCACGGTGAGGGTAAAGCCAATGGTTTTCAGAGCTTCGGAGGCAAGACTCAATGCCATAAAGGTGGGGTGATCGCCGGTGCCGCCGGCACCGATGAGCACCTCATATCCCAGCTGCGCGCCCTCCGGAGCAGATGTGAGCGTTCCGTTTTCCACCGTATAGCCGGCCGCTTCAAAATAGCCAAGGGCAGCTTCCAATGCAGCAACATATCGCTGCTCGGCAGTCATGTCCTCTCGGTATATGGGGTCGTTTTCCACATTTACGGAAAAAGCATGGCGATAGCCTTCGTCTGTGACACGGGGGGCGGCCCAGGAGGTGTCGGAGATGGGGTAATGGATCACGTTGGCAAAGGCACCGTAATAGGAGTCCACTGCCACATCCCGGTAAACGGCAATGACAGTTGCCAGCGCCTTGCGCAGCGCTTTGGAGGCATCGCTGCCGGGATTGCCGCCTACGCAGACGTTTTTCGCATTGAAGCCCACATAGCCGTAGCCGGGGTTGGGGGTCAGGACCGTTTCCATTACAGGTCCGGAAAGCGCGCCGCCGTTGGCATTGGAGATCGCCTTGGCAGTTTCTGTGGAATAGGAAGGATCGGTGATATCTACCGTTCCGGCAATCATGCCGGTCACCTTATCTGCTTCCTGTCCTTCCCGGAATTGGATATAGCGGATATGGGGTGTTCCTTTCCAGTATCGGGGATTGGCCTCCAGAGTTACGGTGCCGCCGGCATAGCTGACGAATTGATAAGGTCCGCCACCTTGGGGCTTTGTGGTCACTGCCCGCACTGCGGACAGATCGCCCTTGGTAAATCCGAACATTTGGTTGTTGTAATCATAAAGCGCCTCATCGCCGTAGTAGTGCATGGGCACCACAGCTGTGGCAAGGTTATACAGGGCGGTGGCAGAGCGTTCCGTCAAAATAAGACGCATGGAATGGCTGCCGGTTTTTTGGATGCCGGAGATGCTGCGTGCATCACCCTGCCGGTACGCCTCCAGACCCTCAATGGGCAGGCTGTACAGCGTCATGGTGCCATCGTAGCTGGGGTCCAGCGGCACATACAGGGAAAAGATCACATCGTCAATATCCACAAGCGTGCCATCGGAAAATTGCACATCCGGGCGCACAGTGATGTCGTAAAATACGGTGCCGTCCGGGTTTTCTGTGACAGAGCAGTCGGCAATACCCCGGTAGGCGTAGTCGGTTCCGTTGTAGGAACGGGTCTCACCGGCAATGCCGTTGAGCACCACAGAACCTTCCCGGTCTGTGTCCAGAAGGTACAGGTGCACCAGTCGCAGGATGTCGTTTTCGTACGCGTTAGTGTAGAAAAAAGGCGAGAACTTTCCGTCAAAGTTTAATGTGCCTACCACCAGCGTATCGTTTTCCGTTTGCCCGTTATCCGGCGACTGACCGACACAGCCGGCAAGCAAAGCGGCGCAGACACCCAAAACCGCAAGCGCGGATGCCGTTTTTTGTAAAAGCTTCATAAATCTTACCTCCCGGTTTTCTGATTCTAATATTTCCGGCAATTAAGATATTATCCAAAGACTGCAAATTCTGTTTATCGCTTCAACGGAGCGATAAACAGAATTTTCTTGGCAAGAAATAGTGGTTGTTATTTTTTCGGTTTTGCGATAGAATGGAGAAAACAGGCGATGAGGTTACGCATATGAGTTGGCTTGAAATTACGGTAAGCACCATGCCTGCCGGAATCAATACGGTGGCGGCTGCGCTGACTGCCCACGGTTTTTCTGACCTGGTGCTGGAGGATCAGCAGGAGCTGGAGGCTTTTCTGGAGCAGAACCGGGCATATTGGGACTACATTGACGAACAATTACAGTCGCAGCTGCAGGGGCTTTCCCGGATTCGGCTGTATCTGGAAGATACGGATGAAAACGCGATGCAGCAGCTGAAGGCGCTTTTAGAGCAGCTGCGGCGCGGTGAGGATGAGACCGTAGGTACACTTGAAATGCAGGTACAACCCCTGCCCGATACAGATTGGGAGGAAAGCTGGAAGCAGAATTATCCTCCTCAGTATGTGGGACAAAAGCTGGTGGTGCTGCCTTATTGGTTAGAGCAGGAAGATGAAAGCGGCAGGCTGCCGGTGATTCTGGATCCGGGTCTGACCTTCGGAACCGGCGCCCACCCCTCTACCCGAATGGTGATGACTTACATGGAACAGATGGTGCGGCCGGGCGCCGTATGTCTGGACTTAGGCAGCGGCAGCGGTATTTTGTCCATTGCTGCGCTGCGGCTGGGTGCAACCTGCGCCACCGGTGTGGATATCGACCCAAAGGCGGAGAATATCGCCCGGGAAAACGCTGCCTATAACGGATTTGGCGCACCGGAATTTACCGCGCTGACCGGCAATGTGCTGTCGGACCGGGCGCTGATGGAACGCTTGCGGCAAAGAACATACGATCTGGTCCTGGTGAATATTGTGGCAGATGTGATCATTGCCCTTGCTCCGGTGCTTCCGAAGCTGATGGATGAAAACAGCACGCTGATCTGCTCCGGTATTTTGGACAGTCGATTGTCTGAGGTGATCGGGGCGCTGACGGCGGCAGGACTGACCGTGACGCAAACAAGCGAGGAAGAACAGTGGCGCTGCCTTTGCGCCAAAAGGAGCAAGATATGAACATACCCTATCGTACCCGGCAGATGATACAAAAGGCAGCTGCGATCCTGCTGGCAATTGTGCTGGTCGGGGCACTTGTATGGCTATGCTGGTTCGTGTGGCTGAAGCGCTATATCATCTATACTCGCAACGACGGAGCTGTGTTGGACTTTTCCATGTCTGCGCAGGTGCCGGAAGGGGAGGCGATACTGCCGCCGGAAACCGTGCCGGTCTCCATTTACTACAATGAGGGCGAAAATTCCATTAATACCAACAAAGAGCTGACGCAGCTGGTGGGCTATTATGCAGACCGGGACGCGCTGATTGCCGGCATTGACCAGATTCAGCAGCAGGTAAAGGAGTTGGAACGGGGCACACCGGTGATGCTGGATGTGAAAAGCGCCACCGGCAACTTTTTCTATTCCTCATCTGTGGCGGAGTATCGGGATTCCAAAGTGGATGTTGAAGCGATGGATGCGCTGATCCGGGAGCTGGATGAAGCCGGCGTATATTTGATCGCCAAGCTGCCATCCTTGCGTGACAGGATGTACGGACTGAACAATGTAAACGACGGCGTATTTGATACCCGGGGCGCGTATTTATTCCGGGATGAGGGCGGCTGCTACTGGCTGAACCCTGCCAAGCAGGGCGTACAGACGTATCTTGTGCAGATCGTAACAGAACTGAAAAGCCTCGGTTTTGACGAAGTGGTGTTTGACTTCTTTGATTTCCCGGATACAAAATATATGCGCTTTAACGGCGATAAGCAGCAGGCATTGGCGGCAACAGCCAAGACGCTGGTAACCTCCTGCGGTACGGACCGTTTTACGGTGTCTTTCGTGCAGAACCCCGGCTTTGCACTGCCTGAGGGGCGCACCCGTCTGTACATCAAGGATGCAGCGGCTTCCGATGCGGCGCTGCTTGCTCAGCAGACAGGCTTGGAAGAGCCCAACATCCGGGTGGTGTTTCTGACGCAGATTCACGACACCCGCTTTAACGAATACGGCGTGCTGCGCCCCCTGGACGCAGCTCATTAGACGAAAGATAACAGGAGAGCACTATGACAAAGACCAAGATCCTGCTGATAGCGTGTATCTTTTTTGGCCTGGTGGCTGTGGGGCTTTTGACTGCGTTGGGCGCATTGCTGTTGCTGGGGCGGGAGCAGCCGGCAGCACCGCTGCCGGAAACCACCCAGACTGTGCCGGAGACGACCACACTGCCGCCGCCTACGGAAAATGTATTTACCCCCATGGATTTCGGCTACGACGGGGCATATCTTACTTGCCTGAGCGCAGAAAGCATGCTGGGCATTGATGTGTCCACCTTTCAAAAGGAGATTGACTGGCAGCAAGTGCGCGATGCCGGGATCGAATTTGCTATGATCCGGGTGGGTTTCCGTGGCTATGGAAAAAGCGGCGTGCTGGTAGAGGACAAGCGCGCCCGGCAGAATTACGAAAATGCCTCTGCCGCAGGGATCAAGCTGGGAGTGTATTTCTTCTCTCAGGCTATATCCGTGGAGGAGGCCCAGGAGGAGGCTAACTACGTTTTGCAGCTGATCCGGGATTGGGAGCTGGAAATGCCTGTGGCCTTTGACTGGGAGTGCCTGGCGGCAGATTACCGCACGGTGGGCGTAGACCCCCAAACCGCAACTGACTGCGCAAAGGCTTTTTGCCATATCATAGAGCAGGCAGGGTATGATTCCATGATCTATTTTAATCCCAGTCAGTCCCGGGACATGATGTATCTGGATGAGTTGGTGGATCACGGCTTTTGGCTTGCCATGTATTCAGAGCAAATGACATACGAATATAAGGTGGATATGTGGCAGTACACCAAAGAGGGCACGGTGCCCGGCATTGCGGGGAACGTGGATATCAATCTGTGGTTTCCCTACGATAATGCGGCATAAGACACAACGCAGGACGGAAAACCGTCCTGCGTTGACTTTTTACACAAAAACAAGAACAATCTGTTGTGAAACATTCCAAAAATTGGGTAATAGCTTGATTTTCTGGGATCAATGATGTAACATAAAATAGTTGATTTTTTACAGGAGGAAGGAACATTATGAAGAAAAGAGCGTTGTTGTTTGTTTGCGTGCTGGCGCTTCTTATTGGCTGCATGGCGATCTCTGCCCTGGCGGCAAGCACGGAACATACCGCATACTGCGCCTATTGCATGACGGATGATGTGGTCTGGGAGAAGATACAGTTTAGCATCGCACCGGCCACAGGCGAAACCAGCTGTCATAAGCATTACTACCTTGACAAAAGCTATACGGACACGGAGGCTAAGCAACTCAGCGTAAGGGCAGGTGCCACGGCTTGTATCGACTTAAATGGCTACAGCTACGAAACATCCGGACGCGCGATCTACATTTCCGGAACTACCACTGCGCCTGCTGTGTTGAACATAATGGATACAAAAGGCGGCGGCTATTTCCAGGGCTCTTCCGCGGGCAATAATCCCGGCGGCGGCACGCTGTATGTGGCCATTAATAAAAATGTGAACGATGCAACTGTTAATATATACAGCGGCACGCTGAAATTCATGAAGATAGAGGACGCACCGGGAACCGGCACCGGAAAGGGCGCTGTCGCATCGGTGAACGGCACTCTGAATATGTACGGCGGCACCATTGAAGGCGGCGAAGTGGTGGATTCCACCTACGAGTCGTTTAACACGCTGGATGCTGTAGGCGGCGCCATATGCCTTGAAGGCAAGCTGAATGTATACGGTGGTGAAATCACTGCCGGTGCGGTGCCGGATAACGGCGCCGGTCCCTGCGTTTATGTTAACACAAATACCGCCTCCGCTGTGTACCTGGGCGGGGACGGCGAGGTGGAAGATATCTATTTTCCCTGTGACAGCAGCAAAAAGCTGACCGTTGCCGATGATTTTAAGGGTGTTGCGGGTCTAAGTTATGCTCCGGAGGTTGCCCTGCGTCAGTGCTTGCAGGTTGGTGTCTGCGATGCTACTACATGGGAAGGGACAATTACCTGCACAGATGACTGTTACGGATTTGCACTGCCCAGCCAGGGCGGACTGATCCTGTCTGCTTATGAAGTGGGCACTGCAGCGGCAGTGGACGGCACTCCTTATACCAGTCTGCCGGCGGCGGTTCAGGCCGTTACGAAAAACAATATGCTGGTGGAATTGGTGCAGTCCTATGAAGGCGATATCACATTTAACAAAAATGTTTACCTGCAGTTGAACGGCTGCAGCATTGACGGCACTGTGACCGTAGCAAACGGCTGCACCCTTTACGGTATGGACTCTGCTACAGAGGACTTTACTGTAGCGGACGGAAAGTACGGAAAACTCAAGGTGGACGGTGCGTACGTCGGTGCATCTATCGATGCAGAAAAGTCAGACGACTCCTATATTGCAGTTACCAAGGGCGACCAGGTTTCTTTCCACTGCGTACGGCTGCAGATTTACGCCATGACTTTGCGGGTGGCGGAGTTTGAAAACAACCCGGGCCTTTTCTACAAGAGCCACTTCCTGGCAGATGAAATGGCTGCCCCGCTGCTGACGCAGCACGGCGTAGCATTGAGCATTACCCATACACCTGATGCATCCAACATCAAGAAATACTGTCAGTATTCCACCATTTCCGGATTTGAAAGCGGTCCCAGCGGAAACCTGGGCAATGCTTCCAGCACGCTGCTCAAGGGCATCATGAAGGCCGGCAATGGCGCACAGAAAAATGAGAAGAACCTGAACACGGATGTGTGGGGAAGAGCCTACGCAAAGACAGCAGACGGTCAGTATATCTTTGGCAAAGCGGTAAAGCGCTCTTTGCAAGAGCAGCTGACGGCTGTGGATGCGATGGCGAAAACGGGAAAGCTGTCCAAAGTGCAGACTAAGGCGGTTGCAGACCTGTATCAGCAATATAAAGCAAATGGACTGGAAAATTGCAGTCTGCCCAACATTAAAGAGGCTGCTGAAAACAACGAAAAAGGCACTCTGAAGGTGCTTGTGCTGGGCAACTCCCATGGCTTGGATGCCACCAACCTGTTGGCTGAGGTGTTCTACCAGGAGCGCGTGGCGGGCAACCATGATCAGGATGTGCTTATCGCAGCTCTGTACTACAGCGGTTGCCGTGTGGAACAGCACTATAATTTCCTGTCTGGAAACAAGAACGTTTACACTTACCACAAGAATTACGCTACCACTGCCGGTGAAAGCTGGGTGGTGAAGAATGCCACCTGCCTGGATGCTCTCCGGGATGAGCAGTGGGACATCATTTTGATGCAGCAGATGAACACCTATGCGGCACAGGAAGAACACTATAATGCCGAGCATTGGAAGTACGTGGCGGATTATCTTCGGAACAACCAGGACAATGCCCCTGTTCTGGGCTTCCACATGACCTGGGCAAATCCGGATGATCCGACCTTGGCTGCTACAGGTAGCGCAAGCTTCCAACAGACGCACATAGATAATTTCTCCGTAGATGGCAAATATGAGCAGGATGTGATGTACGAGAAGATCATGCAGCTGACCCAGAAGTATATTGTGGATTCCACTGATTGGCTGGGCAAGGATTACTTCGACGAGCGCTATATCATGAACAGCGCCACTGCGGTGCACTACGCACAGAACGTTCGGGGTCGTATCCATAATAACATTTATCGTGACTATACTCACATGAACGACTACGGCCGGCTGATCTGCGCCTACCAGTGGTACGCACAGCTGATGGGAATTGAACAGCTAAGTGAAGAGGACGTGAATGTATCACAGATTCCCTCGGCACTGCAGCATAAGAACAATAATTTCGCCAAAGACGGAATCATTACAAAGGACATGAAAGAAGATCTGATCGCCTCCGTCAACTGGGCTCTGAAAAATCCCTTCAGCCTGCCGGAGCAGACTGCAGAATAATTCCATATTGCTTACAAGGGCGTGTTCCGTTGCGAACACGTCCTTGTTTTTTCGGAACCGGTCAGGAAGCGAAAAAGGTTATCCGCGGGGGTAAATCGTTTGCTGGGGAATAGAATTTACACATTGTTCATTGATTTTCATTTTTTGAGGTGATATGCTACAATAAAAGAGTGTTTTATGTGAGGAGATTACCATATGTCTCAATTTAGTGTGAAAAAACCGTTGACGGTTTTTGTGGCGGTGATTGCGGTGATCGTGCTGGGCGTGGTGGCTTTTTTCAACATGACACCGGATCTTCTGCCCAACATGAATTTTCCTTATGTGATGATCATGACCACATATCCCGGCGCCAGTCCGGAAAAGGTGGAAGCGGAGGTCACCAAGGCGTTGGAGCAGTCCATGTCCACATTGGAACATATTAAGGAAGTGACCTCCACCTCCGGTGAGAACTATTCTATGGTTATGCTGGAATTTGAGGAGTCTGTCAATCTGGATACCGTGGGTGTAGACATCCAGCAGAGCATCAGCGCTCTGCAATCCGGCTGGGATGAGATGGTGGGCGCGCCTTATGTACTGAAGATCAACCCCTCTATGCTGCCGGTGGAGGTGGCGGCGGTGTCTATGGAAGGCATGGACACGGTACAGCTGACACAGCTGCTGGATAACGGTGTTATGAACAAGCTGGAGGGCATTACCGGTGTTGCCCGGGTCAGCACCACCGGCGCAGTGACCCAGCAGATCCACGTTGTGCTGGATCAGCAGAAGCTGGATAGCCTGAACAAAACCCTGACAGGGCAAATCAATAAGCAAATGGACGAGGCGCTGACACAGATCAAGGATGCAAAGAAGGATCTGCAGGCTGCAAAAAATCAGCTGGAATCCGGGAAGGCCCAGTTGGATAAAGGTAAGCAGGAGCTGACAGAGCAAACCTCCAGCGGTGTTGCCGAGGTCAATTATCAGCTGGCCCAGTTGGTAAACGCCCGCGCTCAGATGGATATGCTGCTGAAGGTGTTGAAGCCTATTCAGTCCGGTTTGGCTACGCTGACAGATCAATTTGAACAAACGGAAAAACAAATCGACACGCTCAAGCAGCTGCGTACACAGCTGCAGGATATAGAAACCCGACAGGCGGCGATGGACGCAAAGATCGCCGAGATTGAAAACAGCGGCAAAACTCAGGAAGAGATCGACGCAGGGCTGGCTGAGCTCAAGAGCAGCGCGGAATATATACAGCTGGAAGCGGACAAAGCAGCGCTGGAGGCGCAGTTAAACGCCAACAACGTTACCGCCCAAACCATTGACGCCAGAATCGTTCTGTTGGAAAGCGCGCTCACCAATCTGAAACAGCAGATCGGGAACCTGAAAAAGCAGCTGGAGGAGCAAGGGGTTGCTCTTTCGGATCTGGATGCTACCGTAGCAGAAATGGAAAGTGGCCTTAAGCAGATGGACGAGGGCATTGAGATGCTCAAATCCTCCCAACAGGCATTGAACAAGGCGCAGATGAACGGCCTTTTGGAAATCAGCAACGCCGCTACGGAAATGGCGGTGGGCCAGTCTACCATATCCGCTGCTCTGACGCAGATCGAGCAAGGCGAGCAAACGCTGGAGGATACCCGGGAGCAGACACTTGCCCAGACAGATCTCAACCAGATCCTTACCATGGATATGGTATCCGGTATTTTGACGGCGCAGAATTTCTCTATGCCTGCCGGTACCATCACCGATGCAGGTGTCAGTTACATGGTTTCGGTGGGCGAGGAAATGACGTCCGTTGCCCAGTTGGAGGAGCTTCTGCTGCTGGACATGAATATGGATGGTGTAAAACCCGTCTATTTGAAAGACGTTGCCGCTGTCATGGTAACGGATAACCGAAATGAAACGTACGCAAGACTGAACTGTCAGGACAGCGTTATTTTGTCCTTTGAAAAACAATCTACTTATCCAACAGCAGAGACCACCGACAATATCGACGCACGGTTCCGGCTGTTGGAGGAGGAATACGAGGGATTGCGGTTCGTATCGCTGATGAACCAGGGCGAGTATATCTACATGATCGTGGAGTCTATCCTGGGCAGCTTGATGCTGGGTGCCATCTTTGCGGTGCTGATCCTATTTGTATTCTTGCGGGATCTGCGTCCTACCTTTATTACCCTTTGTTCCATTCCCATCAGCGTGATCTTTGCTATTGTGCTGATGTACTTCTCCGGGGTGACACTGAACATCATCTCTCTTTCCGGTCTTGCGGTGGCGGTGGGTATGCTGGTGGATAACTCCGTGGTGGTGATTGAAAATGTGTATCGGCTGCGCGCCAAGGGCGCCAATGCTATTCAGGCGGCAGTCAGCGGAGCAAAGCAGGTAGCCGGTGCCATAACCGCATCTACGCTCACAACGGTTTGCGTGTTCCTGCCCATCGTGTTTGTCACGGGCATTACCAAGCAGCTGTTTGTAGACCTGGCGCTGACTATGACTTATGCGCTGATGGCAAGCCTCATTGTGGCCCTGACCTTAGTGCCGGCTATGGCTGCCGGCATGCTGCGCAAGGAAAAGAAGGCCACAGCATCTATGCCCGGCTGGTTTATGCGCGGCTACGAAAAAGCAATGGCCTGGTCGTTGGACCACAAAGCGGTTGTGCTGATCGTGGCGGTGGTGCTGCTGGTAGTATCGGCTGTGTGGAGCCTTTCCCGGGGCTTTATCTTCATGCCCACAATGGATACCTCAACGGTAACGGTCAGCATCACTATGCCGGAAGATGCCACCATGGAACAATCTGTGGAATTGGCTGATGCGGTTCTGGAGAGGATTGATTCTCTGGATGGCATTGAGACTGCCGGCGCTATGATGGGCGGCGGTCTGTTGGGCGGCATAAGCGGAGGCGGCAGTACCAATGTGACTGTGTATGTGACCCTTTCCGACGAAAATGCGTCGGGCGCAGCCATGGGCAAGCGAATAGAGGCTATCTGTTCCGGAATGGAGTGTACTGTCAGTGCCAGTTCGGCCATGATGGATATGAGTATGCTTTCCGGCAGCGGTATTAGCCTGGAAATTTACAGTGATGATATGCAAACGCTGCAAAGCGCTGCGCAAACAGCAGCCAAGGCGCTGCAGTCCCTGGAAGGGGTGGCGCAGGTGTCCGACGGACTGGAGGACACAACACCGGCGCTGCATATTGCTGTGGATCGGAATAAGGCTATGGAAAAGGGCATTACTGTTGCCCAGATCTATATGGAGCTGTCCTCTGCGCTTAGGTCATCTGCCAATGCCTTGTCGTTGATGATCCAGGGCAATTCCACCGATGTGATCGTGGAAAAGCCGGAAGGAGCGGCATTGACCATTGAACACCTGGAAAATTATGCCTTCCAGGTGGACACTCAGGACGGACAGACCAATGAATTTGTCCTGTCAGATGTTGCCACAGTGGAGCATACTACCAGCCTTATGTCCATTGCCAGAGCGAACCAGCGGCGGTATTTGACGGTAACGGCAACCCTGCAGGAGGGAGAAAATATTACCCTCGTTACTGCTGGGGCGGAAAAGTTAATGAAAAATACCGATTTGGGTCAAGGCGTCACCTATGCCTTTACCGGTGAGAACGAGACGATTATGGAGGCGGTGGAGCAGCTGGGATTGATGCTTTTGCTGGGTGTGCTGCTGGTGTACCTTGTGATGGTAGCACAGTTCCAGTCCCTGAAATCTCCGTTTATCGTCATGTTTACCATCCCCCTTGCTTTTACCGGCGGCTTTATGGCGCTGATTATTTGCGGCATGGAGATAAGCGTTATCTCTCTGGTGGGACTGATTATGCTGACAGGTATTATCGTGAATAACGGTATCGTGCTTGTGGATTATGTAAACCAGCTTCGTGTGGAGGGCATGGAACGCAGACAGGCACTTCTGGAGGCAGGCAAGACAAGAATCCGACCCATTCTTATGACCACCATAACCACGATTCTGGGTCTGATTGATATGGCGGTGCGTAAGACCATGGGAACGGCAATGATGCGGCCGGTGGCGGTGGTGTGTATCGGCGGCTTGCTGTATGCAACGCTGATGACATTGCTTGTGGTACCGTGTATTTACGATATCATGAACAAAAAAGCGTTGCGCCAGGTCAGTCAGGAGGACCTGCAGATACTGGATTACTAAATAATTGGGGCGTGTTGCAAAAAGCAACACGCCTCAATGTTTTTTCAGATGAAATCGGACCCGTCGACGGATCCGTAGTCTCAAAAGACAAAGGCGGCCTGGGCGCGCTTTCAGCAGGGAATACCTTGCAATTTTATGCGGTGTATGATACACTGAATAAGTTAAGTCCGGCGATAAAATCATGCCAAAATCAGCCGCTGAGAAAAGGAGGGGGAGCCTATGCGACGTTTGCGCTGTGTGGTGTTGACAATCATACTGCTATTGTGCCTGCAAATCAGCGTCGGCGCAGCAACCGGGGCATCCTCTGCAACCGGCTTTGCCACGGTGAGTGCCGATGGCGGCTGCCAGATATCCATGACGGTGACCTTACATATTGAGCAGCAAATGGATTCGTTATATTTTCCCATTCCCGGTGATGCTACCGGTGTGCTTTTAAATGGCAGCCGCGTAAGCGCAGCCAAGGCCGGGGATATCCGCAAGGTAAATCTTTCCCGGCTTGTTCGCAATGTGGTTGGCGATATTACGGTCAATCTGCAGTATGGGCTATACGATGTGATCCATACCACCCAGGCAGACACGCTGGAAATGCAGCTGCCGCTGCTGTCCGGTTTCCAATACCCTATTGAGAAACTGGAGTTTTCTGTTACGCTGCCCGGCCCGGCAGAGGTGCTGCCCGGTTTTGTCAGCGGTTATCATCAGGCCCGGATCGAGGAGGACCTGATTTATGATGTGAACGGCGCGGTGATCACCGGCAGCTCTATTCGGGCGCTGAAGGATCATGAGACGCTGACTATGGTTCTGGCAGTGACCCAGCAGATGTTCCCCCGGACTCTGACCCATACACAGGATTACCAGTGGGCGATTACTGCAATGGAAATCTGCGCGGCGGCTGCGCTGCTGTACTGGTGCATCGCGATGTGGAATCGGCCCGGCTTTGCCCGTACTCAGCCGGAGCCGCCTCAAGGGCATAGCGCCGGAAGTCTTGGGAGCATCATGGCAGGCACAGGCTTGGATCTGACCATGATGATCCTTACCTGGGCGCAGCTGGGCTATGTGCTGATCCACGTAAAAGGACAGCGTGTGGTCCTGCACCGAAGAATGGACATGGGAAACGAACGCAGCGAAACAGAGGTGCGTTGGTTCCGGAAGCTCTTTGGCAAGCGTGACCGGGTGGACACCACCGAGCTGCGTTACGCGCAGCTATATCAGGCGGCCAAGGAAATCCCCGGGGATATGGTAGGACATTTGCGCCGATTCAATGGTAATCCAAAAATCTTTCGCGCCATTGCCGGATTGATTGGTCTGTTTGGCGGAATCAGCATTGCTGTGGCAATGGCCGGCGGCGCGGCGCTGCAAGGATTTTTGATGGTAATATTTGGCGCGCTGGGGGCAGTCAGCGGCTGGTATATCCAGCTGTTTGGCGCAGGCTTCTTCCTGCGGGATCAGCGGCTTTTGAAGCAAAGTCTGGGACTTTGCGGTATCTGGCTGCTGCTGGGATTGTTCAGCAACGCTGTGGCTGCGGCGCTTTTGATGGACGGAGCACTGCTTATAGCCGGAATTTTGTTGGCATGGGGCGGTCGGCGCACCCCTCAGGGAAGACTGGCCCAGATGCAGACCCGGGGGTTTGCCCGATATTTGCAGACAGTCAGCGCCGGGGAGTTGACGCGCATTTGCAAAAATGAACCGGATTACTTCTTCCGGCTGGCGCCTTGGGCGCTGGCACTGGGAAGGGAGAAAACCTTTGCCAAGCGGTTTGGACAGCTGCGGCTGGACCGCTGTCCCTATCTGACCACCGGAATGGACGGTCACATGACGGTGCTGCAATGGGCATCCTTGATGCGCCGAGCCGTGACGCTGATGAATGGGCGGGCAAATCAGCTGCCGCTGGAAAAGACTATCCGCATGATTCAAATGCTCACAAGAAGATAAGGGGGACAATGTCCACACGGAAACAGCCGCTATACGCTTACAAAAGAGGGAAGAACCGTGATTTTCGGAAAGCATATCAACAGATATTATCTGCGTTTCCTGCCGTTGATCCTTATTGGATTAGCGGCATTGGTTGCTGTGGACTGGGCGCAGATGTGTATTCCCGCCCTTTACCAGATGGTGATCAACGGCATGAATACCCAAGTGGTGGTATTCCAAGGGGCAGAAGTGCCCTTTGACATGACATTTCTATTGGAGCATATCTGTCTGCCGCTGATACAGATCATTGCCTGCATGGTGGTGGGGCGGCTTTTGTGGCGTGTCTGCTTCATGGGCTCTGCCATTATGATGGAAGCGGATATGCGAAAAAGAATGTTCCGCCACTGCACAGGACTGTCCCGGGAGTATTATCAGGTAAATAAAGTCGGCGATTTAATGAGCCTGTTCACAAACGATCTGGACAATCTGCAGGAGTGCTATGGATGGGGCATTATGGAGTGCTTCGATGCGCTGTTTTTGGGCGGTCTTGCCATTTGGCGGATGTGGTCTATGGACCCGGTGCTGACCGGCTTTTGCCTGATTCCCATGGCATTTTTGCTGGCCTCAAGCATTTTGGTGGGCAAGTATATGAGCGCCAAATGGGAGCAGCGGCAGCAGGCCTTTTCTAACCTTTCGGATTTTTCTCAGGAGAGCTATTCCGGCATTGCCGTGATTAAGGCATTTGTGAAAGAGGGAAAGGAGCTTTTTCTGTTCAGCAAGCTGAACAAAGAAAACGAGCAGGCAAATATAGTATTCACCCGGGCATCTGTTTTGTTCCGGATCATGGTCACTTGCTTTGTGGAAAGCGTGATCTGTGTGATTCTGGGCTATGGCGGTTACTTGGTATATATCGGCAGATTCAATCCCGGCCAGCTGGTGGAGTTCATCGGCTATTTCGATGCCATTGTCTGGCCGATTATGGCTGTGGCGGACTTGATTGATATGACATCCCGGGGATCGGCATCCTTGCGGCGCGTCAGTCAGCTGCTGGATGCCAAGGTGGACGTAGCGGACAGACCGGATGTGAGGCCGATGCCTCCCGTGAGGGGAGAGATTGCATTTCGGAACTTGCATTTTCGGTATCCCGGCAGAGACACACAGGCGCTTCATGACGTATCGTTTACCATTCACGCCGGGGAAAACGTTGGACTGGTGGGCAACACCGGATGCGGAAAAACCACGCTTGTGGACCTTATTTTGCGTACGTACAATGTGCCTGACGGCACGGTGTTTATCGACGGGCATGATGTGAACACCGTCCCCATCGCGGACGTGCGGGCGGCCTGCGCCTATGTGCCCCAAGATAATTTTCTCTTTTCCGATACCATTGCAAATAACATTGCCTTTACTGCGGCAGAAAACGAGGATGCCGACGGCATTCGTTTGGCGGCAGAGCTGGCAGACGTGGACGACAACATCCGGCAGTTTCAGTCAGGGTATGAAACTGTGCTGGGGGAAAGAGGCGTGACAGTCTCCGGTGGGCAGAAGCAACGAATTTCCATTGCCCGGGCACTGCTGAAGGATGCGCCGATTCTGATTCTGGACGATTCTGTATCTGCGGTGGACACCAAGACGGAAAAGACCATTCTGGAAAATCTGCGAAAAACCCGCGCCGGGAAGACAACGATTCTCATTGCCCACCGAGTCTCCACCATCGAGCAAATGGATAAGCTGCTGTTTATGCAAGATGGTACGATTACGGATGTGGGCACGCACACGCAGCTGTACGACACCTGTCCCGGCTATCGCAAAATGGTGGACCTGCAGAAGCTGGAGGAGGAAGGAGAGGCGCAGGATGAATGAGTTTTATCCGCTGATCATCGTAGGTGCTGTGGTGGGTGTGCTGTCTGTGCTGTTTGTAGTTGCCTACCTTTACGTTTGCTGCAAAAAAGATACGCAGGAATACGACCGGAAAATGACCGACCGGCAGATCGTCCGGCGGCTGCTGGGATACGCAAAACCGTATAAGAAGGAATTTGTGCTGGCATTTGCTGTGATGCTGCTTTCCATTGTTTACGATTTGGTATCCCCGGTGCTGGTGGGGCAGATCGAGGAGTTGGTCAAGGGGCAATTTGCCCTGAGCAGGCTGTTTTCTATGGTTGCGGCGTACGCAGGCATTTTAGTTGTGTCTATGGTCAGTATGTATATCCAGACCATGATCCTGCAAAAGGTTGGGCAGAAGATCCTAACGGATGTGCGGCAGGATGTATTTGCCCATATTGAAAGCCTTAGTCACAGTCAGCTTAACGAGATACCTGTGGGCAAGCTGGTTACCCGTACCACCAACGATACAAATGCCATTTCCATGATGTTTACCAACGTGTTAGTGACCATGGTCAAGAATTTTATGGTGGTGTTCGGCGTCGTGGGCGTGATGCTGGTTTGCAACTACGCTATGACGCTGGTGGTAATGTGCTTTGTACCGTTTGTGGTGCTGTTTACAGTGATTTTCAGAAGCTTCTCCCGCAGAGCCCACCGGGCGGTGTCTGACAGCCGAACAGAACTGAACACCTTTCTGTCGGAAAATCTTTCCGGCATGAAGATTACCCAGATATTTAACCGTGAAGATGAAAGAATCCGCGCCTTTTCCCAACGGGGGAAGAGCGTGCGCAATGCGAAATTCCAGCGTCTGACGGTGTTTGGCATCTTCCGCCCCATGGTATATCTGCTGCATATCAGCTGTGTTTTGTGCCTTTTGTATCTGGGCGGACGGAGCATGATCCGGGAAGTCACCTTTCTTGGACAGACCATTACCGGCGGCACGGTGGTTACCTTTTACCTGTTTGCCACCAAGTTTTTTAATCCCATCCAGACGCTTTCGGAGCATTTTGATACATTACAGTCCGCCTTTGCTTCCGCAGAGAAGATCTTTACGGTTTTGGATATGGTGCCCCAGGTGGTAGATGCACCGGATGCCATGCCACTGCAGACACTGCGCGGAGAAATCGAATTTCAGGACGTTTGGTTTGCCTACAAACCGGGTCAGTGGGTACTGCGCGGCGTATCCTTCAAGGTGATGCCCGGGCAGACGGTGGCTTTTGTAGGTGCCACCGGCTCCGGAAAGACCACGATTTTGAGCCTCATCTGCCGCAATTACGATATCCAGAAAGGAAGGATCCTTGTTGATGGCGTGGACATCCGGAAGATCCAGATAGCATCCCTGCGCCGCCATGTGGGACAAATGCTGCAGGATGTGTTTCTGTTTTCCGGCACGGTTCGCAGCAATATCCTGCTGCACCGGGAAGGAGTATCGGACCAGCAGGTAATGGAGGCGGCCCGCTATGTGAACGCGGACAGCTTTATCAACAAGCTGGAAAAGGGACTGGATGAACAAGTGCGAGAACGGGGCAATAACTTCTCTGCCGGGCAGCGACAGCTGCTCAGCTTTGCCCGAACCATTATTCACAAGCCCAGCGTAATGATTCTGGACGAGGCCACTGCCAACATTGATACGGAAACAGAGCTGTTGATTCAGGATTCTTTGGAGAAGATGCGCAACATTGGCACGATGCTCATTGTTGCCCACCGCCTTTCCACCATTCAGCATGCAGACAATATTATTGTCCTGTCCGACGGACAGATCGTGGAACAGGGAACCCATCAGCAGCTGCTGCGCCGAAAGGGCCGCTATTATCGGCTGTACATGCTCCAGTTTCAAAAGCAACAAATGAAAGAGTAATGTTCCAATGCCCGCAGGTGACGGGGTGCGGTTGCTTTTGACAGAAAAATTAAGGTATAATTGATAAGACGATTCTCGATTTTACGAAAGGATGTGCCGGTTTTGAAAAAGTTTTTTGCCGGAATGCTCTGCTTAGGGCTTCTGCTGGCAGTGCTGCCGCTGGGCGTTTTTGCGCGGAAAACAGACGATGCGGTGCTGACACCGGTGGAGCAAACCAAGCAGGATGCCAGAAGATCCTATTACCGATCCCGGGGCACTGCCGGGAAAACATCTTTTCACGGAACTTGCGGCTTGATGGTGTCCCATCAGCTGTATAATCTGGGAATCAACACATGGCGCATTGTATTTGACGGCAACGATCAGTTCGATTACTACCGCGACCTGCAAAAAACCACCGGCGGATACTACATAAAGGCGTACGGGGCAGAGGATTACAGTCTGGAGCAGGCGCTTATGGCCGTCACCAACAACGGCACCCGGGTTGTGCGCAATATCCTGGTTGGCTTTCAGTGGACCAATACGGCTGCCGGCGCAATTTACGGGCATACGGTTCTGATTAACGGCATTATTGACGGCGTTGTGTATTTTGTGGAGAGCTTTCACTGTCCGCTGGGCGGTCCCGAGGGGACGGTGATTGATTGCACCATTGAAGAATTTGCCAAATATTATGACAAATGGACAAGCTTTGAGGGTCTGATCCACTTTGGCTCCGGGCGGTATTACCAGGTGTGCCCCAGTACCGCCACCGACCTGACGGTACAAGCCCGGTTTTCCACGACGCTGCGTTCGGAGCCGGCGGTGATCGGCCAGAGGGATTGCGTCCGGCTGCGAAACGTTGCCGCCGGTGAACGGCTGCGCGCCGTTGCCATATATCACGATGACCATACCCAATACTACTGTGTGCAGACAAATGAGGGCGTTGGGTATATTGCTGCCGGTGCTGTGAGCTTGCTGCAGGTGAATGCAGAAGGGGTCGGCATTTCTGAGTTTGGTTTGTCCAGACGAATCAAATGGGGACAGCAGCCTGTTTTCCAGGGGACGGCGACTGACGATTCCGGACAGATCGTTTCCATTGAGGTGTGTATTACCGATGAAAACGGGCAGCTGGTACGCAGAGAAGTACAGGAAGCAGAAAATGGGCAGGTGCAGTTGGCCGCGCTGCGGGATGCGCTGTGTTTTGATCTGCTGGAACAGGGCGTGTACCAGATAGACGTGTATGCCGCCCGTGGGTGCAGCGCCGTTGTGGGCAGTGCTACCGGGATGTATTATACCCGGGTGCCGCTGTGCAGCCGAACCTTACAGGTGGGGGGGAATCCCCGGGATGCGCTGCAATCAAATGTGCCCGCAGAAGAAAGCCGGGACGGCTGGTTCCTGAAAAATGGCACATGGTACTGTTATATGGGCGGCAAACCGGTTACAGGCTGGACTACCCATTTGGGTGTGCGCTATTATTTGGATGCCGATGGCGCTGCCACAACTGGCATACAGGAGATAGATGGCAAGCAACGGTATTTTTCTGCCACCGGCGCACTGGTCACAGGATGGTTGACCTTGGATGGCAGCACCAGCTACCGTTCGCCGGAGGGCGTTGCACTTACCGGCTGGCAGACCATTGGCGCAGAGCTGTACTATTTCGGTGAAGATGGTACTTTGCGTACCGATACGGAGCTAATGAGGGACGGCAATACCTATCTACTGGGAAAAGACGGAGCAGCCACATTAAAACCAAACAATCCTGAGCAGGTTTCTGGGTAAACCTGCTCTTTTTTGTTGTAATGAAAACAAAAGCGTGATATAATGCAGGTAGAAAAACAAAACCCGGGAGGCGTAACATGGGAAAGCTATACTTCAAGTACGGCGCAATGGGGTCCAGCAAAACAGCGCAGGCATTGATTACCAAATATAATTACGAGGAAAACGGTCTGAGCGTCTGGCTGCTGAAGCCCAGCGCGGATGTGCGGGACGGTACGGATATTTTGCGCAGCCGCATCGGTCTGGAGGCAAGTGTGCAGGTGATTGACCCCCGGGCAGATGTGTATAGCCTATTCCAAAGCAGAAGCGGACAGTGCGATGTGATCATTGTGGATGAGTGTCAATTCATGACGCCGGAGCAGATCGACCAGCTGCGGGCCATTGTCAATGATTATGATATCCCTGTAATGTGCTTCGGCCTGCGGACAGACTTTTTGACCAGCCTGTTTCCCGGCAGCCGTCGGCTTTTAGAGGTGGCGGATACCATACAGGAGATTAAAACTATTTGCGATTGTGGAGCAAAAGCTACGGTGAATGCCCGAATAGATGCAATCGGATACGTTGTTACGGAAGGCGCACAGGTGCAGCTGGGCGGCAACGACAGCTATATTGCCATGTGCCATCGGTGCTGGGTGCGGAGCATTCGGGAAAAGCGGATCGTCAAGCTTCACGGACAACGTTAAACGACAGGGGAAAAGGGTATGAATCGTGTATTTTTGATCATTTTGGATTCCTTTGGCATCGGCGCGATGCCGGATTCGGAAAGCTTCGGGGACAGAGGCGTCAACACTCTTGCCTCCTGCGCCCGGTCGAAAAAACTGCATATTCCCAATTTGATCAAAGCCGGTCTGGGCAATATTACCGGGGTGGACGCGCTGCCTGAAACACACGCGCCTGCCGGCGCCTACGGACGAATGGCAGAGGGTTCTATGGGAAAGGATACCACCATCGGACACTGGGAGATTGCCGGTATTCTTTCGGACAAACCTTTGCCTACGTATCCGGAGGGATTTCCTGAGGAGATACTAAGACCCTTCCGGGAGCAGACCGGCAGAGGCGTGCTGGCCAATGCCCCTTGGTCGGGAACAGAGGTCATTGAGAAATACGGCGCCGAGCATATGCGCACCGGCGATTTGATCGTCTATACATCGGCTGATTCGGTGTTTCAGATCGCTGCCCATGAGCAGATCGTTCCGCCGGAGCAGCTGTATGAATATTGCCGTATTGCCCGGAAGATCATGCAGGGCAGGCATGGTGTGGGTCGGGTGATCGCCCGTCCCTTTGTAGGCTCGCCGGGAAGCTTCCGGCGCACTGCCAACCGACACGATTTTTCGCTGGAGCCGCCTGCTGTTACGCTGCCGGAGGCAGTGAAACAGGCAAAAATGGCATCCATCGGTGTGGGAAAGATCCACGACATTTTTGCAGGTGTGGGTCTTACGGAGCATGTGTACAATCAGAGCAATGCCGATGGCATGGCCCATACGATGCATTATGCCAAGGAGCCGTTTACCGGTCTGTGCTTTGTAAATCTGGTGGATTTTGATATGCTTTACGGCCATCGCCGGGACGTGGATGGCTATGCCCAGGCGCTGTCGGAATTTGATGCATGGCTGCCGGCGTTTCTGGAGCAGCTGGGCGATGAAGATGCGGTGATTATTACGGCAGATCACGGCTGCGACCCGGGATATGGAGCATCTACCGATCATACGCGGGAATATGTGCCGCTGCTGGTTTTGGGAAAAAACATCAAGCCGGGGGATCTGGGGACAAGAAAGTCCTTTGCAGACGTGGCGGCCACAGTGGCAGAGCTGCTGCAGGTGCAGCTTGACACGTCGGGAACCTCTTTTGCCCAGGATATTGTAGAAAAAACCAAAATTTAGGAGGCAATTATGACACCTGAACAACTGGCAGATTTTGCCCGGGAGGCTATGCTGGGAGCTTATGCGCCCTACTCCGGGTACCAGGTTGGGGCCGCGCTTTTATGCGCGGACGGCACGGTCTATACCGGCTGCAATATTGAAAACGCCTCTTTTACGCCAACGGTGTGCGCCGAACGCACTGCCTTTTTTAAGGCGGTTGCCGACGGACACAGAGCGTTTTCCGCCATTGCTGTGTGCGGAGGCAGAGATGGTAAGATTACAGGCTTTTTTCCGCCCTGTGGTGTGTGTCGCCAGGTGATGCGGGAGTTCTGTGAGGACGATTTTCCCATTCATATGGTGGGCGCGGATGGTGCGTTAAAGACCCGAACACTGGCCCAAATGTTGCCGGAAAGCTTTTTTTTGTAATTTTTCTTGCTTTTTCGACAAAGATAACGTATACTCATACTTGGAAAACAAATTCGTGAAGTTAGGAGGAAATGCCAACAAAATGTGGGCGTTTCCTCTTTTTTGCGGATCAAAAAAGAAAGGATGAAAGTAAACATGAACCTTGTCTACGGCATTAAAGACAAACCCAAGTTCGGCCAGATGCTGATCTTTGCTTTCCAGCAGGTATTGGCAATTCTGGCAGCAACCATTGCAGTCCCCGCAATCGTCGGTAACGGCATGTCCGCCGCCGCTGCTTTGCTCGGCGCAGGTGTGGGCACCATCGTTTACCAGCTGTTCACCAAGTTCCGCAGCCCCGTGTTCCTTGGCTCCTCTTTCGCATTCATCGGCTCTATGGTAGCGGCTTTCGCCGGTGCGGCATCCGCATCTGCAGGTTTTGCAGGTATCATTTTGGGCGCTGTGTTTGCAGCCCTGGTTTACGTGGTCATCGCGCTGGTGGTTAAGCTTGCCGGTGTGCAGTGGATCAACAAGCTGATGCCCCCTGTGGTTATCGGACCTACCGTTGCTCTGATCGGTCTTAGCCTGGCAGGCGCAGCGATCAAGGACGTATTTTCTTACGGCCCCCAGGATGCCAACGGCTCCTTTATTATGAGCGCTCCTGCATGGGCTTCCTTCATTTGCGCTATGGTCACCTTACTGACTGTTATTATCGTATCTACCTATGGCAAGAAGATGACCAAGCTGATTCCCTTTATTATCGGCATTCTGGCCGGTTATGTGGTTGCTGTGATCTTCACGGTTTGCGGCGTGCCTGTAATTGATTTCTCCCTGTTCCAGAATATGAAGATCGTTGCTGTTCCTGAGTTCACCTTCCTGGAGGCTTTGAAGGGCGTAAAGGAAATTAACGGCTCTTACATTGCTACCGTTGCTGTTGCGTACGTTCCTGTGGCATTTGTGGTGTTCGCAGAGCATATTGCCGACCACAAGAACCTGTCCACCATCATTGACGAGGACTTGTTGGAGAACCCCGGTCTGCACCGCACTTTGCTGGGCGACGGCATTGGCTCCATGGTAGGCGCTTTCTTCGGCGGCTGCCCCAACACCACTTACGGTGAGTCCGTCGGTTGTGTTGCCATCACCCGCAACGCTTCTGTTGTTACCATCACCACCGCTGCCATTATGTGCATCGTGATCTCCTTCTTCGGACCCTTTGTGGCGTTCCTGGATTCCATTCCCGGTTGTGTCATGGGCGGCGTCTGCACCACCCTGTACGGCTTCATCGCCTGCTCCGGTCTGAAGATGATTCAGAAGGTAGACCTGAACCAGAACAAGAACCTGTTTGTGGCTGCCTCCATTTTGATTCCCGGCATCGGCGGCATGGCCATGGCGATCGGCCCTGTGACCATAACCGCAATTGCTTGCGCCTTGATCCTGGGCATCATTGTCAACTTGGTTGTTTCCAAGGCAAAGGAAGAGTAAAAAAACATAAAATCCTGCCGGTCACTTGGCCGGCAGGATTTTTCTGTCCAAAACGGTGAAAAGATACATTGCGCTCACACCCACGGGCAACCATAACAGGAAGAAAGGTAAGCAGATTTGCCCATGCATATTCAGCGGCGCATCCCGGTAGTCCCAAACCGTATAATTGCGGTTGAACAAAAGACCGGCAGCATATTCTACCATGGTAATGATTCCGGCGCCTGCTGCTGCCCGCAGCGGCAGACACAGACGCGGATGTGTGTTATTCAGCTTTCCCAGAAGCAAAAAACAGCTGCCGCCTGCCAAGAACATGCTTCCGTGGCTCCACCCTCGCCATAAAAGCTCCAACCCCATGTAGCTGCATCCACCCAGCGCAAACAGCATTACTTTTTTCCAAAGTCTCATGCACAACGCTCCTTTCAAGGAATCTTTCCCTAAAAAATATCGAAAAATACCAACATTTCTCTTGACAAAAACAATACAGATGGATATAATAACAAAGCTGATTTCGGCCTAGCCGGAATTTTGACCACTATGGCGGCGTAACTCAGCTGGTAGAGTACCCGGTTCATACCCGGTATGTCACCTGTTCGAATCAGGTCGCCGCTACCAGGCCCGTTGGTCAAGCGGTTAAGACACCGCCCTTTCACGGCGGCAACATGGGTTCGATTCCCGTACGGGTCACCATGACGCGCAAATACGAACCCTGCACATTGTGAGGAATGTATTTGCGCTAAGCGTAACAATAACCCCTGAGGCTTAAAAAACCTCAGGGGTTATTGTTTTTCTTTCGACAATTCTCGATGGACAAATACAACTCTTTATGTCATAATAATAGCAGAAGGGAGGAATATAATGGAAAGCACGATAGAAAGAACGCTTTGCCATATATTGCTATTGGTACAACATTTGGATCATTATAACCTGCGCGGCGCAATTATTGTGGCCTTAATGGAGCTTGGTGTGCCTACGAAGAGTGCCGGTTTTGAGTTTCTTAAGAAAGCGATCGAGTTGAAACGAAAAGACCCCACCCGCGCGCTGGCGAAGGATATATACCTGGAAATTTCCCTACATTATAAACAACACTCAGAGGAGTTGGTTGAACAAGCCATACGGGACGTAATCAAAACGGCTTGGCGGCGCGGCAGCAAAGAGGCGTGGGAATGGTACTTTTCCTATGATGGACGCGCTGTTGTGAATAAGCCAACAAACAGTGAATTCATTTCCAGAATCGCATATATTCTGGAAATTTGGCAGGAATGCAATAGAACAAAGGGGGATCGCTATGAGAGAGATTAAAACCTGCCCAAACACAGGATGGCAGCAAATGCCTACAGAGGAACTGGATCAGATTCTGCAGGCAGAGCTGGAGAAGGAACATCCCAATGAGGAGGTGGTATTGCCCATCTTACGTGAATTGGAAGAGAGAGAAAAAGACATTCCGGTTGAGAAGACACCGGAGGTCTTGGAAATACTAGAAAAATTAAGCAAACACAACACATCATCTAAACAGTCCACACATAAACGCAGATGGTTTGCCGGAATTGCGGCTGCTGTAGCCGTAGTTTGCATTGTGGTAATAACAATGTCCCCAACTGCTCAGGCAGAAAGCCTTTTCGATATTTTGGTCCGCTGGACAAGCAGTCTTTTTGAATTCATAGATCCGGACGAAAGCTACCCCAATGCTGCCAGCGATTTCTCTACGGACAACCCCGGATTGCAGCAGCTTTACGACAAAGTGACAGAGCTGGGCGTAACAGAATTGGTTGTTCCCATGTGGCTGCCTGTGGGATTTGAACTGTCAGACTTAAAAGTTTCTCCGGCGCCCGGCGGAATTAAGATGCACGGAAAGTTCGAAAACGGCAATAATACAATTTTGATAACATATCGAATAACCGAGGAAACTTCGGCCAAATTTGAAAAGGAAGAATCTGCAGTTGAGGTGTTTGAAGCAGGGGATGTTAGTCATTTCATAATGGATAATGGCGAAAATCTATCTATTACATGGACTGTAGATGGCGTAGAGTGTTCAATCCTTACAAATATAGACAGAGATGATGTATATAGTACAATTAAATCGATTTACAGGAGACCTTTGGAATGAAGAAAATTTTACGAATAATCTGTATAGTTATTGTGTTAAGCCTGGTTTTGGCAATACCAGCTTATGCAGAAAGCACGGTGGAGTCCAGAGGAAGTGCGTTCTTTGGCTCCTATGCAACAGACCTTTATAAGACATCGTCCTCATCTTTTCAAATCTGGTTTGATGTAGATGCTAATGTTGCTACGATGGATGTGCTGGGTGTCAGTGAGATTATTGTTTATCGCTCTGCTGACCAACAGTCTTGGACTAAGATGCGGACATATACTATGGAGAATTACCCTCAGATGGTGGCACAGAATACAACATCGCATATCGATTATGTTACATATAACTATGCTACTACGGGATATTACTACACGGCATACATCACCTTCTATGCCAAAAACAGCACTGGTATCGGCGAAAGATACGTATACACTGAAATTTTGAGAATGTGACAAAAGTTCCCCTTTACGGATTAGCCTTCCGTAGAGGGGACTTTTCTATTAGGGCGTTTAGGTGTTCTATGATGTAACGGATGGTGCAAGGGATTAGAATCATATCCTGCACACCTACGTCAGCGGCTGCCTGTGCCACAGCCGGGGTTGCCAGATTTGTTAGCGCCAGAATACTATGTGGCCGAAAGGTGGTTTTTCGTAAAACGGTTAATCCGTCCACAACCGGCAGCGTCAGATCTAAAATCAGCGCATCCGGCTGAACTTTTTCCAGCATTGCAAGGGCATCCGGACCGGTGTCGCAAGTATGTACATCGTGCATAGATAAGGAGGATACGAGCAATTCAGTAATTATTTCCGACTTTACAGCAATAAGCAGGTTCAATATGCGCTCACCCCTAAGAACATTGATAGAAAGAGCATAACACAAAATTTTCCTGACAGGCAACCTAGAAAAACCAAGAAAAACTGAGGTTTTTCGGGACAAAAGTAGAGAAAACCTGGAGATATATGCATTCTCCGGGGAAACTCGCCAGTTAGATGAGGCGACATCCCATATTAACATTCCCAAAACTTGTGGGGAGGTGCTTACGAAGATGAATCCGCGTACTTGCTTAAGGGCAGGTATGTGGATTTTTTGTTTGTTCGACGGTGGATTTTGTAACCGAATGTGAGGTAGATCCTTTGGTTATAGAGTGTTACTTCCCATATGATTATAATACTGTGACACTTCGCAACGAGAATGCC
>JAZNHB010000012.1:0-39836 GCA_045576715.1 Faecousia sp. | reverse complement strand
CACCTGGTAACGACGGCAATTTAATTGGATACGCATACTTTGGGGACGGACAGAGAGGGAGACCCGAATATTGTCTGTAGGCTCATTTGCGGTAATGTGCATCTCGGTTTCTGCGGAATGCACCGGTATTTGCACGCAGGCAGTATGCTGCAATTGCAGCCGTTCTCCCGCATCGATGTGCTTGATTTCAGAAAGATCACTGTTGACCAAAGGCCTGCGATCCATTTTCTGCTTAATGGCAAACAGCTTCTCTTCGTTCACAAATTCGTTCCGGGTTTCATAAGGGTCATCAATATCGTGCCCAATCACATATTCAATTTCCGGCTCACTTAACCCGAGAATGTGTAAGTGTGTACCAAAATTACGGCGAAACAGATAGGCTGTTGGATCTTTCAGGTCCTCAAAGGGCAAACTGTCCTTCTGGGATGTCGGTTCGTCCTGAAGCTCCTCACTGATGGATGCCATCTGAGAAGCTTTGATTTTGATGCCTTGGAACAGAATGCGGGCAGCGTTTGTTAACTCCCGGGCGGAGCACCGAACATCCCATCGGTCATTGTTACACACAATGGGGTAATCGTCGATTGATTTGTTGAGCTGCGACTCTATATACTGACGCCTCTCGTGGATCAGAGCAGCAACTTTGTCAGGCACTGGGATAATGCGATCTGCATTCCTGGTTTTTCCGCCCAGCTTGCCTGCGCTGGTGTCATAACCGGTGGTTTTGTAGATCCATATTACCGGACAATTAGGATGAGTTTGCATTGGCTTGATATCACCGTAATCTACCGCGCAGGCTTCCGCATTGCGCAGCCCCAGGGAATACATTAAAAGCAAGCCCATATTCTGACCGGATTGCAGAGGATCAGAAAGGAGCGCCTTGGCAACAGCTTGCTCTTGGGGGATAGTCAGCGATTTGCAGAGCAGCGCCTGGTTGGCTTTTGTCTCCTCGCTTCCAGTGGTGGCTTCGGGGTTTAAGTTGCTTTCCCAAAGAACATTATCACATTCACCGTGCCTGGCGGCTGTTTCCACGACGTAGTATATCAAACGGCGAAAATCCTGCAGGGTGCTTTCCTTGTAGGGCATATATTGTTTGCCCTTTGTATCCTGTCCCTGCTTGATCAAAGCCTGAATAACAGCATCGTAATCTTCCTGGGTATAGGCGCCGATAGGGGTCTCATCGTGGTTCCGGAGCAGTGGGATGATTTGATTGCAGTAACGCAGGTGGTTACTCCTTTGGGTGGAGTCCGCTTTCCAGTGTTCCTCAAAGTCTTCGTAGTAATCGTAATAGATTCCGTAAAAGGTGTGTTCTTCACCAACGAAACATTTCCACTCTGTCATAAATGGCCAGCCTCCTTTCCTGTGTCATATACGGCAATGCTGCCGGTTACACCGTGATCACATTCGACCAAAACATCAATATAGCTTCCGGGCAATTCCTTTGTAGGGGATACTGTGATAGAGACGGCGTTATAATGATTCTTTTTGTGGTCTGAATGGACGGAGGTATTGCGGGTAAATGTTGAAAGCTCGGAGGTGCTTTGCACGGCATTGCGCACATTGGCTTCGTGCATATGCGTCCACCGATTCAGCTTTTGCACCATCCCGTACTGGACCAAATCGTTTGTGTAGTCACAGTAATGCTGAGAGAACGTATCCGGAGCCTTGTTCCCCACAACATAGGAAAGCTCACCTCGGTTAAAGGAGCAGGTGTGGTTTGCACGGTGCTTAAAATTACTGTAGAAGATATCGCTCTGATACTTGTTCATATCTACAACCAAGGCTTCTCCGTCACCGGGCAGGACAAGCTCCTGGGTGGGAATGTTCGCTTTCTCAATCAGAGACCGGCAAACCCGGATAGCAGCATCGTACTGGCAGAAGGACGGCTTGGAAAGCGCTGCAAGGGTCTTTTTGTTATTGGGCATAATGATCGGCAAATGCTGCAGTTCTGCTTCTGTGAAGCCACACATAGCCTGCAGGTATGTTTTTCGGCTCTTTAGCATATCTGCCAAAAGCGGAGCCACCGGTACTTTTCTGCAGGCAGTGCCATCTGAGTGGTAGATCACCGTACCCTCATCCGATAGGAACTTGTATACCAAAAGGCGGTATGCCTTCAAACCGGGAATTGTCTCAAAATCTTCCCACGTCAGTGCGCAGGCTTCCCGGGTGCTCATTCCGGTAAACAGTTGGATCGGACCAAGCAGCAGGGTGCTGTCTTCCTCAAACAGCAAAGCCTTTCTTATACCAAAATCCGTTTTGCCTTCTTCACGAACATAGGTAAGGATGCGGGCCTCCTCCTCAAAGGTGAGGGTCTTTTTTGTCAGCATATTTCGCAAATTGCGCAGTTCTTTGGATGCCCGATTGCTGATTTCCGCCAGAAGCGCAGGGATTGGGTTCGTCTGGATATAATTGCTTTCCTCCGCAACCCGCATAATGATGTTTAACTGCTGCCAAAACTTAACAACCGCGAGACTGTCTTCCGGGATGACGGATTGCATTGCGTTGCGGTAATCTTCGGTGCCGGCATCCGATGGGCAAAGTGTAGACAGCGGGTTGTGGCCGGAACAAAACAGGACATTCCGGGCAATTTCGTCACGATAATCCCGTCGTGCCAGCAAGCGACTGCGACAGCAAAACCAGATGGTCTTGAGAGAACACTCGCCGATGCGCTCACCGTAATGATCCAGCATATCTCCTACGACATACGGGTAAATGGCATCCGAATAGGTTATGGTTTCCATCTTACCGATTACGGATTCCCGATCCTTACAGCGCAGACCTTTTTGTGTTGCGGGAGAATTCCAGACGCGTCCATCCTTCGGGTTTTTGGGCACGGTTTTTCCTCTGTAGTAGGCCTCACCAACAAAAACGCCATACCTGTCCCGGTGTACGGTATAGTACAGCGAGATTTCATTGGAGAACTGATAGACAGATGGCCGCTTACGGTGCTTGACAGAGTCCGGGTCAATTTTAGATTTTTCAAATGCTTCCCGAAGTTTCACGAGAGTCGTTGGCTTTTTCAGCTGTTGCTGCGTTGCTTGGATATATTCTTTTTCAACGATAAGCTTGGACCCATCCTTGTCGCACTGGGTAAAGAACACAGGGATCGGCGCATTGGGATCGATGCTGCGTCCTGCGAATAAAAGCATTTTCTTTCTGGGCTGGGTAACCGTGGCGTTGGATGCAATTGCAATGATCTTACCGGGGAGGAAACCCTGATTCCTTAAGAGCGCACAAATGTTATTATCAGATGCAGATACAAAGGTCTGAGGAAGTAATGCAATGAAATTTGCCTGATCGTTACCGGCAGAAAGCATTGTGCCGATATTGAATTCTTCCTCTGTAAATGGGGATACGATGGCGATCAGATCAAACCTTTTTGCATATTTTTCAACATCAGAAAAAATACAGAACGGAAGGCCCTTGAATTCCATTCGATAGGCGGAGGCTACATAGATATTCGGCACAGCAACGTAGCATTTACATCTATACTTCTCAATCTTTTCAGACCACGCAAGGAGAAAGTCAGGTCCCGGATTCACAATCAGAACCTGGGATGCATTCCGGGCCAATAGCTCAAACTGCTGCAGGAAAAAGGAGCATTCGAATCTGCCATCGTAATTGCTTCTGACTCTAAGGTCCGACCTCCGTCCAAAAAGTGCCGGGAAGGGGTAGAGCGCTGCGCGGATAACATCGCTGGGTTTTTCGCTCCGAATATCTCCAACCATGTTAAAAGCCGACTCGGCAATGCTGACACCTTCCGTGGTATTGACCCTTCCTTTTATCGATTGCTCAAACTCGACCCAGGGATTAAATGCATCCTTAAGCTGTGTGCGATGCTTGTTATACTGGCAATAGTTTGCAACAAGCTGCAGGCCGGAAACCTTGTGCTGCCGGTAGAACCGAATGGTATCCACCAGCTTGGGGCTGACAGTTCCTTTTAGCTCGGGCATATGAATACAATACACGGCTTGCCAACAACCAGCGAAAATATCCTTCGTAATTTCAATGGATTCATAAAGTTCGCTGTTTGCATCATAGAAGCCTTCTATCGTAGACGCGTCAATATTCGGAAACGACAACTGAGAATCGTTTGTGGACTTGAGGATCAGATAAAGAACACAGCTTTGCTTATCGTGATGCTCTTTAGGGAATATAGACACAAGTCTGTCCCAGTCGACAACCAGGAAAGGTGCGAAGGTTTCAAAAACCAGCCGACAATTCTTATCCATGCCTGCCGAGACAAGCTCACTGCAAAGTGTGAAGAAAGCGGCACTGTCATAGTATGGTTTCCCATTAGGGGGCAGCAGCTGATACCGGGAAACCTCTGCGCCAAATTCAGCCGAGTGAATCCCATCTGTGTAATCAGATTTTTTGGAGTGCTCTATATTGAGCTTTGCCAGAGCGTAACAGCGGACAATATCTTCGTAATGATAGATATCTATATTGAGCGCAGCAAGCTTTTCTAAGATGGAAGAATAAATATTGCTCATTATAAAACACCTCCGTAACTAAAGTAATGAGCTGGTTGATTTTGCAGAAAAAATGTATCTCTATCACAAGCTTACCACTTAAAGTAAATCTTTGCAAGTATATATGAAAACAAACAAGTGGGAAACTGTTGGTCAAAAGTTGGTCAAATTCAAAATGGCAGATTTGAACATATGCAAAACAAGAACAAAAAACACCGTATTTTGCGGTTTAACTCGCAAAATACGGTGTTTTTCTAACTATTCAAAGAACCCATTAGCCACACAGGGTCATTCCCACTCGATGGTGCCGGTGGGCTTGGGGGTCAGGTCGAAGAGAACGCGGTTGATGCCTTACACCTCGGCGGTGATCCGAGCCACGATCTTATGCAGAACGGGGTAAGGAATCTCCTCGATAGTAGCGGTCATAGCGTCCTTGGTGTTCACAGCGCGGATGATGGCGGGCCAGCCTTCGTAGCGGCTCTCGTCCTTCACGCCAACGCTCTTGATGTCGGGAACAGCGATGAAATACTGCCAGGTCTTTTCAGCCAGGCCGCACTTGTAAAACTCATCACGGAGGATTGCATCAGCCTCCCGGAGGGCGTGGAGGCGGTCACGGGTGATGGCGCCCAGGCAGCGGACACCCAGGCCGGGACCGGGGAAGGGCTGACGGTAGACCATTGCATGGGGCAGGCCCAGAGCCTCGCCAACCACACGGACCTCGTCCTTAAACAGGAGCTTCAGTGGCTCAACCAGCTCAAATTGCAGATCCTTAGGCAAGCCGCCCACATTATGATGGGACTTCACAGCCTTTTTGCCCTCGGCAGCCTTGATGGATTCCAAAATATCCGGGTAGATAGTGCCCTGCGCCAGGAAGGAGATGCCCTCCAGCTTTCGGGCCTCGTCAGCAAAGACAGTGATAAACTCTTTGCCGATGATCTTACGCTTGGTTTCGGGGTCGGACACGCCGGCCAGCAAGTTCAGGAAGTGGTCGGTAGCATCCACATAAATCAGGTTGGCATCCATACCTTCCTTAAACATCTTGATAACGCCCTCGGACTCATCCTTGCGCATCAGACCGTGATTAACGTGAACGCAAACCAGCTGCTTGCCAATGGCTTTAATCAGCAGTGCGGCAACAACAGAAGAGTCAACACCGCCGGACAGGGCCAGCAGCACCTTCTTGTCACCAACCTGCTTGCGAACCTCGGCAACCTGCTCGTTAATAAAAGACTCTGCCAGCGCCCGGGTAGTGATGCGCTCCATGGATTCGGGACGAATACTGTTAGCCATACCATCTGCCTCCGTAAATATTGAATAGTAAGATAAAATTATTATACATCATTTTTTTTAGGACGCAAGAAAAAAGTATTGCCCAAGTGTCCTAAAGATATAAAAATTTTCCCAGCTTTCGGGGTGTATTTTGTGAAAATTGCAAACGGATTTAATAAATAGCCAAGAAGAACCGGAAGATCAGGCGCAGGAAAATGTTGCGGCGCTTGAGCTGACCAATGGCAGTATCTGCGAATGCGGTAAAGGGTGCCAGATCCTCCTCGGTGAGGGTGTATTGACTGTATTTTGCTTTTTCTGCCAAAGCATATAATGCTGCATTGGGCGCAGTGCGCAAAAGTCTTGCATAGGCCACTGATTCCTGCCAGTAGATCAGAGCTTTTTCGTTTACGGTGGCGGCAGCCAGCTTTCGCTGCCGCAGATATCGCCGCAGCCTGCGCTGCAATTCTCCGGCGACGATCAGCAACAACAGCACCCCAAGGATCGTCAATACAGTCGCGGTTTTTCTGGCGGTCGGCCGGGGTGCGGGCACTGGCGGCTGCGTGGGGGCAGAGTCGGGTAGGGCAGATTCCGTTTGTTCCGGAAACCGCCCGGCTTCTGTGGCAGCAGACACTGTGCTTTGGGTCTGGACAGGGGCAGTATCCCCCGGTGTCACCTCCAGCACGGTCCAGCCGAAGCCTGGCAGCCAGTATTCCACCCAGGCGTGCGCCTGATCGGAATAGACCGTAATTTGTTCCCCTTGCGTAACTTGCGTCATATAACCGGTAACGTAACGGGCCGGGATGCCTGCCGCCTGCAAAAGGACGGTTGCGGCAGTGGCAAAATGGACGCAGTACCCGGTGTCGCTGTTTTTCAAAAACCATTGGGCAAAGTCGTGGTGGCTTGCAGGCATCCGGGCAGTACGGGTGTTATAGACTGCGCTGTTGCGCACATAGGCTGCGATGGCCTGCGCTTTTTGGTAAGAATTGGTGTGAACGCTGCAGATCCGGGAAACCAGAGGCTGCGCCCACGTTCTCACCTGCTCATCCATGGGGATATACTGGGCTTGCAGCTGTGGACCCAGGGTGTCCTTGCTGCTGTCCTTGGAATACAGCTTGGAAAGATAGTCCGTTTCTTTCAGTATGCGGCAGGTGAAGGAATACTCTGTCAGCAGCTTTTCGTTTTCGATACCTGTGGTTACGTCCCGCATTTCGGTGATGCCGGTGTAATAGGGCATATATAGCATCCGGTGGGCAAAGCGGGTAGAAACAGTAAGCTCACCCATATTTTCCAGCTGATGATTGGGCCAATTCAGCGACGAATAGTTGTTGCTGTTGCTCCAGCTGATGCCGTCGTATGTGTCCATGGCGCGTCCGCGCAGATATAAGGTGCCGGTGTAGGGGGCAGTGACCTGCAGGGCCTGGGTGTGGGTTTGCGTCCGGTAGCCCACGCGGGTCAGGTCCACAGCGTCCGTGTCCACAGTTCCGGTGGCGGCGATCTGTTGGTCTATGCGCCCAAACAGCTGCTGGATGGAATCGGATTGCAAAAAAGCGTCGGCAAGCCGTTTGGCGGCAGCCTGCCCGGCGTATTGCTCCCGGGGCAGTGCGGCAAAAAGGAGCAAAAGCGCCAGCGCAACGGCCGGGGTAAGCCATAGGCATAGCCGGTTGGCTTGGACCGGGTCCTGCTTTCGGACAGAGCCGGTCATGATCAGCAGAATAAAACACAAAAGGAGTAAATACAGCCACGGCGTATCCGGAACCGTGTCCGTCACAACAAAGCAGGTGGCAAGAAGGGCAAAGCTAAGGCTCAATGCCGGAAAAACTGTTTTTCTGCGGCAGATGGCCCATGCGGTCAGCATGGCCACAGCGGCGCCCAAAATGCACAGCATGAATACTATGTCCGGGGCCATACCGTCGGTAGTGCGGTGGCTCCAGCGGATGATTCCCCAACAGTATGCGTTGTGATATTGGCGGCTGAGCCGGTTCAAAAAGGCCTCGGCAGAGGCTTCCAGCGAACCGATTTGCCATAGATAACCTAAGCAGCCGGCGCCGATACCCAGCGGCACAAGACCCAGTGGCAGGCAGTAACAAACGCTGCACACAACAGCGGCTGCACCGCAAGTGCAAAGCAAAAGGCCAGTGTCCAGGGCCAGGTCAAAAGCAGTGCATACGCACATGGCGGAAGAAAGGCTCAGAGCAAAGCTCAGGCAAAAGGCCCAGAGGGCGGACAAAAGCTTCTCAGGCTTCATTGCCGTCACCTCCGATGCGGTATTGCTGCTGCCCGGGGAAGGGAGTGGGTACGAATTCCCCTTGGGCAGCCCGGCTGCACAGCAATGTATTCAGACCTTCTTCGGCTGCACGGCGGCTGTCCACACGGTAGCGCACAATGCCATCTGCGGTGTGGCATTGCACTTCATGGGCGCAATGCCGCTGCAAAAGGGTGTGGTTTAACCACGACAGCTGGCCCAGCTTTTTGTCTAAAATGTGGGCATCGCCGCACAGAGTCAGGCTTAACAGGCAACCCTCCTGCAAAGGTACGATGGGTTCTCTGTAGATGAGCTTTCCGGTTTTTGCGGTCATTTTCCAATGGATGCTGCGCAGGTCGTCACCGGGGCGGTAGGGGCGAAGCTCGTGGTTTTCCGAGAACCCGCCGCCGCTTTTTGGTTTCCAAAGGCTGACAGCCTGACCATATAGATGCTCCGGCAGGGAACAGGGGACGGCCTTGGGGTGAATATAGACACAAACAGCGCCGTCGTTATGCAGGCGGCGGCGGAACAGACCCAGGTAATCGGTAGCAAATAAGCGGTTGCAGGATATGCGCATGCAGCCGCAATGCTCTGTGGGGATGCGCTCTCCGGGTTTTCCTATATAGCTGCTGCCGGTAAGGTGATGGTACAGCTTGATGCGGCAATGGATTGGCGGAGCCGGGAAGCGGCAGCTGATTTGCAGTGCGGTTTTGGCAGGCACACCCATGCCCACAGTTTCCGGGCAACGCAAACCGGCCTGCACCGTCATCATGGCGGGCAGGCTGACCAATAAAGAAAACCATGGCAGCATCAACATAGCCACCAAAAGCAACCAGGAAAACCATTCCCGGTAAAATCCGTAAAATACGACGCAGCCGATCAAGCTGCTCAGGTAGATAAATCTGCGGCTCCACATATCAGCGTAGCTTTGGAGGGCGCACCTTGCCCATGATATGTTTCAGGAGCTGGTGGATGGGCATGTCCTGACCCGGGGCGGACAGCACCCGGTGAGACAGAACGTGAATGAATACTTCCTGCACATCCTTGGGAACGACGTAATCTCTGCCGCGAAGCTGTGCCACAGCCTTGGCAAGGGAGATGACCGCCAAGGTGGCGCGGGGCGAACCGCCTCGCAGCAGCGCATCGCTGCGGCGGGTGGCATCTATCAGATTCACCGTATATTCCGCAATTTCCCGGGCCACATGGGTCTGGGAAACCTGATGCTGAAGGACAGTCAGTTCCTGGGCATCTATCACCGGTTCTACCTGCGCCAGAGGGTCGCTGCCTTGCCGGGTTAATACCATGGTCACTTCGTCCTTCGGCTCCGGATAGCCAAGGGTCAGCCGGAGCATAAACCGGTCGATCTGGCTGTCCGGCAACAGCTGCGTACCGGCGGCACCGGCAGGGTTTTGGGTAGCAATCACTGTGAAAGGCTCCGGAAGCGGATATGTGCGGCCGTCAACCGTGACTTGTCCTTCCTCCATTGCCTCCAAAAGAGCAGACTGGGTGCGTGAGGTAGCCCGGTTCAGTTCGTCAGCAAGAAACAGGTTGCACACAACGGCACCGGTCTTGTAGACCATGTCGCCTGTCAGCTGATCCAAAATGCAGTAGCCCGTAATATCCGAAGGAAGCACATCCGGGTTAAATTGCACACGGTTGTACGACAGTCCCAATGCCCGTGAAAAGGCCAATGCCATGGTGGTTTTGCCCACACCGGGAATGTCCTCCAGCAAAATATGTCCCCGGGCAAGAATCGCGGCAAGGGCCCATAAAAGCACCTCGTCTTTACCTATCACGGCTTTGCGTACTTGAGCGAGGATTTTTTGACAGCAGGTAATCACAGCGGATTGGGTTTGCTCCATGCCCATTCCTCCTAAGTAGAATTCAAATCAAGTATAGCCCAGAGGAAAAGAAAAGTTACCTCAGATTTCGTGTTCTTTTCCGTTCAGCAGGTAGTTGGAACGCCCCAACGGCTTTCCGCCTTGATAGTACACTCTGCTGACCCGACGGCTAATATCGCACAGTTGCTCATAGGGGAAGCTGTGGGCGGCGCAGGAGATGGCTTCGGCGGTGATGGTCTCGTCACCGTCCGTACCCATAAGCACCACCCGATCTGCGGGTTTTACATCGGGGATGTGGGTAACATCCACCACTATCTGATCCATACAGACTCTGCCCAGAATGGGCGCCCGTTTACCCCGGATCAGCACGTGAAAGCTGCCGGACAGGCTTCTGCGGTAGCCGTCGGCATAGCCAACGGGAATGGTGGCAACCAAGGTGGGTTTGCTGGTGACAAATGTGCCGCCGTAGCTGATGGCGCGCCCCGGTTCCAGAAGCTTGACGTAGCTCACCGCAGTTTCCCACTGCATGGCAGGGCGCAGCGGCAAGCTTTCGTTTTGCGGCCGATTGCTGGGGTACAGACCGTACAGCATGATACCGGCCCGGGCCATATCGCAGTGGCAGCCAAAGTTCAAAATGCCGGCAGAATTATCCAGGTGACGCACGGGAATTTGCAGACCCCGCGCCTGGAGCATTTTATCAAAGGCTTCAAACAGGGCGGCTTGGGCATTGGTGGCTGTCAGGTCGGTTTCGTCGGCAGTGGCAAAGTGGCTGAAAAGGCCTTCCACAGAAATGCCGGGCAGCGATGCGATTTGCGCGCATGCGTCCGCAGCGGCTTCGTTCACCTGAAAGCCGATCCGGCTCATACCCGTATCCACAGCAATGTGGATATAAGCGGTTTTTTGCTGGCGGACTGCCTCATCAGACAGGGCCGTGGCCTCCTGCAGATCAAAGATAGCCGGGCGCAGCTGCTGCGCCACAACAGTTGCAAATTGCTCGGTGGGCGTATGACCTAACAGAAGGATCGGCGTTTGGATGCCGGCGTGCTGCAATTCCAGCGCCTCGGCTACGGAGGATACGCCAAAAAATGCGCACTTTCCCTCTAAAAGCCGCGCCACCGCAACGGCACCGTGGCCGTAGGCATCTGCCTTCACCACAGCGCAGATGGGCTTGCCGGCTTTTTGGCAAATGGCCTCAAAATTATGCGCAATGGCATCCAGATCAATATTGACCCATGTATTGGAATATTCCATAGACATGTCTCCTGAAGTGATCGCTGTTTTGCTGCTTAAAAAAGCGAAACAGTATTTTTGTAATTATAACAAATACCGACCATGTTGTAAACTGCGGATTTTTTCCGAAGGACGTAAAAACATAAAAGCCTCCGGAGTCCCGGAGGCTTTTATTATGCTTGGGGCGTAGGATCGTTTTCTGTTTCGTCGGTTTGCTCCAAAGCCGGTTTCTTTGCGGCATTGACAAAGGTCATCAGTTCCTCGCCGGTAATGGTCTCTTTTTGCAGCAGGAACAGGGCGATCTCGTCCAGCAGCGAACGGTTTTCCGTCAGCACCTGCACGGCATCAGCAAAGCATTGATCCAGCAGTTTGCGCATTTCCTGATCCACTTGCGCGCTGGTGTCCTGAGAACAATCCAGATAAGCGTTGCCCTCCAGATATTGGTGCTGCACCGAAGCCGGTGCCATCAAGCCTAACGCATCGCTCATGCCGTATTGGGTGACCATATTCCGGGCAAGGGACGTGGCTCGCTGCAGGTCGTTGGCGGCGCCGGTGGTTTTGACGCCAAACACCACCTGCTCTGCGGCTCTGCCACCCAGCAGGGAGGACAGCTCGACCAACAGCTCGTCTTTGGTGGACAGGTATTTTTCTTCGTCCGGCAGATAGAGGGTGTAGCCCAGAGAGCCTTCTGTATGGGGGACGATGGTGATCTTGGTGACAGGTGTGCGTCCGTTTTTCATGACAGACACCAGCGCGTGACCTACTTCGTGGTAGGCTACCAGCCGCTTTTCGGTGTCGGTCAATACGGTGTTCTTCTTTTCTGCGCCGGCAATGACGGTTTCGAAGGACAAAAGCAGGTCTTCCTGATTGACCGCAGCTCTGCCCATGCGCACTGCACGCAGAGCAGCCTCGTTTACAAGGTTGGCAAGATCTGCGCCTACGCAGCCGGCGGTGGCCTGCGCCAGTTTTTGCAGATCCACATCTTCTGCCAGCTTGATCTTTTTGGTGTGTACTTTCAGGGTATCCAGTCTGCCCTGCAGATTGGGTCGGTCCACAACGATCCGTCGGTCAAAGCGACCGGGGCGCAGCAAGGCCTTGTCCAGTATTTCCGGGCGGTTGGTGGCTGCCAAACATACAATACCCTTGGAAGAATCAAAGCCGTCGATCTCGCCCAGCAGCTGATTGAGCGTCTGCTCTTGCTCTGTATTACCGCCATAACGGGAATCTCTGGAGCGTCCTACGGCATCTATCTCGTCAATAAAGATGATGCAAGGTGCAACCTTTGCCGCTTGGTTGAACAAGTCTCTTACACGGCTGGCGCCGACACCTACGAACATCTCCACAAAGTCTGAGCCGGAAATGGAGAAGAACGGCACATTTGCTTCGCCGGCCACCGCTTTTGCCAGCAAAGTTTTACCGGTACCGGGGGAACCCACCAGCAGCGCGCCCTTGGGCAGCTTTGCGCCAATGGCGGCATATTTCTGGGGGTTATGCAGAAAATCAATGATTTCTTGCAGGGACTCTTTGGCCTCGTCCTGACCGGCTACATCCTTGAAGGTCACACCGGTCTGCTTTTCCATATACATCTTGGCCTTGCTGGCACCAATGGAACCCATCATGCCTGCGCCGCCCATGCGCTTTGTGATCAGGGACATACCGCCGAACAGCACCGCAAACATTATAACGTACATAAGAATCATGGTGATGGTGGAATTGTCCTCCACAATCTCCCGATTCACGGTAACGCCTTCTGAGCGCAGAGCTTCTGCCAGGGCAAAGGTGTCACTGCCGGAGGGCAGGCCGGTGAAAAATGCCTGCTGTTCCTGCGCCGGCTTGGCAGCCTCCTCCTTAGTCATATACACGATCCGGTCGTATTGCAGTTCAACTTCGGCCAGCTGACCGTTTTCTCTTGCATCCAGAAAATGGGTAAGTGTCTGCTGAGAGAATTGGCTGTTCTTTACGAATTGAAATACTCCGTTAAACACCAGAATCAGCACTACGGTAATTACCAGGGGCAGCCACAAATTACCCTTTGGCCGATTGCCATCGTTTTTCGGCTTGTTGTTTTGGTTGTTGCGATTTTGCTCCAAAATGCATCGCCTCCCAGATTCATTTTGCCCATAATATCATATTTTTTGCTTATGCGCAATGAATGTTATGGGATAATCCGGTAAATTTTATGTGAATTTACAGGAGGATGCAAAAATTAGCAGTTGTAGGCGCTTAAAAAATCTGCTACAATGTAAAAAAGTATGCACAAATTCCGGTTGGGATGACAAGTACTGTGGCAGGTTGAAACAGCGCGGCAGATTAGAATTTGGATTGGAGAATGATTATGAAGCAAAGACACCAAAGGGGTACTTTTCGCGGTCAGGAACCGCGCAGATACGATGCTCCGGTGCAGGAAGAAAATGAAAACCAGTTGGAAGGCCGCAACGCGCTGACCGAAGCGCTGCGCAGCGGCAGAACGGTGGACAAGGTGTTCATTGCCGAAGGCGACACAGATTCGGCGCTGCAGCGTTTGGCGGCGCAGGCAAAGCAAGCGGGCGCTGTGGTGGTTCCGGTGGACAGACGTAAGCTGGATGCCATGAGCACGACCCATGCCCATCAGGGCATTATTGCCTTGGCGGCGGCCCGGGAATACAGTTCTATAGACGATATTTTGCAGGAGGCGGCAGACCGGAATGTACCGCCGCTGATTGTGATCTGCGACGAGCTGTCCGACCCGCATAATCTGGGCGCCATCATTCGCAGTGCCGAATGTGCCGGTGCGCATGGTGTGATTATTCCCAAGCGTCGCAGCGTGGGTTTGACCGCAACGGTGGCCAAGGCGTCTGCCGGCGCGTTGGAGTATATGAAGGTGGCAAGAGTTACAAATATCAACAGCGCCATAGAGGAGCTGAAGCAAAAAGGCGTGTGGATTTTCGGGACTGCAGCGGAGGGTTCCATTGCCATGTATGACGCGGATCTGAAGGGGCCTGCAGCGATCGTGATCGGCTCTGAAGGGGATGGCATGAGCCGTTTGGTACAAAAGAATTGCGATGTCACCGTTCACATTCCTATGGGTGGCAGAATTACATCACTAAATGCGTCAGCGGCCGCATCAATCCTGCTGTATGAAGCAGTGCGACAAAGGAGGTAGCCATGGACGAAAAGGAGAATTTGGAACTGAGTCAGGATTTCGATCTGGATGAGATCATAAAAGAATTTCGGGAAACTCCGGCGCAGCAGGAGCAGCCGGACGATGCGCCGGCGGCGCAGCAGGAACAGCCGGAGGCGGTGGAAACCACAGTGACCTCCGATACCATCCGTATTGAAAAGCTCCCGCAGGTGCAGGGTGAGGTGCGCATGGCAAAGCCTGTAGAGGAAGTGCCACAGGAGGAGTCGGAGGAACCGGAGGCAGAGCCGTTTTCTGATCGGTGGGAGCCGGAATACGAGCAGCCGATTTCTGAATATATCCCCCAAGGACCGCTGACCTTCCGCCCTAAATCCAGGCTGCGTGAGATCAAGAAAAAACTGGTTGCCGGCCCGGAAAAACAGTATTATGCCTTATCTGAGCAGGGTTTGGGCAAGCTGCAGGCGGCCATTTTCTTCAGCCTGATGGTGGTTCTTTTGTCTGCCGGCGCAACGGTGATGTATGCGCTGGGTGTGGTGCAGGAAGAGCGTCTTCGGTTGATGGTATTCAGCCAATTTTTGGCAATGCTGGTGTCTGCGCTGATCGGCAGCTTCCAGCTGATCGAGGGCGGTGCAGATCTGATCCGGGGCCGGTTCTCTCTGAACACCCTTTTGCTGTTTACATTTGTTCTGTGCTGCGTAGATGGCGTGCTTTGCCTTAAGCAGATGCGCATTCCTTGCTGCGCCGCATTCAGTCTGCAGATGACCATGTCCCTGTGGAGCAGCTATCAAAGCCGCAACACCAAGTTAGGACAGCTGGACACCATGCGCAAGGCGACCCATCTGGACAGCATTTGCGTGATCGCCGATTATGCAGGGCAGGGGAAGGGATTAGTGCGCGGTCTGGGCGAGGTGGAGCATTTTATGGACACCTATGAGGATGCGCCCCCGCAGCAAAAGCTGCTGTCGGTGTATGTCATGGTTGCACTGGCGGTGAGTCTGGCTGCCGGCGTACTGGCAGGCATACTCCACGGCATTGGCGCAGCGATTCAAGTGGCAGCGGTCACGCTGCTGGCGGCAATGCCTGCTTCGATATATGTGATATTCACCCGTCCTATGGCGGTGCTGGAGCGCCGTCTGCATAAGGCAGGAACGGTGCTGTGCGGCTGGAAGGGCGCGTGGGAGATGGCCGGCAGTGCGGTGTTTCCCATTGACCATAACGACTTGTTCCCTGCAGGCAGCGTGAAAATGAACGGCGTGAAGTTCTTTGGACAGCGTCAGCCGGATGAGATCATAGCCTATGCTGCGGCGCTGATTCGGGCAGATAACGGCACGTTAGAGCCGCTGTTTACCCATCTGCTGGACAGCCGCAATGGCATTCACTACGAGTTTGAGAATTTCAACCGTTACGATGGTGGTATCGGCGCAGAGATAAACCAAGAGCCGGTGCTGGTGGGAACGCTGGAGTTTTTGAAGGATATGGGCGTGGAAGTGCCTGCCGGACTGCGGATCAGTCAGGCGGTTTGCGTGGCAGTAGACGGAGAGCTGTGCGGCCTGTTCGCGGTGACGTATGAAAAGGATAGAGTTGCCGCCGCCGGACTGAGTACCCTTTGTAACTACCGCAAGCTCAGACCGGTGATGCTCACCGGTGACTTTATGATGACAGATGACTTCATTCGCAGCAGCTTTGGTGTCAACACACGAAAGATCCTGTTTCCCCAGGAGGACATCGGACGGCAAATGCAGGCGCTGAAGCCGGATGAGGAAACGACGGCATCTGCGTTGGTCACAAAGGAAGGGCTGGCGAGCTTTGCCTATGCAGTTACAGGCGCGCGCAGCCTAAAGACAGCTGTGACCCTCGGAATTGTGATCCACCTGATCGGTGGCATTTTGGGAATGCTGATGATGTTGGTGCTGGCTTATTTGGGCCAGATGGCGTTGCTGACACCTGCCAATTTATTCCTGTACGAGCTTATCTGGATGATACCGGGATTGCTGGTATCGGAATGGACCCGTTCCATTTGATAAAAACACAGGTGCTGTTGGGCGTTGGCCTTTCAGCACCTGCTTTTTATCCCCAAAGCGCGGAAGCGTTACTGCAAAGCGTTGCGCAACTTTTGCAGTGCTTTCTTTTCGATGCGGCTCACATAACTGCGGCTGATACCGGTTTTTTGCGCCACCTCCCGTTGCCGCAACGGCACGCCGCTTCCCAAACCGTAACGGGCGATGATTACCTGCCGTTCCTGGTCGCTGAGTACCGTGTCCACCGCAGTGCAGAGCTTTTTCAGAAGCTGTTGGTTGCTCAGCTGTTCCAGAAGATCCGTATCGTCACTGATCACGTCCATCAGCGACAGCGCCGCGCCGTCAGTGCCGGCCTCAATATAGTCGGATAAGGAGACATCCTGACTGGACTTTTTCTGCGCGCGAAAATACATTAGAATCTCATTTTCCACACATCGGGCAGCATAGGTTGCCAACCGTGCGCCTTTTGAGATGTCAAAGGTTTCGATTCCTTTGATAAGACCGATGGTGCCGATGGAGATCAAATCCTCCTGATCTGAGGTTTGCGTGTAGTATTTTTTCATAATATGGGCAACCAGACGCAAATTTCGTTCAATCAGTACATTTCTGGCGTCCAGGTCTCCTTTGGCGGCAAGCTCCAGATAATACCGTTCCTCCTTTTCGGACAAGGGCTTCGGAAAAGAGCCGGTTTGCAGCTGCAGTGCGTACATCAGTCCGCTGAGCATCAGCCATACAGCGGCGATCATATCAACCACCTCCACTGCAAGGCTATTCGTCCCGGCAAGTCCATTTTCCTGCAATAAATACAGTCGCAACTTCCCGGGAAGTTGCGACTGTGAATCTTGCGGTTTTATTGAGTAGCTTTGCGCAGCCGTTGGTTATGCCACCTGCTTTGCCACAACCACCAGCCGGCCGTTTGTTTGGGAATATTCACAGGTAGACAGACAGATCAGCTTGTCGCCATAAACCGCGCTCACATCGGTATCATAAAGAGAAAGGCGCTTGCACTGGTCTACAAATTCCTTAAAGGCCTCCGGACTCTGGGCGTCCACAAATTGGTGGTAAGGAAAACCCCAGTCCACGGTGGCAGTGGTGAGAAATACGCACATGATTTCATAGGTATGCAGCTGTATCAGCGTGTCAAAGTAGATGTAGGGATTTTCTTCCCGGAAAGCCGGATCTCTGAATTTGTCCAGCTGTCCAAACATAGAATCGTCACGCATGTGATGACCGTATATGGTGATATTGTCCGACGGGGCAAACACATCGCACTCTGCCTGAATAAACAGACAGCCGCGGTTGTTTTTCTCTTTATCAAAATTGCGACGCAGGTAATATTCCGGATTCTCGGGGGTGTGCATCACGGGATAATCTACACCCACCGCAGGAATGGTCATCCAGCCCACAATATCGCTGTTCAGCTGGTACAGCTGCGCAAATTCCGCCAGGATAGTGAGCGGCTCGCCGGTTTTGGGATTGGTAAGCGTAACGGTTTGCGGCTCGGTGACCGTCGGGGCGGTTTCTTCATCAGAGATGGTGACATCGGGGATGGGGCGGTGATCGGTGGCGGGGCGCAATTGGGAAAGCTCTGCATAGCGATTTTGCTGGGTGCGGGCGTCCCAATAGTAATAACCCAGCGTCACGCAGCTGACAAGAAAGACAGCTGCAAAGATGACGGCTAAGGTATTGTACATCCATTTTTTCAAAAACATCACATCCCGGAAATTTCGTCGTGCCTATATTGTAGCGATTTTCAGGAAGAAAGTAAAGACAATAAAATGCAGGAAAACTTGCAAAATTATTCAAACATGATAACTGATTATGCAGTATAAACCGTGTATTTTCAGGCAAATAGCGAATTTTGTGAAAAATAACCATGAGATTCTTGCATTGCGGACTTGCATTTTGTACGCTATTTTGTCATAAAATAGTTGTAACAGGCGGTGTCATCTGTTACAATACTTTCATGGATAAGAATAGGAGGTTATAGTTATGAGTTACGTAGATGAGATCAAGCAGCGTGTTGCTGAGCAGAACCCCAGCCAGCCGGAATTTAACCAGGCTGTGGAGGAGGTTCTGGAGTCTCTGCGCCCGGTGGTGGAGCGCAATGAGGCCAGATATCGCAGGGAGGCGCTTCTGGAACGGCTGACAATGCCCGAGCGAAACTTTACATTTACCATTCCGTGGGTGGACGATCAGGGTCAGGTGCACGTGAACAGAGGCTACCGCGTGCAGTTTAACGGCTCCATCGGTCCCTATAAGGGCGGCCTGCGTTTTCACCCCACTGTTAATTTGAGCGTCATGAAATTTCTCAGCTTTGAGCAGAATTTCAAAAATGCCCTCACCGGCCTGCCTATGGGCGGCGCCAAGGGCGGATCCGACTTTGACCCCAAGGGTAAGTCTGATCGGGAGATCATGCGCTTCTGCCAGAGCTTTATGACAGAGCTGCACCGCTATATCGGTGCGGACGAGGACGTTCCTGCCGGTGATATCGGTGTGGGCGCCCGTGAGATCGGCTATATGTTTGGCCAATACCGTCGGATCCGCGGCGCATATAAGGGCGGCATACTGACAGGCAAGGGCGTCAGCTATGGCGGCTCTCTGGCACGGACCGAGGCTACCGGCTACGGCCTTTTGTACCTGACTGAGGAGCTGTTGAAGTGCAACGGCCGCAAGCTGAAAGGCAGCACCGTTGCGGTTTCCGGTGCAGGAAACGTGGCCATCTATGCCATTGAGAAGGCTTGGCAGCTGGGTGCGAAGCCTGTGACTTGCTCCGATTCCTCCGGATGGATCTATGATCCGGACGGCATTGATGTGGCAACGCTGAAGCAGGTAAAAGAGGTTCAGCGGGCGCGCCTTACTGAGTATCAGAAGCTGCGTCCCAATGCCAGCTATCACGAGGGCAAGGGCGTTTGGTCTGTTCCCTGCGATGTGGCGCTGCCCTGCGCCACCCAGAACGAGCTGCTGATTGATGATGCCAAACAGCTGGCGGCCAATGGCTGCATCTGTGTATGCGAGGGCGCCAATATGCCCACCAGCCTGGATGCAACCAAGTATCTGCAGGATAACGGTGTGCTGTTCTGCCCCGGCAAGGCTGCCAATGCAGGCGGCGTGGCGGTTTCCGGCCTGGAGATGTGCCAGAACTCTGAGCGCCGCAGCTGGACCTTCGAAGAAGTGGACAGTATGCTCCATGATATTATGGTGGGTATTTTCCACAACCTGGACAACGCAGCAAAGGAATATGGCATGGAAGGCAACTACGTTGCCGGCGCAAACATTGCCGGTTTCCAGAAGATTGCCGATGCCATGCTGCTGCAGGGCGTTGTGTAATCGCCGGTAGAAAAGGCGGCATACCCTGTAAAAAAGGTTTCTATTTACCGTATAAAACACCCGGAATGCAAAGCATTCCGGGTGTTTATCATATTGCACAGATTACCGGGCGCCTTGATTGTAGGTGACGCCGGATGCCTTGGGTGCCCGGGACTTCTTGGATGTGAAGCTCAGGACCACCAGGGAGATAATATACGGCAGCATGTTGTATACAACGCTGGGGATCTTCAGCGCAGCCATAAAGGGGAAACCGGAGTATACGTTGCCCAATGCCCGGCAGAAGCCGAACAGCAGCGCAGCCAGCGCGATCTTGAGGGGATGCCACGCGCCGAATATCATAACTGCCAGAGCGAGGAATCCAAAGCCGGCAACACCGTTTTCAAATTTCCAAACGCTGACGCCTGCGGTGATATACACGATACCGCCCAAGCCACCCAGCAGACCGGAGATCAGCACGCCTGCATAGCGCATTTTGTACACATTGATGCCCACGGAATCGGCAGCCTGGGGATGCTCTCCGCAGGCGCGCAGCCGCAAACCGAACCGGGTCTTATACAGTACCACAAAGGATATGATCAGGCACAGTAACGCTACCGGCATGAACCAGTTAAACTCAAAGTCGCCCAACCGGACTACCAACAGATCCTTGGTATGGGTATAGGCAATGTCGGAAGAAACGTCGTTGCCGCCGGAAGCAGCGGTGTTCATAGCCTTGACCGCCACAGTAGCGCCGGCGGTAGCCAGCATATTCATGGCAGTGCCGGTGATGGTCTGGTCTGCCTTAAAGTGAATGGCTGCCACCGCCAGAAGCAATGAGAAAAGCATGCCAAACAGCGCGCTGGCCAGCACAGTGGAAAGTACCATTGCCGGTGCGCCCACAGAGGCGGGCAGGAATTTCATCACCAATGCGCCACCCAGGGCGCCGATGACCATAATACCCTCAAGACCGATGTTGATAACACCGCTGCGTTCTGCAAAGCAGCCGCCCAGGGCAACCAGCATCAGCACAGAGGCAAAGATCAGAGTATATTGCAGCAGCAAGATCATGATTCTTCGCCCCCTTCCCGGTTATCTGCCTTTTTAGCAGTGACTTTTTTCTCGTCGCTCTTTTGCAGCTTGCCCTGAATGAACCATTTAAAGAACGCTACGAATGCGCACAGATAAATGATCAGGCTGGAGATTAGACTGGAGATCTGAGAGCAGTATACCTGCAGATCCACATTGCCACCGCCGAAGGTAATGTATTGGATAAAGAATGCGGAGAGGATCGAGCCGATAGGGCTAAGGCCTCCCAAAAATGCCACGGCAATGCCGTTAAAGCCCATAGCGGGAACGGAGGAGATGGTAGTTTCCCAATCCTCGATACCGGTCAGGTACAGAAGACCTGCGCCCAGACCTGCCAATGCGCCGGAGATCAGCATAGACAAAATGATATTGCGGTTCTGCTTCATACCTGCGTACTTGGCTGCATGGTAGTTGTGACCGGTAGCCTTCAGCTCATAGCCGAAGAGGGTCTTGTTCAGGATCAACCAAACAACGATTGCCACGATCACCGCCAGAGGAATGGCGATGGTGACGCTCTTTTCATTGCCCAGCAGTTCCCGCAGACCGATATCCGGCAGCAGGGCGGAATTGTTGTTGCCCAGCAGGGATTTGGTGTAGGGACTCTGAGGATTCTTCACTGGCGTCAGGATCAGGTTCGTCATATACAAACAGATCCAGTTGAGCATAATACCGGAAATGACCACATTCACATTGCACCAAGTCTTTAAGAGGCCTGCAATGGCGCCCATCAAAGCACCGGCTACCATGCCGATCAGCAGGCATAAATACCAAGGCATATTCCAGGCAAGGGCAGCATATAGGCTGGCGCAGGCACCGGCAACATACTGACCGGCGACACCGATATTAAACATGCCTACCTTGTAAGCGAACAGAACGCTCAAGGCGCACAGGATCAGGGGCACGGTACGCACTAACGCCTGACCAAAGTACTTCATTCGCAGCTTGCCCGGGTAATAGAAAAAGCTTTTCAGGATGGAAACGATCGCATCAAAAGCGCCTTTAGGCTCAATGATCAGCAATGCGATGTAGCCTACCAGAACACCGCCCAGCACGCACATCAGGGATGCAAGCACTGTTTGGAAGCCATCCTTCCGAAGTAATGTCTTCATAGCTTACATCGCCTCCTTCTTTGCGCCGGCCATATAAAGACCCAGCTCTTCCACTGTGGTGTTCTTGGGGTCAAGCTCGCCTACGATCTCGCCCTCGTACATCACCAGGATCCGGTCGGAAACGGACATCACCTCGTCCAGTTCCAGAGAGACCAGCAAAACAGCCTTGCCTGCATCCCGCTGGGCAACGAGCTGCTTGTGGATATATTCGATAGCGCCTACATCCAACCCCCGGGTGGGCTGCACGGCAATGAGAAGATCCGGATTGGTCTCGATCTCACGGGCGATGATCGCCTTCTGTTGGTTGCCGCCGGACATACTCCGGGTGATGGTAACAGCGCCTTGACCGGAACGGATATCATACTGCTCAATCAGCTCATCTGCGTAGGAACGAATGTTCTTGCGCCGCAAGAAGCCTGCTTTGTTGGTAAACTTGGGCTGGAAATACCGCTGCAAAACGATGTTATCCTCCAGGGAGTATTCCAGAACCAGACCATGCTTGTGGCGATCCTCAGGGATATGCGACATGCCCAGCAGGGAACGCTTACGGATAGGCGCTTTTGTGATATCCTTATTGCACAGATGGATGCTGCCGGACACTACCGGCTCCAGACCGGAAATGCCGTGGACCAGCTCTGTCTGACCGTTACCGTCAATACCGGCGATACACACGATCTCGCCGGCGCGAACTTTGAAAGATACGTGATTGACCGCATTCTTCTTGCTCAGCTTGGAGGCGACCACCAGATCCTGCACATCCAGCACCACATCCGCAGGCTGAGCAGGTGTTTTTTGCACTGCAAATTCCACATCACGGCCGACCATCATACGGCTAAGGTCTGCTTTGGTGCAGTCCGTCACATCCACTGTACCCATGTACTTGCCCTTGCGCAGAACACTGCAGCGGTCTGCTACGGCTACGATCTCGTTGAGCTTGTGGGTGATGAACAGAATGGACTTGCCTTCGGCAGCCAGATTCCGCATGATCTGCAAAAGTTCCTGGATCTCCTGGGGGGTCAACACAGCCGTAGGCTCGTCAAAAATCAAGATTTCGTTGTCACGGTAGAGCATCTTCAGAATCTCGGTACGCTGCTGCATACCAACAGAGATGTCCTCGATCATTGCATCAGGTTCTACCGCCAGACCATACTTTTGGGACAAGGCCATTACCTTTTCCCGGGTCTGCTCACGCTGCAGGAATCCGCACTTGGTATCTTCCACACCCAGAATGATATTATCCAGGACAGAGAAGCATTCCACCAGCTTAAAGTGCTGATGCACCATACCAATGCCCAGATCGTTGGCGTCGTTGGGGTTTTGGATAGAGACTACTTCTCCGTTTTTCAGAATCTGTCCTTCCTCGGCCTGATAAAGGCCAAAAAGAACGCTCATGAGGGTAGATTTACCTGCGCCGTTTTCACCAAGCAGCGCGTGGATCTCTCCTCGGCGAAGCTGCAGAGTCACATTGTCGTTGGCAATGATTCCGGGGAATCTTTTGGTGATATTTCGCATTTCAATTGCATACGTTTCACCGTTCAATCCCATCGCCCCCTTTTCTTATGATGTTTTCATTATACACAAGAATACGGAAAATTTCAAACTAAATTATGGGAAAAACGTAAAAAAGAGGACGGGCATTGCCCGTCCTCTCAATTGGTGCATCTTACTTCAGGTTACCCTGATCGTTCAGAGTGGTGTTGGTCACATCAGGCAGCTTGGAGATGTCGTTGGAAACCTTAACGGAACCGTCGAACATAGCCTTAACCAAAGCGGTGTAGTCAGCCAGAGTGAACTTGCCATCCTCGAACTGGGTGGAAGCAGTGGGGAGCTGAACATAGTTCTTCTCCACGTCCTCGGAAACCAGACCCAGGGTATCGATCTTACCCTTGTAGTTGTCCCACTTGCCGTCGATGACAACAGCCTTCAGGGTGTCAACAGTGGTGGGGTACAGACCCTTCATAGCGGAGGTAATGGTGATGCCTTCGCCATACAGACCGTCGATGACAGCAGCCTGATCGGTGTCAACGCCGATGATCTTGCCGCCGACTTTCTGAGCAGCTTCTGCAGCAGAGGTGTAGATGCCGCCGCCGCAAGCGAAGACGATCTCAGTGCCGTTGCCGTACCAGGTGTCCATAGCTGCAGTGATGTCAGCGTCGCCGAAGAACTGACCGCCGTAGACGTAGTTCATATCGATGGTGATATTCAGCTCCTTAGCAGCAGCGTCAGCGCCCTGCACGAAGCCGCTGCCGAAACGGATAACAGCGGGAACAGCCATACCGCCCAGGAAGCCCAGCTTGGTGTAGCCCAGCTTCACAGCAGCGTAGCCAGCCATGTAACCGGACAGCTCTTCCTGATAGATAGCGCAGTAAACGTTGTCCATGTAGACATAGTCAGTCAGATTCCAGTTAGCGGGGTTGTAGTCATACTGCTCGCCCTTCAGAGCAACGCCGCCTTCCAGCAGGTCGCCTTCAGCAACGTCCAGTGCGATGAACTTAACGTCCTTGTACTCGCCGGACACTTCAGCCAAAGTAGCGCCGAATGCGTAGCCGGGCAGAACGATCACGTTGTAACCCTCAGCGATTGCCAGTTCTACGGAAGCGACACGGCTAGCGGTATCGTTAGCGGTGGGCTTGTAGTACTTGGTCTCAATGTTGTTATCCTTGCCGAAAGCAACAACAGCTTCCCAAGTGGTCTGGTTGAAGGACTGGTCGGTGATATCACCGTAGTCAGTAACCATGGCGACTTTGTACTCGGCCTTTGCACCGGTCTCGTCAGTAGCGCCGGAGTTACCGCAAGCAACCAAACCCAGAGCCAGGGTCAGAGCCAGCAGCAATGCAATGATCTTTTTCATAATGTATGTTCCTCCGTTTGTAATTTTTGGGGTTATGCTCTACTTCATTATGCCATTTCTTGGAGAAAAAATCAATATGTTTTCGAAAAACACCCTGTTTTCTTTTAAAAAACCGAAAAAAAGCAGAGGAATTATCCTGCTGCCGCGATCGTTTTACTTTCCATTTTCTGCGTATTTTTCCGAAAAGATGCAGACATACATCTGCCATTTTCGGCAAAGATAGTCTTGCGGAAAGGGAAATACTTTCTTTGGAAAGTGTGGAACTTTCCAAGAAAGCAAAAAGGAGAGAAAAACCATGAAGAACAATCAGATCAACGTTCCCCAGGCTAAGCAGGCTATGGAGCAGTTCAAGATGCAGGCTGCCCAGGAAGTGGGCGTCAACCTGACCAACGGTTACAACGGCCACCTGACCTCTCGTGAGGCAGGCTCCGTCGGCGGCCAGATGGTCAAGAAAATGATCGAGGCTTACGAGCAGGGCATGCAGTAATACTGCACCGGCAGGGCAACCTGCCGGTACATACTTGAATTTTCGGTCAAATGTGGTATAATGTTCCCATTAAGGGAAAAGGAGCTGCATTATGGGCATTCACGAATCCGGTGAAATGTATCTGGAGACGATCCATGTCCTGCTTAAGAAGAACGGCGCAGTTCGCTCCGTTGACATCAGCGAGCACATGGGTTACAGCAAGCCCAGCGTCAGCCGGGCGGTGGGTCTGCTGAAAAGCGGAGGCTACATCACAGTGGATAAGGACGGATATATCACCTTGACGGATGCAGGCCTGGCTATCAGCGAGAAGATCTACGAGCGACACACGGTTCTCAGCCGGATGCTGATGGCATTGGGGGTCAGCGAACAGACTGCCACCCGGGATGCCTGCCGTTTGGAGCATGCTATCAGCGACGAATCATTTGATGCCATTAAGCGGTACATCAATCGCATATAGAGCAATACAGCTGCCGCGAACAAGCTTTGCGGCAGCTGATTTTATTGGGCGCACTTTTTATGTAGATTGGAAAGACAGAGAGATATTTAGAATTTACCGCTATACAAATTAGGGCGTTTGTGATAAAATTGCCCTATATAAACTTACAAGGAGATGCCTATGAAAATCACAAATGATATTTGTTATATCGGTGTTAACGACCACCAGGTGGATTTGTTTGAAGGACAGTACGTTGTGCCTAACGGCATGGCCTACAATTCTTATGTAATTCTGGACGACAAGATTGCCGTTATGGACACGGTAGACAAGAATTTTGGTGAGCAGTGGATGTGCAATCTGCAGGAGGTTTTGGGCGATCGTGCACCGGATTACCTGATCGTGCAGCACATGGAACCGGATCATTCGGCCAATGTTGCGCGCTTTATGGATGTCTATCCCCAGGCGAGCGTTGTGGCTTCTGCCAAGGCGTTTGTTATGATGGCGCAGTTTTTCGGCACGGATTTTGCCCAGCGGCGCATCGTGGTGGGCGAGGGCGACACCATTTGTCTGGGCAAGCATACGCTGACCTTTGTAACCGCACCCATGGTGCACTGGCCCGAGGTGATCGTTACATATGATTCCTATGACAAAGTGCTGTTTTCCGCGGATGGCTTTGGAAAGTTCGGTGCGCTGGATGCGCAGGAGGACTGGGCTTGCGAGGCGCGTCGCTACTATATCGGCATTGTGGGCAAATACGGTCCGCAAGTGCAGGCGCTGCTGAAAAAGGCTGCGGGATTGGATACTTCTGTGATCTGTCCTCTCCACGGCCCGGTGCTCACAGAAAACTTAGGATATTATGTAAACCTTTATGATACATGGTCCTCCTATCGTCCGGAAAGCCAGGGCGTGCTCATTGCTTACACCTCCGTTTACGGCCATACCAAGGAAGCGGTGACGCTGTTGGCGCAGGAGCTGGAGGCTCAGGGCTGTCCGAAGGTGACGGTAGCAGACCTTGCCCGGTGCGATATGGCAGAGGCGGTGGAGGATGCCTTCCGCTATGACCGGCTGGTATTGGCAACCACCACCTACAACGCAGATGTGTTCCCCTTTATGAAGACCTTTATCCACCACCTGACGGAGCGAAATTATCAAAATCGCACCGTGGCATTGATGGAAAACGGCAGCTGGGCGCCCATGGCCGCCAAGGTCATGACCAAGATGCTGGAGGGCAGTAAAAATCTGACCTTCACCAACACCACGGTTAAGATATTCTCTGCCATGAACGACGACAATCGCGCCCAAATTAAGGCGTTGGCAAGGGAGCTTTGCGGCAATGCCTAAGGGTTTTACCGGCAATCAGCTGAAGCTGATCGCGCTGCTGGCCATGACTGTGGACCATATTGGTGTGGTGCTGTTTCCACAGCATTTGTGGTTGCGGATTGTGGGTAGGCTGGCATTTCCTATTTACGGGTATATGATCGGCGAGGGTTGTCGTTACAGCCGCAGCCTGCCCCGGTATTTGATGTCTGTGGCGGCAATGGCGCTGCTGTGTCAGGTGGTGACGTATTTTGCCACAGGCTCGCTATATCAATGCATTCTGGTTACCTTTTCTTTGTCCATCGGAATGATTATGCAGATAGAAAAGGCCCGTAAAGCAAAGCGCGCTTTCCGGTGGCTTTTGGTGGGTCTGTCCGTGGCAGCGGTATGGTTCTTGACCCAGACGTTTCCGTCGCTGCTGCCGGGCACGGACTATGCCGTAGATTACGGCTTTTTAGGTGTGATGCTGCCGGTGGTTGTGTGGCTGCTGCCTGAAAAGCGCTACGCTTTGCCGTCAGTGGCTGCAGTGTTGCTGCTGATGAGCATAGGCAATTGGGTGCAGATATTTGCCTTGGGGGCAGTTGCGCTGCTGATGCTGTATAATGGGCATCGGGGCAGCAGTCGGCTCAAAGGATTATTTTACTGGTATTATCCTGTCCATATAGCGGCGATCTATCTGATAGGAATGTTTTTTTGACATGAGCAAAAATGATCACCCCAAACCATTTTGGTTTGGGGTGATTGCTGTAATTGGGGGCAAAGGGTTAGTCGTTGGTATAGTTATCGAAGTAACCCTGAATATAGACGATGGGAGTGCCCTTGTCGCCGGAGCCGGAGGTCAGGTCGCACAGGGAGCCGATCAAGTCGGTCAGGCGGCGGGGCGTGGTGCCCTGGGCGGCCATGTTGCCTACCAGGCTGGAGCCGTCCTTTGCTGCGATCTTATCACGGATGGCATCGCGCAATGCTTCACCGGACAGCTGGGCAAAATCGTTGTCTGCCAAATATTTCAGCTTCAGTTCGTTGGGCGTACCCTCCAGACCGGCAGTATAGGCGGGGGAGACCACAGGGTCAGCCAGCTCCCAAATCTTGCCAATGGGGTCTTTGAAAGCACCGTCACCATAGACCATCACTTCAATATGCTTGCCGGTGGCAGAAAGCAGCTTTTCCTGAATGTTGTCCACCAGCGGCTGGCAGTCCCGGGGGAACAGCTTAACCGTATCCTCGGTGGCCTTATTGGAGCCGAGCAGTCCGTACTTTTCATTGCATCCGCTGCCGTCTATGGGAGCGGTCATGATCTCGTCCAGTCCCAGCACACGCTCGCCGCCGGCAGCCTTCAGCAGCCGCTTTGTCCGGGCGCGGGTGTGGATATCGCAGTGCAGAACGTTTTTGGTGTACTGCAAAATGGCCCGGGGGTTATTGGCGAAGATGACCTCCACCTCGGCGCCGCAGCTGCGGATCAGATCGCTGTAATACTGAACGTAGTCCACACCGGTGAAGGGATGCTTTACATAGCCAAACATTTGGCGGTAGCGCTCCTCGGTGAGCACATCGGTGTACGGATCCACACCGTTGGCATCCATCACATCCCAGTCGATCAGGTGGTTACCTACCTCATCTGACGGGTAGCTGAGCATAAGCACGACCTTCTTGCAGCCCTTGGCGATACCCCGCAGGCAGATAGCAAAGCGGTTGCGGCTGAGAATGGGGAAGATAACACCCACAGTCTCACCGCCCAGTTTCGCCCGGACGTCTGCAGCAATATGATCCACGCTTACATAGTTGCCCTGGGAACGGGCCACAATTGCCTCGGTCATAGCCACAACGTCCCGGTCCCGAGGGGAGATCTCACCTGTTTTCACAGCTTCCAAAATGGAATCGGTTACAATTTGCGCCAGGTCATCGCCCTGACGGATGATGGGAGCGCGGACACCCATAGAAACAGTGCCTAACATCCGGCTCATAATCAACACTCCTAGTCTGACATAGAAATTACGGCGTATGCCGTGTGTCATTTTACTTTCCTATTATAATACAACAGTTTGTTTTTGTAAAACAAAAAATATACAATTACTTGCAGTATTTTTCAGGAAGAAATGGTTTTTCTTTGTTTATTTTCCCAATTCAAGGGTTCTTTGATAGGCATTTGCCACCGCTTCCATCACGCTGGCGCGGAAGGCACCCTGCTCCAGCGCGGCGACACCGGCGATGGTGGACCCGCCGGGAGAGCACACAGCATCCTTCAGTGCGCCGGGGTGCTGACCGCTTTGCAGCAGCATCCTGGCAGTGCCTGCAACAGTCTGAGCAGCATAGGACAGAGCCTGGGCCCGGGGAAGTCCGCAAGCCACCGCGCCATCTGCCAAAGCCTCCACAAACAGGCTGACAAACGCAGGTCCGCAGCCGGACAGGGCGCTGCCTGCGTCAATGAGCTTTTCCGGCAGAGGGTCTACAAGACCGGCTGCGCCCATAGCGTTGCGGAACGCCTCAACCGCTTCCTTTGGCACATTTTGCGTGGTGTCGTAAAGGATCACGCCGCCGCCTACGCTGACGGGAATGTTGGGCATGATGCGGATGACCGGGTAATCGCCGCCGGCCATTTTTTGAATATCGGCAATTTTGACCCCTGCGGCCATGCTTACCAGCACAAAGCGGTCATTTCGCCGGGCAAGCACCGGAGCGATAGCGGTAAGCATGGTTTCCATTACCTGGGGTTTCACACCCAGGAAGATAAAGTCGGCTTCTGCAGCCACCGTGTCCGCAGACACAGCCTTACAACCCAGCTCTTGGGCCAGTTTTTCTGCCACGGGAGCGTAGCTGTCAGTCAGCAGCATATTTTCTGAAGCGACCGTTTTGGCAACACAGCGCGCCAATGCGCTGCCCATATTGCCTGTGCCGATAAAACCAAAGGTGTTCATATTATTTCCTCACTTGTCCTTCGCCATGAATGACGTATTTATAAGTACAAATTTCTTCCAGACCCATGGGGCCACGCGCGTGAAGTTTCTGGGTAGAAATGCCGATTTCACAGCCTAAGCCGAACTCGCCGCCGTCTGTGAAACGGGTGGAACAGTTGACATACACCGCTGCGCTGTCCACCACCCGGACAAACTGCCGGGCAACCGTTTCGTTGGCGGTGACGATACATTCGCTGTGTCCGGTGGAGTGCAGGGCGATATGACCCATTGCGGTATCTGCGTCAGGCACAACGCCGACGGCCAAAATGTAATCCAAAAATTCGGTATCAAAATCCTGTGCGCTTGCCGGTGTACCGGGGATCATAGCAGCGGCAATGCTGTCCAGCCGCAGCTCCACGGGATTTACCGCCCGGTCGGTGACCAGCCGTTTTTGCAGCTTGGGTAAAAACTCTGCGGCGATCTGCTGATGCACAAGGCAGCATTCTGCAGCGTTGCACACAGAGGGGCGGCTTGTCTTGGCATTTTCAATGATGTCAAGCGCCATTTCCTGGTCTGCGTCCTTGTCCACATAAATATGGCAGATGCCGGTGCCGGTCTGAATACAGGGTACCTTTGCCCCTTCTGTGCAGGCTTTGATGAGGCCCGCGCCGCCTCTGGGGATCAAAAGATCCACATAGCCCACCGCCTCCATCAGATCTGTAACGCTTTGGCGAGTAGTGTCCTGCACCAGTTGTACAAGATTGGGGTCAAGACCTGCCGAAACAAGACCTGCCTGCATTGCTTTTACGATCCCGTTGGCGGACAGAAAAGCGTCCTTGCCGCTGCGCAGCACACAGGCGGAGCCGGCCTTGATAGCAAGGGCGGCGGCATCGGAGGTGACATTGGGGCGGCTTTCGTAAATAATGGCAATTACGCCCACAGCAACGCCCACCCGGTCAATGACGATGCCGTTGGGCCGGGTTACGCTGCTGCGTACTGCGCCTACCGGATCGGGCAATGCAACCACTTCCCGAATGCCCTGTGCCATAGCATGGATTCGATCGGCGGTCAGGGCAAGGCGGTCCAGCATGGATTGGGACAGATGGTTCTTTGCATTTTCCATATCCTTGGAATTTTCTGCCAAAATGCAATGGCAGTTCTCTTCCAGCGCGTCAGCCATGGCGCACAAGGCCTTGTTTTTCAGCGAGGTATCCGCAGCAGCCAGACCGGGCGCCGCGGTTTTGGCGGCCTTTAAGATATCTAAAGTTGTCATATACTTAACCCCTTCCCACGAAACGGGTACCGATATGTTTGCCCTCTAAAAGCGCATACAAGCTTTCCGGCTCCTCACCGTTGGCAATGACCATGTCAATGCCCGCCCCTGTCGCCAGTTGGGCAGCCTTTAGTTTGGTAGCCATACCGCCGGAGCCGAGAGATGTGCCTGTTCCCCCTGCCAGAGAAAGAATTTCCGGCGTGATCTCCTCCACCACCGGAATCAGCGTGGCGTCAGGATCCTTCCGGGGGTCTGCTGTGTAAAGACCGTTGATATCCGACAACAGCACCAGCAAATCTGCACTTACCAGCTGCGCCACCACAGCGGAGAGGCTGTCGTTTTCTCCAATGGTGGTATGAATGCCGATTTCGTCGATGGCCACCGCATCATTTTCGTTGACAATGGGCAGCACGCCCCAGGAAAGCAGCTTTTCCAAGGTGTCGTGCACATGGCGGCTGCGATTGTCGTCCCGAATGTCGTCGGCTGTCAGCAGGATCTGGGCAACGGTGTGGTTATATTCGGCAAACAGCTTGTCGTATGTATACATCAATTCGCACTGACCTACGGCAGCAGCAGCCTGCTTGCCGGGCATATCTCCGGGACGGCCGGGAAGACCCAGCTTGCCTACGCCCATACCGATGGCGCCGGAGGAGACCAGCACGATCTGGCAGCCGGCATTTTTCATATCGCTGAGCACCTTGCACAAAAGCTCCACACGGCGGATATTGAGCCGCCCGTTTTTGTGGGCGAGGGTGGAGGTGCCAACCTTAATCACAATTCGCATAATCTTTCACTCTCTCTTTTGAAAACTGTTGCTATTGTACAACAATAATCCTTTGGAATCAACGGTATAAAAATTATCTTCTGACCCAGGTGCCTCTGGAGAACAGCACCAAAATGGGAAAAATCTCCAATCTGCCGGCCAGCATATCCAAAATCAGCACAAATTTGGAAAAATCGCTATAGGCACTGAAATTACAGGTAGGGCCCACCGCTTCCAGACCGGGACCGATATTGTTGAAGCATGCCAGCACTGCAGAAAAGTTGGTGGCGGTGGAAAAACCATCCAGACTGATCAACAGGAAACTGACGATGATAATAATGACATAGGCCGCAAGGTATGCGTCGGTATTGTTCAGGATCTTTTCGTCCACCACCCGGTCGTTGTTTCGGACCACCTGTACCTTTTTGGAGTTGAGTACTTGCCGGATGTTTCTGCGCAGACTCTTAAACAGCAGCAAAACACGGGCGCATTTCAGTCCGCCGCCGGTGGAACCGGCGCAAGCGCCCACTACCATCAGCATCAGTAAAATACCCTTGGAAAAGCTGGGCCACAAATCGAAATCCGTGGTGGCAAAGCCGGTGGTGGTCATAATGGAACTGACCTGAAATGATGCGTGGCGCAGGGTTTCTCCCAAAGTGCTGTAAAGAGGACGGATATTCAGCGCGATCAACGCAATGCTTAAAAAAGCCAGACCAAAATACAGCCGCAGCTCCTCGTCTTTCAATACGCTTTTGAATTGCCGCAATAGCAGCAGGTAATAGCAGCTGAAATTGATGCCGAACAGGAACATGAAAACAGCGCAAACATTTTGAATGTAAGGACTGTAAGAGGTCATAGAATCGTATTTGATACCAAAACCGCCGGTACCTGCGGTGCCGAAAGCGGTGCAGACGGCTTCCAGTGCATTCATGCCGCCAATCAGCAGAAAAATAATGTTCAGCACCGTCATGCCGATATAGATCAGGTAAAGAATCAGTGCGGTTTGGCGCATTTTGGGCACCAGCTTGCCCACATCGGGACCGGGGCTTTCTGCCCGGAGCAGGTGCATGGTAAAGCCTTTGTCACCCCTGCCGCCGGGTGCGATGGCCAGCAGGAAAACAAGCACGCCCATGCCGCCGACCCAATGGGTAAAGCTGCGCCAGTACAAAAGACTGCTGCTTAAGCTTTCCACATCGGATAAAACGGAAGAACCGGTGGTGGTAAAGCCGGAAACGGTCTCAAAAAAGGCATCCATGAACCGGGGGATCTCACCGGAAATCACAAAGGGAAGGCAGCCCAGCAAGCTGAGCACCATCCAGCTGATGCCTACGCACACGAGCCCTTCTCTTGCGCCAAACAGTCTGCCGGACTGGCGGCAGAAAAGCAGCAGCAAGCCGCCCAGCACCACCATGGCAGCCATGGTGATGAGAAAGCCTTTCAGCGCGGCAGGTTCGCCGCTTGCGGCGGCAATGATCAGCGCCGGGATCATAAAAACGGTTTCCAGGGAAACGATCTGCCCGATAAACCGCCCCATCATTTTGTAGTTCATACAAATTCCCTCAGGCAAAAATGTCGTTAATATTCTGCAGTACACCGCCGCCGCTGGTGACTACCACAACTGTGTCACCTTCGTTAAAGCAGCTGTCGCCTCCCGGGATCTGGGTGTCGACACCGTGGGTGATGCTGGCGATCAGCACATTGTTTTTCAGCCGCAGCTGCTTCAGGGGCACGCCGCAATTTTTCGTGGCGCTATCCACAAGAAATTCCACCGCTTCTGCCTGACCGTCGGCAATGGTGTGCACGCTGACGGCTGCGCCGGTCTGATTTTGCATAGCCCGGACATACCGAACAATGGCATTGCTGCACAATTCCTTGGGACAGATGGTGCTGCCCAAGGGCAGCGTGTCGGCAATGGCGCTTTCTCCGCGGCTGAGCTTGGTGATGATCTGGGGCACATTCCGGGCATTTCCGAACAGGGAAATGACCATGTTGGTCTCGTCTACACCGGTGAGGCTGGCCAGAGCGTCTATTTGGTCAATGCCCTGGGATTCCAGCAGCTCTTGACTGCTGCAGTCACCGCAAATTACGGAGGTGTTCTTCAAAAGACCGGCCAGCTGTTGACAACGATCTTTGCTCCGGTCGATCAGGTGCACCTGAATGCCGTCGCGCTCCAACAGCTGCGCCAGATAGAAACTGACGCGTCCGCCACCGGCGATCATGACTTTACGTACAGGGCGGGTAATGATGCCTAAGTTTTTCAAAAGAACAGTCAACGTGTCCGTGGGGGCGGTAACGAAAAGACGATCGCCCTCTCGCAAAACAAAATTACCGCTGGGGGCAACGGCTGTGCCTTGCCGCAGAACAGCGCACACCAAAACCTTGCAACGGACGGCAGCCGGCAGCTCATTCAGAGGAATATCCTTGAGCTTGCTGTTGGCATCCACACGCAGCTCCACAATTTCCACACGCCCTTTGGCAAATGTATCGCGACGGAGGAACCCGGGGTATTTGAGCAGTCGTTCAATTTCGGTGGCGGCTTGCTTTTCAGGGTTTACGGTCATGGAAAGAGGGAAGACCTCTGGCATGGTGGCCACCTGCTCGGCATATTCCGGGTTGCGGATGCGGGCAATGGTATGGATGTTTTTGTGAATGCCGTGAGCAGTCATGCAGCACAAAAGATTGATCTCATCTGCATTGGTTACAGCGATCACCAGGTCGGCAGATGCCACCCCTGCCTGCAGCAAGACATCCTTGGACGCGCAGTTGCCGCAGATAGCCATAGCGTCAAAATGCTCGGTGGCTTCTTCCAGCACGGTGCGATCCTGGTCGATCATGGTGATATCGTGCCCTTCTACAGCCAAAAGCCGCGCCAAAGTCAAGCCCACTTTACCGCAGCCGGCAATAATAATGTCCATACGCGCCTCCTAAGGTATATTTTATTCATTATATCAAATATGGTTTATGATTGCAACTGTCAGCGTCGAATGTATTGCAAAAAGGGAAAGATATATGGGCGCGTATATAGAAAAATGGCTGACCGGTTGGTCAGCCATTTTGCGTGTCAGATAACGATTAGCGAATCTTCCACTCGTCATACTGCGCCATGTAAGCCTTCTCCTCGTCGGGGAACTTACGCAGCGTATTGACCACTTCACCGCCGTTGTATTTGCGATCACCCACATCCTCAGTGGTGCCGATGATGGTGATATTGCACTGACGGCGACGGGCGCGGACATGGTCCCAATCGATGAAGTAGATGTGGGCAAATTCGCCGCCATCCAGCTTGCCGTCTTTGATGGTCATGGTTTCGCTTCTGCCGAAGAAGCAGGAACGCAGGTGGCCGTCGGTATTCATGGAGGTGAAGTTGCCGGGCTCATTGACATAGCGGCCGAACTGTGCGTGGACAGGGCCGGGGTGACGGTAATCGCCCTCGTCGGTGTAGTCGGGGATCAGGTCACGCATGATGTCCAGCAGGTCGTGCTGCAGGTACTCCAGATCGAAGGTGTCGAAGTCGTGAGAGCACTCCTGGATCATGACGGAGCAGGTGGTGTGGTGAGAAACGATGGCGACAGTGCCGTTTTTGATGCCGGACTCGGCAACGATCTTCATGACGTCGGTGGAGATGTCATGGAAGGTGGGGACCCAGCCACGGGATTGCAGCTCGATCTCTTTCTGGATAATTTTCATTTCCATTTGAACTTCCTCCTAATATGTAAATAAAATAAATAACAAAATTAAGCGTGACGCTCGTCCCATGCCTTGCGGCAGGCGGCGATCATCTCGTCGACCATAGCGCTGCGGTCAGCAGCCTTGGCAACACCGGAAGAGGAACCGGTAGCATCAGCGCCGGCGATGATGGTGTTGTATACGTCCTCGCCACCGGCGATGCCTGCAGCGGTGAGTACCAGGATATCGGGGTTGACATCCTTGACACACTTAGTAGCGGCTTCTACATATTCAGGGCCAACGCTGACGCCGGTGCCGATGAGAGCAGAAGGCTCCGCCACGATGATGTCGGGGTTCAAGGTGGCGATCTTAGCGGCCTCTTCCTCAGAGTCAGCACAGACAATAGTGGTCAGACCCACTTCTTCCGCGCGCTTGATGGTAGCAGCCAAAGTTTCAAAATCCAGAGGCTTTTCCACATGGTTCAGCATGACGCCCTCAGCGCCGGCGGCGACCAAAGATTCCGGCAAAATATCTGCCAGACCACGGCCAACAGGGATGGGATCCATGTGGGGCGCGAATACATGGATGCGCTGGGTGTTCTCTTTTACCCGGCGGATATCCACCACAGGACAGGTGAAAATAATGTCCACATCGTACTTTGCACAAGCTGCGTCAGCAGCCTGCGCCAGCTCCAAAATTTCGTCGCCGTAGAGGTAGGACTTGGGACCGATCTCAAAAAACGGTGCCTTGATCGTTGTCATAAGGATATTTCTCCTCTCGCGTATTTTTACAGCTACTATTATAGCAATCAGGAATCAAGCCGTCAATAGACATTCCCATGAATTTGTCAAAATATGCCTTGAAAACAGTACGTAAAAAGAGTATACTCAAAGTAATCAAATGTGGGAGGTTTTGTCCATGGATATGAAAATTGTTTTGGATGCCGCAAAAGCTGCTTACGATATTGAAGCAGCCTGCATCAACGAAATGAAAGAACACTTTGACGACGGGCAGTTTGCCAAGGCGGTGGAGCTGCTGGCGGGTGCTACCCGCATCGGTGCTGCCGGCTCCGGTCACTCCGGAATTATTTGCCAGCATTTTGCCCACCTGATGTGCTGCATCGAGCGTCCTGCCCGGTTCATCAGCCCTGCTGAGGCTGTCCATGGCGCAACCGGCTTTATTCAGGAAGGGGATGTAATGGTATTTGCGTCCCGTGGCGGCAAGACCAAGGAGCTGCTGCCCATCGTGGATATCTGCAAGGCAAAGGGCGTGAAGATTATTACCGTTACGGAAAATCTGGAATCGCCTCTGGCTGCCGCTGCCGATGTGGTGCTGAAGCAGCACGTAAACCGGGAGACGGATAAGTGGAATGCCCAGGGCACTACCTCTACCACCGCATTGTGTATGATCTTCCATGCGCTGCAGGCTGCGCTGATCGAGTACACCGGCTATCAGGCGGAGCAGTTTGCCCTGATTCACCCCGGCGGCGCCGTAGGCGAACGGCTGAACAACAAGGCACTTTAATGAATTGTTTTGTCATTCCGAGCCGGTGTGCACATCGGCGTAGGAATCTATAGATTGGTATTTGAGATTGCCACACCAGTCTGCTGACTGGTTCGCAATGACAATTTGCTTATCAATCTTCTGAAAAGGAGACTATTATGTACATTGGAATTGACTTGGGCAGTACCAATATTAAGGCGGCCATCTATAACGAGCAGTTTCGGCTGATCGACCGGCAGAGCCTACCGGTGGAATACGTCCGGGAAAATGGCTTTGTGGAGTTCAACGCGGCGGCTTACTGCAACGATCTGATGGAATTGCTGCGCAGCATGCTCAAAGCCAACAAAGTCACCTCTGTCCGGGAAATGGCATTTACCGGTCAGGCAGAATCTTTGGTAGTGGTAGGCGCTGAGGGAAAGCCGTTGATGAATGCTATTTCCTGGATGGACGAGCGTTCCACAGAAGAATGCGCCTTGCTGGAAAAGCAGTTCTGTCCCGAAATCTGCGAGGCAGTCACGGGACAGATGGCAGTATTGCCCACCTGGCCTGCTACGAAAATTGCGTGGCTGCGCAGGCACAGACCGGAAATTTACGAAAACGCTGCTACCTATATGCTGCTGAAGGACTATGTAGTTTACTATCTGACCGGTGTGAAGCTGGCGGATATGTCCATTGCCACCTTCAGCTTCTACTTTGATATTTATAATAAGTGCTACTGGAAAGAAATGCTGGAGGCCATCGGCATTTCCGAGGCGCAGCTGCCTCGGCTGTGCGAGCCTTGTTCTGTGGCAGGTGATTTGCTGCCGGAACTGACGAAAACCCTGGGGCTGCAGGACGTGCCCAAGGTCAATGTTGGCACACTGGACCACTTTGCCGGCATGATCGGCACCGGCAATATCGCCCCCGGCGGCATTACGCTTTCCACCGGAACGGTCATGGCGCTGGCGACCATGTGCGCCCAACCTACGCCGAAAAGCTGCGGCTGCGCTATGCACTACGGCTTTTTGCCGGATAGCTATGTGATGCTGCCTGTTGCCGAAAGTGGCGGTGTCAGTCTGGAGTGGTTTCGTCGCAGCTGCATGAATGTAGGCTACGATGTGATGAACGAGACGCTGGCAAAGCGGCAGCCCAATGAATTGCTGTTCCTGCCGTATCTGGTGGGCACCAATGCCCCGGAATTTGATGCCCGGGCAAACGGCGTATTCTGGGGCCTGAGGCAGGAGCATGACGCTATAGACATGGCAGGTGCGGTGATGGAAGGTGTCAGCTACGTGCTGCGGAAGAATTGCGAGCATATTGCCGCCAAGGGCATCAAGCTGGACAGGATCATTGCTACCGGCGGTGGCGCAAAGAGTCCTGTGTGGTGCCAGCTGCAGGCGGATATTACGGGACTTCCCGTGTGCATCCCGGAAGAAAAGGAAGCGGCCTGTCTGGGCGCAGCTATGATCTGCGCAGTGAGCCGGGGGCAGTTTGCCGGCTTTGCAGAAGCTGCCCAAAGCTGCGTGAGTATGTCTATGCAGTATACGCCTCAACCCAGCCAGCGTTTGGACCGGAAATATCGCCGGTTCTGCGCATTGTACGAGGCAGCATTGGAAATCAATGCCATACAGTAAAGGAGATCCCTATGAAATTTCTTATTGACGATGCGGATATTGAACGCATTAAAGCGCTTTACCGCTACTATCCCATTGACGGCGTGACCACCAATCCTTCCATCCTTGCCAAATACGGCAGACCGCCTTACGAGGCGCTGCAGGATATCCGCGACTTTATCGGCAACAAGGCGGAGTTGCACGTGCAGGTGGTGTCTGCCACGGCAGAGGGAATGGTGGAGGAAGGTCGCAAGATCGAGCGCACATTAGGCAATAACACCTATATCAAGATTCCTACGGTACCGGAAGGCCTCCGGGCAATGCAGATCCTCCGGGGAGAGGGGTATCATGTGACGGCTACCGCTATTTACACCCCTATGCAGGCATACATGGCGGCAAAGGCCGGCGCGGAGTATGCCGCTCCCTATGTGAACCGCATTGACAATCTGGGTTCCGACGGCGTGGCAACCACAAAGATGATGCAGGATATCTACGTGAGCAACAATCTGAAAACCAAGATCCTGGCAGCAGGCTTTAAGAATTCTCAGCAGGTGCAGGAGCTGTGCGAATACGGCATCAGCTGCCTGACTATCGCCTCTGATGTAATTGAAAATCTGATTAAAAATGCCAATGTCACCGCTGCGGTCAATGATTTTGTGGCAGATTTTGAATCTCTGTGCGGCAAGGGCAAAACAATGCTCAATTGCGAAGAATAAACAAAAAGAAAGGACGGTTGCTTGATTATGGCAATTTTGTCTCCCTCTATTTTGTCTGCGGACTATATGCACTTCCATGAGGATATGGAAAAAACCAAGAAAGACGGAGCCAAGTGGCTTCATGTGGATATTATGGACGGCCATTTTGTGCCCAATCTGTCCTTCGGCTACAGCTGGGTCAAGGCGATGCGCAAGATCACCGATTTGGTGCTGGATGTGCATTTGATGATCGACACGCCCATTAAATATGCAGAGGAGTTTTGCAAAGCAGGCTCTGATTACCTGACTATCCATGTGGAGGCAGACACCCCCGACAATATCAAAAAGACCTTGGAACTGATCCGTTCTCTGGGTGTCAAACCCGGTATCGTAGTCAAGCCAAAGACGCCTGCAGAGGCCATTGCGCCCTACCTTTCTATGGTGGATATTGTGCTGGTAATGACCGTGGAGCCGGGCTTTGGCGGTCAGAAGTTTATGGCGGATATGATGCCCAAGCTGAAAAAGATTCGGGCAATGCTGGACGAGGTAAATCCTGCCTGCCACCTGGAGGTAGACGGCGGTGTGGACCTGACCACTGCTGAAGTTTGCAAGGAAAACGGCGCCAATGTGCTGGTTGCCGGCTCTGCCTTCTACGGCGCAGCCGACCGCAA
>JAZNHB010000011.1:0-24345 GCA_045576715.1 Faecousia sp. | reverse complement strand
AACGGTGCAACCATTTTTGGTTATCCGGTGAAAGATCCCCGGGCATTTGGCGTTGTAGAATTTGATGAGAATCATAAGGCTATTTCTATCGAAGAAAAACCGGAAAACCCCAAGTCAAACTATGCTATCCCCGGTTTGTATTTTTACGATAACCGGGTTGTGGAGATCGCAAAGCAGGTTAAGCCTTCCCAGCGGGGAGAGATCGAGATCACCGCTGTGAACAATGCCTATCTTGCTATGAATGAATTGAATGTGAGCCTGTTGGGCAGAGGTATGGCGTGGATCGACACCGGCACACCGAGCGGCATGCTCCGGGCGGCAGAATTTGTGGAAGCTGTGCAACAGATCCAGGGCTTCTATGTTTCCTGCATTGAAGAGATCGCCTGGCGCCGGGGATTTATCACAACGCAGCAGCTTGTGGCTTTGGGTGAGGAATTGAAAATGACGGAGTACGGTCAGTATTTGCTGTCCCTTACCTCCGGCGAACAAGAGTAATTTAAAGGAGGAGTATTCCTATGTCACTTTTTAAAGATAAGACCCTTATGATCACCGGTGGTACCGGTAGCTTTGGCAATGCGGTGCTGAACCGCTTTTTGCAGACCGACATCGGTGAGATCCGAATCTTCTCCCGAGATGAGAAGAAGCAGGACGATATGCGTCACGAATTCCAGGCGAAGATGCCCGAGGTTGCCGAGAAGATCAAGTTCTACATCGGCGATGTCCGGGACTTGGCATCTGTCAAGAACGCCATGCACGGCGTGGACTACATCTTCCATGCTGCTGCCTTGAAGCAGGTGCCCTCCTGTGAGTTCTTCCCCATCGAGGCGGTAAAGACCAATGTCATCGGTACGGAAAATGTGCTGACTGCTGCCATCGAGGCAGGGGTCAAGAACATTGTGTGCCTGTCCACCGATAAGGCAGCCTATCCTGTCAATGCGATGGGCACTTCCAAAGCAATGATGGAAAAGGTCATCGTTGCCAAGTCCCGTACCGTTGCTCCGGAAAAGAGCAAGATCTGCTGCACCCGCTATGGCAACGTTATGTGCTCCCGGGGCAGCGTTATCCCTCTGTGGATCGAACAGATCAAGGCGGGTAACCCCATTACCATCACCGAGCCTTCCATGACCCGGTTCATTATGAGTCTGGACGAGGCGGTGGATCTGGTGCTCTTTGCTTTTGAAAACGGCATTTCCGGCGATATTTTGGTTCAGAAAGCCCCGGCCTGCACTATTGAAGTGCTGGCACAGGCTGTCACCGGTCTGTTTGCCCCCGGTCATGAGATCAAGGTCATTGGCATCCGCCACGGTGAAAAGATGTACGAGACCTTGCTGACCAACGAAGAGTGCGCCAACGCTATCGATATGGGGCAGTTCTACCGGGTTCCCTGTGATAACCGCGGCCTCAACTATGACAAGTATTTTAAAGACGGCGATAAGGAGCGCAATCCTCTGACAGAGTTCAACTCCCACAACACCGAGCTTTTGAATGTGGAGCAAGTACAGAAGAAGCTGCTGTCCCTGCAGTATATCCGCGACGAGCTGGACAAAGCCGGCATTGCCTATTAAGAATAAAGAAACGGATTTCCACGCGCTGACGCGCTCGGAATGACAGGGATTCTATCATACTTCCTCTGTCGTTGCGAACCAGTGCGCACACTGGTGTGGCAATCCGTAATATCCAACAAGGGAGCGTACATATGAACATTCTCATTACCGGCGCAGCTGGCTTCGTCGGCCGTAATCTGACGGAAAACCTAAAAACCATCCGTGACGGCAAGAATCGTACCCACAACCTCGCCATCGGTGAGATCTACGAGTACGATATCGACACCGATCCCAGTCTGCTGGATACATATTGCCAAAAGGCGGACTTCGTGTTTAATTTAGCAGGCGTAAACCGCCCGCAAAATCCGGAAGAATTTATGCAGGGCAATTTTGGGTTTGCCAGCACCTTGCTGGACACGCTGAAGAAGCACCGTAATACTTGCCCTATCATGATATCTTCTTCCATTCAGGCCACCTGCATCGGTCGCTACGACAGTGACTACGGCAGAAGCAAAAAGGCAGGAGAGGAACTCATGTTCGCCTACGGAGAGGAAACCGGCGCCAAGGTGCTGGTGTACCGATTCCCCAACTTGTTCGGCAAGTGGTGCCGTCCCAATTACAACAGCGCCGTTGCCACATTCTGCAACAATATAGCCAACGATCTGCCCATTCAGGTGAACGACCCGACTGTGCAGCTGGAGCTTTTGTATATTGACGATCTGGTGGATGAGATGCTGGATGCGTTGGAGGGCAAAGAGCACCGCTGCGAATTTGACGGCATCGAAACGGTGATGCAGGCAAACGGCCGTTACTGCGCTGCGCCTATTTCCCATAAGGTGACCTTGGGGGAAATCGTTGAGCTGCTGGATTCCTTTAAGAATCAGCCGAAAACATTGCTTATGCCCCAGATCCCCCATAACAGCTTTGCCAAAAAGCTGTATTCTACCTACCTGAGCTATTTGCCCAAGGAAGGCGCGATTTTCGATCTGAAAATGAATTGCGATGACCGGGGCAGCTTTACAGAATTGCTGAAAACCGCAAATTGCGGACAGTTCTCTGTGAACATCAGCAAGCCGGGCATCACCAAAGGTCAGCACTGGCACAACACTAAGTGGGAGTTCTTCATTGTGGTTTCCGGCAAGGCGTTGATCCAGCAGCGAAAAATCGGTACGGAGGAAGTGCTGAACTTTGAGGTCTCCGGTGATAAGATCCAGGCGATTCATATGCTCCCCGGCTACACACACAATATTATTAACCTGAGCGATACCCAGGACCTGGTGACTTTGATGTGGGCAAACGAGCAGTTTGATCCCAATAAGCCGGACACATTTTTCGAGAAAGTAGAGGAATAAATGATGGCTTCTTTCAAAAATAACGGCAAGCTGAAGCTTTTGATTATCGTTGGCACCCGGCCGGAGATCATTCGGCTGGCTGCAGTGATCAACAAGTGCCGCAAGTATTTTGACTGCTTGCTGGCGCACACCGGCCAGAATTACGACTACAACCTAAACGGCGTGTTTTTTAAGGACTTGCAGCTGGAAGATCCGGATGTGTACTTAGATGCCGTGGGCAAAGATTTGGGTGAGACTATGGGCAATATTATCGCCAAGTCTTATCAGCTGATGGTAGAGGTAAAGCCTGACGCCGTTCTGGTGCTGGGCGATACCAATTCCTGTCTCAGCGTCATTGGCGCAAAGCGTCTGCACATTCCTATTTTCCACATGGAAGCCAGCAACCGTTGCAAGGACGAGTGCCTGCCGGAGGAGACGAATCGCCGGATCGTGGACATCATTTCTGATGTAAACCTGTGCTACTCTGAGCATGCTCGCCGGTATCTTGCGGACAACGGCCTGCCCAAGGAGCGTACTTATGTGACCGGCTCTCCCATGGCAGAGGTGCTGCACAACAACCTGCCTCAGATCGAGGCCAGCGATATCCATGCCCGGCTGGGACTTGAGAAGGGCAAGTATATCCTGCTGTCTGCCCACCGCGAGGAGAATATCGACACGGAAAAGAACTTTATTTCGCTGTTTACCGCTATCAACAAAATGGCGGAAAAATACGATATGCCTATCCTTTATTCCTGCCACCCCAGAAGTCGCAACCGTCTGGATGCCTCCGGCTTTGTGCTGGACAAGCGTGTTAACCGGCAGGAGCCTATGGGTTTCCACGACTATAACTGTCTGCAGATGAATGCCTTTGCGGTGGTGTCTGACAGCGGCACTTTGCCGGAGGAAAGCAGCTTCTTTACCTCCATCGGCAAGCCTTTCCCGGCTGTTTGCATCCGCACCTCCACCGAGCGCCCCGAGGCACTGGATAAAGGATGCTTTGTGTTGGCAGGCATTGACGAAAAGAGCCTTTTGCAGGCTGTGGATACCGCTGTGACCATGGTGGCAGAGGGAGATAACGGTATTCCTGTTCCTGACTACGTGGAAGAAAATGTTTCTACCAAGGTGGTCAAGCTGATCCAGTCTTATACCGGTGTGGTCAATAAAATGGTTTGGAGAAAGTTCTGATGGTCAACGAACAGGAGCTGCTGATCCAGGCATTGCGACGTGCAGTGACCGGAGTCGGTACGCCGGTGCTTGCCCAGACAGACATGGAGCGCTTTTATAAGCTGGCGCAGGTACACCATGTCACTGCGCTGGCATGGGAGGGAATCAAGGATCTGCCAGCTGTGCAGGAGAGCATGCCCCCCCAGCTGCAAAAACGCTTTTCTGACGCTTATTTGCAGGCGATATTTTCCGATTCGCAGTTGGAGTATACGAAGCAAAGACTGCATGAAAAGCTGTTGGCGGCCAATATTGACCATGTGTTTTTGAAGGGTTCCCGGCTGAAATACGATTATCCCATCCCGGCACTGAGAACCATGAGCGACATGGATATTCTGGTGCATACCCACGACTATGATGCCATTACAGCAATTGCCAAGGAGCTGGGTGGCGAAGAGTATTACGGTGACGGAAATCACCATAATTTCAAATTTCCCGGCAAGGTTTCCGTAGAATTTCATCCAAACCTTGTGCACCCGGGGGCGCTTTTGGGAACGGAAATCAATCCCGGCTGGCAATATGCGGTGAAAAACGAACAGACAGGTGCTTTTGCACTGACCCCGGAGGGGATGTACCTGCACACGCTGGCGCATCTTGCAGGACACTTTGTTGACGGCGGTGTGGGCGTGCGGTTTGTGCTGGATGTATGGATTCTTCGCAACCGGAGCCAGGCCGTGACAGACCGGGCACTTGTGGAAAAAGAACTGGCCCGTGCATCCCTTTTGGAATTTGCCCAAAAGATTGAGGCCCTGGCGGATATGTGGTTTGGACAGGGCGAAAGCACACCGCTTTTGCAGGAGCTGGGGCAATATATTATGACCAGCACAGTCCACGGCGCCAGCCGACGGGCGATGCTCAATGCGGTGAGCCTGTCCAAGGGCGGAAATCGCGCATCTGCGTTGTTTCATAAGGCCTTTTATCCCCGGCGGGAATTGGAGACACGGTATCCCTGGGTGGAAGGAAAGCCGCTGTTGTTGCCTATAGCATGGTGCGCCAGAGCTTGGGGCGCGGTTACGAAACGAGGACACCTGATTCGCAAATGGAGCAAGGGAACCGGTGAGGTAAGCAAAGATGAAATGCGCCGGCAAAGGGAAAAAATGGCGCGTTTCGGTATCCACCGGCAAAAATAACGGAAACATTGCTGTGAGGGTCAATCTTGTTGCCCGGCGGTATAAGGCCTTTTACTTGTAAAAATTTTAAGCTTGGCAGAGAAAATATTAGCGGGGTTGTTTTCACAACCCCGCTGTTATTTTTGCTTTTGCTATGCCAAATAGATGGCCTTGCAGGCCAGCATGGTCATATAGCAATCCAGCTTGGATACGATTTCCATAGGCGCATGCATGCACAGTACCGGCACGCCTGCGTCCACGGTGACGATATTCCGGTTTGCCATATAGGCCGCTACGGTTCCGCCGCCGCCCTGATCTACCTTGCCCATAGTTGCCGTCTGCCACTTGATACCGGCATCGTCCAGCACCTTGCGCACATGGAACATTGCCTCGGCAGAAGCGTCGGATGCGCCGCCCTTGCCCCGGGAACCGGTGTACTTACAAATAGCAACACCGTAGTTCAGGCAGCTGTTATTCCGACGGTCGCTGACCTCAGGGAAGTTAGGATCATAAGCGTTGGTGACATCTGCACTGAGGCAGAAGGAGTTTTCGAAGCAACGGTTGAGATTTGCCCCGGTAGCGTCGCACAGATCCTGCATAAAGGTATCAAATGCCTGACTCAGCATACCGGAAACACCTACGGAGCCGATCTCTTCCTTGTCTGCCAAAACGCACACAGCGGTGTGGCGAGGTGTACCCAGCTCCAGCATCGGCTCGATCTGCGCATAGGAGCAGACACGGTCGTCGTGGCCGTAAGCGCCCAGCAGGCTGCGATCCAGACCCACCTCCCGACATTTGCCGGCAGGTACGATGCTTAGCTCTGCGCTGTGAAAATCGGCTTCTACAATGCCGTACTTTTCGTTCAGCAGCTTCATAACGTGCAGCTTCACCAGGTCGCTGCCTTCACCCTCCAGAGGCTCAGTACCCAGGATTACATTCAGCTGCTCGCCTACGATACCCTCTGCCATGGTTTTCTTCATCTGATCGGCAGACAGATGAATCAGTAGGTCAGAAACCACCAGGATGGGATCGTTTTCGTCCTCGCCGATGGTGATGGTTACCCGGGTGCCGTCCTTGCGGCACACTACGCCGTGGAGCGCCAGAGGCACAGTGGGCCACTGATATTTCTTAATGCCGCCGTAGTAATGGGTCTTGAAATAAGCAATTTCAGAGTCCTCGTACAGAGGAGTGGGCTTCAGGTCCATACGGGGAGCGTCTACGTGGGCAGCGCAGATGTTGGCGCCGCTGTTCAAGCTTTCACTGCCGATCACAGCCAGCAGGATACTCTTATCCCGGTTGTTTCTGTAAACCTTGTCGCCGGGCTGCAGCTTCATGTCCGGGACCAGCGGCTGAAAGCCGTTCTTTTGGCACAGCTCCACAGTCCATGCCGTGGCCTCGCGCTCTGTTTTGCAGGCATCCAAAAAAGCGGCATAGCGCTTGCAATATGCGTTCATTTCCTCACGCTGCTGGGCCGAAAGAGAAGCGTAGCCGTTCTTCGGCGCGCTGAGTAATGTATCTTTCAATTCTTCGTTTGTCATGGTTGATCTCCTTTTATAGGTTTTCTTTCATTATACCCCGTTCCCATAAAAAGACAAGGCATTTTTCCCGGAAAGCTTCCTTTGTGCCGTCGTTTGTCAGCACATGGTCACAACGTCGGGCAAATTCTGCGTCGGTTGGCTGCGCGGCAATGCGGGATAGGGCATACTCCCGGTGAATGTTGTCTCGAGCCATCAATCGCTGTATTCGAATTTCCAGGGGCGCGGTTACAGCTACGGTTAGTTGACATAACTTGTCCAGTCCACTTTCAAACAGACCGATAGCATCAATGGCTGCAAGCTTTGGTGCAGGTGTCAGTCGCTGCAGGACCTGGGCTTTGACAGAAGCTTGGGTCAGCCTGTTTAGCGCATTCAGCGCCTGCTTGTCATGAAAGACGATGCTGCCGAGCTTTTTGCGCTGCAGCACACCCCTTTCCACTGTACCGGGAAACTGCGCTTCAATGCCGGAAAGCAATTGCTTGTCCGTTTGCAGCAGTTGGTGATAAATGGCATCGCAGTCCAGCACGGTGCCACCCAGCTCTTTTATAACTTCCAGCAGTGTGGACTTGCCGCTGCCGCTGCCGCCGGTGATGCCGATGATCATAGAAAATCCTCCCCGTTGATAATTTGGAAGGCAGCCGCTTTTTTTAGCCGGTTCTGCACTGCGTAGGCCACACCGCCGCCCTCGGGGCATCGGGCATAAACCTGGGGGATGTTGGGATCATCCAACAGGCGCAACGCAGCAAATACACCGGCAGACAGGGTGTTTACGTCCGATTGGCAGCCATAAGACAGGGGATCACAGCCTTCATATAAGGGAAGTTCCTCTTCGAAGCACAGCACGCGCTCTCCTTGGCGAAACCGGGAGCGAATGTACCGGGCAGCTTTTTCGCTGCTGCCGGTGACGATTACAACAGGGCACTGGGGGGCATAATGTCGGTATTTCATACCGGGTGCCTTGGCCACTTCGTCTTTGCCCAGCTGGGCGGTGACGGCTTTGTCCACAGTCAATTCCCCCAAAACCTGCGTCAATTGTTCCGGGGTAATACCGCCGGGACGCAGCAGGCGCGGGGGCGTTTCCGTCAGATCCACAATAGTGGACTCCACACCTACACGGCAAGGGCCGCCATCAACGATCAGTGGAATTTTTCCGTTGTGATCGTCCAGTACATGCTGCGCTGTGGTGGTGGATGGCTTGCCGGAAAGATTGGCCGAAGGCGCGGCAATGGGAACGCCTGCAAGCCGGATCACCTCACGGGTTACCGGGTGATCGGGGCACCGAATGGCCACAGTGGAAAGACCGGCGGTGGTACATTTGGGTACGCAGTCCTTTGCCGGCAGCACAATCGTCAGAGGACCCGGCCAGAAGGCCTCAGCCAAAGCATAGGCGCTGTTGGGGATGCTATGGCAGAAATCCTCCATTTGCGCAGGTTCTGCAATATGTAAAATCAGAGGGTTGTCCTGGGGGCGGCCTTTGGCAACGAAAATCATTGACACAGCTTGGGTATCCAGTCCGTTGGCGCCAAGACCGTAAACGGTTTCTGTAGGCAGTGCTACCAGCTGACCATCTTTGATCAGCTGTGCGGCCAGCAAGGCGCAGGACGGGTCTGTTTCTGACATCACACGGGTGTGCATACAGTTCTCCTTACAATACATTATACGTACATTATAACATTTCCACCGTGGCGGTCAATCACAAAATTACCGCTGCTGTGGATTTCCACAGCAGCGGTTGTATATTACACAGCAATACCTGCCAGATCCAAAATGGTGGGTACATTCTTCTCTGCGCCGATGGCCATAACATGAACGCCGTCGCACAGCTTTTCGTCCTTGATCTTGGCAATCATCTCGGCAGCCATTTCCATACCCAGCTTAGCAGGCAGGCCCTTAATGCCCTTTTCTTTGCCCTCGGCAGCGGCAGCGGCCAGCTTGTCGATCATGTCCTGGGGCACTGCGATGCCGGGGACGTTCTCGTTCATATACTTAGCGCCGCCAGCGCCCTTCAGGGGGATGATACCGGCCATAATGTGGGTCTTGATACCGGCCTTGTCCACCATTTCCAGAAAACGCTTCAGCACGTCCAGGTCAAAAATGCCCTGTGTCTGAATGTACATGGCACCGGCTTCCACCTTCTGACGCAGCTTGTTGATCTGCAGGAACATGGGGTCGTACAAAGGCGTGACAGATGCGCCCTTGTAGAACTTGGGTGCGCCGCCTGCAATTTCGTTGCCGCCGCAGTCGCAGCCGGTTTCTTCCATCTTGCTGAGCATTCTCAGAATACCCACGGAGTCCAGATCGTAAACAGGTTTGGAATCTTTACAGTCGCCTACCACAGGATGGTCGCCGGTGAGGGCCAGCATGGTGTCGATACCAAAGCCGGCAGCGGCCAGAATATCGCCCATGATGGCCATACGGTTACGGTCACGGCCGGTCATCTGCAGGATCGGCTCTACACCCGCCTGCTTCAGCTTGATGCACAGACCCAGACCGGTGGCTTTCAGGCAAGCGCTCTGCATATCGGTAACGTTGACGGCATGCACCTTACCCTTGAGAACCTCGGCAGCTTCCATCTGCTCGGTAAAATCATAACCCTTAGGGGGTGCCATTTCAGCGGTAACACCAAACTTACCGGCTTCCAGTGCTTCTTTTAACACGCTCATTATTTCTTCCCCCTCAGGCTGATAGTTCTGGGATAAGCGACCTTTTCGTAGCCCTTATCATCACGGGTCTGCATCAGCTTTTCCAACTGGTTGGTAGCCTGCAGACGCTCATAGATCTTGATCCATGCGCAGTCATTTTCGGGGTTGACCTCGCATTTGCCGTTCTTCTGGCCGCCGCAGGGGCCGTTTACCAGACTCTTGGCGCACTGGGTGATGGGACAGATCGCGCCGGTAGAACCCAATACGCACTGGCCGCAGAAGCGGCAAGCTTCCTCCCAGACACCGAAACGGACGGCCTCGCCCAAATACATGGTGTCGTTGGAGGGATATGTAGGAATAGAGCCGGCGTTTTTGGCAACGCACTGCACACCGTCACCGCAGCTCATGCAGATGACGCAGTCAGGGTTTGCGGCAACAACAGGCTTCATCTTGGCTTTAACACCCAAATTCATGCAGCAGTAGTCTGCCACGGTGGTGGCGACCACTTTTTTACCTGCCTGCTCCAAAATGGCAGTCAGCTCGGCAATCTGGGGCTCACCGCCGGTCTGGCAGGCTGTGGCGCAGCTGCCGCAACCAACGATCGCCACAGTTTTGGCATCGCCGACCATTGCCATGACTTCTTCTACGGGTTTCTTCTGAGTAATGATCATGTAAGACATCTCCTTTGCTTCAATTCATACCATCTAACATCGTAAACCATACAACCTAAAAAATCAACATAATTTTGAGATGTTTTGAAAATATATGTTAAATTTTCTGGTGAAAATGTTATATTATGTTATAAACATCGGTGTGAACAGCGCCTGCAATAAAGCAACCGCGACGCTCTGGAAGAAATGGTTTCTTACGGAGCGTCGCCGTTGCTTTTTCATTATGCTTTTTTTCGCTTTCGCGAAGAGATCAAAACGATCAGCACAACCGCCACCACATAGACAACTTTACGGTTTTCAGAAAGCCATTGTATAAGATCGATCTGGGGCAAATATTCGCTGTCTGTTTCTCTGCAAAGGCTGCACTGGTTTTCTGCATAGCCATCAGAGAAGATGGTTGGTGCGTCATATGATATCTGCTGCCAGTCATGGCCGGCAGCGGCTACCGGAGCGCCTTTGGCGGTCAACCCGCATTGGCAAGTGGAAACAGTATATCCCGGCTGGGTGCAGCTGGGAGACTTGACGGCTTGGGTGTAGCTGTGAATATGCCCACCGGATGCCTTTAACGCTTGTGTTACTGGGACCGAGTTGCCATCGTGATCTGTAGCGGACAACTGAATGCTGTCGCCAGTCACGTAGCAACCTCCTAAAACGCGGTGGTTGGCGCTGGTGTTATATGTATATTCCTTGCGCACATCTTTCCCCTTTAAGGTCATAGAGTAGACCTTATCCATGGTGCAGAACCACAGTCGGTCATTCCACAGGGATAGGCCTGTGTGATAATACCCATACCTGCCGTGGCCGATGTTGAGATAGGCTGCCTTCTCTTTATACAGGAGGGTCTCTTTCCCAGAGGAGACATTCCGGCGGTAGATGCTGTTCCGGCAGTCCTTTGCCCGGATATAGTAACATGTCTTGGCATCGGTAAAGATAATCTGACTTTCCACGTTTTTCCAGAAAGCATTGGAATAGGTGGTGTCTGTGCATGCTATATCCGTTTCCCAATCATAATGGGGCTTTTCTCCTGCAGACATCTGGGAATCTGTCCGCAGGAAGTATTCGTGCCGCACGAAACCCTTGGTGTCCGGAGTGGGATCGTCCCAGGTCACATCCACATGGTACCACTTTCCGTCCAGCTGCACCAGATTCCATACATGTTCCATGGGTTCGCTTTTTACCTGAAGGCAGGGAATGCCGCACCGCAGCAAAAGATCCTGATACAGCTCCGTATAGCCGGCGCATACAGTGCTGCCTTTCATCAGCAGATCGTAGCCGGTATACAGTTTCAGCGATTCATCGTAAACGCAGTTGATCACCAGATAATCGTGGATAGAAAGGGCGATCTGCCAAGCAGACATCCCTTCATAGACACACGCAGCCAAAATCTCAGCAACCTTTTGCTCATAAAGCATCCTGTCATAAACATCTGGATCCAGTATTTCGGGAGTGAATTCCAGTATGTAGCCGCTTTCCTCATTATATTGATATGTATAATTTCGAACGGTGTACCAGGGAAGCTTTCCTTCTGACAGCAGCTTCTGGTGCAGTGCTTCCAGCTTTGTAGCCGTCAATCGGAACTGAGAAATATCCACGGTCTCACCGTAGGTACATGCGTCAACGATCTGCTGCTCCACAGAGGTGTCGGTGGCGCTTGCCGTAGCAGGCAGTATAGACAGGACTGTGCACAGGATCAACATCAGAAGAAGGCAGCGTTTATATTTCATGGAGATCTTCCTTTCTTTTTAATCTATTATAGTGGCTCTTGCGAGATAATTCAACAGGAAATACAGCGTTGTGTTGTGAAATTGCAGTAAAGGTATTGCCAAACAAGTGCTCCTTGTATGCAAAATTAACAAATGTAAAATTTTTGCAAAAAAGTACTTTACAACTTTAGCGAAATAAAGTATAATCTAGACATCCAACAAAACTTTAGCAAACTAAAGAGCTAAAGCGGAGACGCCAAACAGAGGGCGCAGTACTCCGGTAGCTCCCGGCGCGTTAAAGAACAAACCATCACCCAACAAGAAAGGAAAATGAAAAATGAAAAAGTTGATTGCATTGATTTTGGCACTTGCCACCATGGCAGCTTGCTTCGCAGGCTGCGCCGCATCCCAGCCTCAGGAAACCCAGGGTCAGACCCAGGGCGATACCCAGGCACAGGAAAAGACCGTTGTTGTAGGTTACACCATCTATGAGCCCATGAACTACAAAGACGAAAACGGCAAGCTGGTTGGTTTTGATACCGAGCTGGCTGAAGCAGTTTTCGGTAAGCTGGGCTACAAGGTCATCTTCCAAGAAATCGACTGGGGCAGCAAGTATACCGATCTGGATTCCAACACCATCGACTGCGTTTGGAACGGCTTTACTGCCAACACCTCTGATGATGACGGCATCGCTCGTAAGGATAAGGTAGACTTCTCCTACAACTACATGGAGAACCGTCAGGTTGTTGTTGTGAAGAAGGACTCCGGCATTGCTGCCGCTGCCGACCTGAACGGCAAGATGGGCGCAGCAGAGGGCGGTTCCGCCGGCGAGACCTACGGCCAGACCTTTGAAGGCGCAACGATTAAGGACTTCTCCTACCAGACCGACTGCCTGATGGAAGTGAACAGCGGATCTGCTGATTTTGCAGTGCTGGACGCACAGCTGGCAAAGGCATACTGCGGCAAGGGCGATTACGCTGACCTGCAGATCGTTGAGGATCTTTCCAGCGATGTGGAGTACTACGCCATCGGCTTCAAGAAGGGCAGCGAACTGACCGCTAACGTCAATGCACAGCTGGAGGCTCTGGCTGCTGACGGCACTATCAAGGCACTGGCTGAAAAGTACGGCGTTGCAAACACTGCAATCACCGACTTTGCTGACCAGAAGTAATTTTAAAATGCTTCCCGATAACCGCAGGTGTGCAACCTGCGGTTATCGGTGGGTTTACCACCGGTTCACGATTGGAGACAGACTATGACATTTCTCGAAGTTACGGCTTTTCTGTTTGACGGCTTTTTAATATCGCTGCTTATCTTCGCAGTCACACTGCTTTGCGGTGTGCCCCTGGGCCTTCCTATTGCGTTTTGCTCTATGAGCCGATTTAAGCCTGTCAAAGCCATTTCAAAAGTGATCGTCTGGATCGTCCGGGGCGTGCCTCTGATGTTGCAGATCTTTATCATTTACTATGTTCCGGGCCTGCTGTTTGATTTTCCTATGTTCAGCAAGGTGGATCGGTACTTCTTTATGAATTACGGCATTGCGGATGCAGGCCGTATTACAGCGGTGCTGATCGCCTTCAGCCTGAACTATGCTTGCTATTTTTCGGAGATATACAGAGGCGGCATTGAGTCCATTTCCAGAGGTCAGTATGAGGCTGGTTATGTGCTGGGTCTGACCAAGGGCCAAATTTTTAAGAATATCGTTTTGAAACAGGTGATCCAGAGAATCGTGCCGCCTATGTCCAACGAGATCATTACCCTCATTAAGGATACAGCCCTTGCCAACTGTATCGTGGTCTGTGAGATTATTAAGCAGGCAAAGGAACTGGCCGCCACCAAGGCGCTGGTGTGGCCCTTGTTCTATACAGGTGTATTTTATCTGATTTTTGTTGGATTTTTGACCATTGTGCTGGGCAGACTGGAAAAGAAGCTATCGTACTTCAGAGGTTGAGCTATGGCAGTATTAGAAGTAAAAAATATTAAAAAAGACTTTGGCAGGACCCAAGTGTTGAAGGGCGTCAGCTTTTCTCTGGAAAAGGGACAGGTGCTGGTCATTATCGGGTCCTCCGGCAGCGGAAAGACCACCCTTTTGCGGTGTCTGAATTTTTTGGAGACACCGGACGAAGGCAGTATTGAAGTTGACGGCAAAGAGCTGTTCTGCGCCGGAAAGAAGTACAATGATGAGCAGATTCGGGAGAATCGGCTGCATTTTGGCCTGGTGTTCCAGAACTTCAATCTGTTTCCCCAATATAATGTGCTGAAAAATGTGACGCTGGCACCTACACTCCTGAAAAAGGGCACACCGGAGGAGTTGGCGCAGCAGGGCAAGCAATTACTGACCCAAGTGGGACTGGCGGAAAAATTAGAGAACTACCCCTATCAGTTGTCCGGCGGACAGCAGCAGCGTGTTGCCATCGCCCGGGCACTGGCCATGGAGCCGGAGATCCTTTGCTTTGACGAACCTACATCTGCACTGGATCCGGAGCTGACCGGGGAGGTCCTGCGGGTCATCCGGGAGCTGAAAAGCCATGACCGCACTATGGTCGTAGTAACCCACGAGATGGATTTTGCCCGTAATGTTGCCGATGTGGTGATCTACATGGCAGACGGTATCATTGAGGAAATGGGCACGCCGGAAGAAGTATTTGGCAATCCCAAAAGCGAAAAAACCCGGAGCTTTCTTCGGGGCGCACAGGAGAAATTCTGATGAGTAGCGAAACGAGAAAACATATTCGGTCATTGCTGGAACTGATGGCGCAGTTGGAAGATCCGGAGGATATCCGGCTGCTGATGGAGGATCTTTGCACCATCAAAGAGCTGGAGAATATGGCAGAGCGTTTCCATGCGGCAAAGCTGCTGATTGAGGGCAAGACCTACAATCAGGTGATGGAGCAGGTAGAGATATCCTCTGCCACGCTCAGTCGTGTTTCCCGGTGCGTTCAGTACGGCCAGGGTTATCGAAAGCTGCTGAATAAAGAGAAATAAAAAGGAACGGCAAAAGACGCAATGTCACTAAGTTAAGAAAGTCTGGGTCTCGCAGAAATGCGGGGCCCAGTTTTTTGCAATTATTTTTAAAATAACACTTGACAATTACGGTAAAATGTGCGGCCTTTTTGCTAATTACAGAAAACACCCTTGCAAAGCCAATTTTTCTGTTGCTGTACATGTCTGTAGACAATTTCTTCTTGGTAATATTTCTCCACCAAATGTTGAAGCTACCATAAGCAGGAATGTTTCTGCCACTCGCACCGGCAGATCCAATCCTCGTAATATGGTTGTAAAACACGCCGTTAGCTTCCTCTATAGAGTAGCATAATTTCTTCCTTATGAATAGCTTTTTTAAGCGGATTTTTCAATCCGCTTACTTGTCATGCCTAATTTATAGAAAAAGTGCATCCCTCGCGGGATGCACTCATTCGTTATGGGGCTACATTTAGGAACAATGTCGCTAACTTAGTGACATTGGGCAAAAGACGGGTACTGTTTTATGAAACCCCGCCTAACAGCCGTTCCTTTTTTGCAAGAAGGGAATTGCCTCACCGGCGGTTCGATTCCGTTGCTTACACATAAGGACGCACACCACCCAAAAGGGTGATATGCGTCCTTGGTGCCGCTGCCCTGTTGCGGTGCCCGATATCTTCCTTGTCGATAAATCGACAGCGTCAGCTATCGACCGCGGCCACTCACTCGGCTTCCTTTCTCCGCCACCGGCGGCGGTCGCCTCGCTCCCCGGAATCTCACCGGCGGTTCGATTCCGTTGCTTACACATAAGGACGCACACCACCCAAAAGGGTGATGTGCGTCCTTGGTGCACTTAAGCAATCCAAATTCGAACCAGTATTCTTTTTGACTGCTATCTTTGCGTCGGTCAATGTAATGGTGCGTGTGCTATCCTTGAAATTGAAAGTTAGCAGTAGTTTGTCATCGTGAACAAACACAGCATTGACAAATGTATCAATCAGCATTTGGCGGTGGCTTTCCTTTGTAACATCGAGTTTGCGGAAGCGGTGCAGCCAAAAGGTCATAAACTCAGCGGAGATTTTCGGTTTTTCCAATTTTTCCTCTGCAATCCGTTTTTCTATTTCTGCCTTTTCTGTTTCCAGCTGGGTCAGCTTCTGCTGCAAAGATTTGGAGACCATACCACCCATAACAGCAACAACAATATTATTAATGGCTGTTTCTGTTTCCCGTAGCTGTTTTTCATACAACGGCAAATCCGAGCCTTCTTCGTCCTGCAGCCGCATAAGCATAGATACGATTGCTTCTATGGCGTCGTCATCCATCAGCATTGCCATTGTTTCCTTGACCACCAAATCTTCGATCCATTCCTTTTTAACGGATTTCTTTTTGCAATCGTTCAGCTTCTTCTTGACGGCGTGGCATTTGTAATACCTGTGAATTGTCCCGTTGCGGCTCTTGCCGCTTTCTCCGTTCATAGATGTACCGCAATGACCACAGAATATTTTTGTGGTTAGCAGATAGTTTTCTTCTGCCTTGGCTCGGGCAGGAGCTTGTTTGTTTTTCTCCAATTTTTCCTGTACTCGGTCAAACAAGTCTTGGGGAACAATGGCGGGTATTCCGTCGGGAATGACTACACCTTGAGATGCATATTCGCCTATGTAGCGGCGGTTACTCAGCATATGCTGAACGGCAGCCCAAGAGACGAGTCTGCCCTGGGTGTTTGTGATTCCCTTATCTTTGAAATAGCTTTGTATTTCAGCTATCGTTTTCCCCTCATCATATTGCTTAAAGGCTTCCACCACATAAGGGGCGGTCATTTCGTTAATCTGCAAGTGCTGCTCCTCGTCCACCACATAGCCAATGGGGAGAGTGCCGCCGTTCCACTTGAGCTTATTGGCATTGACAGTTAAGCCACGAAGGACATTTTCTTTGAGATTTTCGGAATACCATTCAGCCATACCCTCAAGCATAGATTCCAACAATATGCCGTCTGCTCCTTGGGAAATGGATTCATTGGCAGAAATAACACGAACACCGTTCTGCCGCAACTGATACTTGTACTTTGCGCTCACATAGCGGTTACGGGCGAAGCGGACAAGCTTCCACTCAATTACCAAATCAAACTGCTTGCGATTGCTGTCTTTAATCATCTTTTGAAACTCGGGGCGGTTATCAGTTGTTCCAGAGATCGCCCTATCTGCATAAGTACCAATTACCATATAACCGTTGCGCTCGGCGTATGCGGTGCAATCCCGAATTTGACCCTCAATGGATTCCTCTCGTTGGCTGCTGGAGGAATATCGGGCATATATAACTGCTCTCAATTCTGCCATAAAAATGCCTCCTTAATCTATCTTTTCTCAAGATACCACAGGGACAATCTTTAGTCAACCGGTACTACTAAAATCAACAAAAAGGCTTTCCTTCTTGCATTCGACATTTATTTGTGGTATTATAGCCTTGCCACACAGTTTAATATTTCACCTAACCAGGCATACCTTTGTAAAAGCGTATGCTTGATTCGTCATATCCTGGTTAGGTGTGAACTGTGTGGCAACAGGAGTCAAAGCTGCGTTTCTCGGTGTGTAGCTTCGGCTGCGCACTTTTTATTTTAGAAAGAGGTATGTTTATGAGCAAAAGACTATTAGCAATCCTTTTATGCCTTGCAATGCTGCTTTCGCTGGCAGCTTGCGGACAAGACGGCGATAACAGCAACACAAAACCCCAACCCAATAAAGAAAAACCCAAAGTCGAAACCCTTAGCCCCGATGCAGAGCCAACCGACGAGGAATGGTATCAAATCCGCAAGTATAACGGCATAGCTGATGCATTAAACCATTTTGAAGACGAAAAATCCTTTAAATATTTTGACAGTGAAAACAATGTCAAATATTACGGACAGGAAGCACTGGCTTTTTGCTATGAGCAGCTGCAGCAGCTGTCGGAACTTGAAAAATGGAACAACACCAAATGGGCGGCAGACTATGGTGTAAGCATTGATTGCCAGTCTCTTATGGAACGGTTTACTGTGTCGCAGATGATAAAGGAAACTTATACAGAATACGACAAATTAGGTAATGTCAGTGAGCCTAGTGATGGTGGTCTTTGGGTATATGATACCGAGGGTCGCTTGGTATCTGCACAGCCAAGTTATTTTTGGGATACTCTGCTGAATGAGACTTCGCTTCTTGCATTTACTGAAAGTGGTATCAGATATACTAGCGCTCTCCAATTGAACTACATCTACAACGAAGACGGCACAATTGAGAAATATCAGCAGGTCGATTCCGACGGCACAATCCAGGTGTTGATTACCCCCGAATACGATGCGAACGGAATGATGGTAAGCGCAACTGCAATAGATAGTAGAAATATAAACTATACCACCGAACCAAGCTTGTCTTTCACTTATGATGCGCAAGGTCGTTATGCAAAGGTGACTTATACCGAGGAAAATTCCTATAATGACACAAAAACGACAAATACTTGGGACTTTTCTTACGATGATGAAGGAAAAATTCTCAAGAAGGTCTGCAATGGTATAACTAAGGATAGTGCGGCTACATATACCAGCGAATCCACAGCCGAGTATACTTTCCAGTATACTGCTGACGGGTTTTTGAGCAATGCTGTCGCTTCAGCCACAGGCGGCGAACGTCGCACCTACGAATACACTTGCGACGATGGGGGTCGGCCTTGCAAAGTGGTAATCAGAGATGATCACAGTGCTTTAGATCGGGTAGAGGTTGAAGTCGAATACGGCTACTACTACATTTACAACCCCACAAAGTAATAAAAGAGAGCTATGCGGACAATGTGCTGCATAGCTTTCTTTTTCACAGACCGCACTACCGGTACAATCGGCAGTGTGGTCTGTTTTTCTTTTGGGGTGCTCGTTTGCAGCGTCTTCTACTTTAGCTAAAAAGAGCAATGGGGAGGTGCAGGGGGAACTCCCTGCCCCAATACCAAGCGTTGCTTGGTCTAGTGGGTTAGACTTTCCCCGTGCAGCGAAGCAACAGCTACGCCACGCAGAGCAAAGTACGACCAACGACGGGAGCACTTTGTTCAAGGGGTGGAGCTGAGGCTGAACGGTGACTATCGCACAAGTCAGCCGCCGCCTTGTTGGGCGGCTGGGTTGGGTGATGGGCAGCGTGGTAAAGCTGTGCGGTGGAAAGGCTCACCCACGCCGTCGTTCCCCAATGCTCCCCATACAAAGGAGATACCCTATGTCGTATTGTATTATGCGCGTTGAGAAACGCAAACGACCAGCACTATACGGCTTGCAGATCGAAGCAAATCGCACCGCAGACGATCACGAGAAAGGACGGGATTTTGCCGCCAGCGATATTCGTTGGGATTTGACCCCATTTAATATGTACCTTGTCAAATCGGAGAATTGGAATAAAGCTGTGACGGCAGCACTAAAGAAAGCCGAGATACAAGAACGCAAAAACAGCGTGGTGGTGCTCGACGGCTTCTACGGTGCGTCGCCCGATTGGTTCATTGGCAAAAGCTTGGACGAAATCGTGGACTATTTTCAAGCGTGCTTGGCGTTTCACGAGAAAAACTACGGAAAAGTTATAAATGCGGTCATTCATTTTGATGAAAAAACGCCCCATTTAACTGTTCAATCAATTCCATTGATTGAAAGCGAGGGCGGACGCACTCGGCTGTCCGCCAAAGAAATAATGGGCAGCCGCACGGACTATCGCCGCCGCCAAGACGAGTTTTTCGAGCAAGTGGGCAAACCTCGAGGAATGGAGCGTGGAGAAGTCCACGACCCAGCGGAGACCCGTGAGCACCTCTCCGTGCAAGAGTTCAAACGCAAAAAGCTGGACGAAGAAAATATGCAGCTCCGGCTACAAAGTGCGGAGCTGCAAAATGAGTGTAGAGGGCTGCTGCGACGCAATCAGCAGCTACAGGAAATCAACAAATCGCTTGCCGAGCAAGTGAAAGAGCCGTTTATGACCTACTGTATGATGGAATTTATACGCCACGCCAAGGTAAAAGGCGAGCGTGGTGAGGTCAAGCTCATAGTCGATGGCTTCAAATCCTATATGGCACGCAACCTTGAGCAACTTCGTGCCAAGTGGCAACAGCAGTTGCTTCCCAACTACTACCCCTCACAAGAGGAACGCCGCTCCGAGCCGAGCTATGAGGAGGAACGCCACCACGAACGAGAATACGAAGAAGAACCCGAATACGATGACCGTGAGCGTTAAATCGTCATACGCAACGCTTCCGTATCTATGATTAGGTCGTCTTCTTGAATATCTCCATCAATACAAATATTTTCGATACATCGGCAACGGGACAGCGCAGTATATAGCTGCCCTGCTGTGAAGAAGCCAGGGACTACAACAATCTCGTCAAAGGTGCAGCCCTGGCACTTGTGAACGGTAAAAGCGTAGGCAAGCACGACGGGGAGCTGCTCGTATACGCTGCCTTCCGGCAGCGTAAATCTCTTGCGGCGTACTGTGGCAATTTTACAGTTGTCAAACAGCACCCGTATGCTGTTTTCTTTTACCTCGAGAATTGTGCCAAGGCTGCCGTTCTTATACTTGCGGTCATTGACTATGGTCATAATCCGCATTCCCTCCGCAAGGTGTAGCACCTTGGGGCAAGGGAGCTCCGTATTCGGGGCAAGCTCTTTGTGGGTTGCCTTGAATACGGTTGTTTTTTGTCCCTCGAACAGCTCAAGAGCTTGGCGGTTGTACTTTTCAACATCCTCATTTTTTGGGCAAATATATACGGCTCTGTCATCCGTAAATGGGGTGCTGTTCAAATTGAACCACCTTATAGCGTCAAGGCTTCCATATTTGAGAGCCGTTAGCTGATCGGCAAGCTCCCCCTCCGCTTGACGGAAATTGTACTTGAGAACAATAGGCTGAAAATCCAACTCAGCCCACAGCTCGGAGTGAAAGGCATATATCCCTTTGGCTTTTGGGTAGAGCTGGTGTAGCAGCCACCTATCCTCGGGTGTGCACACGGGCTGGAGCTGTCCAAAGTCTCCGCAGACTATGATTTGACATTTGCGGTGCTCCAGCTCCTCGATGTGCTGGAGTATGGAGATCACTTTTTCAAATATATCAATACGGAGCATACTCACCTCGTCGATTATGACCCGTTTTACGGTCATTAACGACGAGGGTATATTGGTGTGGGTTTCTTTCATTTGCACCTCGTTCAGCAGACCGAACGCCTTGTGAACGGTCTCCCCGTCAATGTGGGAAGCGGCCAAGCCCGTGGGGGCGACCACCAGCGTGCCGCTTCGCTCGCAGGGCGGCAGCTCTCGGAGGTATCTCTTTATGAGCTCGGTTTTACCCGTGCCGCCCGTGCCAACAATTCGGACATTCCGATTTGTTGACCGCAGCTCGCTGAGAGCGTCCTCAAAGTCTTGGGGTATGGCTTGTTCCGTTTCCCTCTTGTGCAGCATATACAGCGCATATCCTACAGGGTCTTTGAACGAGGGTGCAGCCTTTATATCCCTCGAGCTCTCTGTTGTTGTAATATTTGACGGTTTTGTTCCGCTGAGAACTCGCCGCACAGTCGGCTTACTGCAATTTGCTTTCTCTGCGATAGCTGCTACCGTTTCGCCGGTAGCAGCCATCTTCCAAATTGTGCGGTCTCGCTCCCGCTTTTTTGCTTGGGCTTGCACTTTCACTATACGCTCAATGGTGCTCTTGCTTAAATGGGGGAACATCTTGGCTATATCCACAATTCGGTTGCCATCGTCATACAATGCAGCGATCAGCTTGTCCAGCCCTATGCGGTCAATCTGCCGCTGCATACGAGCAGCCTTTGCTTTAAGGTTGTGCCCGATCTTTAGCTTGTCCACCTCCGCTGGGGTAATCCCCAGCGTGTCAATGATGGTTTGGTTTGTCAGCCGATAGCCGCCAGCAGCGTTGACCGTGCGTATGGTGGAGTTGATAGTCTCCACCGCCAAAGGCTCGGTAAATCGTTGGTTGGTCTCCATTATTATTTCCCGTGCCAGCTTGCGTGTGTGTAAGACGCACAGCGTGCAGTAGTAAATAAAAATGAAATCCCTCCGCTTGGCTCCGAGATCGTAGTCCCGTAGTCGGGACCACGACTTGAGCCAATTTTTTCTGTCTGTAATTACATCTCGTGTTTTTTTGTCTGTTTTCATTAAAATACATCCTTTCTCATAGAGTGTGGGGCAAGCGTCCCTGTCTTTACTTTATGAGAAAAGCAAATTGATTGGAGGTTTACATAAAATATTTTATTGTCAACCCTCCATCAAAAATGAGTTCTTCCATAGTAATGGTGTCCGATATCAAAAAAGTTTACAGAAAGGATGTATTTTAATGGACACCACGAATTATTCTATCAAAAAAGTTAGTAAAACTGAGTGTGAAAGCATACTCAAAAAACACCACTACCTTGGCAAGCAGGGGTATTCTTTCCGCAGCGGAAAGAATTACGGCTTATACAAGGGCGACACGCTGATCGGCGTTGCCGTCTTCCACGGCGTGTCTGCTTGGGAGACCGTCAAGGGCGCATTTGGTCTTGAAAACAAGGAACAAAAGGGCTTTTGGGAGCTGGGACGGCTCGCCATTGACCCCGAGCACAACGAGAAAAATCTCGGCTCTTGGTTCGTTGCTAAATGTATCAAGCTGCTGCGGAGTGAAGCGGAGGTGCGTGCGATCATATCCTATGCAGACACGGATTTCCACACGGGCGGTATCTACCAAGCCTTAAATTTCAAATACTGCGGCTTGACCTCCCCCAAAAAGGACTTTTGGGTCAAGCAAGATGACGGTACATATAAACGGGCTGCAAGAGGTGCGTCAAATAAAAACTCAACTGGTGAATGGAGACCTCGCAGCAGAAAATATAGATATGTGCTGGTGTATGACAAAAAACTTTCCCTCAAGTGGAAAGAAGAACCCTATCCGAAAATCGCCGCCTTTAGCGGCACACCTTAAAGGAGTGATCGCTATGGGGAGAAAAAAGAAACTGATTAACAATACCAACATTCCTCAGTACGCCATTGAGCGATTTGCTCGCTGTGTATTCGATGATATTCGGGCAGCTTATGAAAATGAAGAAATTCAAAAGGAGTTTGCCGAGTGGCAAGCAGAACAAGCTGCAAAGAAAGCCGAGTTAAAACAACATAAGAAAGCGAGAGCTGCCAACACGGCAGCTCTCGTTGTTTATTTTAGCTTCTTCTTTCCTCTCGGTCCTCGTGGCTTTGATTCGGGGCGTATCTTCCAGCCATTGGCAAAATAAGTTTGCTCATATCTTTGGAAATAAACAATAAATCCGAACCCATCCCCAACGGGGAATAACTGGTTCGGATTATATTGCTTTGGTGCCGCTGACCGGAATCGAACCGGTACGGATTTTACTCCGAGGGATTTTAAGTCCCTTGTGTCTACCTATTCCACCACAGCGGCATCTGCCGACCATGGTAACATATTTTTGTTGGAGCGTCAAGAGTTCTGGGTGGAATTTTTGCGCCTAAAGCATATCGCTGCCTACAGGACTTGTACGACCCGCAGGCAGCATTGTATTTATTTCCGGTTATAAAAGTTCGTCCAGAACTTCCAGGAAAATTTTACGAAAAACGTCATAGCCGGCTTGATTGGGGTGCACTCGATCGCTTACGAATAAATCATCCCGCACTTGCCGAAAGTCACCCACACCCTCGGGTGTCTCAAAGAAATCAGGACGGTTCCATAATTCCACCACTGTCGTATCGTCGTGGCACGCAGCGTACAGGCGCAGAAGCTTATGATAACGCTCTCTGCGCTGTAGCGCGTTGTTCCGCACGTCTTGTACGGTGGCACCTTTGTGGCTGGGGCGGGGGTGATCCTCCAACAGGAAGATTTGGATGCCGGGGAAATCTGTCCTTGCCCAGCTGCACAGCTTGCCAATGTTGTGCATAATGTCTTGCACATCGTAGCCGTACATTCCGTCGTTGGCAAAGGAGGCAATCACCAGCGCCTGCGGCTCCCAAGGGCGCACCATCCGATGATAGTAATACAGGAGCTCCTCGGAGGTGGAGGTGCCGAAACCGTGATTTATACAAGCCAGGGAGCCGTCTTTTCTGCGGATATCCGCATCCAGTCGGCGGTAGCCCCACTTGGGACTGCCCCAACGGGTAAATAAGGAATGGCCGTAAAACAGGATTTTGCCCTTTTCAATGGGTTCTTGCTCATACGCTACAATTTGATCTTCCAACCAGTTAACAGGAAACGGAATATCGTACATGTTTGCACCCCTTTTTCATAGCACGCACACGCGTGGGCTGTGCTTTGATGATCTACAGCTATCATATAAGAAAGAAGAAAGAATGTCAACATAAAGCACCGCGGCAATTACAACGTCTTATAGCGGCCCGCGGCAAGCAACGCAGGAGTAATTTTCTCCGTGTTCGTGACGCATTTTGCAGATCAGTGACCTTTCTGGGTGGGATTGATAAAATATCCAGCAGCCGTGTTTTTTGCTGTAGGCTTTATATATTTGGAGCATTTTTGATTGTTTTCTCAGCCAGATATTGGGTGTCAAAATTGTGAAAAAGGCAAGAAGAGCCTCGAAATCAGACGATTTCGAGGTTCTTTGGTGGAGACACGCGATAACGAACCGCCGACCTCTTGAATGCCAT
>JAZNHB010000010.1:0-136085 GCA_045576715.1 Faecousia sp. | reverse complement strand
ATGTAACAGTCCGGTGGACTGTTACTCGCGACGGCTTGACGGAGCGAATCATTAATCTTGTGAAAACAAAAATGCAAACGAGCCTCGTCACCCGCTCCAGAAACAGATAAGGAACGCAGGGCGTTCCTTATTTCATATGGTACCGTGGCCAAGTGGTAAGGCAAGAGTCTGCAAAACTCTCATTCCCCAGTTCAAATCTGGGCGGTACCTCCAAAAAACACTCGTTCTCTTGAACGAGTGTTTTTTTATCCAAGCCGACAGGCTTGGTATATCATCACGACGCAGTCGTGTATATCATCGCCAAAGGCGAATATAATCACACAAAGTGTGCATTTCTGTCGGCTTGATGATATACAAAACTACGTTTTGATGATATGCAATTCCCGCGGAATTGATGATATACAATGCTCCGCATTGATTTTCCACCGCTTTTATGCTATAATACACAAAGAGGCGGTGATGATATGGGCAAAAAGAGAATAAAGATTGTAGAGATTTTCGACAAAAATGGTTATCACCATGTTAGACTTTCATCTGGATCGTACGAAATGATTTATCGTGCCGCGAGAGGCGTGTATTGGGATGAAGAAACATCCAGTCTTTATTTCAATGGCGTAGTTTCGCGCGAAAAAGCTTTAGGCTTTATAGCAGAAGCTTTGCGTAATGAATACTATATCGACCTTGAGCTTTAATATATAGAAAATCCTCGGTTTTCGCCCAGTTCTTTTTCGGACACGAATGACAGAAAAGAACCCACATTTGTCTACGACAAGTGTGGGTTCTTTTCAACTAAATCCGTCCTATCGGACGGGATAAATCCCGCTTTCGTGGGATGAAATCACTTCGTGATGAAATCCGACTTCGTCGGGAGATAAGGACGGATTTAATTTCATCTGCGAAGCAGATTTCATCCAAGCAACGCTTGAATTTCATCGTGAGCAAAGTGAACGATTTCACTTAACCTTGCGTCTCCGTTGCTTTTATGCTATAATACACCTAAAGGTTGGTGAAATGTATGAAAGAGAAAAGTAGCAAAGGCGATATACTTATAACTTTGTGGAATACCACTGGTATTATCATCATACTTGGCTTTTTTGTGTTTTCTATGATAATTGGTGGAAGTGCGGGACTTGGTTATCAGGAAAACGGTCATTTTTTTGTTCGTGACCACGCTGAAGTAGTTGAAGTGTCAGAGGCTATTTGGACAATGAGCTGGATTTGGGGAATACTCTTCTGGATTTTTATACTACTCACACCTATAGGTGCATTTGTTATTTCAAATATTCAAGAAAAGTTAGAACGAAGAAAAAATAGATTTGAATAAAGAAAATCAAGTGTTTAAGACCGGTTCCATTTTGAGTGTCGGTCCCAAAAATTCCGTTCTCGTAAGAGGACGGGATTTTACTTTTTACTTCTTACCTCTTCACTCTTACCTCAAACAAAGTTTTTCAGAGGATTTTTGGGAAGTAAGAAGTAATAGGTAAGAGGTAATAAGTATTGCCCCTCCGCCGCTTTTATGCTGTAATATGCCCAAAACGGTGATCGTATGAAGAATAGAGCCTCTCATCCGGAACGATATTATTATGCTTCGCTAATATGTTTAACTCTTCTTTAATGAAAAGTCTTTTACGGTTATTTCTTTAAAAAACGGGATCAGCACGACAAAAATACACGCACCAATGACTATAAGACGTTCAGTATTAAATATATAAAGCATTAAACCGTCGAGTATAAGTACAGTTATTATTGCCATAGGAATAATTATCCAGCATATAAATTGGATACAGTTAAGCTTCTTTTTCTTTTTGCTCGATATTTTCCTCATGGTAATACCTCTGCTTTTTTGTTGACAACGTAATTTGTGTTTATTATACTCTGCTTAAATAATCTTGTTGCCTGAATTTTACAATACTTTTTAAGTCTTGGGAATTGCTCAAGTTTTATAAAAACGTGTTAGAATTTTACTGAGACTGATAAAATTCGGACAGAAAGGTGATAGAATTTGATAACAGAGTATTTAAAGCACCTTAAAACAAAAGGTAACTTTTCATGGCACGATATTTCTGCTGCCAGTGGCTTGCCGGAGGTTACAATAAGAAAGATATTTTGAGGTGAAACTGCGGACCCTCGCTTTGAAACTGTAGTGAGGCTTGTTAGCGCAATGGGCGGTTCGTTAGATAAAATAAATGCCATTGAAAAAGTAGAAAAAGCTGAAATAAGTGAAGATTCACATATAAAGGCGCTAAAAGCCTTAAAAAAGGAGGTTTTTAACTAAACCCGTCCTTGCGGACGGGATAAATCCATCTTCGATGGATGAAATCACTTACGTGGTGAAATCCTGCTTCGTCGGTATAAGGAACCGATTTAAATTCATCTGCGAAGATTTAATTGACAGTTGCAACCTCCTTGCTATTATGCTATAATCATGACAATTGATTTTAAGAAGAGAGGATATTCATTATGTCAGAAATTTTGGAGATCATTATGATCGTGAGCTTTGGCGCATCCTGGCCGCTGAACGTGATTAAATCATATAAAGCAAGAACAACGAAAGGCAAAAGTCTTGCCTTTTTATGTTTGATTTTCTTTGGATACATAGCCGGAATACTATCAAAAATTTTGAATCCTTCCTATATGGCTGCGATCTCAACAAAATGGTATGTGCTTTTCTTCTATATTCTTAATTTCATAATGGTTGGTGCGGATCTTTGCATGTATGCCAGAAATTATAAGCTGGATCGCCAGCTTGCCCATGAGGTTGCGTCTTCCGAATCTGCCTGAGGCGTCGAATTTTCTCGGAACGAAAGAAAAAACTTGACACGGCGGCAAAAAACTGATACCATATCCACGTAAATTTATACGCAAATACGTTTGAGCAGAAAGAGTAGGGCATAAAGAAGCTTCAGAGAATTGCCGGTAGGTGCAAGGCAACAGCTGAGATTTGCTTGAAGTTCACTCTGCGAGTAGTGTGTTGAAAAATTCAGTAGGCACAACGGGTGCGACCGTTATATCGCTGAGGGCTTGCTTGAGCCCGATAAGGTGCGCCCTGCAAGGGGTGCATGAAGCAGAGTGGTACCACGATTTCCAATCGTCCCTGTATTCAGGGGCGTTTTTTTATATTTATTCACTGATTTACCAAGCAAAATATTTTAAAGGAGTGTTTTTTATGAAGAAGATTGTATCTGCTGTTTTGGTGTTGGTGCTGTGCATCGGCACCTGCCTTGCCATTACCGGCTGCGGTGAAGAGAAGGCTGATTTTGCGGTAGGTATTTGCCAGCTGATGGAGCATGATGCTCTGGATGCGGCAACCAAGGGCTTTGTTGAGGCACTGCAGGAAGAGATGACAAAGGCCGGCAAGACTGTGGTCATTGATGAGCAGGTGGCCGGTGAATCCAATCTGTGCGGCACTGTGATAAACACATTCACCGCAAAGAACGTTGACCTGATCATGGCAAACGCTACCCCTGCGCTGCTGGCAGCTGCCAACGCCACAACTACCATTCCTGTGTTGGGCACTTCTGTTACCGACTATAGTGATACCTTCAACGGCAATATCCCTGCCAACGTCTCCGGCACCTCCGATGCCGTTCCCTTTGACGAGCAGGCGCAGATGATGATTGATACGCTGGGTCTGGCAGCAGGCGATCAGGTGGGTGTGCTGTACTGCATCAATGAGTCCAACTCCAAGATTCAGTATGAGGCTGTAAAGGCGCTGTTCGAGCAAAAGCAGATCGTCGCCAAGGCATACACCTTCTCCGAAGTCACCGAGCTGCAGGGCCTTGTGACCTCCATGGCAGGTGAGTGCAAGGCTGTTTACGTGCCTTCTGACAATACGGTTGCCCAGAACGATACCATCGTTGGCACCATCTGCACAGAAAAGAATATTCCCGTGTTCACCAGCTACGGTGGAACTGTCTGCTATGCCAGCTTGGCAATCGACTACTATCAGCTGGGCGCAGAAACCGGTAAGATGGCTGCCCAGATTCTGTTGGGCACCAAGAATATCACTGATATTGAAGTGACGACCCTGACACCCTCTGTGGTTTATAACCAGGAGCTGTGCACCAAGTTGGGCATCACTGTTCCCGCAGAATAATTTTTCTAGAGGTTTAAGATGGCGTTTTTCAATGCATTGCCCGGTGCTGTTGCTGAAGGCCTGATTTGGGGCCTGATGGCTATCGGTGTGTACATTTCTTACAAGATTTTGGATATAGCCGACCTTTCTGTGGACGGCTCTATCTGTACCGGCGGATGTGTGTTTGCGATGCTGGCGGCAGGCGGTGTGCCGGTGTGGCTGAGCCTGTTGATCGCATTACTGGCAGGCGCGCTGGCAGGTACAGTGACAGGAATTTTGCATACAGCATTGGGAATCCCTGCGATTCTGGCAGGCATCCTGACCCAGCTGATGCTCTATACGGTGAATCTTTGTGTTCTGGGTGGAAAATCCCTGGTTGCCATTGATCCGCGTGCCAATCAGCTGATTATGCACATGAGCGATAACATCGGTGCTATCATTGCCGGAGTGCTGATCGTGGCGGCTACCATTGTGGGTCTGTGGCTGTTCTTCTACACGGAAATCGGTTTGACGCTGAAATCCACAGGTGACAATCCGGACATGAGCCGCGCCCAGGGCGTAAACGTAAAATTTAACAAGGTTTTGGGTCTTTCTATATCCAATGCCATTGTTGCGCTGGCAGGCGCCCTGTATGCCCAGTATAAAGGCTCCGTTAGCCTTCAGGACGGACGTGGCGCTATCGTTATTGGTCTGGCCGCCATTTTTATCGGTCTGTCTGTTTCCATGAAGATCAAGCCCAATTTTGTGGTCAGTCTTATTGGTGTTGTTGGCGGCGGCGTTGTGTATTATGTGATCTATAACTTCGTGATCCTGATGGGTCTGAAAACGGATTATCTGAAGATGCTCTCGGCAATTATCGTGGCGATCTTCCTGGCAGTGCCGTATCTGAAGGAGGAGTACTTCCAAAAGCAGCAGGTGCTTCCTGCGCAGGAAGCTTCCCCGGGAGGTGAGCCCCATGCTTAAGATCAAATCATTGCATAAAACCTTTAACCCCGGCACAGTGAATGCCAAAAAGGCGCTGGACGGCTTGAACCTGGAATTGAAGGACGGCGATTTCGTTACGGTCATCGGCGGCAACGGCGCCGGTAAATCTACTATGCTCAATGCCATTTCCGGTGTTTGGAAGCCGGATTACGGCACCATCGAGATCGACGGTGTGGATGTGACCAATATGCCGGAGCATAAGCGCGCCAAGTACTTAGGTCGTGTGTTCCAGGACCCCATGAAGGGTACAGCCCCGGACATGGAGATCGCAGAAAATCTGGCAATTGCCGCAAGACGCGGCACAAAGCGCAGGTTTGTTTGGGGTGTCCGCAAGGCAGAACGGGAAAAGTACAAAAAGCTGCTTGCCGACCTGGAGCTGGGACTTGAAGACAGACTTTCCGGCAAGGTAGGCTTACTATCCGGCGGTCAGCGCCAGGCGGTAACCTTGCTGATGGCCACGCTGAATCGTCCTAAGCTGCTGCTTCTGGATGAGCACACCGCGGCGCTGGATCCCAAAACTGCAGCAAAGGTTCTGGAGCTGACAGACAAAATCGTCACAGAGCATAAGCTGACAACCTTAATGATTACCCATAATATGCACGATGCCATTGCCCACGGCAACCGGCTGATTATGATGCACGAGGGACATATCATCGTGGATGTGGAAGGCGAGCAGAAGAAGAAAATGACCGTTGAGATGCTTCTCAATCTATTCTCGCAGGCCAGCGGCAAGGCATTTGCCAATGACCGGGTTATGCTGTCGTAATATTTCCCGGCATCTTCGGATGCCGGGTTTTGCGCTGAAAGAAGGATAAACCATGCTGCATATTTTTTCTACGGCAGCCAATGCGGTACTGCCGATCATTTTGTTGATCCTGCTGGGCAATATTCTGCGCAGTACGGGGTTTTTGAATGATACGTTTGTCAAAGTGGGCAATAAGCTCATATTCAAGATCGGTTTGACCTGCTCGCTGTTTATCAATGTGTATAATATTACGGATTTTGCGTCTATTTCCTGGAGCTTCATTTTATTCGTCTATGTCATGACGGCGCTGTTGTTTGTTCTTGGCTATATCACTGCAATTGCAACGACCAATGTTATAGAGCGACGGGGCGTGATTATACAGTGCACCTTCCGGTGTAATTTTGCTATTATCGGTTTATCGCTTGCCACGGCAATCGGTGGTGATTCAGCAGCGGCAATGGCATCGCTGGTGTCGGCTTTTATCTTGCCGGTGTTCAACATTATGGGTGTTGTTGCCCTTTCGTTATTCGTCCATTCCGATGGAACCGACAAAGTCCGAATGAAGCCCATTCTGATGGGAATTATTAAGAATCCTATGGTCATAGGTGCTTTTGCCGGTTTGGTATGTATTTTGCTGCGGGAAATGCAAGATCTGCTGTTTGACAAAGTAGTTTTCTCCATACAAAGAGATATCCCCTTTATGTACAAAGCGCTAAGTGATGTTAAAGTGATGACAACACCCTTGGCGCTGATCATTACCGGTGCTCAGTTCCGTTTCTCTGCAGTAAAGGGAATGTTTAAGGAAATTGCGGTAGGCACGTTGTGGCGAATTGTATTTGCGCCGATTATTGGGATTACTGCAGCGATACTTCTGCGCAGTAACGGAATGCTTACCCTGGGGACTGTGGAAATGGCAACACTGGTTGCTTTGTTTGGTGCACCGGCGGCGGTATCCGGTGCTGTTATGGCAGGAGAAATGGGTAATGATGAGCAGCTTGCTACCCAGCATGTTGTATGGTCCAGCGTTGGTTCTATGGTGACGATCTTTGCCATCGTCTGTATTTTGATGGTAACGGGATTTCTACCCATCTAAAAAAGAATCGCCGGAGAGATACAGTCTCTCCGGCGATATTGTTATTTACATGGATTCAATGACAGCTTTAATCCGGGCGACAGTACGATCGCAACCTAAAATTTGCATTACGGTGTACAGGTCCGGAGAATTGGTCTTGCCGGTGACAGCCTGGCGGATAAAAGTAGATATATCCGCAACCGTACCGTCGAAGGCATCGGGATCTGCTTTGTAGGCTTTCATGTCCGTTGTAAAGCCCAGTTCCTCGGTAATTGCTTTAACTTTGTCGAACCAGACACCGGAATCGTCGTTAATGTCAAAGCGCTCCAGGAACTTCTGCAGGGCGCCGGTAATGGTTTGCTTGCTGAACTTGGGATCGAACACAGGTTTTTCCAGATAGCTATCAAAGAAGAAACCCATGTAAGGCTTTGCCTCTTTCCAGGTGGCAATGTCCTTCCGTGGTTTTTTGCCACCTCTGCCAATGGCAAGAATGGCCATAGCGTAATCCGGGTCAGCTGCCAGCTTTTCTGCAAAATCCCCATCAAACTCCTTTGCCCATTCCAGCAACAGAGAATATACTTTTTGCGCATCCATTTTTGCAATTTCGTTTTTGGAAACGTCTGTCAGCTTTGCGTAGTCAAACAGGCTACCTGCCGGGTTCAGCTTCTTAGGACTGAATTTGAAATCATCCACAGACGCGGTGGGGTTGGCTCTGCGCCAGTCTTCAAAATTGGAGTTGAGAACCGTCATGATATACTCATAAACGGCTTCGACAGGGAAACCTTCTGCTTTGTAGAAGGTCAGTGCCAGTTCGGGATCTTTGCGCTTGCTGAGCTTGCGCTTGGAAGTGCCGTCCATCTTCATCAGCGGTCCGATGTGTACATACTTGGGCAGCTTGAAATCCAGAGCCTTGAACAGCTGGATGTGGAAGGGCAGGGTAGCAAGCCATTCATCACCGCGAACCACATGGGTGGTGCGCATCAAATGGTCGTCTACTGCGTGGGCAAAGTGGTAGGTGGGGATGCCATCGGATTTAAGCAAAACGTGATCCACATCATTTTCTGTGATGGTCAGCTTACCTTTGACCAGATCATCGAATTTATACTGGTTCTCGATAGAGCCGGTGGAGCGGAAACGCAGCACCCATGGGTTGCCGGCATCCAGCTGCGCTTGAATATCCTCCAGAGAGCGGTCGCGCCACATAGCGTATTTGCCGTAGTAGCCGGTATTTTCTTTGTTGGCCTCCTGGGTAGCGCGCATATCAGCCAGCTCTTGCTCTGTGCAGAAACAGGGATATGCCATGCCCTCGGAAACCAGCTTTTTCGCATAAACATGATAAATAGCTGCTCTCTGACGCTGACGGTAAGGGCCGTAATTGCCCATATCACCGTCTATGGTGGCACCCTCGTCAAAAGTAATGCCATAGTGCTTCAGCGTATCAATCAACACTTCCACAGCGCCGGGAACCTCACGTTTAGCGTCGGTATCTTCCACGCGCAGGAACAGAACGCCACCGGACTGGTGAGCCATACGTTCAGCGGTCAGACCCATTACCAAATTGCCCAGATGGACAAAGCCGGTGGGGGAGGGCGCCATACGAGTGACAACCGCACCTTCCGGAAGCTGACGCAGAGGATACCGTTCTTCCAGCTGCGCAGGTGTTTCAGTTGTGTCCGGGAACAGGAGCCCGGCAAGTGCCTTGTGATCCATAACAATCTCCTCTTTTTCATTTCTTTCCATACTATATCATAATCAACGAGGGAAAGTCAATTTTCCGTTGCGTTTTTCTTCCTGATGTGGTAGAATACAGGAAATTGCGGAAAAGAGGAATCCTCATGGAAGAAATTGTTGCAAAAAAAAGGATGCTCTCCGGCATCAAGCCCTCCGGTGACTTGACGCTGGGCTCTTATCTGGGCGCAGTGAAGAACTGGGCAGAACGTGCCGATCAGTATGATTGTTTCTACTTCATGGCAGATCTGCACGCCATTACAGTGCGTCAGAATCCTGCGGATTTGCGCCGCAGAACGCTGGAGCAGCTGGCGCAGTACATTGCCTGCGGCCTTGACCCGGAAAAGAACACCTTGTTTATTCAGAGCCATGTGCACCAGCATGCGGAGCTTGGTTGGATTCTGGATTGCTATTCCATGTTCGGCGAGCTGAGCCGCATGACTCAGTTCAAGGACAAGTCTGCCAAGAACGCAGATAATATCAATGCCGGTTTGTTTACTTACCCCAGCTTGATGGCAGGCGATATTTTGCTGTATCAGCCGGATCTGGTGCCTGTAGGCGAGGATCAGAAACAGCATGTGGAGCTGACCCATGTGATCGCCCGTCGGTTTAACGGCATTTACGGCGATGTATTCAAGATCCCGGAGCCTTTCGTTCCGAAGGTAGGCGCTCGAATCATGAGTCTGACAAATCCCACGGCAAAAATGTCCAAGTCGGAAGATGAGGACACCGGTCGGGTGCTTCTGATGGATCCGCCTGAGGTGGTAATGAAACAATTTAAGCGCGCCATTACCGACAGCGACACAGAAAACTGCATCCGCTACGACAAGCAGAACAAGCCGGGCGTTGCCAATTTGATGACCATTTACTCTGCTGTTACCGGCAAAACATACGATGAGATTGAAGCGGAGTTTGCCGGTCAGGGTTACGGCAAATTTAAGCCTGTGGTAGGCGAGGCGGTGGTAGAACACCTGCGACCCATCCGGGAAGAGTCTATGCGGCTTATGAAGGATAAGGCCTATTTGGAAAGCGTCTACCGTGCCGGCGCGGAAAAAGCAAGCTATGTGGCGGAAAAGACATTGCGAAAGGTCTACAAGAAAGTGGGCTTTGTGGCGAAATAAAATAACCGGGAACAGATCAGATCAGATCTGTTCCCGGTTTTATTATGTTGTTTTCTTTTTGGCTCGGTACTGCTTTGGGGTAATGCCAAAATTCTGCCGAAACACCCGGAAAAAGGCAGCTTCTGAGCTATAGCCAACGGTGCTGCTGATCCGGCTGATCTTCATCTGTGTGGTGCGCAGCAGCCAGGCTGCATAGTCCATACGGGCATGTATCAGCTTTTGCCGGAAGGTCATGCCGTAGTTTTCCTGCAGGACCCGGATCAAATGGCGCCGTGATATATGAAGAATATCTGCCAGTGCCTTTTCACCTGAGGCATCTGCAAAATGCTGCTCGAAATAAGTGTCTATCAGCTGCGTAAGATCGTTGGTAGATGTTTTTCTGGGCACGATTTGGGTGCTGTCTGTAATATCCAGACACCTGAAAAGCCAGATGATCAGCTGTGTCAGCATTGCTTTGCAGCAGTTTCTTCGAAAAGCACGGTTACTTGCGCTTTCCAGGGCAAGACTGCGTGCAGTTGCGCAGAAAGCTTCGTCTACATCGATGACCCGACTGGCAGGAACACGGCTGTAAAGCTGACTGGCCAGAAGGCTTTTCTGGGCAGAGAAGGAAAAACTGAAACGTTCAAATTCCCCAGGAAGTGCCTTGGGACGGTGATACTGACCGGGTGCGATCACAATCACTTGTCCGGCTTGAATGCGCAGATGCTCATCTTCCACATCCACCTGACAATTGCCTTTCAGGATCAGATGCAGCTCCCAGTCTGCGTTGCAGTGACGCTTTTCGTCCCAGGAATGTTTCAGAAGCTGCATCTCATCCGTGCCGCTGATCAGGATCTTTTCTTTTCCCAATGACAGTTCATAAGTAAATTGATCGTGTCCCATAGCTACCTTCCCTTGGCTGTGCCCACATTACCTTTGATAGCTATATTCTAGCAAAGAAAACGCAGCATTGCAACACCAATTGAAGCGAGGCGTTATCAGTCGATCAAACGCTGGAAACCGCTTTGACATACGGGACCGCCGATGGCTTCCAGAACAGCCTCTTTGCCGCCCTTCTTGCGGATCTCAGCCATCTGGCAGAAGACCTTATCAATGGCCTGAGCATATTTTTCAACGATCTCGTCATTATGAGCCAAGGTGGGATATACACCGGTATTGCCCAGGAATCCTTCCTTGAGCATCATTGCGGTGTACAGGGTCTTCATAGCTGCGCCGTCTTCATTAAAGCCGAAGTGCGCCAAGCAGGGAACACCACCGCAGTTGATGTCCAAACCGTAGCGTGCGGCAGAGTCAATCCATGCCTTCTTGATCATTTCACCGATTCGGGCGGCATGCTCCCAGGCTCTGGTCTTTTCGATCTTGTCGATGGTTGCCAAAGCTGCCACGGGACCAACAGCCTCAGTCCAGTAAGTACTGCTGATAAAGGTCTTTTGAGCACCGTCCATAGCAGCCTTGGTGCCTACGATGGCGCCGATGGGATGGCCGTTGCCCATTGCCTTGGCGAAGCAGGCGATATCCGGATTGACACCCAGAACCTTGTGGCTACCGCCGAAGGTGTAACGCCAGCCGATGGAGATTTCGTCGAAGATCAACAGACCGCCTACGCGGTGGATCTCGTCACGGATGTGGGCCAGATAGCCTTCAGCAGGAGGATTGTTCCGCATGGGCTCCATAATTACACAGGCCAGACGATCGCCGTATTCGCTGATAATTGAGTCAAATTCCTCAACATTGCCGTAGTGGAAGGTCACAGCAGAGTCGCGCAGATTGCTGGGCACGCCTGCAGGCTCCAAGCCGGCAAGGTGAACGCCGCCAAGGCTGTCACCGTCGCTCAGGTTGGCAGCCAGATACCAGTCACTCCAGCCGTGGTAGCCGCAGATAGCAACTACATCTCTGCCGGTAGTTGCACGGGCGATACGCACTGCGATGGCGCAGGTCTCACCGCCGGTACGGGCGAAACGGACGTTTTCTGCCCAGGGGTGGATTTCGCACAGACGATCAGCCAGATAGACTTCTTCCGGTGCGTTCAGGCTGCTCATGGAGCCGTTCTGAATGCGGTTGATAACGGCCTGGTTTACGTCCGGATCGGCAAAGCCCAACAGGCAGGCACCGATGCCGTTAGTGGTCATATCGTAGTAGCGGTTTCCTTCCAGATCCCAGACCTCACAGCCCTGTGCCTTTACAGCATAGTTGGGCCACTGGTTGGGGGCAAACATTTCCGGACGTTTGCTCAGCAGCTGAACACCGCCGGGAATGCGGGATTTTGCATGGGTGTAAAATTCCTGATTGTTCATCTCGTTAAGCGCTTTCATTGGGATACCTCCTATTATTTTTGTTCTATGATTTTATTATAATTTTCAGAGGAATTCATACAACGTAAAAAAGGGACAACTATTTTTAATGTATGTCACAAAATCACAGTTTTTGTGTGGTAGTGACATAAAAAATCCCACAGCCTGACATGGACTGTGGGGGTTTGATCCGTCACATAAGAAAATATAGTGCAAGCGTAAGCAGCGCATTGTTTTTGGATTCCTCGCAATCGCCAGCCATGAGTAAAAGAAGCAGTATGATCAAAAGATCCGCTGTGTCCAGATCTTTAGGAAGAAGCTGCTTAAAAAAACCTGTCAGACTGTCATGACCACCGGCACTGGGCCTGCTGCAATGGCTCTGGGGTTGCTCCTCAGAATGCGCAGGCGGGCAGGTGGGCGGATGGGGCGGCGGAGCAGAGGGTGGTTTTGTGTTTCTGTGGGGAGGCGAATGGCCGACGGGTCCCTGCCGTCGCGGTTCTGCCAGCTGTTTCTTTTTGTACGAACCGTCAGGCTGTGGAATATAACGATTATACATGGATATCACCTGCCTGTATGAAATTGGAGGCCGGAATTACCGAAGAAGGCAGATGCCATGCTTGCCAGCTTGGCAGCGCGCATAGCTCTTTCCAATTTAGATATTCGCTCTCTGGCCAGATATGGAGTTAATGCGTTTAATAGCGTTCGCTGATTTTTGTCGATGCTGCTTTGCCCGGCAAGACCGGATAATTTCTGTATCATGGAAAAATCTATATCCGGCATAGAAAAACCGGGGTTTTCCTGTTTTGGCAGCTGGGGTTGCTGCTTTTCAGATGACGGATCGCCCAAAGACTGGGCCATGGCCATGATTTTTTGCATCATGTCCGGATCATTTAAAATAGCGTTCATTTGATTTTGCATATCATCCATATGTCATTCTCCCAGCTTTTGCATCATTTTCTTGATATCCTCAGATGCCAGCAACGGCGCCAGCGTCTTTGCGATTTGTGAATAGTTGCCGGTTGATATTTGGTCTTGCGCTTTTTTGAAGGCTTCGGGATCTGCCTGGCGCAGCCGGTCAAGAAGCTGCTGCCCTGCCGGGCTGTTTGCCAGACGCAGAGCATCCTGCATGGAAAATGGATCGGGTTTTTTCTGCATGTGATTGCCTCCTGTCAAAATGCCTGCTATAATAAAATGGTCAATATTACTATATGCAGCACCAGGAGGGTTCGTGTACGGTGAAAATATTGGTTTTATCAGACTCCCACAGCGGACATAGCTTTATGCGTTATTGCATCCGCAGCGTCAAGCCGGAGCATGTGATCCATCTGGGAGATCATTATGAAGACGGAATTGTTATGGCGCAGGAATATCCCCACATTCGTTTTCATTTGGTTCCCGGTAATTGTGACCGGTATCGGATAGGTCATGACTGCGCGGAAATTCTGTGTTATACTGTCGGCGGTGTGAAGCTGTTTATGACTCATGGCCATAAGCACGGTGTAAAATCCGAGATTCACGCTGTTATGGCAGCGGCAAGAGAGCAGGCGGCCCAAATGGTGCTCTTTGGACATACCCACAGCGCGCTGTGCTTTCAGGCGGAAGACGGCTTGTGGGTGCTTAACCCCGGTTCTTGCTGCACAGGCAGCGGCAGCGCGGGTATCGTTGAGATCCGGGAGGGGAAAATAACTGCCTGCCGCATTGTACGGCAGGCAGAGCTGTGGGACGAATCCCGGTCTATGACAGCGCAAGAATAAAAAGAATGATTGCTGCAGCGCCGACACCCAGAGCAGCCATTAAAAGAAGCTCGATGAACCGGTTAACGATCTGGTGCTTGGTTGCCGCGTTGGGGTACGGCAGATTGGGGCGCTTGGCAAGATCAGCAGGACGGGCAGTAGCGGCTTTCATAGTTCAGAACCTCCTTGGTTATTATTGATGCTTTCATGATACAGTAAATAAAGTACGATAAACGGGACTTATTACGATAATGGAAAGGAAAAACATTTGTTAACGCTCTTGCATCGTAATAAAAAGTATGCTATGATGGAAAAAATATTTATGGAATATTTCCGCGCCCCAAGATACCGATACCTGAAAACCTGTGGCGGTTTCCTGGGGACAGTCAAACGAGGTGGAGTATGAGTAAAAAGAAAGAAATCATAAGCGCCGAAACAAAGCATAAGCTGAAGATTTTTTGGAAGTGGGCATACAGACTGCGCAGCGTGATCCTTGCCATTCCGGTGGCGGCAGCCGCTGTGATCCTTGCGATTCACAATCAGGCGATGCTGCCTTCTTCTGTGGGCATTCAGATCCAGGCCAATGGAGAATATGCCAGTATGGTCAGCAGATCGGTGGCGGTTCTGGGCCCGTTGGCTGTGACGGCAGTATGCCTTTTGATGGTGTTCTGTTCCCGGAAGGTCCTGTATCCGTGGCTTATCAGCCTGTTTTCTCTGGCTTTGCCCCTTCTTATCTATATTACCAATACTTTCCCGGGTTAATTGTCGAAAAAATGCCGCCATCGGCGGCATTTTGTATTTATATAGACACAGTGGAAGAAAAGATGGAAAGTACGGATATTTCAAGACTATATGAAAGAATGACTTGGTGCTTGCAGACCATCTGATTTTATGACAGAGTGTCCCTTGACGGCCTGCACGCCATTTGATATAATGCGCTATAGAGATAAGCACCCACGGCGCAGCCATGCTGACTGGGGTGTTTTTTTATCAGAGGAGGGTAGTCTGTGACCGAGCTTTTGTTACGCATATTTGTGCCCAATTATCACAAAAGGGAAAATATAACTGTGCGTACTGCCATTGGTAAGTTGGCAGGCATCACCGGGATTGTCTGTAATGCTGTGTTATTTCTTCTGAAGCTGACAGCAGGACTCCTGTCCGGTGCTGTATCTGTTGTGGCGGATGCCATGAACAACTTGTCTGATGCGGCGTCCTCTGTGGTAACCCTGCTTGGCTTTCGGCTGGCCCAGCGGCCTGCAGATCATGATCATCCATACGGCCATGCGCGATACGAATACCTGTCCGGCCTGAGCGTTGCCGTGCTGATCCTTGTGATTGGCGTAGAGCTTGCAAAAAGCGCCATTGGCAGGATACTGTCTGCCACAGCAGTAGAATTTACTTCTGTGACATTTTGGGTGCTGCTGTGCTCTTTGGCTATCAAAAGCTGGATGAGCCTGTTTTTCGCAAATCTGGGCAAACGCATCGACTCTGCTGTCCTGAAAGCCACCGCTGTTGACAGCCGCAATGATGTGATCGCATCCACGGCCGTGTTGTTGGGATGCCTGGCAGAGCGATATCTGCACCTAAAGATCGACGGCTATATGGGATTTGCCGTTGCGCTGTTTGTTCTGTTTTCCGGCGTGGGTATTGCCAGAGAAACGATTTCCTCTTTGCTGGGAAAGCAGGTAGATAAAAAAGTGCTGGAAGATATCAGCGATCTCGTGCTCTCCCATGAAAAGGTGTTGGGGATCCATGATCTTTTGGTGCATGATTACGGCCCTGGGCGATGTTATGCCTCGGTCCATGTGGAGATCAGCGCACAGGAGGATCCTCTCGTTTGCCACGATATTATTGATGATATTGAGAGTGATGTGCTGCAAAAGCTGAATATCCATCTGGTGATCCATTACGATCCGGTGTTGGAAAACGACGAGGAATGGACAAAAATGCGGAAATTGACAGAAGCGATTGTTCTGCAGCTGAATCCGGATTATTCCATTCATGATTTCCGGTTGGTTCGCGGTGCTGCGCAGACGAAGCTTGTATTTGATTTTGCGATTCCGTACTGCGCCAGTGTGGATAAAAAGGCGATCAAACTACATATAGATACGCAGCTAAAACAGCAGGATCTGCACTATACAACAGTGATACGCTTTGACAACAAGCAATGATATAACCCCCTGCACGTTTGGTGCAGGGGGTTGATCTTTCAAATCCCTCTCATGCATAAAAACCACACCAAATGGTGTGGTTTTTTATGGCGGAGTGAGAGGGATTTGAACCCTCGCGCGGCTTTTGACCGCCTACTCCCTTAGCAGGGGAGCCCCTTCGGCCTCTTGGGTATCACTCCGAATAAAATGATATTTTGTTGTGCCAAAGTATTCTAGCATAGGCAGTACGGTTTGTCAAGGGAAAATAGAGCATACTTGCGGATATTTCCCGGGTTTTGTGGCAAATTGATTGTGAGGTGATAAACGTGGCAAAGAAAGGTATGGCAAGACCGGATTGGACGCAATTGCACCCTAAGAACGATGTTTCTCCTGTGCCACAGCTGCAGGGAAAGGCGAAAACCGGCAAACAGAAGGCAAGGCCGATTATTGCAGGAACTTTTGGCGCAAACCAGAAGGTCTATCATGAAAAGCCGATTCCTCAGGATGCATACGGACCCATTGATTCCGACCTTGCCCGGGACAATCTGGAAAATGATATTCCCTTTGCAGACCTGCAGGATATCTGAAAACCACCCACGCGTTGCATTGGATTGTTCGAATCCCACCTGGCAAATAAATTAAGACCTGCCCCATGGGCAGGTCTTAATTTATGGCGGAGAGTTAGGGATTCGAACCCTAGGTTCCTTTCGGAATCACTAGTTTTCAAGACTAGCTCCTTAAACCGCTCGGACAACTCTCCGTGTGGGGGTTATCATATCATTCAACCCCATAAATGTCAAGCTTACTGCTTAGGACCGACCTTCTTTTTTGTGCCGTCAGGATAGACGATATAAGTGTTGTCCAGCTGACCGGTCAAGCTTGCTTTAACGGAATCAATATAGATTCTGCGAAGTTTGTCGCGCTCTGTAATTTCTTCGGGGGACAAGCCTTCCGCCTTTGCTTTTCGCGCCAATTCATTGATCCTTGCGATCACTTCATCCATGTTCATAGTATCACCTCACACATAGCGGTCGATCACTACCGAGATTCTTCCTTTTTTCGTCTGACCGTTCACAGCGGTTAACTTTATTTTGCCCAGGCCTCGAACGGAAATGTTTGCACCTTCTTCTACGGACTTGTCCGGCTTTTCGCATGGCAGACCGTTGATGGCGGCTTTTCCTGCGCAAATATACTGCCCAGCCAAGGATCTGCCAATACGAAAGCCTGCGGCAATCACGCTGTCCAGTCGCAGGGATGCCAGTGTATCCTTGATTTGTATTGTTTCCGGCTCCGGTATCTTGGCCTGGGATATAGAAACCGCTTCTAAACGAAGCTTTGTTCTGCCTGCGCCGGTAAAATTCTGCAAAAGAAAGGGCGCCACTTCACGGGCGACAAAGAAATCACAGCTGCCTTTGTTGACGCAAATATCACCCACTGACTCCCGGGCGATGCCCAGGCCCATCAGCGCACCCAGAAAATCCCGGTGAGTGGGACTGTCGCCTTCGTAAAAGGTTGCCCGAAGACACGCCACAGGGGAGTCATCCTCTGTAAGTACACACCGGTCCAGATAATCCGGCAGGTACACAAGCATCTGCCGTTCTGCCTCCGGATATCCGCCAAAGGGGATCAGACCGTCCAAATCTCCGAAAAGATACCGGGCCATATTTAGCTGCCGCAGAGTTAAAAAGCAGGTGCTTGCCATAACATTCTTCCGCATGCCGGGGTTGATTTTGTCCCAGAGCTTTGCCAGAAGCAGTCTGTCCTCCGGTGTGCGGGCGATTTTTTCAATGTTGCTTCTGTCCATATATTTCACCAAAGGTATTATATCATAGGTTTTTTCGATTGCAAGTCTTGTTTCGTGGACCATTTTGCAGTATAATACACCCAGAAAGCAGGTGAAAGTATGATAATCGGCATTATTGGCGGCGGCGCATCCGGTATGGCGGCGGCAATTGCGGCTGCAGAAAATCCCAATGTGCAGGTGCATATTTTTGAACGGCAGGCAAGAGTTGGCAAAAAGCTCCTTGCCACCGGCAACGGACGATGCAACGTGACAAATATTCATGCAGACAGCCGTGGATACCATGGAAGCGACCCCGCCTTTACCGGGTATGCGCTGTCGGCATTTTCCGTGGAGAATACACTGGCATGGTTCCGGCAGCTGGGACTTTTCACTGTAACAGAAGAAAGCGGAAGGGTCTATCCTTATTCCGATCAGGCAAATTCTGTTGTGGATGTGCTGCGGTTTGCCCTGAATAAACCGAATATCACATTGTATGCCCCCTTTGAAGTGAGGAAAGTGCGCAAAGACGGGGACAGATTCGCGGTGGAAGGAGAAAATGTGACCATTGGCTGCGACCGTCTGATCATTGCCTGCGGCGGCTTGGCAGGCACCAAGCTGGGCGGCTCCATGTCCGGCTATAAGCTTATGGGAAAATTGGGACATCCATCCACCCGTTTGCGTCCTGCGCTGGTACAGCTGAAAACCGGGTGGCGCGGCATTGGCGGACTGAAGGGCGTGCGCGCCAACTGTCATATCGCCATTGTGAAGGATGGGAATGCGGTTTGCGAAAGCACCGGGGAGATACAATTCACAGACTACGGTATTTCCGGACCGGTGGTTTTTGAGGTTTCCAGAGATGTGTGCGCAGATGAAGGGAAGTGGACAGCAAGCCTAGATTTTTTGCCTGACTGGACAGAAGATATGCTTTTGGCTGAGCTGCGCCGACGTGGGACTATGGGACTGCCCTCCGGCGAATTGCTGACCGGTATTGTGCATAACCGTCTGGGCAAGGTGCTCATAAAAGCGGCAGGTATTCGGGAGGATATAGCCGCCAGCGCGCTAACGGCTCATCAGCTGGCTGATGTATGTGCAGCAATCAAGGTATTTGAATTGGAATTGACGGAGCCTATGGGAATGGACAATGCCCAGGTGACTGCCGGCGGCGTGATCACAGACGATTTTGACCCCAAAACAATGGAAAGCACACTGGTTCCCGGACTGTATGCCTGCGGCGAGGTGCTGGATATCGACGGGGACTGCGGCGGCTACAATCTGCAGTGGGCATGGAGCTCCGGACGGCTTGCCGGGCAAAGCGCGGGAAAGGACGAAGCATGATTCGTATCAGGGAAATCTCTATGCCCCCGGAGCATAACATTGCCCAGCTGTCCTATGAAGCGGCGCGGCTTTTGAAAATATCCAACTCCAAGGTGCGCCGTGTCAGTCTGGTGCGCCGCAGTGTGGATGCCCGAAAAAAACCGGACGTTCGCATCGTTTATACGATAGATGTGGCAGTAGAGGGAAATGAACAGAAGATAATAAAGCAGTCCGGCTGCAAGCGGGCGGCCATTGCCCCAGTCAGTCGGTACAAGCCTGCTGAATTTGCGCGGCTGCAAACGCGTCCTGTGGTGGTCGGCTTTGGCCCTGCCGGGATGTTTGCAGGTTTGCTCCTTGCCATTGCAGGGCAGCGTCCTTTAATTTTAGAGCGAGGCGAGGATGCCGCCACACGGCACGAAAAGGTGCAAAGCTTTTTTGAAACAGGCGTTTTGGACAGCAAAAGCAATGTGCAGTTTGGCGAAGGCGGCGCAGGCACTTTTTCTGATGGCAAACTGAATACCGGTGTGAACAACCCTCGCATTGCCTGGGTTTTGGAACAGATGGTTTCAGCAGGCGCCCCGGAGGAGATTCTGTTTGATGCCAAGCCTCATGTAGGCACCGATATTCTTCTGACTGTGGTGCAAAATATCCGACACAGGATCATTTCCTTGGGCGGCGAGGTGCGCTTTGGGGCGCAGGTCACCGGTATTTGCCAGGAAGACGGTAAGCTTACCGGCCTGGCAGTAAATGACGAGATCATTCGCTGTGACCGGGCGATTTTTGCCATTGGTCACAGCGCAAGAGATACCTTTACAATGCTGAACGATCAGAAAATTTATATGGAACCAAAGCCTTTTTCCATGGGCATACGCATTGAACATCTGCAAAAAAGTGTCAATGAGGCCCAGTATGGAAAAGACGATCCGGTCCTGCCGCCTGCAGACTATAAGCTGGTGAAGCATTTGGAGGATGAAACGGTCTACACTTTCTGTATGTGCCCCGGTGGCTATGTGGTGGCGGCAGCTTCTGAACAGGGTGGTGTCGTTACCAACGGCATGAGCTATTCGGATCGTGGTGGCGAGAATGCCAACGCTGCGCTGCTGGTTACTTTGAACCCCAAAGACTTTCCGTATCCGGGACCTCTTGGGGGTGTCTTGTGGCAGCGCCAGATTGAAGAAAAAGCCTATCAGTTGAGCAACAGCTATCGGGCGCCTGCCCAGAAGCTGGGAGATTTTCTTGCCGGCCGCCCCAGCCACAGCGCCGGCATCGTTCAGCCCACATATCGCCCGGGGGTTACGTGGTGCGATCTGCATTCGGTACTCCCAGCGAGGATTACAGATGCGCTGGAAAAGGCGATCCCTGTTCTGGATCGGAATTTGCAAGGCTTTGCCCACCCGGATGCAGTGTTAACTGCACCGGAGACAAGGAGCTCTTCTCCTGTGCGCATTGTCAGGGACAGCACAAAGCAATCCGTTTCTCTGACCGGCCTTTATCCGGCAGGCGAGGGGGCAGGATATGCAGGCGGTATTATGTCTGCCGCCATTGACGGGATAATGTGCGCAGAAGCGCTGATGAGTCCGTGACGCTGCAGAGCAAATATAACAGCAAACCGGACGGTGTGCAGCACCGTCCGGTTTGTTATGTGACGAAAAGGATCAAAAGTACGGCTTCAACAGCAAAAATGATTGGGATGCCTATGGTGAATTTTTGGTGCCTTGTCTTGTGGCGGGCAGTATACATTCCCAAAAGACACCCCAGACTTCCGCCCAGAATTGCCACGTTCAGCAGCGCGGACTCCGGAATACGCCAAAGATTTTTCTTTGCTTTATACTTGTCCCAAAGCATAAGCAGGAATCCTGTTGCATTGATTATAAACAGGTAAACAAGCAGTAGCTTCATGGGAAGCTCCTTTCTGGGGGGATCATTTTGAAAAAAGTATGTGTCATTCTAATGCTGGTTCTTTTGCTTGCCGGCTGCACTGCCCAGCCGGTCTTTGAAACGGTTTGCGATCCGATAGATGCGCCTGCTATGGCGCAGATGCGTCGGCTGCAGCTGACGCTTCCCAAGGAAGCCACCGCGCCTACGCTGCAAAGTGAGGAAGCAGGCGCGCTGTATTTGTGCGATGGATACACCCTGACCACTCAAACCATGGCAGCAGGAGATCTGGATGCCACTATGCGCCGGCTGACCGGTTTTTCCAAGGAGCAGCTAACGGTTATGACCACGGAAAAACACGGCATCAGGCGCTATGACTGCGTATGGAGCGCAGTGGGTGAAGGTGGCGACCAAGTAGCCAGAGCCGTAATTTTAGATGACGGCAGCTACCACTATGCAGTTACCGTTATGGCAGATTTTGCTGCAGCCGGTGACCTTGCAGGCACATGGAAAACCATTCTGGACTCTGTGTCTCTTAGCGATATTGACTGAGCGCGTCCTGACACAGATTTTTGCACTGCTCCACCACCGCAGGGGGATACAGAACTTTTGCCTTGTCGCCAAAACCGATGACCCAACTGAGAAACATTGGGGATACGGCAACTTTCACGGTGAAATTAAAATATTCCGCGTCCTCAGGAATCAGCATGATATCCTTTCCAAATCGGTCGATGACCACGTTCAGAAGGCTCCTGTGAAAACGCATTTTTACGCTGAGGGCGTCACCGGCGAACATCTGGAACAGCTGGTTTGCGTGGTCAATGAGCGCTTTGCCGGTCAGCTCTGGGCATGGGATCCGCTTTTCATCGGTCAGCTGAATGCTATCCATTCGGTCTGCCCGGTATGAGGTGATGCCGTGACGCGCAGAGTAGGCAAGTAAATAGCAGTTTTCATTATCCTGGCATAGTCCGTAAGGACTTGCCAGGTATTGTTTTTCTCTGTAGGCGCGCTTGCCGTTCATGTCCCAGTCGAAATACCGGAAAGATATCTGTACGTTTTTGGTTATGGCTTCCTGAATCACATCAATGTTATAGTAGATGGATTCATTCATGCTCTTGATCCGTCCGGAGACAAGCAGATTTCTTCCCATCAGCTCTGCTTCTTTGTCTGTGCCGCAAAGGTCGCACAGCTTTCGGATCAGCTCCCGGGATTTCTTTTCTGTCAAGTATTTGCTGGAAAGAACAGCGTCGATCAGCAGCTTCAGCTCTGAAAGCTGAAAATCCTTAGGCGACGCAATGTAATAGCCGCCATTTTTGCCGGGCAGAGAAACAATATCCAATCCATATTCCGTCAGAGCCTTAATATCGGAATAAATACTCTTTCTGTCAGCGCATATACCGTGTTGATTCAGCATTTTAATGATCTGGGCGGTATTTACAGGATGATCCTTGTGGGAATGCTTTTGCAGATAGTCCATTACAAACAGGATCTTCTGCTTTTGATTTTCAGACTTTGGCATAAGTAAAAACCTCCTGCAGTGTCATTTAATGTCATTATATCATACTCGAAGGGAAAAAGGGAATGGTTTATTTGATTTTTACAGTAGGATATGTTATCTTATAAAAAAGGAGTGAAACGAATGCTGTATGTAGGATGTCATCTGTCTTCTGGCGCAGGGAATCTGGAAATGGTAAAAACGGCGCAAGCAATCGGCGCCAACACCTTTGCCTTTTTTACCCGCAATCCCAGGGGTAGCCATGCGAAGCCGGAGGACCCTGAAGACTGCCAACGGGCGGTAGCGGCATTGGAGCAGGGTCAGTTTGGCAAATTGGTTGCCCACGGTTCTTATACAATGAATTTATGTACGGCCGATGCAAGAGCCAGAGCGTTTGCCGCATCTATACTATGTGACGATCTGCGCCGCATGGCGGCACTTCCCGGAAATTATTATAACTTTCATCCCGGCAGCCACGTGGGGCAGGGAACAGACACCGGCATTTCCCAGATCTGCGATGCGCTGAAAAAGGCGCTGGAGCCGGGCTATCCCGTGACTGTGCTGCTGGAAACCATGGCCGGAAAGGGAAGCGAGATCGGCGGACGGTTTGAAGAATTAAAGGCAATTATCGACGGCGTCGGCAGCGACCAAATCGGCGTCTGTCTGGATTCGTGCCATGTTCACGATGCCGGTTATGACATCGTCAATGATCTAGACGGCGTGTTGACAGAATTTGACCGGGTGATCGGCCTTAATAAGCTGAAGGCGCTGCACCTGAATGATTCCAAGAATCCCTTTGGCAGCCATAAAGATCGCCATGCGTTGCTGGGTGAAGGCAATTTGGGCATGGAAGCATTCCGGAAAATCGTGAATCATCCGTATCTGAAGACCCTTCCCATGATTCTGGAAACACCCAACGAACTGGAAGGCTATGTGCAAGAGATAAAGATGCTTCGCCAAATGGAAAATTAAGAAAATGGTTTTATAAAAAGGAGGTGACGATATGCAGACGCTTGTTTCTGAGGTTGCCGGCGCCCAGAGTGTTTATGCCAATGTGCTGATCGCTGCGCTGCGCTGGCTCATGCCTGCTTTGACAGCGGTTTTGTTGGTGCGCTGTGTGATTCCGCTGATCTCATTTCGCCGTGAGCCGGAGATTTGGGCATGGCTGTGTCTCAAGGGTGGAAAAAAGCTGCCCATTACCCACTGGGAAAATGTGATCGGAAGAAGCAAGCACAGTGATATCGTCATTGATTTTCCTACCGTATCCAAAACCCACGGTGTTTTGACTCGCTACGATGACGGCAGCTGGACGATTTTTGATGCAGAATCCAAAGAAGGCATTTTGGTGAATGGGGAGCCTATCGACATCCGTGCGCTGCAGCCGGAGGATGTTATTTCCGTAGGCGGTGTAGAGATGACGTTGCAGCCTATCTCCAAGCGGCAGGAGCAGCGGCTGGCGCAGCTTCGGGCAAAGCCTTCCACGGTGTTTGCCAGTTTTGCAAATCTATTGCTGTTGACTGTGATGCAATGTTTATGCTGCATGGCGTTTCTGCTCAATGGCAGCGGTGAGTACGCCCAGAGCATTCTGCTTGGGTTCGGCGCAATTGCGGTGTGCCAGTGGCTTTTGCTTTTGTTTTATCTGTGTATTCGCAGAACCTCCTTTGAAATCGAGACCCTGGCATTTTTCCTGTGTACCATGGGTATGGCGGTGATCGCAACGGTGAAGCCGGCTGAGGCAGTGAAGCAAGTGATCTCAATGGTGTTGGGATTGGTGCTTTTTCTGGGTGTTGGTTGGTCACTGCGGGATCTGGAACGGGCGAAGAAATTTCGTTATCTGGCGGCGGTGGCAGGCATCGGTTTCCTCCTGGTGACGCTGCTGTTCGGCAAGGAATACTATGGGGCAAAGAACTGGCTGATCATTGGGTCTACGTCTTTGCAGCCGTCAGAACTAAGCAAGGTCTGCTTTGTGTATGTGGGTGCGTCTGCAATGGACCGGATCATCACAAAGCGAAACTTATTTCTGTTTATCGGCTATTCAGCGGCCATCTGCGGATGTCTTGCGCTAATGAATGATTTTGGCACGGCGCTGATCTTCTTCTGCGCATTTTTGGTGATCGCATATATGCGCTCCGGCAGTGTGGGTACCATCGCCCTGGCGTGCGCATCCCTTGGCTTTGCAGGTGTGGTGGCACTGAAGATCGCGCCCCATGCCCTACGTCGCTTTGCCTCCTGGCGTCATATCTGGGAAGTGCCTCTTGACGGCGGTTATCAGCAGACCCGCGCGCTGATGTGCATGGGCGCCGGTGGATTTTTGGGATTGGGTGCCAACAACGGATGGATGCGCAATGTATTTGCAGCCGACTCCGATATGGCCATTGCCACAATAACTGAAGAATGGGGCTTGTTGATGGCTGTTATGGTAGTGATAACCGTAATCGCCATGGCGGTATTTTGCGTTCGTTCTGCTGCCGTAGGGCGCAGCAGCTTTTATACTATCAGCGCCTGCACTGCGGCTGCGACCTTGTTGATGCAGGCAATCCTGAATGCCTTGGGCACAGTGGACGTTCTGCCACTGACCGGTGTGACTTTCCCCTTTGTGTCCAACGGCGGCTCCAGTATGATCTGCGCATGGGGACTGTTGGCCTTTGTCAAGGCAGCGGACACCCGGCAAAATGCCAGCTTTGCTGTGCGCCTGATGAAGAACGGAGGCGAGGCAGATGAATAGGGTGGCATCCAGAAGCAGCATCGTCATACTGCTGGTTTTGGTGTTGATTTGCGGACTCACCTTCTTTATTTTTGAATATGCGACCCAGGCGGACGATTGGGTGACCTTTGCCGGCTCTCCCCATGTCTATAACGGTGGCAATATCGGCTGCGGAACCGTTACGGATCGGGACGGGGTGATGCTGCTGGATTTGAACGGCGGCCGAACCTATAGCGCAGATGCCCAATTGCGTCTTGCCACAGTCCATTGGCTGGGCGATCGAAATGGCAGTGTGAATGCGCCTGCTCTTTCTGCCTATGCAGCGGAGCTTGCCGGCTTTGAGCTGCTCAACGGCGTATATTCCTACGGCGATACCGGTGGAACGGCAAAGCTGACCCTGTCTGCCGATGTGCAGACTGCCGCCCTGAAGGCGCTGGGAGATTATAAAGGTACCATTGGTGTGTATAACTACAAAACCGGAGAGCTTCTGTGTGCAGTCACTACGCCCACCTTTGATCCGGATCACTTGCCGGATACACAGGATGATGCTGACCGTTACGAGGGAATGTATGTGAATCGGTTTGTTCAGTCCCGATACACCCCCGGTTCTATTTTTAAGATCGTAACCCTTGCGGCAGCACTGGAATCTATCCCGGATGTTTTGGAACAAAGCTTTTCTTGTAACGGCAGTTACCGGATAGACGGGGATACCGTTACTTGTGACGGTAAGCATGGTAAGCAGGATTTGAAACAGGCATTCAGAAATTCGTGTAACTGTGCCTTTGCGCAGCTTTCCCAGCAGCTGGGCAAGCAGACGCTTACAAGCTATGCCCGTCAGTTTGGGATTACAGAAAGCATTGCGTTTGACGGCATCACCACCGCCTGCGGAAACTATAACGTTGACGATGCTTCGCCGGTAAGCGTTGCATGGAGTAGCATCGGGCAGTATACAGACTTGATCAATCCTTGTGCCTATATGAGCTTTGTAGGCGCCATTGCAGCAGGCGGAAAGGGTGTTCTTCCTTACGTTGTTGATAAGGTCTCGTCCGGCGCGATCGCAGGATATTCCGCTTTCACAGTGGGAACGGCTCGAATCATGTCTGCCCAGACGGCAGATACGCTGCGGGAATTTATGGCATTCAATGTCAGCGATAAATACGGCAGTGATAATTTCCCGGGCTTGACAGTCTGCGCAAAAACCGGCACTGCTGAGGTAGGCGGCGACAAGAAACCCAACGCAGTGTTTACCGGTTTTGTCAGCGATGAGGAATATCCCCTTGCTTTTATTGCCATTGTGGAAGACGGTGGCTACGGAAGGGAGATCTGCGTGCCTATGGTCTCAGAGGTCTTGCAGGTCTGCAAGCAAGTTATGGACAGATAACCGCAGACGCTTAATATGACGGTCAAATTTACAACGCCCCTTGCATACACTCATGCAGGGGGTGTTTTTATGTTTCGACGCAACCTTCTGCTTGGCTGGATCATGGGTGCATTTGGCCTAGGCCTGCTGTTTGGTTTGTGGGTAGAGGCAAGCTTTCTGGCCCATTGTATCGGCTTTGGATTGCTTATCTTCGGTTGTTGTGGCATTTGCAAAAAATAGGCATAGGCATGTCCTTCGCTGCATATAATGCAGTAGCATAGTGGGATAAGGAGTGATCCGCGTGGAAATTCAGTTTCAGAAAATGGTAGTACCCTACCTGCAAACGTTGGCAAATCAAGTGCAGACCCAGGAGCAGACACAGCAGGTACGTCTTTCCGATACCATGCCCGATATGGGAAAGGTGCTGGCCTGTTGGGGACAGGTCTTGCTGCGAGGGAAGGAATGGCGCAGCGACAGCTTTGGTGTATCCGGCGGTGTGAAGGCGTGGGTGCTGTATTTGCCGGAAGACGGAACAAAGCCTTGCTGTGTGGAAAGCTGGCTGCCCTTTCAAATGAAGTGGAACATACCGGATACAGAGCGTGATGGTACCGTTATAGCGTGTCCTATGACACCCAGCGTGGATGCCAGGATGTTGTCAGACCGGAAGCTGATGGTTCGGGCGAATGTGTCGATCCACGCCTGCGCCTATGCGCCTGCAGAGACCCAGGTACACATACCGGACAGTCTGCCGGAAGATGTGCAGATGCTAAGCAGTACGTATCCTATGCTCCTGCCGGCGGAGGCAGGAGAGAAGAGCTTTGACCTGGAGGAAACCATTTCGTTGCCCTCGGTCCAGCAGCCTATGGAAACATTGATCCGCTATGACTTGGAGCCGGTGCTTGCTGAAAGCAAGGTGGTGGCTGATAAATTGGTAATGCGAGCTATGGCGCGGCTGCAAATGCTCTATATGGGAACTGACGGCCGGCTTCACACTTGGGCCACAGAGCTGTCCTTTTCCCAGTATGCACAGCTGGACGAAGCGTATGATTCCAGCGCGGATGTGCAGATCTGTTTTGCTGTGACAGGTCTGGAGCTGCTGCCTGCAGAAGGCGATGATTTGGTGCTCAAGGCAGGAATCACAGCGCAGTATACTGTTTTTAATCAGAAATCCATTCAGATAGCGGAGGATCTTTACAGTCCCTATCGCAGCGTCAAAGTGCAGCGTGAGCAGATCTGCCTGCCCAGCGTGCTGGACCGGCAGGAACGGACGGTCCGGGCTGAAGTGACCCAGGCACCTTTCGCCGGTGGGATTGTGGATGTCGTATGGATTCCGGCACCACCGGAAATCCACAGGGAAGATGACAGACAGCATATTCAGCTGTCCGGTAATTTTCAAATGCTGGGAATGGACGAAGAAGGGGCATTGTGCAGCGAAAAAAGCCACTGGGAGGAACAGGTGGAAATCCCGGTTGCCGATGATGCGGATATGATCGTTCGCGTTCGCGCAGGCGGCGCGACCCAGCCGGTGGGAAATCTCCTTCGCGCGGAGCAACAGTTGGAACTGCATACCGTGAGCCGGCAGGCGATGGATACAGTCGCCGGAGCAGAGCTGGGGGAGATGACGGAACCGGACCCGAACCGTCCCAGCCTGATTCTGCGTCGGGCAGGAGATATGAGCCTGTGGGAGCTGGCAAAGCAGACTGGTTCCACCGTAGAGGAAATCCGCAAGCTTAACGGCTTGCAGCAAGATCCACCCCATAATCAAATGTTGCTGATCCCGGTGCTATGACAAAAGAACCGCCGCTGCGCTTACTATGCGCAGCGGCGGTTTGGCGGTTGTCGCATTCGGGGAGAATGTCCGCCTGGATATACAATACTGTAGGTTAAAAGGTGGATTCAAGGAAATTCTGTCGAAGTATTTAAACCTTGTTTTCGTATGGATGTTGTGTTATAATATAAAGCAGAAAAATACTACAAAGGGTGAGTGAGTCATGACAAAGATTGATATTTATTCCGGCTTTCTTGGGGCAGGAAAAACCACGCTGATCAAAAAAATGATTACGGAAAGCTATCGGGGTCAGAAACTGGTGCTGATCGAAAATGAATTTGGGCAGATCGGTATCGACAGCGGGTTTTTGCAGGAGGCAGGAATCAACATTACAGAAATGAATTCCGGTTGTATTTGCTGCAGCCTGGTGGGCGACTTTGGCAAGGCGCTGAAGCAGGTGATTGACGAATATGATCCGGACAGAATCATAATTGAGCCCTCCGGCGTAGGCAAGCTGTCTGATGTGATTGCCGCAGTAAAGAAGGTTACAAATGATACAGTAAGCCTGGGATATACAACGGCTGTTGTGGATGCAGGTAAGGTCAAAGTTTACATGAAAAACTTTGGAGAATTTTATAACGACCAGATTGATACGGCAACTACCATTATCCTCTCCCGTACGGATGCCATTGCGCAGCAGAAGCTGGACGAAGCAGTGGCTATGCTCCGTGAGCGCAATGCAGATGCAACAATCGTAACAACACCGTGGCAGCAGATCACCGGTGCGCAGCTTATTCAGGCAATGGAGGGCGAGGCCTCCTTGACTGCCAGCTTGAAAGAACTGGAGCAGGAGCACCGCCACCATGGGCATTGCGGTTGCGGTCACCATGACCACGAGCATCACCATCATGACGACGACCATTGCTGCTGCGGTCACCATGACCACGAGCATCACCATCATGACGACGACCATTGCTGCTGCGGTCACCATGACCACGAGCATCACCATCATGACGATGACCATTGCTGCTGCGGTCACCACCATGACCATGAGCACCACCATGCTGAGGAGGTGTTTACCTCTTGGGGCGTGGAAACAGCTAAGAAATTCACAGCCGACAGCATTACCGATGCGCTGAATCAGCTGGATTCCGGCGCGTGGGGATTTGTGTTGCGCGCCAAGGGCATTGTACCGGCGCAGGACGGCACATGGATTCACTTTGACTATGTTCCCGGCGAGCTGGATGTGCGCACCGGCTGCGCTGCAATCACCGGCAAGCTGTGTGTTATCGGAGCTGACCTGAAGCAGGACAGTCTTGCTCAGTTGTTTGGGGTGTAAGTTATGATTCAGATCCCTGTATATGTTTTTACCGGTTTTTTGGATTCCGGCAAAACAAAATTCATTCAGGAAACCTTGGAGGATCCCCGGTTCAATGCCGGTGAACGAACCCTTTTACTTGTGTTTGAAGAAGGGGAGGAGGAATATGATTTCTCTGCATATCCCCATCAAAATGTATATCTTGAGGTGCTGGATCAGGAAACTGTTACAACCAAGCAGCTGCAAACGCTGGCGAAGAAGTATCGGGCGCAGCGTGTGGTTGCGGAACTGAACGGAATGCGGCTGGTGGGAGACCTTTACAGCCGTTTCCCGGCAGATTGGGTCGTTGCCCAGGAGGTCATGTTTGCTGATGCTACCACGTTTGAGGTTTATAATGCAAACATGCGCAACTTGGTTATGGATAAGCTGGTAGGCGGCCAGATGGTGGTATTTAACCGGCTGGAACCCGGCGCAGACACCAGTGCGCTGCATAAGCTGGTGCGGGCAGCCAACCGCCGGATGGACATTTTGTATGACTTTACCGACGGCAGCACCGCCTTTGATGATATAGAAGATCCGCTGCCTTTTGATATCAATGCCCCCAACATTGTGATTCAGGACGAGGATTATGCCCTTTGGTATCGGGATATAACGGAAGAACCGCAGAAATACGACGGAAAAACCGTTTCTTTTAAGGCACAGGTGGCGCTTCTGCGTCGGGAAAAAACCAATATGTTTGCGCCCGGACGGTTTGTAATGACGTGCTGCGCAGATGATATTCAGTTTTGCGGCATCCCCTGTAATTACAGCGGTGTATCAAAGCTTGAGCCCAGAGATTGGATCACAGTCAAAGCGCGCATCAGCGCGCAAACACATCCCCTATATAATGGCGAGCTGGGTCCTGTGCTCACAGCCATCAGTGTGCAGCCGGGAGCAGAACCGGCGCAGCCGGATGTGGCAACATTTTAACATGAGAGGAGGCTGCGTATGTATCAGCCGCTTGCAGACCTGCTGCGTCCACAGACGTTGGATGAGGTTTTCGGACAGGAGCATATATTGGGAAAGGGCGCTGTGCTGCGTCGCCTTGTGGATTCCGGCAACATTCCCAATATGATTTTTTACGGACCAAGCGGAACCGGAAAGACAACGGTTGCCAATATCATTGCAAAGCAGACCAACCGCACCTTATATCAGCTCAATGCCACAACCGCATCTACTGCGGATATCAAAAATATTGTGGCGCAGCTGGATACACTTATGGCGCCCAATGGTGTGCTTTTGTATCTGGATGAGATACAGTCCTTTAATAAAAAACAGCAGCAATCACTTTTGGAGCATATTGAAAACGGCAAAATTACCTTGATAGCCTCCACTACGGAGAATCCGTATTTTTACGTATTTAATGCTATTTTAAGCAGATCCACTGTGTTTGAATTTAAGCAGATTTCAGCCGCTGCCGCCCTGCAGGCGGTGGAACGGGCAGTTGCCTATCTGGAAGAACGCACAGCCCTGAAGGCGCGTCCCGAGGAGGATGCGCTTGCGTATATCGCCGCGGCATGCGGCGGTGATTTGCGCAAGGCGATGAATGCTGTGGAGGTGCTGTTTTCTGCAGCTGTGCCGGACGGCGACAGCTTTTGCATTACGCTGGAAGATGCCAAAATGATCACCCAGAAAAGCGCTATGCGTGCGGATCGTGACGGTGACAGTCACTACGATTTGCTGTCTGCGCTGCAAAAAAGCATCCGTGGCTCTGATCCGGATGCGGCTGTGCATTATTTGGCAAGGCTTTTAGAAGCAGGGCAGATGCAGTCAGCCTGCCGCAGATTAATGGTAATCGCGGCGGAGGATATCGGTCTTGCGTATCCCATGGCCATTTCCATCGTCAATGCCAGCGTGGATATGGCATTGAAGCTTGGGATGCCGGAAGCGCGCATTCCCTTGGGCGATGCGGCGATTCTGCTTGCCACAGCGCCAAAGTCCAACACCGGACACGTCGCCTTAGATGCGGCGATGGAGGATGTAAGGAAGGGCAAAGGTGGCGATTTTCCCCGGCATTTGCAGAATATGCATTTCGATACTTACACCCAGGAACGGGAACAGGGGTACCGTTATCCCCATAATTACCCTGGCAGATGGGTGCAGCAGCAGTACTTACCGGATGCACTTGTGGGAACGCAGTACTATTTTTATGGCGACAACAAGCTTGAACAGGCTGCAAAGCAATATTGGGACAGCATCAAGGGGGAATCGTAATGGATGTGCGGTTAAACGATATTCTGGTGATGAAAAAACCTCACCCATGCGGCGAGAAGAAGTGGAAGGTCCTGCGTACCGGCGCGGATTTCCGGTTGCGATGCCTCGGCTGCGGACATGAGGTTATGATCCCTCGGTTTAAGGCTGAAAAAAATATTCGCGCCATCCAGCGTGAATCATCGACAGAAACAAGCGGCAGCTGAGAAAATCAGCTGCCGTTTTTTTCGATTATGATTCAATCGGTGGAGAATGGCTTGTACTGCGGAAGTATTTTGCGGCTAAATAACCTCTGCGATGTGACGGCATTTTTCCATTTGAAAGACTATACTGACGGTACAGTCTTTACATGGGAGGTGCGGATATGGTCGTATATCTGGATGCCGTGGCGCTGCTGAATTTTCTTGTGGATTATTTCCTGATTTTGGGGACGAACCGCCTATGCGGCTATCCACCGGGATGGTGGCGCAGCGCGTTGTCTGCGGCGCTGGGTGGTATCTACGGCGCAGCTTGTCTGCTTCCGGGATTTCGCTTTTTGGGGAACTTGCTGTGGAGGATCGTCAGCCTGTGTTTGATGGGTTGGATTGCTTTTGGCTTTAATAAAAGCGCCTTGCGCAGAACGCTCATATTCTTGCTCCTGTCCATGGCCTTGGGAGGTGTGGCACAAGGGTTGGGAAAGGGTGGCTTTTGGGGTGTGGTTGCAGCTGCCGGGACCATTTTTGCTTTGTGTTATTTCGGATTTCGTGATCGTCCAGGAAGCTCCGGCTATGTGCCTGTGGAGCTAAGCTACGCAGGCAAACAAATGCGACTGACGGCCCTTTGCGATACAGGCAATATGCTCCGGGATCCGATAAGCGGAAGACCGGTACTTGTGGTGGATGCTCAGGTGGCGCAGCAGCTGACCGGACTGACACATGAGCAGCTGCGAAGTCCGGTCAGCGCAATGGAACACGCGCAGCTTCCCGGCTTGCGGCTGATACCGTATAGTTCCATCGGAAAAGCCACCGGGATGTTGCTGGCTATGCGTGTTCCTCAGGTGCGCATTGGCAATTGGCAGGGGAGCTCTTTGGTAGCCTTTGCGCCGGAGAGTCTAAGCGGTGATGGGCAGTTTCAGGCATTGACAGGAGGGGCGGCATGACTAAAAAGCTATTGACATTTCTTTTAAAAATTGGCTTCATACGCAAATCGTGTATTCACTATATTGGCGGCAGCGATATTTTACCGCCGCCGTTAAAGGGGGAGGATGAGCGCAACGCGCTGCAGAAACTGGAGCAAGGCGATGAGGAAGCAAAGCAGCTGCTTATTGAGAGAAATCTGCGGTTGGTGGTATTTATTGCCCGCAGATTTGAAAATACCGGGATCAATCTGGAGGACTTGATATCCATTGGCACCATCGGACTGATCAAAGCGGTGGATACATATCGAACCGACCGAAACATTAAGCTGGCTACCTATGCGTCCCGATGCATTGAAAATGAGATTTTGATGCATATTAGAAAAATCTCTAATCAGAAAACAGAGATATCTCTGGATGAACCCATCAACATGGACTACGACGGCAATGAGCTGCTGCTGTCAGACATTTTAGGGACGGATGAGGATCTGATCCTGCGCCCCTTGGAAGATGCGGTGGATCTGCAGTTGCTGCGTCAGGCGGTCAAGGAATTGCCGTCGCGGGAACGGGAAATTATATGCCTTCGCTTCGGTCTGGATGGGTATAAAGAACTGACGCAAAAAGAGGTGGCGCAGAAAATGGGAATATCCCAATCCTACATCTCAAGACTTGAAAAAAGGATCATGCTCCGGCTGCGAAAAGAGATATTAAGGCAGACAAGCTGTGTCTGATAAGCAAACTTTCACTTGCAAATACACGGATTTGCTGCTATAATCGGTACAAAATTATATCGATATAATTTTGTATCGAAAGGAGAGATAAGATGGAACGCAAGCAGATCTCCAAAGCGGTGCTGAAACGGCTTCCCGGCTATTTGGCATACCTGAGAAATATACCCCAGGAAGCATCGCCGTATATTTCCGCCACCGCCCTTGCCGCAGCACTGAATATGGGTGAGGTGCAGGTGCGCAAGGATCTGGCGATGGTATCTGACGGCGGCCGCCCCAAAACCGGCTACCTTCGGGAAAGTCTCATCGAAGATATCAGCCGGTTTCTCGGCTACGACAATGCCACCGATGCGATTCTGGTTGGTGCGGGCAAGCTGGGGAAGGCGCTTCTGGGATATGGCGGATTTGAAGCCTACGGACTGAATATACAGGCTGCTTTTGATAAAGATACAGCGCAATGCAATCAGGAGGCAGGCAAGGTAATTTATCCCATGGAGAAAATGGAAAGCTATTGTCAAGCCCATCAGGTGTGCATGGGGATCATCACGGTGCCTGCGCAGTGCGCCCAGCAGGTCTGCGACCAGATGATTCGCTGCGGCATTAAGGCTATATGGAATTTTGCCCCGGTACATTTGGATGTGCCTGCTCATATTTTGGTGCAAAATGAAAATATGGCAACCTCACTGGCGGTGTTGTCTGTGCACCTGCAGGCCCAGATGAAGGAGAAGAAGTAACATTATGACCTGCCTTGCAGCGATTCGTTGCAGGGCGGGTTTTTTAGATATAATTCCATTTGCCTTTCATCGCAATCTGGGTTATAATTGTTGAAAAAGATTGAAATGGGGTGAAGTGTTGAAGCGTTTTCTGGCTCTTTTTTTATTGCTTGCAATACTTTTGGGACTTGTGGCATTGGTGATACCGGCGCAGGCGGCCCATGTGGATTTGAAATCAGCAACACTTGCCGCCTTATATGAAGCGGATATTTCCCAAATTCGGGAAGCGATACAGGAAGAGCTTGTGACAGTCACTGAGCTGACACAGTATTATCTTGGCAGGATCGAAAAATATAACGGCCTGTTTAATTGTTTTATCACCCTTTGCGACGATGCCCTTGCGGTTGCCGCCCAGCGGGATGCGCAGCTGGCCCAGGGAAACGCGGAAGGACTTTTATTTGGTGTCCCGGTGGTGATTAAGGACAACATGGATCTTGCCGGCTATCACACTACAAACGGCTACAAAAAGGCTGACTCTCAAATTGCCGACAGCAACGCCGCGGTGGTAGACTATCTTTTGTCTGAAGGCGCTGTGATCATTGGCAAGACGAACATGAGCACGGCGGCGCAGGATGCCCTGCGGTCTGTAAGCAGAGCAGTGGGCGAAACACGCAATGCGTACGATACCGGACTCTCTGCCGGCGGCTCCTCGGGCGGTTCTGCGGTGGCAACATCATTGAATTTTGCAGCTGCCAGTCTTGGCTCTGACACCAATTCCTCCCTGCGGATTCCGGCAGCGTTGGCAGGCTGTGTTTCTATGCGCTCCACCTTTGGGCTCATCAGCGTGGACGGAATCAAACGACTAAATTCCACACGGGATGTGGCAGGCGCGATTACACGCAGCGTATATGATCAGGCGATCATGCTGGATGTGCTGACGCAAGGCGCTTTCTGCTATACTGAGAACTTGAATAAAGAGGCGCTGAAAGGAATGCGCATCGGCATACTGGAGCAGTTATCTTATGCCACCGGCGCCACCGGTTTGCGTACGGATGCCAACATTGATGATGAGGTGGCAGCTGCCTTTGCCCGGGCGGTGGATGAGCTGCGCGCATGCGGCGCAGAGGTTGTTACCATCTCTGTTCCCAAGCTTTTTACCTTGTCCAATGCTACATTTTCCAAAAAAGATCAAGCATCCAAGGATGCGCTTTATGATGCATTCCAAAAGACGCTGGCGGATGCCGACCTGTCTGCAGTGGTGTATCCTACATATTTGACCGCGCCCATTCGATCCGGAACAGATGCGCAGGGAATCAATTGGAATAAGGAATATCAAGTAAATATCAATAATTGCCGCACGCTGTCTCCCAGTGCCGGCCTGCCGGAAATTACTGTGCCTATCGGCAACCACTCCAGGGGCGCAGGAATCGGAATGGAGATCGCATCGCTGAAGGGCAGCGAACAGCTGCTTTTGAATATTGCGTACAGCTATACATCTGCCTATGACCATCGAGCAGTTCCCTCCGGCGCGCCCAACGACTATGCCGGCTCATATATCTGCTCCTTGCAGGAGCTGGTCGCTTGCAGTAAAGTAACGCAAAACGCGCAGCAATTGCTTCATCAGCTACAAATTGATCTGCAAAGGGAAAACGCCACTGCACCCCCTGATTACTCAGAATCCCAGAAGACGAATCCGGCATCTCTGACGCTGTGGGTGGGTATCGGTGTCACTTCCGGTCTTTTCCTTGCGGTTATCCTCCTGATTTACAAATATCGAAAAAAGAAGAAAGCGTCCAGAGGACGGTATGAAAAAGCACACCATAGATGATCTATGGTGTGCTTTGTAAATTATTGGGGTTTGTAGCTGTCCTTCAGGCTGACACTGCGGTTAAATACAAGATGCTCCGGGGAGGAATCCTTGCTGTCCGGGCAGAAATAACCCAAGCGCATGAATTGATAGGAGGCTGGAGCCTGGGCATTTTTCAGACTCATCTCCACCTTGCAGTCGCTAAGCACTTCCAGAGAATTGGGATTCAGACAGCTTAAGAAATCCTTGCCAGCTGCATCAGGATCCGGATCGTCAAACAGATTGCTGTACTGCCGCACCTCAGCGTCGACGCAGTTGTTGGCATCCACCCAGTGGATCGTAGCTCCCTTGATCTTGCGGCCGTCGGCAGGGTCACCACCCTTGGAGTCCGGATCGTAGGTAGCAAGCACCTCCACAATGTTTCCGTTTTCGTCCTTAACGCAACCGGTGCAGGTGATCACATACGCGCCCTTCAGGCGGCACTCAGGACCGCCGGGGAAGAGTCGCTTGTATTTAGGAACAGGCTCAGCAAGGAAGTCGTCTGCTTCGATCCAAAGATTCCGGGAAAAGGAGATTTCCCGTGTGCCGGCATCCGGATTATTGGGGTTGTTCTCCACCTGGAAGACTTCGGACTGGCCTTCCGGGTAATTGGTGATGGTGAGCTTTACAGGCTTTAAAACCGCCATAACACGCTGTGCGGTCTCGTTCAGGTCCTCCCGGAGGCAGTATTCCAAAAAACTGTATTCGATGGTGTTGGGAGATTTGGCAACGCCTACGCGATCGCAGAAATTGCGAATGGATTTAGGGGTATAGCCCCGGCGACGCAGACCGCACAGGGTAGGCATTCTGGGATCATCCCAACCGGAAACATAGCCGTTTTCCACCAGCAAGCGCAGCTTTCTTTTGGAAAGAACGGTGTGGTCAATGCCCAATCGGGCGAACTCGATCTGTCTGGGATGGTGGGGTACAGAAACGTTTTCCACCACCCAGTTGTACAGGGGTCTGTGGTTTTCAAACTCCAATGAGCACAGAGAGTGGGTAATGCCCTCCAGCGCATCCTGAATGGGATGCGCAAAGTCGTACATGGGATAAATGCACCACTTATCGCCCTGACGGTGATGGTGCATATGGCGAATACGATAGATGACGGGATCGCGCATATTGAAATTGCCCGACGCCAGATCTATCTTGGCGCGCAGGGTGTACTTATTGTCCTCGAACTCACCGGCGCGCATACGGGCAAACAAGTCAAGACTTTCCTCAATGGGTCGGTCCCGGAAAGGGGAAATGGCAGGCGTATTCAGATCGCCGCGGTATTCCTTAAATTGGTCAGGTGTCAGCTCACAGACGTAGGCCAAACCCTTTTTGATCAGCTCTACAGCAAATTCATAATCCTTTTCAAAGTAGTCGGATCCGTAGTAGAACCGATCCTCCCAATCAAAACCAAGCCAGCGGATATCCTCTTTGATCGCTTCCACAAATTCCACATCTTCTTTTGTGGGGTTTGTATCGTCCATGCGCAGATTGCATATACCGCCGAATTTCTCGGCAGTACCGAAATCAATGATCAGCGCCTTGCAATGACCGATATGCAAATAGCCGTTTGGCTCCGGGGGAAACCGGGTATGCACTGTCTGGTGGGCGAAGCGACCGTCCTGCGCAATATCCTCCTCGATATATGCATGGATGAAATTCTTGCTTTCTGTGATTTCAGCCATTATACTCATCCTCTCGTAAAAATATTAGATATTATAACCGACATTGTATTTTTTTGCAACATAAAAACTGGAATATTCTGTTATAAAATCAGACGCAGTAAATTTATCGAAAACATTTTATGAAAAAACCGAAATAATAGTTGTCAATTTGCCAGAGTTATTATAAAATAACAAAGATAAGAAAGAAGGGGTGATAGGATTGAGCCAGATCAAGTATAAGCGCATTATGCTTAAAGTCAGCGGCGAAGCGCTTGCAGGCGATAAGCGCAGGGGACTGGATTTCGACGTGATCAGTTCCGTTTGCCAATCCATCAAGCAATGTGTGGATATGGGCGTGCAGGTAGGCGTGATGATCGGTGCCGGTAATTTCTGGCGCGGTGTCAAAGACGGCGCAGACCGGATGCAGCGGTCCCATGCGGATGCTATGGGTATGCTGGGCACAGTGATGAATTCCATTGCTGTGGCAGATGCGCTGGAAAAGCAGGGCGTGGATGCAAGAGTTCTGTGTGCTGTTGAAATGAACAAGTTTTGCGAATACTTTACCAGAGATACGGCGGAGCGTTATCTCAATGAAGGAAAAGTGGTCGTGTTTGCCGGCGGTACGGGAAATCCCTATTTTTCCACGGATACCGGCGTTGTTCTGCGTGGCGTAGAGATCGAAGCAGATGCCATCTTAATGGCTAAGAATATAGATGCTATCTATTCTGCGGATCCTGCCGTGGATCCCAATGCCCAACGCTATACGCGCCTTACTTACGATGAGGTGCTTGCCAAGCATTTGAAGGCAACGGATTCCACAGCCATGACTTTGGCGATGGACAACGATATGACCCTTGTGTGCTTTGGTCTTGCAGAGGAAAATAGTATCATTCGTGTGGTGCGGGGCGAACAGATCGGTACCACCGTAAAAAACAGTTTTGAGGAGGAATAAATCATGAGTGTTGATTTTACCGAGTATTCCATAAGAATGGACAAGGCATTGGACCATTTGGCCGACGAGTTTGGCTCTGTTCGCGCAGGCCGTGCCAACGCGAAGGTTCTTGATCGAATTACTGTTGAATATTATGGCAGTGAGACACCTTTGAACGGCGTTGCTACGATTTCTACGCCCGATGCCCGCACGCTGGTCATCCAGCCCTGGGACAGCAATTTACTCAAGGAGATCCAGAAAGCCATTCAGACCAGTGAGCTGGGCATTAACCCTCAGAACGATGGTAAGGTCATCCGTCTGGTATTTCCGCAGCTCACCGAGGAGCGCCGTAAGGAACTGACAAAGCAAGTGAAGAAATATGCCGAAGATGCTAAGGTCGCCATGCGTAACATTCGCCGTGACGGCATGGACTATATTAAGAAGCTGAAGAAGGATTCTGCCATTACCGAAGATGAGCAGAAGAAGGCAGAGAAGGCTCTGCAGGATATTCTGGATAAATTCATCAAGAAGGCAGATGAAGCACTGGCTGCCAAAGAAAAGGAATTGATGTCCATCTAATTACGGAACCGTTGGGGGCGCTTGCGCCCCCAATATGTTACTGATAAGGAGTATTTATGGCATACGCAAATACGCAAAAGCAGAAGCTGCCGCCCCCCAGGCATATTGCCATCATCATGGATGGCAATGGACGCTGGGCAAAAAAACGCGGTCTGCCCAGATCGGCCGGTCATGCTGCAGGCGCGGAAACATTCCGTAAAATTGCCAATTACTGCCGCAAGCTGGGTGTGGAGTTTTTGACTGTCTATGCTTTCTCTACAGAAAACTGGAAACGCTCGGAGGAGGAGATATCCTCGATCATGAAGCTGCTGGGAAATTATTTGCGGGAAGCGTTGCGGGATATGGAGAAAAACCATGTCCGCTTCAAGTTTTTCGGTGATCTTTCCCGGCTGGACCCTCAGTTGCAGCAGTTGTGCCGGGATGCAGAGCAGATTTCTAATCAGTATCATGATGTGCAGGTGAATTTCTGCCTAAATTACGGCGGAAGAGATGAGATCGTTAGGGCTGCCCGGTGCTTTGCCGCAGATGTAGCATCCGGCAAGCATGGACTTGAGGATTTAACGGAAGAACTGCTTGCAAGTTATCTGTATTCTGCAGATGTGCCGGACCCGGAACTGGTGATCCGTCCGTCCGGGGAACTGCGCACCAGTAATTTTCTTCTGTGGCAGTCTGCATATTCCGAGTACGTATTTATGGATGTGCTTTGGCCGGATTTTGGCCCGGCTGATTTGGACAAAGCCATTGAACAGTACCATCAGCGCAACCGTCGCTTTGGAGGGGTGTAATCTATGAAAACAAGAATTATTGCAGCTGTTATATTGCTGCCGCTGCTACTTTTGGTAGTGCTGGCAGCACCTAAAATCTTCACAGCGATCCTCTTTGGCCTGATGGCAGCTATTGGTGCCTACGAGCTGTTAAACGGCACGGCGCTGGTGAAAAATATCCGTTTAAATGTCTGCGCCATGGCAATGGCCTTTTGGACTGTTCTTTGGTGCGGTCTGGGGATCAGCTATGCATGGCTTTTGTTGGCAGTTGTGATTTTTTGGGTGATTCTGTTTGCCCAGATGATGACCTCGGATATGAAAATGACCCTGGATAAGACAGCCCTTTGCCTGCTTGCCGGTGTCATTATTCCGCTTCTGTTCGGTTCTGTGGTTCGTATTCATGGCCAGCAAAGGGGAAGATACTTTATCCTCATTCCCTTTGTGATGGCATTCATGTCTGATACCGGCGCGTATTTTGCCGGACTGAATTTCGGCAAGCATAAGCTGGCACCTACCATCAGCCCTAAGAAGACGGTAGAGGGCGTAGTGGGTGGTGTGGCAGCTGCGATTGTTGGTATGCTGTTGTATTGCGCTGTGTTGCAACTGTTTTTCCAAATGCAGCCCAATTACGGCGCAGCTGTGCTATACGGCGCGGTAGGCGCAGCCGGCGGTGTATTTGGCGATCTTTGCTTCAGTGTAGTCAAGCGTCAGGTTGGCATTAAGGATTACGGCAACCTGATCCCGGGTCACGGAGGCATTTTGGATCGGTTTGATTCCATGATGGTTGTAGGGCCTTTGGCAGAGCTTCTGTTGCTGCTGATTCCTTTAGCGGTGTAAGCTATGGTAACATGTGTCAGCATTCTCGGCTCTACCGGTTCTATCGGCCGGCAAAGCCTGGATATTATTGATCATTTGAATATTCCCGTGTGTGCGCTGACAGCAGGAACCAATGTGCAGCGCATGGCGCAGCAGTGCCGTAAATACCGTCCGCAGCTTGCGGTAATGGCAACTAAGGAAGCGGCCGCGCAGCTGCGCAGTGAAATCGCCGATCTTCCTGTTGAAGTTGACTTCGGTGAGGAGGGCCTGCTTCGGGCCGCCACCATTGAGCAGGCAGATTGTGTGATCACTGCGGTGGTGGGCATGGTGGGACTGAAGCCTACCCTTGCGGCTATCAGAGCAAAAAAACGCATTGGTCTTGCCAATAAGGAAACGCTGGTGTGCGCAGGCGAACTGGTCATGGCAGAGGCTAAAAAGCACGCAGTGGAAATTATCCCTGTGGATTCGGAACATTCTGCGATTTTTCAGTGCCTTATGGGCGTTCCGGAGCCAAAGCAGATCAAGCGGATCATTTTGACCTGCTCCGGCGGACCTTTTTTCGGAAAAACAAAGCAGGAGCTTAGCGCCTTTACGAAGGCGGATGCCCTTCGGCATCCCAATTGGAAGATGGGCGCAAAGATCACGGTAGACTGCGCAACGCTGATGAACAAGGGACTTGAGGTAATTGAAGCGATGCGCCTTTATGATTTGCCTCTGGAGCAGGTGGATGTAGTAATTCATCGCCAGAGCATCGTTCACAGCATGGTAGAGCTTGTGGACGGCGCGGTGATGGCGCAGCTGGGCAGTCCGGATATGCGTCTTCCTATTCAGCTGGCAATGACGTACCCGGAAAGATCGGCTGGCGTCGCAGAACCCTTGGACCTTCTGAGTTGCGGTCCTCTGAGCTTTTGCCAGCCGGATACGGAGAATTTTCCTTGCCTTGCTCTGGCAAGACAGTGCGCAAAAATGGGCGGCACAGCCTGCGCTGTGATGAACGGAGCCAATGAAGAGGCGGTTGCCATGTTTTTAAATGATCAGATTGGATTTTATGATATCTATGATTTGGTTAAAATGGCTGTACAGACCGTTCCGTATCAATCCAATCCCACTCTGGAGCAGATTCTTGAGGCGGACAGACTGGCGCGGGAAGCGGTGCGCAGCGCCAAAAATAAGTAAGCGGGGATATCTATGAGCATTGTTTTTGCGATCCTTTTGTTTAGTGTACTGATTTTTGTCCATGAATTGGGCCATTTCGTGGCAGCGAAGCTGTCTGGCGTGCAGGTCAATGAATTTTCTATGTTTATGGGTCCTGCCATTGCCAAATGGAAAAAGGGGGATACCCAGTATTCCATCCGCTGCATTCCCATAGGCGGATACTGCGCCATGGAGGGTGAGGATGCCCAGTCGGATCATCCCGGGTCTTTTCAGAAGGCTGCCTGGTGGAAACGGCTTGCGATTCTGGTAGCAGGCTCTTTTATGAATTTTGTTATCGGCGTGATGATCGTGTCTATTGTGCTGTTCTGTCAGCCCAATTATGCAACACCCCAGATTTCCCATGTTGAATCATGGAGCACGTTGGCAGCTGAAAACGGATTGCAGGTAGGCGATACCATCTTAAACATTGACGGAAAGAAAATCAGCATTTATGAGGATTTTACCTTGGCAACGCTGATGCTTCCCGATGGAGAATACGATTTGACCGTCCTGCGTGACGGCCAGAAGGTAAAGCTGGAAAATGTACCCATGGCGAGAAAAAGTGTGGATGATGGCGCCGGGGGAAGCAGGCTTCTTTACGGCATCAGCTTTACAGTTGAGCAAACCACCTTTGCCTCTGTACCTGGGCGTATTCTGCCCACTGCGTTTAACCATGTAAAATCGGTAATCATCAGCTTGGAAATGCTGCTGACCGGTCAGGCAGGATTAAAGGATATGACCGGCCCTGTGGGCATTGTGCAGATGATGTCGGACAGTGCTGCGGTTGCCGACTCTGCCGGCAGCGCATTGCTGAATTTATTGTGGTTTGGCGGATTCATCGCCATCAATCTTGCTGTTATGAATATGCTGCCTGTTCCGGCGCTGGACGGCGGACGGGTGGCAGGACTGCTGATTACAGTGGCTATTGAGAAGATTACTCGCAAAAAGCTGGACCCCAAGTATGAGGGATATATCCACGGTATCGGAATGATATTGTTGCTGGCGCTGATGGCCGTGATCTTATTTAAGGATATTTTTACAATCATTAAGAGGTAACACTATGACCAGACAGATATCAGTGGGCGGGGTAAGGATCGGTGGCGGCGCGCCGGTAGTAATCCAGTCTATGCTCAATACCAAGACGACGGATATTGCAGCTTCTTTGGAACAAATTAAGGCTTTGCAGACCGCCGGATGCCAGATCGCCAGACTTGCCGTACCCAATATGGAGGCGGCAAAGGCTTTTTCTGAGATCTGCAGCGCATCTGCGCTTCCGTTGGTAGCTGATATCCACTTTGATTACAAGCTGGCTATCGCCGCAGCGCAAGGGGGCGCATCCAAGATACGCATTAACCCCGGCAATATCGGTGGTGAAGATCGGATTGCTGCGGTGGTAGCTGTCTGCAAGGAGAAAAAGATCCCCATTCGCATAGGTGTCAATGGCGGCAGTCTTGACAAAAAGTTATTGGAAAAATATGGGCATCCCACGGCAGACGCGTTGGTGGAAAGCGCATTTGGGCACTTGGAATTGCTTGAAAAATACGGGTTTTATGATACTTGCGTATCCATGAAATCCTCCACTGTCCCCACAATGGTGGAAGCGGCCCGGCTGTTTCGCAGCAAATGCGATTATCCGTTGCACATTGGTGTAACGGAAACGGGACCCGTACGCATGGGTCTTATGAAGTCGGCAATGGGAATCGGCGCATTGCTGCTGGATGGCATCGGCGACACGATTCGCGTTAGCTTAACCGATGATCCTGTGGAGGAAGTATATGCCGCAAAGGATATTCTGAAAGCGGCAGGATTGCGAAAAGAGGGTGTCAATATTATTTCTTGCCCCACCTGCGGCCGCACACAGATTGACTTAATTGGACTTGTGAATCAGGTGGATGCGGCGCTGAAAGATTGCCAAAAGGCCATTACGGTTGCGGTTATGGGTTGTATTGTTAACGGGCCCGGTGAGGCGAGGGAAGCGGATATTGGCATCGCAGGCGGTGACGGCTGTGGCATGCTGTTTAAAAAAGGACAGCCGGTAGAGAAGCTCCCCTACGATCAGCTGCTGCCTGCGCTGATAAAGAGAATCGAAGAAATTTGAGGATTATATGGATAACAAGACGCGATTTCTGGATATGTTTTCACAGTACGAACCGCCTGATGCGCTGCAAAGCGCCCTTTCTCAGGCGGTGATCGTGTCTGCGCAAATTAACCAGTACAGCAGACGGATCGACATGACCGTCTATGCGCCTGCATACATACCCAAACGGCTGCTGGATCAGGCGGCGACTGACCTATGCAAGGTGTACGGCCTGCAGGGCATGACGCTTCTTGCCAAGCATCCTGTGCAGCAGATGCAGTTCATAGAGCCCGATGAATTGATGTCCTTGTTTGTGGGATTCAATTCTATGACAAGAGCGAGCCTTGCAGGCGCAAAATGGACTTGGGACCAGCAGACACTGCGTGTCAATCTGGCGGCAAACGGCAAAGATTTGATACAAGAGTGCATCCCCAAGGTTTGCGCAGTGCTTTCAGAACGTTTTGACACCAAGGTGCATATCCAGGTAACTGCCGGTGAGAGTCTGGACGGCAAAGCGTTGTTTGAGGCCATGGAGGAGCTTCGCAGGGAAGTGATCAATACGTTGCCCAAGGCCCCTGTTGCCGCCAAAAAGGATGCCGCTGCGCAGCAGACAGGCAACACGATCTACGGACGCAGCTTCAAGGGGAAGGCTGTTCCTATGTCGCAGCTGAATCTGGACATGGGCAATGTGGTTGTGGAAGGCAAAGTGTTCAGCATGGAGCACAAGGAGCTGAAAAAGCGCAATGCCTGGGTAGTAAATTTCTCCATGACGGACCATACAGGCTCTGTTTGCGTTAACCGCTTCATGGAAAACAATGAGGCCAAGCCGATCCTTCAGAATATCCGGGTTGGTTCGGTGATTCGGGTACAGGGTCTTCTGATGATCAATAAATTTGATAACGAGATGATTCTGCGCCCCAATGCCATAATGGTCGGTGATATGCCCATGCGCACGGATAGGGCAGAGGGCATGAAGCGTGTGGAGCTGCACCTGCATACGGCGATGAGCAATATGGACGCCTTGACCCAGACGGAGGAAGTAATTAAGCTGGCAGCAAGGTGGGGTCATCGGGCTGTTGGTATTACAGATCATGGATGCGTTCAGTCCTTTACGGATGCGCTGCATACCGTTGAAGGCAAAGGCGGCTTGAAGGTGGCCGGAACGGACGAGGATATTAAGATCCTTTACGGCTGTGAGGGCTATTACGTCAATGATGTGGACGATATGGTCGCGGTGGTGGGCGATGCAGATATACCGCTGGACGGAGAATTTGTTGCATTTGATCTGGAGACCACCGGGTTATCTATGCGAACAGACAAGATCATTGAGATCGGCGCCGTAGTGATCAAGGACGGAAAAGAGCAGCAGCGTTTCCAGACCTTTGTAGACCCCGGCTGCAGCATATCCCATGAAACCACGACCCTTACCGGGATTACCAACGATATGGTCAAGGGCGCGCCCACCATTGATAAGGCGTTATCTGAATTTATGGAATTTGTGGGAGACCGGGTGCTGGTGGCCCATAATGCGGATTTTGATACCGGCTTTATTCGGCAGGCGATTCAGCAGTTGGACATTTCTTATACGTTTACATCTGTGGATACGCTTGTCCTGTCGCAAAATCTGATGACAAAGCTGACACGCCATAAGCTGGATATGGTGGCAGGCGCGTTGGGATTGCCGGAGTTTAACCACCACAGGGCGGCGGACGACGCTGTGACCTGCGGCCTGATCGCCGGGAGATTTTTCCGTATGCTTCAGGATATGGATGTGCATACGCTGCAGCAAATCAATCCGGCTATGGAGCAGATTCGCATGGAGCAGCGCAAAAATGAGCGCTACGCGCAGCATATTGTACTTTTTGCGAAAAATCAATTGGGACTTCGCAATTTGTATCATCTCATATCCGATGCCAATTTGAAGCATTTTAAGCGCGTACCCAGAATTTTGAAATCGGAGCTTATCAAGCTGCGTGAGGGTCTGATCATCGGTTCAGCATGTGAAAATAACGAGCTGTTTCAGGCAGTTATCCGGGGAAAGAGCGACAAGGAGCTTAAGCGGATTGCTTCTTTTTACGATTATCTTGAGGTGCAGCCGCTGTCAAATAACCGGTTTATGCTGGATAAGGACAAAAACGGCAAGTCCGTTGCCAATGATCCGGAGGATCTTCGCAACTTTAACCGGACGATCGTCCGGATCGGACAGGAGCTGGGTAAGCCGGTTGTAGCTACAGGTGATGTGCATTTTTTGAATCCGGAGGATGAAATTTTCCGCCATATTTTGTTGGCAACAAAAGGCTTCGATGATGCTGACAAGCCCAATCCGCTGTATTTCCGTACAACAGATGAAATGCTGGAGGAATTTTCCTATTTAGGCGATCAAAAGGCCTATGAGATCGTTGTCACCAATCCCAACATGATTGCGGATATGTGCGATACCGTGCGGCCTGTGCCCCACAACCTGTTTGCGCCGAAAATCGAAAACTCCGTTGAAGATCTGAAAGCGCTGGTCTACGGCAAGATGCAGCATTTGTACGGTGACAATCCCCCTGAGTTGATCGTAAAGCGCGTGGAAACTGAGCTGAACGATATTATCACCTGCCATTACGACGTGATCTATATGTCTGCGCAGAAATTGGTGCAAAATTCATTGGAGAATGGCTATTTGGTGGGTTCCCGTGGTTCGGTTGGCTCGTCTATTGTGGCATACTTGTCGGGAATTACAGAGGTTAATTCCTTCCCGCCCCATTACCGCTGCCCCAATGCCTCGTGCAAGTATACTACTTTCGACGTGCCTAAGGGATACGAGTGTGGCGCAGACTTGCCGGATGAAGTATGTCCCAAGTGTGGCACCGCATTTGCCAAGGAGGGCTTCAACATACCCTTTGAGACATTCCTTGGCTTCGGCGGTGATAAAGTACCGGATATTGACCTGAATTTTTCCGGTGAGTATCAGGCTCGCGCCCATGCGTACTGCACAGAGATGTTTGGAAGATCCCATGTGTTCCGGGCAGGAACTGTGGGCACAGTGGCTGAGAAAACAGCCTTCGGCTATGTTAAAAAATATCTCAGCGAACGGGAAAAGACAGTTGCCAAAGCAGAAGAAGGACGTTTGGCAGCCGGCTGCGTAGGTGTGCGTCGTACTACCGGTCAGCATCCCGGCGGTCTTGTGGTCATTCCGCAGGAAAATGAGATCTGGGATTTCTGCCCGGTTCAGCACCCGGCCGATGATCCGGATTCCGACCAGATCACCACCCATTTTGAATACCATGCTATGGAGGAGAATCTTCTGAAGCTGGACATGCTGGGCCATGATGACCCGACCATGATCCGCATGATGGAGGATATGACGGGAGTGGATGCCAAAACCATTCCTTTGGATGATAAGAAGACCATGTCTATCTTCACTTCCTCCGAAGTGCTGGGTTATCGGGATGATAAAATCCTTGGCCCCACAGGCGCTGTGGCTGTGCCGGAATTTAACACACGCTTTACCCGTGGGGTTTTGCTGGATACAAAGCCTACAAAATTTGATTTTCTTGTTCGTATTTCCGGATATACCCACGGAACGGATGTGTGGCTTGGAAACGCCAAGGATCTGATCGTGTCCGGTACTGCCCGGGTGGATCAAACCATCGGCTGTCGAGACGATATTATGATCTATCTGATTTCTTGCGGATTGGAAGAAAAACGTGCGTTTAAGATCATGGAATCAGTGCGTAAGGGCAGGGGATTGCCCGATGGTGCGGAGGAGGAAATGATCAAAGCAGGTGTGCCTGGGTGGTATATTGATTCGTGCAAGAAGATCAAGTATTTGTTCCCCAAGGCCCATGCGGTTGCATACGTTATGATGGCATTTCGTATTGCTTGGTTTAAGGTGTATTATCCTCTTGCGTTCTATGCTGCGTATTTCTACCGGCGCAGTCAGAAGGGCGGTTTTGATGCTGCGCTGATGACCGGCGGTCTTGAGAGTGTTACGGCGAATATCAAAGCCATAGATGCCAACGAAGCAGCAACGGACAAGGACGAGGATCTTCTGACGACGCTGGAAGTGGCCTATGAGTTTTATCTGCGCGGTCTGGATTTTCTGCCCATTGATCTTTACAAGAGCCACGCAACGAAATTTTTGATTGAGGACGGAAAGCTGCGGCCACCCTTTGTTGCTATTTCCGGATTGGGAGAAAGCGCCGCTATGGATTTGATGAACGGCAGAGAAGGCAAGCAATTTCTTTCTGTTGAGGAAGTTGCTGCAGCCTGCCCAAAAGTTTCTAAAACCCATATTCAAATGCTGAAGGCTGCCGGAGCATTCGGTGATATGCCCGAAACCAGTCAGGTCAGTCTGTTTTAAGGAGGTTATGGTATGCAAGATATCGGAATGCAATTTCATATTCGCTGCAAGCAGGGCGATGTAGGTCGCTATTGTTTCCTTCCCGGGGATCCCGGGCGCTGCGAAGCCATTGCGCAACTGTTTGATAACCCTGTTCATATTGGCATGAACCGGGAGTATAACATCTATACAGGAACACTGCTGGGTGAAAAGGTCTCCGTTTGCTCCACTGGCATTGGCGGCCCGTCGGCTGCTATCGCTATGGAGGAGCTGGCAGCCATTGGCGCAGACACCTTTATCCGCATCGGCACCTGTGGCGGTATTGCCATGGATGTGCTGCCCGGTGATGTAGTGGTTGCCACCGGCGCGGTGCGTTATGAGCATACTTCGTTGGAATATGCGCCTTTGGAGTTCCCGGCGGTGCCGGATTTTGCAGTAGCTACAGCTCTGAAAACCGCAAGCCAGGAACTTGGATACCGCACCCATACCGGCGTTGTCCAGTGCAAAGATTCCTTCTACGGTCAGCATTCCCCGGAGAAAAGTCCTGTGTACTATACGCTGAAGCAGAAATGGGAAAGCTGGAAGCGCTTGGGTGTAAAGGCAAGTGAAATGGAATCGGCGGCGCTGTTTGTGGTTGCCTCGGCACTGGGAGTGCGATGTGGCAGCTGTTTCCATGTGGTGTGGAACCAGGAACGTGAAAAGGCAGGTCTTCAAATGCCTATGACTGAGGATACCTCTTGCGCCATCAAGGTGGGCGTGGAGGCTATGAAGCTTTTGATCGCGGCAGACAAGCAATGATAAAGAACCCCGGCTCGTTGAGCCGGGGTTCTTAGTTGGTTATGACTGTTTTTGGGGGATATTGAGTTGAGATAAAATGACAGCTGCCAGCATCAGTATACAGCCGAGGATTTCCCACCCGGTCATGCGCTGCTGGAGGACAATCAAACCGAATATAGCTGCAAATACTGACTCCAGGCACATAATCAGTGTGGCAGGGGTGGTGTCCAGCAACCGCTGTCCCAGAATCTGCAGATAGTACCCCATTCCCATGGAAAACACACCCGTATGTACCAGCGGAATCACACATTGCCCCAAAGCTGCCCAAGTGGGAGTTTCGGTAAAGAGCATCATAATTGCCGACAGTACCGCGCAGACAAAAGCCTGAATCATATTCAGGCGTATAGCATCAGCACCCTGGGCAAAAATATCCACAAAAGTGATTTGAACAGCAAACATCAGCGCGCAGCCGATGGTCAGCAAGTCGCCGGGTTGGATCTGCGTTACACCCACACAGCTGAGAAAGTACAATCCTGCGGTTGCCAGAAGCACACTGACAGGAACCGTTATACTGAGCCGTTTACCTCTGAAAATGCCGATCAGCGGTACGATGACAATATACATAGCGGTTAAAAAGCCGGACTTTCCCGGATCTGTATCCATAAGTCCGATTTGCTGCAGGTTGCAGGCAAGAAACAAAGGAATACCGCACAGCAAGCCGCCCTTCCATAGCTGCGGATCTGCCCACCGCGCCATATAGGTCTTGCTGTCTTTTTGGAATCTGTCTGCGATTACCGTTACCGGCAGGAAGGCGATCACAGCCAAAGCACACCGCGCCGCCTGAAATGTAAACGGACCTACATGGACCATGCCGACACTTTGGGATACAAATGCCGAGCCCCAGATCACCGTGGCAAGCAGAAGTAAAATGCTGCCTTTCATTTGTGTCTTCATAATATCACCGGAGGTACTTTACCATAAATTATAATTCAATGCAAGAGGCGCGATTGCTTTTTGGTATATCTGTGTTATAATATAAAAAAGTGGAGGGGATTGCATGAATTACGAATCTAAAATCAAAGCGCGCTCAGAAATTGCTGAGCAAGATAAGTGGGCAATCGAGGATTTGTATGCCTCTGACGATGCATGGGAACAGGAATTACAAATCCTGGAGCAGGACAAAGCAGCGTTGATGGCGTACGCAGGCACGTTGGCGCAAAGCGGTCAGACATTGTATGATTTTCTGTATTTGTCCGAGCAAACCAGCGTTAAGGCGAACCGCCTTGCCAATTACTGTATGCGCAAGGGCGACGAGGATACCAGACAGGCAAAATATCAGGCTATGACAGGAAAATTCATCAGCATTGCCGTTGCCATGGAGGCGGCCACAAGCTTTGAAACACCGGAAATTATGGCCATAGACGATGCGCTGCTGGACGACTTTTATGCCCAGTGCCCGGCATTGGAGCGCTACCGTCGCAGCTTGACGGACCTGCGCCGCCGTAGAGCGCACATTCTGTCTGCTGCAGAAGAAAAGCTACTGGCGGCTACCGGTGAAATGGCGCAGGCACCGGATAAAGTATACGGCATGCTGGCAGATGCGGACATGACCTTTCCGGATGCAATTGACGGGCAGGGCAATGCCCATCCTTTGAGTCAGGGAACATTTGTTGCGTGTCAGGAAAGTCCTGACAGAGTGCTGCGCAAAAGCGCCTACGAAAATCTTTATGACAGCTTTGGCAAGTTTAAAAATACGGCTGCCGGGCTGCTGGATGCCCAGAATAAACAGCTGAAATTCTTTGCCGAAGCCAGAAAATACCCCAATGCTTTTGAAGCATCGCTGGACAGAACCAATGTACCAACTTCTGTGTATCTTAACTTGATTGACGCAGTGCATAAGAATCTGGACAAAATGCACCGCTATGTGCGCTTGCGTAAAAAGCTCTTGGGAGTGGAGCAACTGCATTTTTACGATATCTATACCGCCCTTGTGAAGGATGTGGACAAAAAGATCCCCTTTGAGCAGGCAAAACAGACGGTTTACGATGCGCTGGAGCCTTTGGGAGAGGAATACCGGGAGATTTTGAAGGAAGGCTTCGAAAATCGCTGGATTGATGTATACCAGAATGAGGGCAAGCGCAGCGGCGCCTATTCTGCCGGCGCGGCGGTGCATCCTTACGTGCTTTTGAATTATTCCGGAACGTTGGATAGTCAATTTACCCTGGCCCATGAAATGGGACATGCGCTGCATTCGTATCTTTCCAATCGCCATCAAAACCCCGTGGATGCCCACTATGTGATTTTTGTGGCAGAGGTTGCATCCACCTGCAACGAAGCGCTGCTGATGGAATATCTGCTGAACAAGACCACAGATAAAAAAGAACGGGCATACCTGATTAACCATTTCCTGGAGCAGTTTAAAGGAACGCTGTACCGGCAGACCATGTTTGCGGAGTTTGAGTTGAATATGGGCAAAATGGTTGCAGAGGGCGAGACCTTGACTGCGGAGTCGCTGTGCGCGGAATACCGCCGTTTGAATGAATTGTACTTTGGACCGGATATGGTGGTGGATGACCGGATCGCCTTGGAATGGGCGAGAATCCCGCATTTCTACTATGATTACTATGTATTCCAGTATGCTACCGGTTATTCGGCTGCCATTGCGCTGTCTCGAAAGATTTTGAAAGAGGGCAAAAGTGCGGTGAAGGACTACCTTGAGTTCTTGTCCGGCGGTTGCTCCAAGAGCCCTATTGACCTTTTGAAAGGCGCTGGCGTGGATATGACCTCGCCCCAGCCTGTGGATCAGGCGCTGGAGCTTTTTGGCAAGCTTCTGGATGAGATGGAATCGCTAATGGAGGACGCATAATGCCTGAACTGTATATTCCTACGCTTCACAGCTTTGCTATGAACAATCCCTTCACCGGCTCATGTGGCGCGTTTCGTTACAAAATTGTACCGCATGTAGAAAAAACAACGCCCAAGGAAGTGGACTTTGAAAAAAGCACCATAAGGGCTGAATTTTGGCATGGCATTCTTTGTTATGAAAAGAGTCAAATGGAAGGCGATCAGACGTTTCCTATGAGTGAAACGGGAAGGCAGGACATGAAGGCCTGGCTGGAGTCCAATGTATAAAAGAAGTGCTGCATAGCTGCAGCACTTCTTTTTGCAAATGTGTTGACTTTTTCTGCATTTATGGTAAAATAACCACGATATTGTAAAGGCAATGCGGAAAATAAGCGGCGCATAGGCACCATAAGCGAGAGGGGTACGGTGAAAGCCCTCTGTCGAAGCGCTGCAGGCCAATTCCAAGCCGTCCGGGACGACCGGAACGGGCGCTCCCGTTACAGAGCAGCTAAGATTACCTCTTTTGAGGTAAATTAGGGTGGTACCGCGATTACACTCGCCCCTATGTTAAGGGGTGGGTATTTTTACTTTACGGAGGTTTTCCAATGGCTAAGAAAGCGTATGGTGTAAACGAACTTCGGGAGATGTTCCTTTCCTACTTTGAGAGCAAGGATCATTTGCGTCTTCCCAGCTTTTCCTTGATCCCCCAGAACGATCAGTCCCTGTTGCTGATCAATTCCGGCATGGCACCGATGAAACCTTATTTTAAGGGTGAGGTAGAACCGCCTCGTCGTCGTGTCTGCACATGCCAGAAGTGTATCCGTACTGGCGACATTGAAAATATCGGCAAAACTGCCCGTCACGGCACTTATTTTGAAATGTTGGGCAACTTCTCCTTCGGTGACTACTTTAAGCGCGAGGCCATTGCCTGGTGCTGGGAATTTCTGACGAAGGTCGTTGGCCTGGAGGAAGACCGGCTGTATCCTTCTATTTACGAAAATGATGACGACGCATTTGAGATCTGGAACAAGGAAATCGGCATCCCTGCAGAAAATATCTTCCGTTTTGGAAAGGCGGATAACTTCTGGGAGCATGGATCCGGTCCGTGTGGCCCTTGTTCTGAGGTTTACTATGACCGGGGCGAGAAGTACGGTTGTGGCAGTCCTGACTGTAAGGTAGGTTGCGATTGCGACCGCTTTATGGAGGTATGGAATAACGTATTTTCCCAATTCGACAATGACGGCAACGGCAATTATACGGAGCTGGCCCAGAAGAATATTGATACCGGTATGGGTCTGGAGCGTTTGGCTGTCGTTTGTCAGGATGTAAACAGCCTGTTCGATGTGGACACGGTTATGAACATTACCAACCATGTGACGAAAATTACAGGTGCGTCTTATGGACAGAGCACGAAAACGGATGTAAGCCTGCGTGTGATTACGGACCACATTCGCGCCTCCACCTTTATGATTGCAGACGGTGTGCAGCCTACCAATGAAGGACGCGGCTATGTTCTGCGTCGGTTGCTGCGCCGCGCGGCCCGTCACGGAAAGCTCCTTGGAGTAAACAAGCCGTTCTTGTATGAAGTGGTGGAAACGGTCATTCAGGAAAATGAAAACCACTACACCTACCTGCGTGAGCGCGCTGCTCACGTGATTCAGGTGGTCAGGAACGAAGAAGAAAATTTTGCCCGGACCATAGACACCGGTATGCGCATTTTTGCCGAGAAGCTGGCAAGCCACAAGGCAAACGGTGATACTGTATTTTCCGGTGCAGATGCGTTCTTGCTGGCAGATACCTACGGCTTCCCCATTGACTTGACGGCAGAAATGCTGGAAGAAGAGGGCATGGTCGTGGATATGGAAAAATATACTGCTTGCCGCGAAGAACAGCGTGTTCGCGCCCGTGAGGCGCGCAAAGCGCTGGGCGATCTTGGTTGGGCAGGTATTGATTTCGGCTCTGACGTGACGGCTACGGACTTTGTAGGCTACAACACATTCAACTGCAATGCTAAGGTAATTGCCGTTTGTGTGGGTGAGGAGGTTACCGGTTCCATTACCGGCGGTGAAAAGGGCGTGATCGTTCTGGATAAATCGCCCTTCTATGCGGAAATGGGCGGGCAGGTGGCTGACCACGGTGTGCTTCTGGCAGGGGACAACCGCTTTGAGGTTACAGATGTCCAGAAGGATAAGGGCGGCAGATATCTGCATAACGGTTTCTTGCGCAGCGGCACTATTAAGACAGACGATATCGTGTGTGCGGCCATTGATGTAGAGCGCCGCAAGGCGATCATGCGCGCCCACAGTGCGACCCATTTGCTGCAAAAGGCATTGATCACGGTGTTGGGCGATCATGTCCATCAGGCAGGTTCTTTTGTAGAGCCTGACCGGCTGCGATTTGACTTCAGTCACTATTCAGCAGTAACCCCGGAGGAGCTGGCAAAAATTGATACCATTGTGCAGGCTGCGATCCTTGAGGGTTACGGAATTGATGTGCGTGAGATGCCCATAGAGGAAGCAAAGGAAATGGGCGCAATGGCGCTGTTTAGCGAAAAATACGCAGATATGGTGCGCGTGGTCAATATGGGAGGTTTTTCTGTCGAGCTTTGCGGCGGAACCCATCTGGACAACACCGCAAAGGTGGGTCCTTTCCGGATTGAAAGTGAAGGCTCGGTGGCTTCCGGTGTGCGTCGTATCGAGGCAATCACCGGCAAGGCCTGTCTCGCTGAGATGGAGCTTGCCCGGCAGCGGATCTATGATGCTTGCGCAATTCTGAAAACAAAGCCTGCGGAGCTGGCAAGCAAGCTGGAAAATCAGGTGGAGGAGATCAAGAACTTAAAGAAAGCCATCGAATCCATCAAAGCCAGGGAAACTGCCTCGGAGGCCGACCGTTTCCTGTTCGGCGCCAGAAATGTTGGCGGCTTGCATGTGATCACGGCGAATGTTCCCGATGCCGATGCAGGTAAGCTGCGCCAGATGGGAGACACACTGCGGGACAAAGCAGCGGACGTCGTTGCAGTTCTGTCCTCTGTTTGCGACGGAAAGATTACATTCCTGGCTGTCTGCGGCAAGGACGCAGTGGCAAAAGGCTTGAAAGCCGGTGAGCTGGTGAAACTGGTTTGCGGTATTTGTGGCGGTTCCGGCGGCGGAAAGCCCGACTCTGCCATGGGCGGCGGTAAGGATTCAAACAAAATTGACGATGCGTTGGCACAGGTAGACGATTACGTTGCTTCCAAGCTTCAATAACAATTTCATAAAGGACGCTGCTTTGTTGCAGCGTCCTTTTTTGGAGGAGAAACAATGCGGAGCCTGATGTGGTTTACAATTGGATTCACGGCAGCTTGCGCTATCAGTATTTACCTGGGCATAGGCATATGGCTGGGGATATTGTCTTTGTTGGCGGCAGTATTGCTGCTGTTGATAAAAAAGAAAACCGTAAAAGTAACTGCAGTGATCCTGTTGGGGATCGCTGTAGGCATGTTCTGGACAGCAGGCTATAGGCATGTATATTTGAATACTGCCGCAGATTACGACGCACAGACCGTTTGCACTACTGCTACTATATGTGATTACAGCTATGAAACCAGCTACGGCGTAGCGGCAGACGGGTATATAGAGCTGGCAGATAAGCGCTTTAAGGTGCGACTTTATTATCCGCAGGATACCGCACTGGAACCCGGTGACCGTCTGGAAGGCGACTTCCGTCTGCGGCTTACCACATACGATTCAAAACAAGGGGGAACATACCACCAGGGGGAAGGTGTTTTCTTGCTTGCTTATGGGGATGAAGAGGTACGCAGGGTTTCACCTGAAGAGAACACCGATCAATATTTCGGGGCAAATTTGCGCAGACAAATTACCAGGCTGCTTACCCAGGCATTTCCGGCAGACACCCTTGGCTTTGCAAATGCGCTTCTGATAGGGGACAGCAGTCTATTAGACTATAAAACGGATACAGATTTCAAAATCAGCGGAATCCGACACGTAATTGCTGTATCCGGCTTGCACGTGTCCATATTGATGTGCGTAATATATCTTTTTACGGCCAAAAAGCGGTATTTATCCGCTATGATCGGCATACCGGTTCTGTTTTTATTTGCGGCAGTTGTGGGGTTTACACCGTCTGTAGTACGGGCGTGTATCATGCAGGCCCTGGTACTGCTTGCCCTGCTGCTCAATAAGGAATATGACCCACCCACCGCCCTTTCTTTTGCGGTGCTTGTTATGCTGGCGGTGAATCCTATGACGGTAGTTTCGGTCAGCTTTCAAATGTCCTGCGGCTGTCTGATCGGCATTTTCCTTTTCTATGAAAAGATTAATCGGTTTATTCTGTGCCTATGGAAGCAGCCAAAAGGAAAATCATTAAAGGCAAAGCTGCTTCGCTGGTTCAGCGGCTCTGTGGCTATTTCTCTAAGTACGATGATCACCACGGCCCCTTTGAGTGCTGTGTATTTTGGCGCGGTGAGTATTGTGGGTGTGCTGACAAATCTTTTGACACTTTGGGTAATTTCTTATGTGTTCTGCGCTGTGGCTTTGGTTTGCGTAGCCGGAGTGTTTTACCTGCCGTTGGCAAAGCTGATCGCCTGGGTGATCTCCTGGCCGATACGCTATGTGTGCCTGACGGCTAAACTGATCTCACAGATTCCGTTTGCTGCTGTATATACTTGCAGCATCTATATTGTCCTTTGGCTGGTAATGGGATATTTGCTTCTGGGGATCTTTTTGTTGAGCAAGCGGAAGCACCCGCGGCTGTTATGCATTAGCATTGCCTTGGGTTTGGTGCTTTCGGTTACCTTGACGTGCGTGGAACCCATGGCAGATAATTACCGTGTTACGGTTTTTGATGTGGGAGAGGGTCAGGCAATTCTGGTGGAGTGTGCCGGCAGACGTTACATGGTGGATTGTGGCGGCGATTCCGACCGTATGGCTGCCGAGACGGTGAGTCACCATTTGCTCAGTCGGGCGATTACAGGACTGGACGGTATTATTCTGACCCATTACGACCGAGATCACGCAGGCGGATTGCCGCTGTTATTAACAGGAATCCGGGCCGACACGCTTTACCTTCCGGATGTGGAAGACAGCTCGCAGGTGCGCAGCGCATTGGAAAAGATCCATAGCAACATCCAATGTGTCCGGGACAAGACCGTATTGGACACAGAGGAAATGAAGATTACCATATTACCCGGCATCCATTCGTCTGATGATAATGAAAGATCGCTATGTATCTTGTTTCAAGTGGGAAACTGTGATATACTGATAACAGGTGACCGCAGTACGGTGGGAGAAAAGGCTCTTCTTGCGGATACTTCGCTGCCGGAACTGGAGTTGCTGGTAGTGGGGCATCACGGGGCACAGGATTCCACCGGTTTGGAATTGCTGACAGCCACAAAACCAAAGGCGGCTGTTATCAGCGTGGGAGCCGACAATTTTTACGGACATCCGTCAGAGGATGTGTTGCGTCGGCTGGCACTGTTTGGGTGCAAAGTCTGGCGCACAGATTTGGATGGAAATGTGATTTATAAGGGGTGAGCATATTGGATGATCGTGAAAAATCTGCAGAGGTATTGCAGCAGCTAAGGGCCGATATCAAAAACGGAAAACCAAAACGCCTGTATGTATTTCACGGGGAAGAGACTTTCTTGCTTCATTACTATCTGGGACAATTGCAAAAGCTTTTGGTAGATCCGCTGACGGAATCCTTTAACTACCATAAGCTAACGAAAGAAATCTTCCAGATGCAAGCCCTTGAAGAAGCGGTGCAGAGCCTTCCCATGATGGCAGAAAATACCTTTATCTGGGTGGACGATATTGATCTGTTTAAGCTGCCGGAGGGCGACAGGGCGAAATTATGCGAGCTGCTTGCAGATATTCCGGGGTACTGTACTGTGGTAATGACATATGAAACGGTAACGTGGAAGCCGGATAAGCGTTTTAAGAAATTATATGATGTGATCAACAGCTGCGCAGAAGTGATCGAATTTCCAAAGCAGAATCAGAGGGATCTGATTTCCTGGATCACACGGCATTTTGCTGCGGAAAAGAAACGGATTGCGCCTGAGCTTTGCAGCTACCTGATCGAACTTACCGGCGGTACGATGACAGCCCTTGCCGGAGAGATTGCAAAGATCTGCGCTTATTCCGGTGCTGATACTATTGTGAAAAGCGATATTGATGCGGTGACAGAGCCGGTGCTGGATGCAGAGGTTTTCCGCATGACCGATATGCTAAGCGAGGGGAAGTACGGCGAAGCGCTTTCCACGCTGCAAAAGCTTTTGAAGATGCAGCAGCAGCCGTTGGCGATTTTGGGAGCAATCGGCAGTCACTTCCGCCATATCAGTGCGGCACGGATCCTGCTGGATAACGGCAAGAGTGCATCGGAGCTTACCCGCATGTATCCCAAGGTTCGGGATTACGCTGCCAGAAAGATCATGGGTGCGGCAAAAGGCTTCTCTGCAACTTTCTGCGCTAAAGCGGCAGAGTTGATTATCGAGACGGACAACCGCATCAAAACCTCCCATGACGCGCCTGAGCGCCTTGTGGAGCTGTTGCTGCTGCAATTGGCGCAGGAGGCCTGTAATGATTAAAATTCGGGAAGCCATTGTGGTGGAGGGCAGGTACGATAAAAACACCCTTTCTCAGGTGGTAGATGCGCCCATTCTTCAGACGAACGGTTTTTCGGTAATGAAGGACGACGAGTTGCTGGCATTTTTGCGCTGTGTGGCAAAAAAACGCGGCTTGATCGTGTTTACGGATTCCGACGGTGCAGGGTTTGTGATTCGCAATTATCTTAAAAGTGCGATACCTGCCGATCAGCTGAAGCATGCTTATATTCCTGATATATATGGAAAAGAACGCAGAAAAACAGTTCCCGGAAAAGAGGGAAAGCTGGGTGTTGAGGCTATGACCCCGGAGATAATTCTTGCTTGCCTGCAGCGTGCCGGCGCAACCGTGGAAGGGGAAGCGGCACCTGAAAAGGAACCGCAGCTGACGAAAACAGAACTGTTTGATTTGGGCCTGTCCGGCAATCCGGGCAGCAGGGAGAAACGCTTGGCACTGCTAAAGCATCTGCAGCTGCCTGCTCACATGAGCGCCAATGCCATGCTGCAGGCGCTGAACCTTTTATATACGAAAGAAGAGCTTTACAGGCTGGTTGACACATTATAACGATTTCGGAGAACGGCTATGATTGATATTTCCGTTAAAAATTTAACAAAGTTCTTCGTAATCGGAGAGAATCTACTGGACGGAATCAGCTTTGAGGTGCATGAGGGCGAGTGTGTGGCGATCCTCGGCAGAAACGGCTGCGGAAAGACCACCCTTTTCAATATCCTCACCGGCCAGATGGATTATGATGACGGTCAGGTGTTCGTTAATCCTCAAAAGCGGCTGGGACTCATTTCTCAAATCCCGCATTTCCCGTCCGGCTACACGGTGGAACAGGTGCTGCGCTCCGCTTATCTGCCCCTGATGAATCTGAAAGGGAAGATGGAAGCACTGGAGAAGCAGATGCTTGCCGGCGCAAATGCGGAACAGTTGCGCCAGTATGATGATCTGACGAACCGTTTTCAGTCCGGTGGCGGCTATGATATGGATGTGGAAGTGGACAAGGTATGCAACGGTCTTGCCATTACCGCCGCACAGCGAGATCAGATTTTTGATAGCCTTTCCGGCGGAGAAAAAACCAGAGTAAACTTAGCAAGGTTGCTTTTGGAAAAAACGGAAATCCTTTTGTTGGATGAGCCCACCAATCATTTGGATCTGCGCAGTGTGGAATGGCTGGAGGGGTATATTAACAGCTTTAAAGGCACTGTACTGATCATTTCCCACGACCGGTATTTTCTGGACCGGGTGGCTGACCGCGTGATTGAGATCGTGGACGGCCACGCAGAATTTTATTCCGGCAATTATTCATTCTATATAGATGAAAAGCAGACGCGCTTCAACCTGCAGCTGAAGCAGTACGAGCAGGAACAGGCAAAGCTGAAACAGCTGGGATATACAGTGGAGCGAATGAAGGGTTGGGGCATTAACAATCGGACCTTGTATCGTCGGGCCATGTCCATCCAGCACCGGATGGAACGAATAAAGAAGACGGAAAAGCCAAAGACTGAAAAGACCATGAAGGCTACTTTTGGGGAAAAGGCTTTTTCCGGAGATATGGCATTTAGCATGAAGCAGGTTTCCAAAGCCTACGGTGAGCGTGTTCTGTTCTCCGACGTGGAGCTGAATGTGGAAGGCGGAGAGCGAATTGCCCTTTTGGGTGATAACGGCACAGGAAAATCTACTTTTATCAAGTGTCTGCTGGCAGAGGAAGACTGTCAGGGAAAAATCCGGTTTGGCCCTACGGTCAAATGGGGATATTTGCCTCAGATCATTCATTTTGACCACCCTGAGCGCAGCCTGTATGACACCATGCTATACGAGAAGAATTGCTCTCCCCAGACTGCCAGAGATCGCCTGGGCGCATTTTTGTTTCAGGGTGAGGATGTCTTTAAAAACGTGGGTAATTTATCCGGTGGAGAGCAATCCCGCCTTCGGCTGTGTATGCTGATGGATGAAAAGATCAACATGCTTGTCCTGGACGAGCCGACAAACCATCTGGATATCGCATCCAGAGAGTGGATCGAGGCGGCCATCGAGGAGTTTGATGGTGTGCTGCTGTTTGTTTCTCACGATCGGTATTTTATTGAGAAGTTTGCGGAGCGTATCTGGCTTCTGGAGGATGGGAAAATCCGTGATTTTAAGTGCTGCTATAGCAAATACCGGGCCATTACCGAGATGGAAGCATCCTCCGCGCCCACGATGGCTGCTCCGTCGAAGCCTAAAAAGGAGAAACCGAAAGGCGGCACAAAGGATCTGGAAAAGAGTGTGCGTCGATTGGAGCGGGATATCCAAAAGCAGGAAGATGAAATTGCCGCAATGGATGCAGCCATCGAAGCCGCTGCTGCGGATTATCAGGAGCTGACCCGGCTGCTGGGCGAGAAGGAGCAGGCAGAGGCGGCGCTGATGGAGCTGATGGAACAGTGGGAGCAGGCGCAGAGTCTGTTAAGCTGACCCGTTGACAGGTGTGTGACCTAAGTCTATAATACTGGTATCAATGAGAAGGAGAAATGAAAATGAGTTCTTGTAACGGCAATTGTTCTGCCTGCGGAAGTGACTGCGCAGACCGCAAGCAAGAGAGCCTGTTGGCAAATCTGAATCCAAAGGCTAAAGTGAAAAAGGTGATCGCTGTAGTCTCCGGCAAGGGCGGTGTGGGAAAATCCACAGTTACTGCAATGCTGGCAGTCGCCATGCGCCGCCGGGGTAAGCGTACTGCGGTGCTGGATGCGGATATCACCGGTCCTTCTGCACCCACGGCATTTGGTGTAAATGAGTGTCAAGGCGCTACCGAGGAAGGGTTGTACCCTGCTGTAACTGCTTCCGGTATTCAGGTCATGTCCATCAATTTGCTGTTGGATAACAGCACCGATCCTGTGGTATGGCGCGGACCTGTGATTGCTGGCGCAGTCAAACAGTTTTGGACAGATGTGATCTGGGAAGATGTGGACTACATGTTTGTGGATATGCCTCCCGGAACAGGAGATGTGCCTTTAACTGTATTTCAGAGTCTGCCTGTGGATGGCATTGTCATCGTAACCAGTCCCCAGGATCTTGTTTCCATGATCGTGTCCAAGGCTGTAAAAATGGCGAATATGATGCACGTGCCTGTTTTGGGTTTTGTGGAAAATTACAGCTATCTGGAATGCCCGGATTGCGGCAAGCGGATCCACGTGTTTGGCGAAAGCCGTTTGGACGAAGTGGCAGATACCTTCAATCTGCCTGTTCTGGCAAGATTGCCCATTGACCCCACGGTGGCCAAAAGCTATGACAGCGGCAAAATGGAGACTGTGAATACCGATGGTGTTGACGGTGTGATCGACGCAATCGAAAAAGCGCAATAACGAAAATGCCCAGCTGCATTGCAGCTGGGCATTTTGACTTAGAATATCCGGCAGACGATATACCACAGTATGACCAGTATGATCACAATGGGGATATAGGCTGCAACGGCCGCGTCGGCGACGGAAATCACACCGACGCCAAGGTAGCGAAGGCCTATCACCAACGCGCTGAGAATAGCGGTTGTCAGAACTGCCTTTGTAACTTGCTTGCCAATTACAGTGGCGAAGAAGAATGTGTAAAGACCGCCGATGATGGGATTGACAGTCGTCAGCAATGCGCCAACCAGAATTTTCAGTGCTCCTGTGAGCAAAAGGATAGCCAACAATCCCAAAAGAATGACCGGGGCGTAGGTTGCGATCCCTTCCGGCAGGTAAGCAGCTAACAATCCCACCACGATCAAATGCAGCATGTATGCGATCACCACCGTCAGGCAGCGGAAGAAGAGCCAGCTGATAATGTTTTTACCTCTGGGCAACCAACCGTCTGCAAGATTCATAAGAAACGACAGTATGACCATGCTTAACACTTCAGAGCAGATCAGGGTGTAGTGGGCATCCATAAAATTGAACAGCGTCATCTTCTCTGCGGAAATGGAAACAAAGGGCAGAGGAGTGACCAGTTGGGCAAACTGCGTTCCGGCGCTCCGAAGAATCACGGAAATTCCATAGATGAACAGTATGCCGAAAGCAGAGGATGCAGCATTATTCAGGGCAGAGCGCTTACCAAAAACGAAACGACCAAATATGCTCAGCAGAAATGTCCCAAGCAACAGCACCAACGCTGCTTTCCAGAAGGTGTCAAAATCAACACCAATGGAATTAAAAAAAGAAATAACAGCTTCCATAAACACCTCGAAAAAAGAAACAGCCGCCATTGCCGGCGGCTGATTTCTGTGTCTAAGTGAAGTAAAATTACTTCATCTCTGCCTCTGCGCCAGCTTCCTTCAGCTCGGCAATCATCTTCTCGGCATCTTCCTTGGAAACAGCTTCCTTCAGGGTCTTGGGGCAGTTGTCGACCAGATCCTTAGCGTCCTTCAGACCCAGACCGGTAACAGCGCGAACGACCTTGATAACATTCAGCTTGGAAGCGCCTGCATTCTTCAGGATGACGTCAAACTCAGTCTTCTCCTCAGCAGCCTCAGCAGCGCCGCCAGCAGCGGGAGCTGCAACAGCGGCAGCAGCGGCGGAAACGCCGAAAACTTCCTCCAGAGTGTGAACCAGCTCGGACAGCTCCAGAACGGTCAGACCCTTTACTTCCTCAACGAGAGCAGTGACTTTTTCACTAGCCATTGTAAATTCCTCCTAAATAAAAATGTTTAATGTGTGTTTGTTTGTGAATGGATTATTCTGCAGATTCAGCAGCAGGTGCTTCCTCGGCAGCAGGAGCCTCAGCCTCAGCGGCAGGAGCCTCAGTCTCAGCGGCGGGAGCTTCCTCAGCGGCAGCAGGCATAGCTGCGCCGTTTTCGACGTTGATCCGAATCTGGTCCAGAACGAACGCCAAGCTGGAAATAGGTGCCAGGAATGTACCCAGAACAGATGCAACCAGTGCATTCTTGCTGGGCAGCTCGCCAAAGCCATTGAGCTGTGCAGCAGACAGGACGCTGCCTTCTACAATGCCGCCCTTAATGGCGAGGGGGAGCTTGTTCTTCTTGGCAAACTCGCATACGATACGAGCAGGAGCAATAGGATCGCCGGTGGTGCTGGCCATTGCGGTAGTGCCGTTAAGAACCTCGTCGAAGTCGTAGCCGTTTTCCTTAGCTGCGAAACGGGTCAGAGTATTTTTAACGACAGTGTAGTCAACACCAGCCTCACGGAACTGCTGACGCAGCGCGGTGTCCTGATCAACGTTGATGCCCTTGTAGTCAACAAAAACAAGGGAAGTGGCTTCCTTGATCTTGCAGGACAGAGCTTCCACAACAGCCTTTTTGCTCTCAAGAACCTTTGCGTTGGGCATGTGTGTTTCACCTCCGAAAAAAATGTCTTCCTGCCAAAAGACAGGAAGACACGCATAATATCACTATCAGCGCACCTCGGCAGGATTTACTGGTTACCCAACCTGCTGTCTTTGGCAACTTTGACATGATATCACCAAAGCTGCCAAATGTCAAGGGATTTTTGGAAAAAAATTAAATTATTTAAGTTTCTTTTCCAGTTCTTCAATGCGATCTCTCAGCATTTTCACTTGCAGAGCATTATCGTTGGCCTCCAGCTCGGAATCTTCCACCAAGTTGCGTATAGCGATGGTTAAAAGTAAGCTGGTAAGGCATGCTGTGAGCAGGTATAAAACCCAGGCAAAAAGCCAATGGAACGCAACTTCCAGGTCCGCAAAGTACAAAGCTGCCATAATAAAACCAAAAATATTGACCAGCGCCAGAAGAAAGCTAATGACACCAAGCCTGCGCGCAGTAGAATACATATACAATCTCCTTATGTTTTTTAACAATCATACCACCTCTTTGCAGTACCGTCAAGCATCGCTGCATATTTTTCTTGACAAGAAAGGTCTAACATGTTAAACTAACGGCGAGGTCTAAACCATTAAACCACTCAGGAGGTGTGAACCATGGAAATTCCTAAGATATTTGAAAGTGAGTATCGGTTTTGCTTGATTTTGTGGGAGCATGAACCTGTCAACAGCACAAAATTAGTCAGTTTATGCAAAGATCAGTTAGGTTGGTCCAAGCCGACCACATATACTGTGATCCGCAGACTGGCAGAGCGTGGTGTCCTTAGAAACGAAAATGCTGTAGTTTCTTCACTTGTTTCCAAAGAGCAGGTGCAGGAATCCGAATTGGAGCAGTTGGTGGAAAGAACCTTTGAAGGCTCAGTTCCGTCGTTTATAGCCGCATTCTCCCGTAGTAAAATGCTGACCGATGAGGAAATTACCCAGCTGCAGGAGTTGATCGACAGACATCGGAGGTAACAGTATGAAAGAATTATTTACTGGCTTTTTTAATGTAACATTGTCATGCAGCATTGTGATTTTGGCAGTTATTTTGCTGCGATTTCTCCTGAAGAAAGCGCCGAAAGCGATTATATGCGCGCTATGGGGTTTGGTGTTCTTGCGACTTTTGGTTCCGGTACAGATCGAGGTGCCTTTCAGCCTGCGTCCGGAAATGCCAAATCTATCCGTTGCGGATACGAGCATACTGAATGAGGAAACAGCTTTTGGTTATTATCCGTCCTTTGAATCAGAGAATGCGATGGTAAGCGAGCTACCCAACTTCGTTCCCCAGCAGAAGCTTACACCGCAGGATTTGGTCGTAGACTATGTATATATTGGCGCGATTCTGTGGGCAGTGGGTTGCTTGGTGATGCTGTTGTATACGGTGGTAACTTATATCCGTTTACGTTTGCGACTGCGTGAAGCGGTTTGCTTGGAACATGGGATATTTGAATCAGAGCGCATCAATTCACCGTTCCTGCTGGGCTTTTTCCGTCCAAGAATCTATCTGCCTGCACACATGGATGTGGAAGCCAGAGATGTAGTGATTGCCCATGAAAAGGCCCATATTCGCAGGGGAGATAACTGGTTTAAGCTGATTGCCTTTGTTTGTCTTGCAATGCATTGGTACAATCCCTTGGTATGGATCGCCTATAGTTTGCTGTGCCGGGATATTGAGGGCGCGTGTGATGAGGCTGTAATCTGCGATCTGGATGAGAAGGGCAGGGCAGACTATTCAACGGCTTTGCTCAAAAGTGAAAAACATCGTAAATCTGTGGCAGGATGCCCCGTTGCCTTTGGAGAAGTCAGTGTCCGTAAGCGGATCATGAATGTACTGAACTACAAGCGGCCTGTTGTGTGGATCACGGTAATTGCAATGGTTGCGGTGATTTTCTCCGGTGCCTGCCTGTTGACAGACCCAGTGGACGATACCCACCCGCCTTGCCATAAGGAATTGACACAATTACTGGGTGAGCCGATGGATGTTGTGTGCAAAAAATTAGGCTTCACTGTTAAGCAAATGGGGGAAGAAATCACAAGAGGCATCTATACAGCTCCGGTGGGAACTGTGGAATACCAGGGCATCCATTTTCAATTGCAGCTTGGATTTACACCATTAAATGAAGATATGGTGTGGGTTCTGAACAGCTTTTACTATTTCGCTGAATATGCGTCTGCGGACGATCCGGTCTTTGCGGAAGATACGGTAAAACTTGCTCACCATCTGTACGAAAAGCTGGGTAGAGGATATCAGTGGCCTCGAGCGGACAATCAAAACCTGGATCCGGATCGCCTGCGGGATATTACTGTAGAAGCGGTATATGAGGAATTGGATTTTAGCAGACGCTATAGCGGAACCAGTATCGCCGGTGACCACTGGGATATGTCTGAAATATCCGGGAACCACGTGGAGCAGTATCTGGATCGCCTTGAGAATTCTACTCTTTGGGAGAATATGAAATCAGATAGGGAACGAAACTACCGTTTTGTGCCCAGTTATTATCTGTCCTTTTCTTCTGCGGAAGTGAAAGAAAATGAAGTTTCCAAGGGTTGGGTCAAATTGAGCTATTCATGCGGGCGCATACCGGGACAATATGGCACCGGTGATCTGGAATGGGAACAAGAAGTAAACGGCACGTGGTGGAAAAAGCTGCAGCAGTGGTTAAAATAAAACAATACAAACACATTTACACAGATATTGTATAGCGTTGCAGCTGACCGAGAGGTCCATTAAACATAAAAAATGCTCCGGAGTGATCCGGAGCATTTTTATACCAATTATTAGGCGTACTTGGTGGTATTGACCTTCACGCCGGGGCCCATGGTGGAAACCACGGTGCAGGAACGGATATACTGACCCTTGGCTGCAGCAGGCTTTGCCTTCACAACAGCGTTCATCAGCGTATCCATGTTCTCGCTCAACTTTTCGGTGCCGAAGGAAACTTTGCCAATGGGGCAGTGGATGATGTTGGTCTTGTCCAGACGGTACTCAACCTTACCGGCCTTAATTTCCTGAACAGCAGCGCCAACATTGGGGGTGACGGTGCCAGCCTTGGGGGAGGGCATCAGGCCCTTGGGGCCCAGAACCTTACCCAGACGGCCAACCAGACCCATCATGTCGGGGGAAGCAACAACCACGTCAAACTCAAACCAGTTTTCCTTGGTGATCTTCTCAACCAGCTCCATGCCGCCAACGTAGTCAGCGCCTGCAGCCTGTGCTTCTTCGATCTTTGCGTCCTTGGCAAAAACCAGAACGCGGGCAGTCTTGCCGGTGCCGTTGGGCAGAACAACAGCGCCGCGGACCTGCTGGTCAGCGTGACGGGAGTCAACACCCAACTTGATGTGCAGCTCGACAGTCTCGTCGAACTTAGCGGAAGCACCCTTCACAACCAGCTCCAGGGCCTCAGCGGGATCATATTGAACAGAGCGATCAATCAGCTTGGCGCTCTCCTTGTATTTTTTACCTCTAAACACTTGTTATATCCTCCTATATAGTGGTGATGCGGAAAAATCCTCCCACATTTCCGGGATATACCCGGACAGAAAAATTGAATTAGTCTACGACGACAACGCCCATGCTGCGGCAAGTGCCGGCGACCTGACGCTCAGCAGCCTCGAGAGAATTGACATTCAGATCGGGCATCTTGGTCTTAGCGATCTCAGTGATCTGAGCGCGGGTGATCTGACCAACCTTGGTCTTGTTGGGAACGCCGGAACCCTTGTCCAGACCGATCGCCTTCATAACCAGCAGAGGGGTCGGAGGGGTCTTTGTAATAAAGGTAAAGCTGCGGTCAGCGTAAACGGTGATCACAACGGGGATCTTATATCCCTCCATGTTCTTGGTGCGGTCATTAAATTCCTTGATGAAAGCAGCGATGTTAACACCGTGCTGACCCAGAGCAGGACCGACAGGGGGGGAAGCGGTTGCCTTAGCGGCGTTAATTTGAAGTTTGATAATGCCAGTGACTTTCTGTGCCATGATAAGCACCTCCTGAATAAAATGTGGTAGTATGCGCTTTGCGCATTTTTTGCGGGGCTTAAGCCCCTCCCACCGTTTCGACCGGATAACCGGTTGATGCGTTTATGGGGTTACGACTTCCACCTGATCAAGTTCAAACTCGACGGAAGTCTCGCGTCCGAACATGGTTACCACCACGCTGACGCTGTTTTTGTCAAGCTCAATAGCTTCCACAATGCCGGTGAAGGAACTGAACGGACCGTCAAGGATCCGAACAGAATCGCCAACTTCATAGTTGACAACTATTTCACGTTTCTCAACACCCATTGCATAGACCTCTTCTTCAGTAAGAGGAATGGGATCACTACCTGTAGAGCCTACAAAACCGGATACACCGCGCACGCTTCTGATGGCATGCCAGGTGTGATCGCTGTACACCATTTTTACAAATACGTAACCGGGATACAGCTTGCGGTCATAGGTTTTGCTTACGCCGGATTCCGTGATTTCCGTAACGGTCTCCATAGGGATTGTGACCATCAGGATCTGATCCTGCAGACCCCGGCTTTGCACCGTCTTTTCAATGGTGGCCTTAACGGTGTTTTCGTAAGCGGAATAGGTATGCACAACATACCATTTTGCAGCTTCAGCCATGATTTGTCACCTCTTAATTCTTACAGAGATTGATCAAGCCGTCAATACCGACGCGGGCGACAAAGTCGAACAGCCAAATGAACACGCCGACTACGAGAACGCAAGCCAGTACGATGAGAGTGTTCTTCAAAACTTGCTGAGGGGTAGACCACACGACCTTCTTCAGCTCACTGCGGAGCTCACGGAAGTATCTGCAGATGGCGCCCCAAGTTCTTACGAACAAGTTTTTCTTGTTAGCATCTGCCATCTTTTGCGATCCTCCTTACTTCGTCTCGTTGTGAGTGGTGTGCTTTCTGCAGAATCTGCAGTACTTCTTCATTTCGAGACGGTCGGGATCATTTTTCTTGTTTTTCATGGTGTTGTAGTTTCTTTGCTTGCACTCGGAGCATCTCAAAGTGACTTTAACGCGCATAACGGCACCTCCTTAAAAATTGCCTCCCTGTATCACCCCGGCTAGTAAAAATTTAGGAAGTGGCCAACTACAATTGCCACTCCGAGGCTGAAAATGGGCACACAAAAATAGCCCGTTTTCACAGGTAGAACCATTCTAGCATAAGGAATTGGTTTCGTCAACAATTTTTTTCTTTATTTTTTTCCTTTTCTGGGTTATAATGGGGAAACAAAAATAAATGGGGGAGGAATCATAAGCATGCGGATCATGGGTGTGGACTACGGAGATGCCAGAACGGGGATCGCTATGTCAGATTTACTGTGCTCGATTACAGGTACGACAACTGTGATCCACAGCAGAAACTCTGAAAAAACCATCGAACAAATTGTGCAGATGATTAAGCAAAACGATGTAACGGAAATCGTCATGGGCCTGCCGAAGAATATGGATGGAACAGAAGGGGCCAGAGCCGAGCTGTGCAGACAGTTTGCTTCTCGGCTGGAGGCGGCATCCGGATTGCCTGTGCATCTGTGGGATGAACGCAGAACAACAGTAGAGGCGCACAATATTTTGTCTGAGCATAATTACCACGGAAAGAAAAGAAAGAACACTGTGGATGCCGTTGCGGCCTCCTTGATTCTGGAGGGTTATCTGGCGTTTCGAAAGAGATAAATACAGCAAAAAGCGGTCTTAGGGATAACACCCTAGGACCGCGTTTTGTTTGGTTTGTAAAGAAGCTCTTTCAATCCGGTTAGAAGCAGCAGAACGCCAAAGAGCTTCTTCAGCACACTTACATCCAGTTGTTTGCTTAACAGCGAAAAACCTGCGGCGCTGACGCAGCCGCCTAAAATAGCAGGCAGAACAGTTTTGATATCCAATTTGCCTTGCCTCCAACGAAAGAAGGAGGCCATGATAGCAGTCGGAATAAAAAACAAAAGATTGATTACTCTGGCGGTGCTATGCTCCAGGTCGATAATCAAGGTCAGCCAAATAATCAGCAAACTGCCGCCGCCCACACCCAGACCTGCAAGAAAGCCCAGCAAGCAACCGACGATCAGCATAACAGGTAAACTGGTCAGCATAAATATCGCACCCCGCCCCACAAAATTAAGATACCCAAAAGTCTGTGCAGCCAGAGCGTCGGTATCTTTTTAGCCACCAGACCTGCAATCACACCGCCTGCGGAGCTGCCCAACAGATATGGGATTGCCATGTCCCACGGCACAGTATCCGGCCGCATGGTGAGTGTAAGGGAGACGAGGCAAATGGGAAGAATGATTGACACAGAGGCCGGGAAAACTTCGTCGTCAGGCAGTTGGGTCAACCAGGTAAGCAGTGGTACAAGAACCATTCCGCCTCCTGCACCGAACAGTCCGTTTACCGCGCCGGCGCAAACACCGCAAATGGCCATGGACACCACGGGTTTCTTGCTCAACAAAATAAACACCCCCTGTGGAGATTTTTCCGCAGGGAGTTGTGTTTTATGCAGCGGATGCCAGGCAGCAACCTGCTCCGCCTGTACCATGACAGCGTATGTTTGCGGCTGTATAGGTAAAGTCCCCTGCCATCGGCAGGGGACTTAGTAATTAACCGGCGGAAAGGACAATGTCCAAATGCATTTTAGAGGTATCCAACACAGCTGTGGCGATAGGCTCCAGAATGCCCTGATACCATGTGTCCTGGTCAGCAGAACGCATCTCGTTTGTGATCATGTAGTCACGATAAGTCAATTCGTCGTCGCCTACGTAGTACATTACGTGATAACCGTACTCAGTCTCGATCACTGCGGTATTACCAGGCTCGCGGGCCGGATCAATAGACCAGCTCAGGAAGTTCTTAACATATTCAGAATCCTGGTGAATGTCCTCAAACAGACCGCCTTCCTCGGCGGAAGTATCATCGCTGTGCTCCTTGACAAGCGCAATGAAGCTTTCCTCAGTGGCTTCGCCTTCCTGCCAGAGCTTTAAATAGTCGTCGGCCTTTTCCTTGGCAGCTGCCTTTTCCGCATCCGTGTATTCGGTTTCGCCCGTTTCTTCGTTCTCGGTGCCGCCCTCAAACTTCACCAGCAGGTGACGCACGTTGGACATGGGCTTGGAGTTGTCGTTCTTGCTTGTGAAGTATGCCACATAGTAGCCGTTCACCACGGTTGTTTCGTTGCCGTCATCGTCCTTGGTGGTGGAGGTGTTGGCAATGGCGGCAATGTCGCCTTCCTTGCGCTCCTCGGCAGCCAGCCAGTCGGACAGGGCAGCGTTCAGGGAGGTATGCAGAGCATTCTCGGAATCGTTGACGGCAAGCTGACTTTCTTCGTTGACCTCAATGGTGTCGATCATGGCTTTCAGCTCATCCAGAGTTGTGGCGGTTGCCAGCTTTTCCGCTGCCGCCTTCAGTGCTGCACGGGCAGCCTCGTTTTCTTCATCGGAGTAAGTCTTGTTGCCGTTCTCGTCCTCGGTGCCGCCAACACGGAAATCCGTGTAGCTCAGATAAGCAGAGGAGTAGGTGTAAGAGTTGTAATTGGCAGCTTTATCTTTCTCGTATTCCCGGATATCAGCATCCTCATAAGTGAGGGAGTCCAGGTGCGCAGCTTCAAAAGCCTGTGCAATTGCGGAGCGCTCGCTGTATGCCTTGTAGCTGTCCAGCTCAGCGCCGTAGCCGTAAATTGCGCGCAGGTACTGATCTGCGCCGCTGTAGCCGTACAAAGATGCGTAAGTCTGCAAATTGGTCAGTGACGTATCCAGGGAAGTTTGCTCGTCTTCGGGAAGGGTAAAATTCTCTGCCTGCGCCAGATCATACAAAGCATAATCGCTCTTTGCATTGTTAACGGCAAGCTCAACAAAGTACTCATCCCAGGTTTTGCCGGTATTTTCATCAAAGACCTGCTCGTCCAGAGGCTTGGTGGCATCAAGACCGACTGCTTGCAGATAGCTGTCGGTATAGGTGTTGTACTGCTGATACCATTCATTATAATAGTTGTTCACAGCGTCAGTGTAGTAATAGCCCAGCTCCACGGAGTTCAGCTGCCGGTCACCAATGGTAGCAGCAATGGTGTTTTTTTGCATAATGCCACTGTGATTGAAAGCTCTGACACCAAGTACGGCCAGCGCGATCACCACTACGGCGAGCATAATGCTAACGAATGAAATCGTATAGATTCGCAGCTTCTTTGCCTCGGCTTGCTCCTGTTTTTGTCTCTTGCTTAAAATAGCGGAGGTTTGCTCCTTGCGGAGTTTTTTCTTATCGGATGCGCTCATGTAATACATTCCTCTCATTAACGAATGATGCGCCTGTTCAACGCATATACCTCATAAGTATATACGATTTCTTCAAAAGTTTCAAGTATTATTATCTCGGAAAAGGCATAAACAGGGAAAAGTTTACATTATTAAATGGTTTTACCGTAAAATATAACAAATGCGGGAAGTCGAAACTTCCCGCATCGCAACCCGCCATAGCCGTAATGTGCCCGATTATGACCTGCACGAAAGGGCAGGTGGGTTGCCGCTCCTGACCTTAGCTGCTCCCAACGTCCACCGTACGTCAAAGCGCAGGCGGGAGGTCTGCAATCCGGGCAGGAAGTCTAACATCCCATATATTAATTGTGGGTCCAAAAGGGCACACTACGCACAAGGCAGGCCGTTAAAATCAGTCTGCATCCTCTTCGTAAAGAGAATCCATCATCAAGGCATGAACAGCCTCCAGTTCTGCGTCATCTTCAATTGCGCAGAGGATGGGTTCGCCGTCTTCTTCCACAGACTTCAGAATGCTGACGTCGAAAGAAGCGTGTTCTTCTCCGTCGGCAGGGATCACTGCCAGATACGTCTGTCCATTATATTCAATGGTGGACAAAATCTCTAGTTCATATTCTGTGCCGTCCTCGTCAACAATGGTCATAAAGTCAGAGCCGTAATTGTCAGCCATGCAGGTAACCTCCGTTGTGTTGGTAAGGCTATTGTACTGGAATCCAATGGCGAAATCAAGTGGAAATCGCTATGACGCACAGGGAATAATTGGCAGGGGATAAAACTTTGTTGCGTTTTGACGAATTTAATCTTTGTTAATAAAATAGTACTTTCGTTTTTCTATCGGGTATGCTATAATGGTATGTGCATAGCTATGTGCGTATGCAAAAGTGATGAAAGTTTTACCGTAAAGGTTATCCTACCGCTTTGATGGAGGTATTTGAAATATGTCCAAAGACAAGAAAAATCGGGATGCCCGGCAGTACCAAAGCTGGACACCCCATTGGTGCTTACATTTAGCATATCGCATTTGGATGGTGGTATTCAGCACCGCTAAGGTATTGATCGGCGCGCTGGCAACTGTGCTGCTGATTGCGGTGGTGTGCGCGTTTTCCTTTGCCGGTGTGCTGGGAGAATATTTGGAAACGGATATTTTACCCGATGCTAACCTGGTTCTGGAAAGCTATGAGCTGGCCGCACCTTCTACTGTCTACTGCGTCAATGATGCCGGGCAGATTCAGGTGCTGCAGGAGCTCTATGCCAGCACAGACTGGAAAAAGGCAGATTACGAGGACATTCCCGAGGCACTTATCAATGCTGCTATCGCTATCGAGGACAAGCGATTCTATCAGCACCAGGGTGTTGACTGGTTTACAACCGTGAAGGCATTTGCCAATATGTTCTTCGGTGAGGCGACCATTGGCGGCTCCAGTATCACCCAGCAGCTGATTAAGAATATCACCCAGGATGACAGCGTTACTGTCCAGCGTAAGGTGCAGGAGTTTTTTCGTGCAACGCTGGTGGAGAAGAATTATGATAAGCGCGTCATTATTGAGGAATATCTGAACTCCATTTATCTCGGTCAGGGAAGCCGTGGCGTCAGAAGCGCTGCAGAGGCATATTTCGGCAAGGAATTGCAGTCTTTAACCATTGCAGAATGCGCCAGCCTGATCAGCATTACAAACAATCCGTCTTTATTTGACCCATACAATGAAAAGGAATTTCGTTATGCCGGCGAAATTATGAACGGCAAACAGAGAAACCGTCACCGTCAGCTGCTGGTTTTAGGCGAGATGCTGGCGCAGGAGTATATCACTCAAGAAGAATATGACCAGGCTGTGGCGCAGGAACTTGTTTTGAAAAGCTCCATTGCAGATGAAGACCGCTGGGTGGAATGCTCCAACGCATCATGCGGTTACGAGGGGACGAAGAAAACCTATAAAAAATCCGGAAATTCTATCAAATGCCCCAAGTGTGAAGCTGTACCGGAGCAGATCAGCGACGCTTCCCAGGAAGTCTATTCCTACTTTGTGGATCTTGTGGTTCAGGATGTGGCAAAGGCGTTGGCAAAGCGTGACGGCGTTACAGAATGGAACAAGAACGTATGGGAACGGTATCTGGATCTGATCAACAGCAGCGGTTACTCTATATACGCAACCATTGATCCCACGGTCCAGGCGCAAGTAGATAAGATCTATAAGGATCTGAGCAATATACCAAAGGTCAAAAATGCAGAGCAGCTGCAGTCGGCGATCGTTGTTATTGACAATACTACAGGTGACATTGTGGGAATTGCCGGCGGTGTCGGCCAGAACAAGGAGCATTTCGGTTTAAACCGCGCATCCGGTTCCAAACTGCAATCCGGCTCCTCCATTAAACCGCTGACTATTTATGCGCCGGGATTTGAGCAGGGCACACTGACACCTGCCACGGTTATCAAGGACCTGCCGGTCTCCTATGAGGACGGCGCGTGGCCGAAAAATGATAACCGCAAGTATTCTTATACCAGAACCATATATTCCGGCATCGAGGACTCTGTCAACGCGGTTGCTGCCAATTCTCTGAAGAAGATCGGCTTGAATTACGGCTATGAATTTGCCAAGGAAAAATTCGGTCTGTCCACGCTGGTGGAAGATGATCTGCAGCTTTCTTCTTTGGCCCTTGGCGCACAGTATCGTGGCGTTACGGTTCGTGAGATGGCGTCTGCTTTTGCTACATTTGCCAATAAAGGTGTGTATCGTACAGGCAGGACATGGACGAAGATCTACGACAGAAACGGTAATGTGGTATTGGAAAATACCCAGGATTCCCGTGAGATCCTGAGCAAAAAAGCTGTGAATTATACAAACTACTGCTTGACCAATGCAGTGCAAAAGGGTACCGGTACCGCTGCGAATTTTGCTTCCGGCTATGTAGCCGGTAAGACCGGCACGACCGACAGCAAGCGTGACAGATGGTTCTGCGGTTATACCAATTATTATACTGCCGCTGTATGGTGCGGCTTTGATACCCCTGCAAAGATCAATCTGAGCTATAATCCTGCGGTTCGCCTGTGGACAAAGGTGATGGAGCCGCTGCATAAAGGACTCAAAAATGTTAGGTTGTACGATTCCGGTAAGATGACATCGGTCACTGTTTGCCTGGATTCTGGCAAGTTGGCAACGGATGCCTGCAAGAGTGATATCCGCGGTGACCGGACCCAAACCGTATCCGTATACTCAGAAGATCGTCCCAGCGGCAACTGCCAAATGCACGTAACCTTGGATTACTGTGCTTCCGGCGACGGTGTCGCCACAGAATACTGCAAAAAGTGTGCTGCGGCAAATTCCTCCGTCAGCATCCTCAAGAAGTCACTGCTGAAACTGACTCGGAAAGATATTACAGAGCTCCTGAAGGCAAAAAAAGAAGGACTCAACGAGATGTTCCTGCAGGACAACTATGTATATCTGGTGGACAATAACGGAAAGGATGTCAACTTTAAGGGATTCGAAAACCGGATCAATGCCGGCGTTTCCGCACCTTACAAGGTCTGTACCAAGCATACTAAGGCGACCGTGGATGACTTGGTAACTCCTGAGGATGGTACACCTTCTACGGGAATATTTGATCAATGGACCAATTGATCTGAGGAGATTATCATGACTTGGATATCCAATGAATGGAAAGATTATGAGATTTTAGATGCCTCTGACGGTGAACGCTTAGAGCGATGGGGCAAGCATATTCTGGTCCGTCCGGACCCGCAGGTGATCTGGAACACACCTCGCTCCCATCCGGCGTGGAAAAAATATGACGCGCGCTATGTGCGTTCCGCCACAGGCGGCGGCCACTGGACGGAGCATAAGCTGCCGGAACGCTGGCAGATCCGCTATAAGGATTATCTGACTTTTAATGTGAAGCCTATGAACTTTAAGCACACAGGCGTGTTTCCTGAGCAGGCAGCCAACTGGGATTTCATTCGGGATAAAGTGGCAAACGCCGGAAGACCGGTGCGTGTTTTGAACCTGTTTGCCTATTCCGGTGGAGCCACCCTTGCCGCCGCGGCCGGCGGCGCGGAGGTCTATCATGTGGACGCTTCTAAGGGAATGGTTGCGTGGGCAAAGGAAAACGCAATCTCTTCCGGACTGGCAGATAGGCCGATCCATTGGATTGTAGATGATTGTGGCAAGTTCATCCAAAGGGAGATCCGTCGCGGCCGTCGGTATGATGGTATTATTATGGACCCTCCCAGTTACGGCAGAGGACCAAGCGGTGAGATTTGGAAAATGGAAACCAGCTTCTACCCGTTCCTTTTGGAGACTGCGAAGCTGCTGACGGATAATCCGTTGTTCGTAATCATCAATTCCTATACAACAGGTCTGGCGCCCTCTGCCGTTGCCTATGCATCGGATGTGGTCTTTGGCAGCGTGGCGGGCGGCAGTACAGCAGCAGGCGAATTGGGTTTGCCGGTCACATCTTCCGGGCTGATGCTACCCTGCGGTGCTGCCGGCAGGTGGACACCTTAAGGTTTTTGAAATGGAGGAAGTGCATTGAGCAGTGCCATCAATGTAGAGCATTTGGCATACAGTTATCCGGGCGTGGACAACACGCCCGGCGTTGCCGTATTTGAGGATTTAAATCTGACTGTTGAAGAAGGCAGTTTTGTTGCTGTCTTAGGCGGAAACGGCTGCGGAAAATCAACGCTGGCAAAGCATTTTAATTCCATATTACTGCCTTGCGGAGGAAGAGTATCTGTCTGGGGAATGGATACCACAGACGAAGAAAAACTTGTTGCCATTCGCAGAAATGTGGGAATGGTATTCCAGAATCCGGATAATCAGATCGTTGCCAATGTGGTTGAGGAAGACGTTGCGTTCGGTCCGGAGAATCTGGGCATTGCCAGTCCGGTGATCCGTCAGCGCGTAAACCGGGCTTTGAAGCAGGTGGGTATGTATGCGTACCGTGAGCATGCGCCCCATCTTCTGTCCGGTGGACAAAAACAGCGTATCGCCATTGCCGGTATTATTGCCATGGAGCCAAAATGTATCGTGCTGGATGAACCGACAGCCATGCTGGACCCAAAGGGCAGACGCGAGGTTATGGATACGATTTTGAAGCTCAACAGGGAAAAAGGTATCACGGTGATTCTCATTACCCACCACATGGACGAGGCCGCGCAGGCGCAGCGTGTTATCGTATTAAGCAACGGTACCGTGGCGGCGGACGGCACTCCGCGGCAGGTGTTTTCCCGTGTGGACCTGCTTCACAGCATCCGTCTTGCGGCGCCTGACACTGTGGAGCTTTGTTATGCTTTGAACAAGCAAGGGATGGATGTCCCTATGGATTGTCTTGATGTAGAAGAATGTGCGCAGGCACTTTATCGTATACTGAAGGCCTGACCCACAGGAGGTTATAGACAGTGACACCTATTTTAGAGGTAAAAAATCTGCACCATGTGTATAGTGTGGGAACGCCCTTTGAGCATGTTGCATTGGATGATGTTTCCTTTTGCGTACAAAGGGGGGAATTTCTTGGCATTATCGGTCACACCGGATCCGGAAAATCCACCTTAATACAGCACCTGAACGGACTTTTGAAGCCCTCTGCCGGAAGCGTTTTGCTGGAAGGAAAAGATATCTGGGCAGATAAAGTAACCACCCGGCAAAGCCGTTTTCAGGTGGGACTGGTATTCCAATACCCGGAGTATCAGCTTTTTGAGGAAACAGTGTATAAAGACATTGCGTTCGGCCCTAGAAATATGGGACTGCAACGCCATGAGATTGACCGTCGGGTGCGGGAAGCTGCCGCATTTGTGGGGATATCTGAATCACTTTTGGAGGTTTCGCCCTTTGACCTTTCCGGAGGCCAAAAGCGTCGTGTTGCCATTGCCGGAGTGATGGCAATGGAACCGAAAATTTTGATTTTGGATGAGCCTACTGCAGGTCTTGACCCGGAGGGGAGAGAGGAAATCCTCCTTCATATTGATGAGTACCGTAAAACGAGAAATGCTACAGTCATGATGGTCAGCCATTCCATGACAGACGTTGCGCGGCTGACAGACCGCTTGCTGGTTATGAATGACGGGAAGCTGGTAATGGACGGCACTCCCCAACAGGTGTTTTCCCGGGCGCATGAGTTGGTCGATATGGGACTGGATATCCCGGCTATCACCAGCGTTTTCATGAGGCTGCAGCAGCTTGGTTTGGATGTACCGCAGGTATCTACTGTGGAGCAGGCGATTCATGTGTTGACCCACTGGAAAGGGGGCGGAACCCATGCTTAAGGATATTACATTGGGACAGTTTTTCCCCGGCAATTCTCCGGCGCACCGCCTGGATCCCAGAACGAAGATTTTGCTTTTAATTATCTATATTGTAGCCTTATTCACCGCAACCAATTGGGTATCCTACGCAGTGGTATTTGCATTTCTTGCTTTTGTTGTTGCTATTTCGCGCATACCGGTCAACTCCATCGTAAGGGGCGTGAAGCCGCTTTTGATGATTCTGATCTTTACTGGCATCCTGAATGTCTTTTTTACCACAGGAGAGAAGGTCTTAATTCAGATCTGGGTTGTGACCGTCTATTGGGAGGGGTTGATCCGGGCGGTCTTTATGATGCTGCGGATCCTTATGCTCGTGGCAGGAACATTCCTGCTCACATATACCACCTCTCCCATCGCGCTGACAGACGGATTGGAGTCGTTGCTCAGTCCTTTGAAGGCACTGCGCCTTCCTGTCCATGAGCTGGCAATGATGATGTGTATCGCGCTGCGATTTATACCCACACTGATCGAAGAAACGGATAAGATCATGTCTGCCCAAAAGGCAAGAGGCGCCGATTTTGAAACCGGAAAGCTGATGGATAGGGTAAAGGCGCTGATACCGATTTTGGTCCCACTGTTTGTTAGCGCATTTCGTCGCGCTGATGAATTGGCAACGGCTATGGAGTGCCGCTGTTATCAGGGCGGTGAAGGTCGCACAAAAATGAAGCTGCTGCGTTATAGGCAGCTGGATTTGCGGGCATTTACTGTGGGCATCTTTTTGGTCGCTTCGGTATGTATTCTGCGCACTTATAGTCTGTGAGGGAAGTATGCGTAACATTGCATTGTTTTTAACGTATGAAGGCTCTGCGTACCATGGATGGCAGATACAGAAGAATCTTCCGACTGTCCAGCAGGCGCTGGAAAGGGCCATCAATATGGTGGTGGGACATGCAGTGCACGTGACCGGCTGCGGACGCACGGATGCCGGTGTCCATGCCAAATGCTACGTGGCAAATTTCCGCACCCAATCCACAATTCCTTCGGAGCGACTGCCCTATGCGCTCAATACACATTTGCCTGCGGATATTGTTGTGACAAAGGCATTTGATGTCCATGAAAATTTCAATGCCATCGGCTCTTGTGTAAGGAAAGAATATACTTATATGATCTACAATAGCCGCCTGAAGGATCCGTTCTATGTGAATCGTGCCTGGTTTTATCCCAAGCATCTGGACGAAAAAATTATGCAGGAGGCGGCACAGCAGTTTGTGGGCACCCATGATTTTGCGGCAGTGCGTTCTGTTGGTACGGATGTTAAATCTACGGTTCGCACCGTATACTATTACAATGTGGAGCGTCAAGGGGACGTTATTTTGCTGAAGGTGTGCGCCAACGGCTTTTTGTATAATATGGCAAGGGCCATGGCAGGAACGGTTGTTTATGCGGCGGAAGGAAAGATCCGGCCGTCAGATATCGGCGAAATTCTGAATGCGGGAAACCGCACTGCGGCAGGGCCCACGGTGCCGCCCGGAGGTTTGTATATGACCCATCTGTGGTATGACGACGGAATTGAAAAATTTGAGTGCCCGTAATGACAGAAAATGGATGTTAAAAGTTTATAAATTGTTTTTCTTTTTTCAGTCAACGTATGCTATATTGACCGGAAGAAAGGTGTGATTTTCTATGCAGCCTAAAATGTGCACGAAGTGCAAGAAGAATATTGCAGTTGTATTTATTACGAAAATTGAAAACGGCACTACCCTCAATGAGGGATATTGCCTTAGATGTGCCCGTAGTTTGGGTATTCCCCAAATTGATTCTGCTGTGAAGCAGATGGGCATTTCCGAAGAAGATCTGGACACGCTGACAGAGGAAATGAGCAGCATGTTCGGACAGATGGAGCAGCCGGACGGGGAAGATGACGAGGTGGAAAGCCAGACCGCTACATTCCCGCTTCTAAACCAAATGTTTGGCTCCGGTCAGCTGCCCGGGCGCAAGCAGGAGCAGCCCGATCATGAAGCCGATGAGGAAGCACCGAAAAGAAAAACAAAGAAGCATAAGTTCCTTGACAGCTATTGCATGGATTTAAACCGCAGAGCCAGAGAGGGAAAGTTGGATAAAGTGATCGGCAGGGATGTGGAAACGGAGCGTGTGATCCAGATTCTGAATCGCCGTCAAAAGAATAACCCTTGCCTGATTGGCGAACCCGGTGTTGGTAAGACTGCAATCGCAGAGGGACTTGCCCAGCGTATTGTCTCCGGAGATGTGCCATACAAACTCAGAGATAAGGAAGTGTTCTTGCTGGATTTGACGGCGCTTGTGGCCGGCACCCAGTTCCGCGGTCAGTTTGAGAGTCGCATGAAGAGCTTGATCGGCGAGATCAAGGAGTGCGGTAATATTATTCTGGTGATCGACGAGGTGCATAACTTAGTTGGCGCCGGCGATGCGGAAGGATCCATGAATGCCGCTAACATTCTCAAGCCTGCCCTTTCCAGGGGCGAGATCCAGGTGATCGGCGCAACCACATTCAATGAATACCGCAAGTATATTGAAAAGGATGCAGCGCTGGAACGCCGTTTTCAACCTGTTTCCGTGGCAGAGCCTACCATTGAAGAAGCTTGCCAGATCATGCAGGGAATTGCAAAGGCATACGCCCAGTTTCACGGGGTCACCATCTCTCCGGAAATTGCCCGTCAATGCGTGATTTTGTCAGAGCGTTATATCACGGACCGTTTTCTTCCGGATAAGGCCATTGACCTTCTGGATGAGGCCTGTTCCGATGTGAATCTGCAATGCAAGGAAATCTCTGAATTGGCAGAGCTGAAAAAAGAACGTGACGATTACGAGCTTGAGCTGAAAATGCTGACAGACGATACGGAAAACGAGCATTATGAGCGCTTGGCGATCATCCGCAGCAAGCTGTGTCAGCTGGCATCCAGAATTGAGCAGCTTGAGGCGATACCGGCACCGGCAATTACAATGGAAAATTTGGCGCGGATCATTGAGCTTTGGACGAAAATTCCGGCAACAAAGATCAAGGCGCAGGAATATACCCAGATCAAGGGCCTTTCAGAACGGTTGAAAATGCAGATTGTTGGTCAGGATGAGGCAGTTGACGCGGTATCCAGAGCCATACGCAGAAGCCGGGTGGGCATCAGCCCCAAGAAACGTCCTGTTTCCTTTATCTTTGTCGGACCCACGGGCGTTGGTAAGACAGAACTTGTAAAGCAACTGGCAAGCGATCTTTTTGACAGCGTGGATTCCTTGATCAGATTGGATATGTCAGAATATATGGAAAAACATACGGTTTCTAAGCTGATCGGTTCGCCTCCCGGCTATGTGGGATATGACGAAGCAGGCCAGCTGACGGAAAAGATCCGTCGCAGACCGTACAGTGTGGTTCTGTTTGACGAAATTGAGAAGGCCCATCCGGATGTGCTCAATACGCTTTTGCAGGTGTTGGATGACGGACGGATCACAGATGCTCAGGGCAGGGTAGTCAACTTTGAAAATGCGGTGATCGTTATGACCTCCAATGCAGGCTCTGAGGGCAGAGTAGGCGGTCTTGGATTTGGCAAAGCAGAGCACGAGCAGATGCAAGACAAGACCATGAAGGCACTTCGGGAATTTCTCCGTCCGGAATTTATCAACCGTGTGGATGAAATTATAACGTTCAACCACCTGTCTAAGGAGAATTTTTCTGCAATTGCGGATATTATGCTCAAGGAGCTGAAAGACGGCCTGGACGCCAGAGGTTTGGAATTTGCTTGGACCGATGCGGTGTCTGAGCATCTGGTGGAAAAAGCGTACTCCGTAACCTTCGGCGCCAGAAATCTCCGCAGAACGATCCAGAGGGAGCTGGAAGATCCGATTTCCGAAAAGATCATCGACTCTTTCGAGAAGCCCATCGCCACCATCTGCGCGGATATGAAAGACGGCAGAATCTGTTTGACAATAAAGTAAAATTTTGGGATGCTCGCCATTTCTTGCGAGCATCCCAAAATCTCATAAATAAGTTATTGCTGTATGTAGTCCGGAGCGCCCTCCGGACTACCTCTTAAAGGTCGAAGGTGTCGGTTAGTTTGTCCGAAACCTTCCAGGCGACATCTTCCATGCGGTTTGCTGCCTGCGCTGCCAGACGTCTGGCAGGATTTGTTCTGGACAGCATCAAAATACCGACTGCACCTGCGGCAGCACCGATGCCCATGGTGATTGCCCAACCCTTCACACCCATGCGATCCTCTCCTTACAATGTGACAAATTTTGCGGGGAACAGTAGTATTATTACCGGAATGCAGGAAAACTAACTTGGTAAATCTTACAGTATGTAGCCGGAAGAAATCCGGCGTCCGATGATCAATGACCGACGGTTGTTCGGGTATCATTTCCCCGCATTGGATCTGTAAAGAAAGTTGTGTCATCGGTTGCATTGGTGCCTTGGGTATACATGGGCATTTTGGTATCCACGTCCGGATCGGGGATGTTAGTCCCGATGGTAGAATCCATGCCAGGCAGGATGGTCATGTCTGTAGCGGGCATGTCGTTGCGTCTACCGCAGGCAGCAAGACCCATTGCGAGGATAATCACCAATGCGTAAATGCTGATTTTTTTCATTGAAATGCCTCCTGTGTGATAGAATACATGTGTATTGTCCCCGTTTTTCAGCGGAATAATCGTGAAAATGAGGGCAAAATTAACATGGATACAGACAGCAATAAAAATTTGTCAAAATTTATGATTTGTGATTGCTATTTTTGTGCGCGTCAAGTATAATATACTGGTAATAATTATAGAAGGAGCTATCCTTATGAAAAGATTGTCTGTAAAGAAGGGTGTAGCCTGTATGGCGTGCCTGGAGTGCGTCCGCGCCTGTTCTGTGTCCTTTTACAAAGAGTTCAACGAAAAACTCTCCTGCATCCAGATCGTGGATAACGGCAAAGGCGGCGCGAAACCCATGACCTGCATTCAGTGCGGCAAATGTATGAAGGTTTGCGAAGCTGGTGCTATTACGCAAAATCCCAAAACGGGTGTTTACATGATCAACAAGAAGCTTTGCACCGGTTGCGGTAAGTGTGTTGAGATTTGCCCCATGAAGGTCATGGTGATGCCTGAAAACGGACCTACCGGCAAATGCATCGCTTGCGGCATCTGCGCAAAGGTATGTCCCATGGAGCTTTTGGAGATCGTTGAAAAATAATACTTAATTTCATGCGGCCCCGGCTTACATCTCTTTTGGTTACTTTGGAGGTTGGAAATGTATAGTGATTCTGAAAAGAACAACTACAGCGACAGGAGAAAACTGCTGATTGCGCTATGCGTGATCCTGTCGGTAATTCTTGTTGTATTGGTTGCTTTATATTTTGCTACCCATTCTTTCTTGGATAGAATTAATAAGCTGGATCCCAATCAGACTTATGCAACGCAAGATCCTGCCGACCTGTTTGAGGAAAGTGAGCCGTTAGAGACTGACCCCATTACAGATCAGTCAGAAACCATATTCAAGGATAAGAATGTTGTTAATATACTTCTGGTGGGTCAGGATCGTCGTGAATTTGAGGGGGACTCGCCTCAGCGTACCGATGCGATGATTCTTTGCACCATTAATAAGTCTACCGGAGTATTGACAATGACATCGTTTATGCGTGATTTGTGGGTATATATTCCGGAGCATTACAACCAGCGCTTGAATATGCCTTATAAGCTGGGCGGCTTTTCGCTGCTGAACAAAACGCTGGAATACAATTTCGGCGTCAGCGCGGACTACAATATGGAGATTGATTTTTCCGGATTTATGGAAGCTATCGACACCATAGGCGGTGTGGAAATTGAGCTGACGGAAGCGGAAGCAAAATATCTGAACCGTCGCGGCAACTGGGATGTTGAGGAAAATCAACACTGGCAGCTGAAGGAGGGCGTAAATCTGCTAACAGGCTCTCAAGCGTTGGCATACTCCCGTATCCGGCAGATCGGTACGGATTTCGGCAGAACAAATCGCCAGCGCACCGTGCTGACAGCGTTGATAGAAAAAATGAAAACCCTGGATGCCAATGAGCTTTTTGTCCTTGCAAAAAAACTGATGCCGCTGATTTATACAGATATGACCAACAATCAGATATTAGGAGTTGTTGTAGACCTTCTTCCGTTGCTGTCTGACCTGGAAATCGTATCTCAGCGCATCCCTATGAATGGTCAGTATGAATTTGCAAAAAAAGGCGGCGCTGATGTGATTGTCATGAACAAAAGTCAGCTGAAGAAAAATAAGCAATTGCTTATTGATACAATGAAATAAATTAAAAAACTGTCGCTTTTCAGCGGCAGTTTTTTATAATTTTCAGAAAATTAAGTGCCGTAATATTTGCATATCGGCGTAGGATATGATATACTGATTATAATCATACACCCGGAGGCGTTTATGAGCGTTTTTACTGATTTTCAGAGGGAAATTACCACATTGCTGCCCAATATTGAGATGCGGCTTTGGGAGCCGATGGCGAAGCATACGTCCTTTCGCATTGGTGGACCTGCCGAAGTAATGGCATTTCCTAAAAATCCGGATGATTTGGCGCAATTGCTGAAAACGTCCCGGATGTTGGACGGTCAATGTAATATTATTGGAGCAGGAACGAACATTCTGGCGCCGGATCAAGGTATGCAAGGACTGGTTATCTGCCTAAAGGATTGTCTTGGCGGAATGGAACGCCTGGATGATAATAAGATTCGCGTTTTTGCCGGTGTGACTATGGCTCGTGCCGCAGTATTTTCTGCCGGACAAAATTTAAGCGGTTTAGAGTTTGCTCATGGTATTCCCGGTACGGTGGGCGGTGGCGTCTACATGAACGCCGGAGCCTACGGTGGTGAAATCGGCCAGGTTTGCGTCAGTGTGGATGTGATGGACACAGAAGGGCAAGTGCGTACAATTCCTGCGCAGCAGATGGGTTTTTCTTATCGTCATAGCCGACTGGAGGATGAATACGGCATTGTGATCAGTGCTGTGTTTCAGCTGCAGCCTATGCCGCAGGCGCAGGTCAGAGAAAAGATGCAGGATTTGATGGGACGCAGAAAAGCATCTCAACCACTGGAATACCCGTCAGCAGGATCTGCCTTCAAGCGTCCGGTGGGGGGATATGCCGCGGCACTGATCGACCGGGCCGGCCTGAGAGGACTGCGGATCGGAGATGCGGCTGTTTCCGAAAAACATACCGGTTTCGTTGTAAATTTAGGAAACGCAACTGCAGACGATGTTTGTAAACTGCTCCGGGCGGTGTCAGATGAAGTTTACAAAAAATTCCAGGTAAAATTAGAGCCGGAAGTTCGAATTTGGTAATTAGGAGGTTCTTCCATGGCAATTTCTTTTTCCTCAAAAGTAAAGGCAGAAATCTGCCGTGGCAACCCTCAGAGTCGATGCTGCGCTGTTGCAGAATGTTTCGGTATATTGCTGTTTTGCAATAGTTTTTCTTCGGAAAGCATCCGTATTATCACAGAAAGCAGAGAACTTGCCCTGCGATTGCCAAAGCTGTTTCGCAAAGCTTTTGGCCTGAGCTTCGATGTGGCACCGGATCTGCAAGCACCGGGGAAGCTTTCCTTTTCCATTACATCGGCAGAGAAGATTTCTGCCATTATGGCGGCGTACGGTTTTGATCCGGCGCAAACCCTATCTGTGCATATCAATCTTCCGGTGGTAGAGGATGATTGTTGCAAAGCGTCCTTCTTCAAGGGTGCATTTTTGGCCGGTGGTTCTGTGACCGACCCGGTGAAGGGCTATCATCTGGAATTGACCACCACCCACGTAAGTGTTGCCAGAGAAGCGCTTGCATTTATGCAGGAGGTGCTTGGGTTTTACCCAAAATCCGCACAACGGGGCGGTGCGCAAGTACTGTACTTAAAAAGCAGCGAGTTGATTTCCGATTGCCTGACATACCTTGGTGCGCCCATTGCTGCCATGGAGATTATGGAGACGCGTCTTGAGAAGGATCTGAACAACAAGGTGAATCGCCGGTGTAATTGTGATGAAGCCAATACATCCAAGGTAGTAGAAGCGGCCCAGGAGCAGCTGGCAGCAATCCGCTTTTTAAAGCGAAAGGGTCTGCTGGCAGGTTTGCCGCCAAAACTGCAATTGGCAGCGCAGGCGCGGCTTGACCATCCCGAAGCATCCTTGAGCGAACTTGCGGCCATGATGGAGCCGCCTATCACAAAATCGGCTATGAATAACCGTTTAAAGAAAATCATGCGACAGGCCGAGGAGAGAGAATAATGAGCTTTGTACATTTGCATGTCCACTCTGAATACAGCCTTCTGGACGGTGCTTGCCGCATCAGCGGCATGATGGACCGGGTAAAGGAGCTTGGCCAGAGCGCCATTGCGCTGACTGATCACGGTGTTATGTATGGCTGCATTGATTTTTACAAGGCTGCCAAAGCTGCGGGAGTCCATCCCATCATCGGCTGCGAAGTTTATGTTGCCAGACGAGGAATGGAAGACCGTGTTCACGGCATCGACAATGATTCTTACCACCTTGTACTGCTGTGTAAGGATCGCAAAGGCTATGAAAATCTTTGCTTGTTGGTATCAAAAGCGTTTCTCGATGGAATGTACGGCAAACCGAGAGTGGATCTGGAGCTGCTGCGCAAGCACCACGAGGGATTGATTGCGCTGAGCGCCTGTCTGGCAGGCGCAGTTTCCTCCAAGCTGATGGATGAGGATTATGAGGGAGCAAAGAGCTACGCGCTGCAGCTGGCTGATATTTTTGGCCCTGAGCACTTCTATTTGGAGCTGCAGGATCACGGCATCGCTGAGCAGCGCGCTGTCAATCAGGGCATTATGCGCCTGTCCCGGGAAACGGGACTGCCTATGGTGGTAACCAATGATGCCCATTATCTGCGCCGGGAAGATGCAAAGATGCAGGACGTTTTGTTGTGCATTCAGACCGGAAAGACGGTAGATGACCCAAACCGGATGAAATTCCAAACGGAAGAATTTTACCTGAAAAGCGAACAGGAGCTGCGCCAGCTGTTTCCCAATTGCCCTGAGGCATTTGAAAATACGGAAAAAATCGCGGCGCGATGCAATGTGGAGTTTGTTTTTAACGAATACCATCTTCCGTCCTTTCCTGTGCCCGAGGGATATACCAACGAGGAGTATTTCCGTAAGCTGTGTATGGATGGCTTCCGTGAGCGCTATCAGGATCCTCCGGAAAGCTATTTAGAGCGTCTGGAGTACGAGATCGGTGTCATTAGTAAGATGGGCTACGTGAACTACTATCTGATCGTCTGGGACTTTATTCGCTATGCCAAGGAAACAGGGATCCCGGTGGGTCCGGGGCGTGGCTCCGGCGCGGCTTCTATTGTTGCCTACTGTATGCACATTACAGAAGTGGATCCCATGAAATATGCGCTTATCTTCGAGCGTTTCCTTAATCCGGAGCGTGTCAGCATGCCGGATTTCGATACGGACTTCTGTCAGGAGCGCCGTGGGGAAGTGATCGACTATGTGATGCGCAAGTACGGATCGGATCACGTGGCGCAGATTGCAACCTTTGGTACAATGGCGGCCCGGGGCGCAATTCGGGATGTGGGAAGAGCCCTTAATTTCACCTATGCGGAAACTGATGTGGTGGCAAAGCTTGTCCCCACAATGCCTTTGCATATTACGCTGAAGGATGCGCTGTCCGTTTCCCCAAAATTGAAGGAAATGTACGACGCAGACGAACGGGTGCACTTGCTGATTGATACGGCCATGAGCTTGGAGGGTATGCCGAGAAACACCTCTACCCATGCCGCGGGTGTTGTCATTACTGCGGAACCGGTATGCACTTACGTACCTCTTTCGCGAAATTCCGATACCATTGTGACCCAGTATACTATGACTACCATCGAAGAACTGGGTTTGCTGAAGATGGATTTTCTGGGATTGCGAAACCTGACCGTGATACGGGACGCAGAAGAGCAGATCCGCAAATTTGAGCCGGAATTTTCCATTGACCGGATTGCGGACGATGATCCGGACACCTTCAAAATGCTTGCAGAGGGAAAAACCCAGGGCGTATTCCAATTGGAGTCTGCCGGCATGACAGGTGTTTGCGTTGGTATGAAGGCCAGCAGTATCGAGGATATCACGGCAATCGTCGCCCTGTATCGACCGGGTCCCATGGATTCGATTCCTACATTTATTTCCAATAAGCTCAATCATAAAAAGGTTACCTACAAGACACCCATGCTGGAGCCGATTCTGAAGGTTACCTATGGCTGTATCGTATACCAGGAGCAGGTAATTGAGATATTCCGGCAGCTGGGCGGCTATACAATGGGACAGGCTGACAATATTCGTCGCGCCATCTCCAAGAAAAAGCAAAAGGTAATTGAGGAAGAACGGAAGGTCTTTGTCTACGGCGATGCCCAGCAGGGTATATCCGGAGCCATGGCAAAGGGGATTCCCGAATCTGTTGCCCAGTCTATTTACGATGAAATCGTTGCCTTTGCAAACTATGCGTTTAACAAGGCCCACGCAGTTTGCTATGCAGTGGTTGCTTATCAGACGGCATACTTAAAATGCCATTATCCCAAGCAATACATGGCTGCCCTGATGACATCTGTGCTGGATTCTGCTGCAAAGATTTCCGGATATATTGCCGAGTGTAAAGAAATGGGAATCGCAACGCTTCCACCGGATATCAATCATTCGGAAGATACATTTACGGTGGAAGGCGATGGAATCCGGTTTGGACTTGGCGCTGTTAAAAATGTGGGAAGGGGACTGATCCGCAGCATCGTTGCCAGGCGAAGCCAGGGCGGACCCTTCCTGGGATTGGAAGATTTCATCCAAAGGATGGGCGAAAACGAGCTGAATAAGCGGGCAGTTGAGAATTTTATCAAATGCGGCGCAATGGATTGCTTTGGCTTCCATCGCAGCGAGCTTTTGGCAGTCTACGACACCATGATGGATAGCATCGCTGATGCCAAAAAGAAGAATCTTGACGGACAGATCGGCTTGTTTACCATGACGCAGGAGGACCAAACGGTAGCCATTCCTATCCCTAAACTGCCGGAAATGCAAAAAACGGATTTAATGCTGCTGGAAAAGGAAACCACCGGTCTTTACTTATCAGGCCACCCCATGGACGATTACCGCCACTTGCTGCGCAACACCCGGGTGGTACCCATTGGGCAACTGATGGATAGCGAAAGCGGTTATGCTGATGACCAAATTGTCAGCGTTGCCGGTGTGATTCAAAGCACAAAGGTAAAGACCACGCGCAATAATTCCATGATGGCATACGTGACGCTGGAAGATGATACGGCAGCTATTGAAATGCTGTGTTTTTCCAATGTACTGAACCAGTACGGCGGCTATCTCAAGGAAAATCTGCCGGTGGTAATTACCGGACGGTTGTCCTTCCGTGAGGATAAGGATCCGCAAATTGTGGTCAATCGGGCAAGACCAATATCAGACTTCGCCCGTGAGGACACCGAACCGGAGCAGATCACCGGTGAAACGACACTGTATTTGAAATTGCCAACGGAGAGCAGTCCGCTGTTTGGTAAGGTAAAGGCGATTTTGAATATGTTTCCCGGAGAAAATCCTGTGGTTGTTTATTTCGAAGATACGAAAATTCGAAGAGGCAGCAAATGTATGCCGGGTCAATCCATGATCGAAGAGCTTGTCCGGCTGCTTGGGAAGGAAAATGTGGTATTGAAATAGCTTTCCTTTTTGCGAGAAATATGATATATTATCGGGAGGAAGTGCTGAAAATGCGCTTAAGAATCGGATTATGTCTGCTGATATCAGCGTTGCTTTTTCTGTGCGGCTGCACAATGTCCGCGGCTGAGGACATGTATCAATTACCAAAGCGTTCTCAGGACTATAACGATCTGCAGTCAGCCATTGACAGCGTTATGGGCGATCTTTCCTACAGCGCACCGTTGGCAGGAGAGAACCGGCAAAATGTGCAAATGGCTGACCTGGACGGCGACGGTGATCAAGAATACCTGCTTTTCGCAAAAAGCACCCTGGAAAAACCTATGCGTATTCTTATATTCCAGCAGATCGAGGGTACTTACGTCAACGTAGATACGGTGCAGTGTAACGGCTCCGCCTTTGACCAGGTGGAGTATGTGGATATGGATGACCAAGGTGGCGTGGAAGTGATCGTGGGAACCCAACTGAATGATCAGGTGATCCGTTCGGCATCGGTCTACACTTATAAGGAACGCAGTCTTATACAGATGACATCTGTAAATTACACCAAGTTTCTAACTGTGGATTTTAACAGTGACGGAATTTCAGAGTTGTTTTTGTTGCGACCCGGTTACGGTGAGACAGATAACGGCGTGGCAGAGCTTTACCGTATGCACAACGGGACAATAGAGCGCTATAATGAGGTCACCATGTCCCAGCCTACGGACAAGCTTAAGCGCATGATCATAGGCAAATTGGACGGTGGAAAAACTGCGGTTTATGTGGCAAGTACCGTGGCAGATGAGGCGCTGATCACAGATGTATATACCCTGATGGAGCAAAAGCTGACCAATGTGACTTTATCCAATGTTTCCGGTACAAGCATACAGACTATGCGCAATTTTTATATTTATGCTGATGATATCGACAATGACGGTGTGGTGGAGCTACCATCGCTGATTGCCATGAATCCGTTGCCTGGAATGATGAGCGCAGATATGCACCACCTGATCCGTTGGTATGCAATGACACCCGATGGCAACGAAGTGGATAAAATATGCACATACCATAATTTTGTGGGCGGATGGTATTTGCAAGTCAGCAGCAAAATCGCACCGCGGTTGGCAGTGCTTCAGAAAGGCTATCAGACTGAGTTTTATATTTGGAATGAAAAATTCACTTCTGCCAAAAAATTGATGACGATATACGCGTTAACAGGGCAAAATCGTGAGGAGCAGGGCTTGTCCGACGGAAGATTTATCCTGCAAAAAACCGATTCTGTGGTGTATGCCGCATCCATTGAAAAAACGGCGCAAAAATATGATTTGACACAAGAAAATGTTGTGTATTGTTTCCGACTGATCCAGCAGGACTGGAAAACCGGAGAAACATAAGAGGTGCAGTATGAAAAAAGTATTGATTTTGGAAGATGAGGTCAATATTCGCAGTTTTGTTGTTATCAATCTAAAACGGGCAGGCTACGATGCTATCGAGGCAGGTACGGGCCAGGAGGCATTGGACAAGCTTCGGGAACACCCGGACGTGGGTGTGGCAATTTTGGATATTATGCTTCCCGATATTGATGGCATTGAGGTATGCCGACGTATCCGAGCAACAAACAAACAGATCGGCATTATTATGCTGACGGCAAAAACGCAGGAAATGGATAAGGTTACAGGATTGATGACCGGCGCTGACGATTATGTGACAAAACCGTTCTCACCTGCGGAGTTGACAGCGCGTATTGATGCTCTTTACCGTCGTCTAAGTGGCGATAATGCAGTGGACAGCGAGATGATTTCTCAGGGCCCCTTCGTGATGAACACCCGGAATCATACCCTTGAAAAAGCTGGGAATCGTGTTCGCCTGACCCAGGTGGAGTATTCCATTTTGAAGCTGTTTATGCAGAATGCCGGGCGCGCCCTGTCCCGTGAGGAGATTCTTTCTGCTGTATGGGGCCGGGATTATGATGGAGAGCTGAAAATCGTAGATGTAAATATCCGGCGCCTTCGCATTAAGATCGAAGACGATACGGTTAATCCCACCTATATCACCACGGTTTGGGGATTCGGCTATAAATGGGGCGCATGATATCCATGAACAAATCACGTGTGTTTCACATTAAAGGACTTCGCAGGCGGTGGCTGTTAAATACAGTAGGTGTGGTTAGCGCTTTGGGACTGGTGTGTGTGCTGGTGATAGCGGCGGTTTTTTCTGCCTATTACTATTCCGCCATGGAGTCGGATATGCGCTATCGGGCGCGAACTACAACAGAGTTTTTTGCCGACTATCTGAACCAAAGCTACAATGAGTATTATCAGTCCTGCATCCTATATGCCCAGACTTTTGAGGATAAGGATAATATTGAGCTGCAATTTATTAATGCACAAGGGCGGATCGTAACATCTTCCCACGGCAGCTGGTCCGGCCCTTCGCCCACCACACATGACATCAACAATGCCATAACAAAGCGCCTGGTTGATAAGTATATAGGTACAAACCCCGATACCGGGGAGCGAATTATGGCAGTCTCCAGCCCAATGGTCTATAGCAATGGCGAAGTGATCGGCGTGCTGCGCTACGTGACTTCTACGAAAAAAATGGATATTCAGATCGCCAGGGTTGCCGGGATATCCTTTCTGGCGCTGCTGGTTGTGCTGAGCGTGGTGCTGATTAGCAGCAACTATTATATCCATTCGATTTTGCTTCCACTGGGTGACATTATTGATAAGGCCCAGAGAATCACAAACGGCAGCTACGGTATTCAGATCCAGAAGAAATATGATGATGAAATTGGGCAACTGGCAGATACGATCAACGAAATGTCCATAAAAATCAGCGAAAATGAGAAAATGCAGACGGACTTTATTTCCTCTCTTTCTCATGAATTGCGCACCCCCTTGACGGCGATCACCGGATGGAGCGAAACGTTGCTCAGCAGCGATGATCTCACCGCCGATACGCGCAGAGGTATGAAGATTATCCGCAGGGAGGCCGGACGGCTTACCGAGATGGTTCTGGACCTTCTGGACTTTACCAGAATCCGCGACGGCAGAATGACGCTGAATATAGAGCGCACAGATATCCGCGCTGAGTTTGAAGATACCATTTTTATGTATCAAAGCCGTCTGGCGCAGGACGGTATCCAGCTGAATTACCTGGAAAATGACGATGATATTCCCGAAGTCTCCTGCGACCCTCAGCGTATGCGTCAGGTTTTTTTGAACATTTTGGACAATGCTGCAAAACACGGATCTGTGGGAAAGCAAATTGATGCTTCCATATGCCTCAGAAAAGATATGGCGCAGATCAACATTCGTGACTACGGCCCCGGCATTCCTCAAGATGAACTGCCCTTGGTCAAGAAGAAATTTTACAAAGGAAGCTCAAAGGCTCGGGGAACCGGAATCGGCCTTGCAATTTGCGAAGAGATCGTCCAGCTGCACGGTGGAACGTTGGAGATTGAAAATGCGCCGCAGTGCGGCACGATTGTGACAATTGAACTTCCTGTTTCTCAGTGAGGATAAATGTAATGTCTCAGAATCAAGAAAAATTTAAGACAATGATCGGTGGTCAGGCCCTTATTGAAGGAATCATGATGCGCGGACCGAAGCTTGATGCTGTTGCGGTGCGGGGCAAGGACGGAATTCAAGTGGAAACAAAACCCCGGAAGCTGCGGGATAAATCCAGTGTTCTAAGCTGGCCGGTGATCCGTGGTGCCGTCAATTTTTTGGATGCACAGATCTGTGGTGTGAAAGCGCTTATGCAATCTGCGGATCTGTCACCGGAGGAGACGCAGCAGGAATCATCCAAATTGGATATTTGGTTAGAAAAAAAGCTGGGCGAGCAAAAGTTCAAGGATTTTCTGGTGGGCACAGCGGTAGTTCTGGGACTGGGCATGATGATCCTGCTTTTTTATCTGCTCCCCAATTTTATCAGCACATTATTTGACAGATGGATTGCCAGCAATTTGGTGCGAAATCTTTTGGAAGGCATTGTGCGGATATTGGTATTTCTGGTGTATATGCTGCTTGTTTCCCGGATGGGAGAGATCAAGCGCGTATTTGCCTATCACGGCGCAGAGCATAAGACCATTCGCTGTTACGAAGCGCAGCTGCCGTTAACGGTGGAAAATGTGAAAATCCAGTCCCGGATGCACCCCAGATGCGGCACAAGCTTTCTGTTTGTGGTGCTGATACTGTCCATCTTGGTATTTTCCGTAGCTTCGGCAGTGCTGTTGTCTTTAGTACCTGCTTTAGAGGCACTGCGGGGAAGCATCCTGTACAGCCTTATTATGTTTGGCTTTAAGCTTTTGCTGCTGCCGTTGGTGGTGGGAATCAGCTATGAGATCAACCGATTGGTCGGACGCTATAGCAATCGGTTTACGAGACTGCTGACAGCGCCCGGTATGTGGTTTCAGAATTTCACTACCAACGAACCGGATCATGATATGATCCAGGTGGCGATTGCCGCATTGGAGGCCGTGCTTCCTGAAAATGAGGGGGAAGACCGGTGGTAAAAAAGCTTTCAGATCTGTATTTAGCGGCGCGAAAGGAATTTGCGCAGCTGGAAGATGCCAACACGGCAAGCCTGCTGGCGAGGAATCTTTTGTGCCACATTACCGGTAAAAGTCAGCAGCAGCTGATTGCGGATATGGAGCATTACGGCTCTCAGGCGGTGTGCGACGAAATGGCAGACGCAGTCCGCAGGATTCTGTCCGGTGAGCCGCTGGCATACGTGCTGGGGCAGTGGGACTTCTATGGTATGACACTGAATGTGGACAGAAACGTTCTGATCCCCAGAGATGATACCTGCGCTGTCACGGAGCTGGCCATAAAAAAGGCATTGTTTCTTAATGCTTCACCGAGGATTTTGGATTTGTGCACTGGCTCCGGCTGTATCGGCCTGGCCATTGCAGGCAGAGTCAAGGATGCCCGCGTTACACTGGCAGATATTTCAAAAGCAGCGCTGTTTGTAGCAAAAAAGAATATCGCAGTCCAGAAACTTTCTGCAAGAGTATCCTGCGTCAGTGCGGATGCCTTGTGCGAACCGACTACTTTCCTTGGGAAATTCGATATGATCGTTTCCAATCCGCCCTACGTTACCACTCAGGAGATGGCGGAGCTTCCGGATAGTGTTAAAAATTTTGAGCCCCATCTGGCACTCCACGGCGGAGAGGATGGACTGGACTTTTACCGCGCCATTTCCCAAAAATATGCCGCAGCACTGAAGCCGGGCGGCTATCTTTGCTTTGAGTTTGGCATGGGGCAAGACGATGCAGTTTGCAGCATATTGGAATCAAATGGGTACACGATTCTGGAGCGTTCCAGGGATTATAATAATATAGAACGGGCAGTGCTTGCCCAATACAGGAAGGATGTTTAATATGGCGACAAAGAAAACAATTTACGATGCTCCCGCACCTGCAGCCGACAAGAAGAAGGCATTGCAAACGGCTTTGTCTCAGATCGAGAAAAACTTTGGCAAGGGAACGGTTATGCGCTTGGGCGATCGCCCCGAGATGAGCGTTGACGCCATTCCAACCGGCTCTTTGGCGCTGGATGCCGCGCTGGGAATCGGCGGTGTTCCCAAGGGACGAATCATTGAGATCTACGGACCGGAATCCTCCGGTAAAACCACCCTTGCGCTGCATATTCTGGCAGAAGCACAGAAGCTGGGCGGAGAGGTTGCCTTTGTGGATGCCGAGCATGCGCTGGATCCTGTTTATGCAGCGGCTCTGGGCGTAGATACCGATAATATGTTGGTTTCCCAGCCTGACACCGGTGAGCAGGCATTGGAGATCACAGATGCGCTTGTGCGCTCCGGCGCTGTGGATGCTATCGTTGTGGACTCTGTTGCCGCGCTGGTTCCCAGGCAGGAGATCGAAGGAGAGATGGGTGATACCTTTGTTGGTCTGCAGGCAAGATTGATGTCCCAGGCATTGCGCAAGCTGGCAGGTACTATCTCCAAAACCAATTGCGTTGTAATTTTCATTAACCAGCTGCGTATGAAGATCGGTGTCATGTACGGCAACCCCGAAACTACCACCGGTGGTAATGCGCTGAAGTTCTATTCCTCGGTCCGTCTGGATGTGCGCCGTGTAGAGGCGCTGAAAGAAGGCGGAAACGTGGTGGGCAACAAGACACGTGTTAAGGTGGTCAAGAACAAGGTGGCGCCGCCGTTCCGTGAGGCATTTTTTGATATTATGTATGGTCAGGGCATCAGCAAGTGGGGCGAACTGGTAGATCTGGCTGTGCAAATGGAAATTATCCAGAAAAGCGGAAGCTGGTTCTCGATGGGCGATGAACGAATCGGCCAGGGAAAGGACAGCGTGAAGGCTTATCTGCAGGAAAATCCCCACATCGCTGAGAAGGTGGAGGCACAAGTTCGCGCCAACCTGATCCAGGGAAGTGGATCTGCTGAACCGGCACGGGCAGCAAACAGACCCATTGCCATCAGTGCAGATGACTTTGACGATGAGGATTGATTCAATATCCTCACAAGCGGATCGGGCAGGAAGATACCTTCTTCGTTTTTCTGATGGTACGCAAATGCGGCTTTACAGGCAAACGGTAGAGGATTTCGGCCTATTTTCCGGCATGGAAATGACCGTTGAGCAGCTGGCGCAGCTGCAGCAGGCGGCAGGTGCCATGTCTGCCAAAATGCGCGCTGTGCGGATCGTGGCTGCAGCCAGCGTATCGGAAAAAGACCTTAAAAACCGGCTGATTCGCAAAGGGGAGGACCCCACCCACGCAAAGGATGCAGTCAGGTGGATGACGGATATGCAGCTGCTGGATGACCGGAAAACCGCCGAACAGATCGTCAGGAGCTGTATCAGCAAGGGTTACGGTGTGGCCAGAGCAAAACAGGCATTGTATGAAAAGCGTATACCGAAGGAATACTGGCAGGATGCGCTGGAGGATTATCCGGATCAATCGGATGCCATCCGTTCTTTTTTGCGTGGACGATTAGTCAGCACATCCGATAAGCACACGGTGCGCAAGGCCATTGACGCATTGCTGCGCAGAGGTCACAGCTATTCACAAATACGCCGTGAATTGGAGCAGCTTTCTGTGGATGCAGAGGAATATCCGGAGGAATAATATGGAAAAAATAGGATTTATTTCCTTAGGCTGTGCAAAGAATCAAGTAGATTGCGAACGCATGATGTACCGGGTGCAGGAAGCAGGCTTTTCGGTACAGGCAGATGTTGTGGGCAGTGATGTGGTTGTGATCAACACCTGCGGCTTTATTGATTCAGCGAAATCTGAGGCGATTGAGCATATCCTGCAAATGGGTCAGCTGAAGCAGCAAGGACTGATCGGGAAGATTCTTGTGACCGGTTGTCTGTCCCAGCGCTATGAGCAACAGATCCTGCAGGAGTTACCTGAGGTGGATGGGATATTGGGAACCGGAAGTTACGGGAAGATCGTGCCTGCCATTGAAGCGTTGCTTAAGGATCAAAGCGTATCCATTTTTGATTCGATTGATGCGCCGGAAGAAGAGACAGGACGTATTTTAACGACCCCGGAGCATTATGCCTACATAAAGATCGCCGAGGGCTGTGATAACCGCTGCGCATACTGTATCATTCCCTATCTGCGTGGCCGTTTTCGCAGCAGGACAATGGATGACGTGCTGTACGAGGCCCGTCTGCTGGCGGACTCCGGTGTCAGAGAATTGATCGTTGTGGCGCAGGATACCAGTCGTTACGGAACAGATCTGCCGGGTCATCAGCGTTTGTTGCCGGAGCTATTACAGAAGCTGTGCGCAATTGACGGATTTGACTGGATCCGGCTGCATTATGTTTATCCCGATGAAATCGACGATGCGCTGATTGATGTGATCGCCTCAGAGTATAAGATCGTTAAGTATCTGGACATTCCCATCCAGCACTATAATGACAAGATATTACGCCTGATGAACAGGCGCGGTGACGGAACATTCCTGCGCAACTTGTTCCATAAGCTTCGCAGCCGAATTCCCGGCCTTGTTTTGCGAACCAGCGTGATTACAGGCTTGCCCGGTGAGGGGGAAGAGGAATTTTCCCAATTATGTGATTTCCTGAAGGAAATGCGACTGGAGCGTGTGGGCGCGTTCCCGTTCTCTCCTGAGGAGGGGACACCGGCAGCGGAAATGGAATTTCCGGACAGTGACACGGCCTTGCAACGGGCGCAGATCATCGAAAGCATCCAGTCGCGCATTATGGACGATTGGAACGAAAAGATGCTGGGGAAAGAGCTCGCTGTGATCGTAGATGGCTACGATGAAAATTTCCAGCAGTTTTACGGAAGAACTTATGCAGACTCTCCGGAAATTGACGGCAGAGTTTGGATCGCTTCAGAGGAAGCGTTGACAGAAGGAGAATTTGTGACGGTTTGCATTGACAGTATAGTGGAAGGCGACCTGTCCGGCTATCTTGTGGAGGGATCAATATGACAACAGCAAGTAAAATCACTTTAATCCGTGTAGCATTTATTCCGCTTTTTATGGTGTTTATGTATGCCAGCGGTGGCATGCCCGGCTTGTTTATATGGCTGGCATTGGGTGTGTTTATCATCGCCAGCCTGACAGATTACGTAGACGGATATATTGCCAGAAAGTACAAGCAGGTAACGGACTTTGGCAAATTTTTAGACCCCCTTGCAGACAAACTGCTGACAATTGCGGCGATGGTCATGTTCTGTCAGTGGGATATTTTTCCTGCGTGGGCGCTGATGATCGTACTGACAAGAGAATTTGCAGTAACCGGTCTGCGCTTGGTGGCAGTAGGAAAGGGAACGGTAATCGCTGCCGGAAATAGCGGAAAGATCAAAACGGCCAGCACAATGATTGGCTTGTGCGTGCTTATGAGCTTTCCCACGATACCTGTTTTGCAATGGATTGTGGTAGCCGTGATCGTGCTCACAACGGTGTATTCCGGTGTGGAATATTTTGTTCAGAACTGGAATTGCCTGTGGGACAAGTAAGTATATCACCGGTGCAGTTCTGCACCGGTGTATCTATGGAAAGAGGACAGTATGAATCAAAGAGAAATTGGTGAGATTCGACGCAGAATCCGCCGCGACCGTACCAATATTACCACCGTTTACGGATGCTATGTTAACGGACAAAAGGAAATCATCTCATGCTTTCAGCAAAGCGTTGCCATGATGCCTGAAACTGAGGCAGAGAAGTATTTTTCTGTTTTAAAACGGGTGCTCACCGGGACTATCGGTAAGAATCTGATCGACATTTCCTTTCAAACCCAGCAGGTCATATCCGGCGCAGAGCATAAATTTCTGATGGACTTGCGCAAATGTGCGCTGAAGGATGACACGCTGCGTATGGAGCTGTTTCACAAAATCATTGAAACTGTATCCTTTGAAGAAAGTTTTTTGATTTTAGTGGGCTGTGACAGCTATGATGTTCCTTTCAAGAGCAGCGATGACGAAACACAAGAAGATGCCTCCAACGAGGTCTATCAATATTTGATATGCGCCGTGTGTCCTGTAAAGCAAACAAAGGCAAACCTGCAGTATGATGCCCAGGAAAAGGAATTTCACGATCCGGGAATCAGCCATGTGGTCTGTCAGCCGGAGGTTGGTTTTCTGTTTCCTGCCTTTGATGATCGCACCACAAATCTCTATCATGCGAATTTTTACACCCGCAGCGCAAAGATCAGCAATCAGGCGTTGATTGATAAGCTGTTTAATGTTCAGGCGCCAAGGCCTGCGGCAGAACAGAAAAAGTCCTTTGAATCATTGCTCAGCTCCTCTCTTGACGATGCGTGCAGCTATCAGGTAGTGCAGTCGGTCCATGACGGACTGCGTCAATGCATTGAGCTGCATAAGCAGAGCCGGTCAAAAGAAAATCTGATGGTCTCGAAGGAGTTGATGAAATCCGCTTTGAAGGAATGTGGTGTTTCTGAACGCCATGTGGCAAAATTCAGCTTAGGTTACGATGAGACATTCGGCATGGATGCCCAATTACATCCTAAGAACATCATTGACAACCGTTTCGAAATTGCCACTGCGGATGTTTCCATCAAGGTCAATCCTGAACGTACCGATTTGATCGAAACAAGGATCATTGACGGCGTGAAATATATTTTAATATGCGCTGACGAAAATGTGGAAGTCAACGGTGTGAGCATTCACATACAAGACGATGAATAACAGCATAAATCCGGCTGCCTCAAAATTTGAGACAGCCGGATTGCTTTGCTTGCTGTTTTTAACAAAGGCAGCATAATATGGCAATAATCTTCTTATTCATAAATTACCGCTTTAGCAGATTGAATATCAACTACTGAATGCTTACGCCAAAAACTTGTTGTCCGCGTGTGCCTACCACCAGGGTGTTTTCAAAGACGGCAGGGGATGCCTCCACATTGGAACCCAAAGAAAGATAGTTCAAGGCTTCTCCCTGGGCGTTATATATGGTAGCCTTACCGGCAGAATCGCACAGGATGAAATAGGCTTTTCCGTCATTGCTGTATACGGCAACCGGTGAGCTCCAATGATAGTTTTTATTCACGGTCTGCCAGACAGTCTCTCCTGTTTGGGTGTTCAAAGCCACAATAGTTCCGGATCCTGTGGAGGGGGTTCTGGCAATGGGGAAGATGATCAGACCTTCCAATTCTGTTCCTTTCTTGCCCAGAAGCGCAGATGAAAGGATACCGCCGGAGACCTTTTCGTTATAGGCAATGCCGCTGAATTTGCGCTCCCAAACGATCTCGCCTGTGTTTGCATCCAGCTTGTGAATATAAACATTTCCTTTAGCATATTCCATGGACGTTCCGGTGTAAATATAACCCTTTCCGTCTTCCTCCCATTGGAAAACAGGTGTGGCATTTACATCGTCTTTTGTGTTTTGCGCCCATTTCAGCTCCATGGTTTCCAGATCGACGCAGAAGAACATACCACCGTTATCTGCGTAGTAAATGTACTTTCCGACGATAATGGCGCTGCTTTCACAACCGACCTTTCTGCCGGTATTGGTTTTATAACGGGTTTTTACGATGTTATCGGGAGATACGTTCAGCGTACCGGCTTCTAAATCGTACTGAGTATTGAGCTTCATGGTGTACAGAATACCGCTTTCGCCGGGCCAGACAAGGGTGTCAGCTTCACCAGCGACCAGCGGCGCGGAGTCAAAGGCGTACCATCTGCGGAAAGCGTCGGAATCCTTGCCGGTCTGTTCATAAATGATCTTATTTTCGATCAAGCTGACAATATACATTCTGGGTGATTTTGTTGTAGAGTCACCGGAACCAACATACATCAAAGGATATCCTCTGGGGTCCAAAGAACCGGCGCCTTTGAAATTCATGCCCATTTTAATGGGGTCCCGGGTATAGCTGCCGTCGTCCAAATCGTAGAAGTAGATATTTCCGTCCAATGTGGCATAAATGACTTCCACAAGGTCAGCCTTTGTTTTCTTTTCTTCATAAAGATCCATAACCGCCTTGGTAGCTTCGTCCCATCTGACGATCAGCGGCTGACCGGTCCAACCACAGCCTGTCCATCCGTTGAATGAACCGATCTTTGCGCTCCACTTTTTTGTAAGTGTTGCGCTTACTACATCGGCCGTTCCGTATGATGCGCCGGAGCGATAGTTGTCACCACGGAAGGAGATAACGCCATCCAGGGCGCTGTACTCGCTGCCGTCACCGAAGTGGATGGTCTCGTTACGCTGAAAGCTGTCAACAACAGTACCGTTTTGCAGAATCGACCATTTGATCTTCCAATTTTCCGGATTAGACTGTTCGGTAAAGGCAGGCTGGACTGTGGGTTCCGGTTCTGTAGGCGGCTCTGTGGGCGGTTCTGTGGGAGCCTCCGTTTCTGCAGCGGTAGTGTCCTGCTGTGCAGTTTCAGCCGTGGATTCAGAAGACGGATCCGGCCGGTTCGTGGTCTGCTGATACCGCCGGAAGCACAAAAATGTGCAAATCAAAACGGCTACAGTAACGATGTACAGCGCGACCAGAATCACTTTGATTCCGGCAGAACGCTTGCTGGAACGAGCAGCGATGACTGTGGCCACAATGCAGCCGATGATCAGCAGCGCCAAAATCAAGCCAAGGACAATAAGCGCCGGCTTCATAAACGAAAGATTGCTGCCGGTAAGAATTGTACCGATGTGGAAAAGCATAATGTCTACCTCCTGAATTTTTCTGCATTTATTATACTACCTTATTTTTTGTTGTGCAACAGTAAAAGGTGTCAAATGGTCAAAATATACTGCTACAGTAGATTGCTATTGCCTGGAAAGTGTGGTATACTTTATTCATCAAAGCAATAAAAGGATGTGCACAATGAACAATATAGCGCAAATCCTGGCCCAGGAGCTGGGGCAGAAGCAGCAATATGTGGAAAATGTAATTCAATTGCTGGACGAGGGGAATACCATTCCCTTTATCGCACGTTACCGCAAAGAGATGCACGGCACTATGGACGATACCACATTGCGGAATCTGGAAACGCGCCTGAATTATTTGCGAAATCTGCAGCAGCGTAAGCAGGAGATTTGCAATGCCATTGAAGCGCAGGGAAAGCTGACGGCCGAGCTGGCTGCCGCCATTGAGGCTGCAGTAACGTTGGCAGAGGCAGAGGATCTCTATCGTCCCTATAAGCAAAAACGTCGCACCCGGGCTACCGTTGCCAAGGAAAAGGGTCTGGAGCCATTGGCATTGGCGATTTTTGCCCAAACTGGCGAAGAGCCTGCACTGCTGGCACAGGCTTATATTGACCCGGACAAGGGCGTGGAAACGCTGGAAGATGCGCTGGCCGGCGCGTCGGATATTATTGCGGAAATGATTTCGGATGATGCGGATATCCGCAAGCAGCTGCGCTTAAAAATGGAGCGACAGGCGGTCATTACAGTGCAGGCGACTGATCCGCAGACAGACAGTGTTTACAGATTATACTATGATTTTACATCTGCTGTCAGCAAGGTTATGAATCATCAGATTCTTGCCATTAACCGCGGCGAAAAGGAAGGATTTTTAAAGGTTTCCGTCACGCTTCCGGGAAATGAGGGACAGGCCGTTGTATGCAGAGGTGCGCTGAAGCCCACTTTGCAGGTCAGTCAGTTTGTGCGTGAGGCGGCACAGGATGCCTATACCCGGTTGATTGCCCCCAGCGTAGAGCGTGAGATGCGCAATGCTCTGTCGGACAAGGCAGCGGAAGCGGCAATTGCCAATTTTGCTCTGAACTTAAAGCCGTTGTTGATGCAGCGTCCGGTAAAGGGATTTGTAACAATGGGCCTGGACCCTGGCTACAAGAACGGGTGCAAAGTGGCGGTTGTGGATGCCACCGGCCGTTTGTTGGATACTTCTGTTGTCTACCCGACCTTCTCAGCCAACAAAAAGCAGGAAGCCATTGCTATTCTCAGCAAAATGGCCCGCAAGCACGGTGTTCGCCATATAGCTATTGGCAACGGAACAGCCTCTCGGGAGACTGAGGAGATGGCTGTGGAAATGCTGAAAAATCTGCCGGATGTGAGCTATATGATCGTCAACGAGGCAGGTGCGTCGGTTTATTCAGCTTCCAAGCTGGCTGCAGAGGAGTTTCCGGATTTCGATGTAAATTTGCGTTCGGCCGTATCTATCGCAAGACGCATGCAGGATCCGCTGGCGGAGCTTGTTAAAATTGACCCCAAAGCAATCGGTGTGGGTCAGTATCAGCATGATATGCCTCAGAAACGTTTGGACGAGGCTTTGGGCGGCGTTGTTGAGGATTGCGTAAATGCGGTAGGTGTGGATGTGAACACGGCATCTGTCAGCCTTCTGCAGCAAGTATCCGGTCTCAGCGCGGTCACCGCAAAAAATATGGTGGCATATCGGGAAGAAAACGGTGCATTTACCTCCAGAGCGCAGCTGAAGAAAGTCCCCAAGCTTGGGCCGAAGGCATTTGAGCAATGCGCAGGCTTCTTGCGTGTTCCGGAAAGTAAAGAAATACTGGACAATACCGGTGTTCACCCAGAAACCTACGAAGCAGCGCAAAAGCTGCTGACGCTGTGTGGTTATACAAAAAAAGATATTGCAGAAGGAAAGCTTGCGGAGCTGGCGGAGCGATTCCACGCTTTGGAGCAAGGCGATGTGGAAACAGCTTGCGGTGCGGGCATTCCAACGCTGGAGGATGTTGTCAAAGAGCTGTTAAAGCCGGGCAGAGACCCCCGGGACGATCTGCCTGCGCCTATCCTTCGTACGGATGTTCTGGACATAAAAGATCTGAAACCTGGCATGGTTCTGTCCGGAACTGTCAGAAATGTGATTGATTTCGGCGTGTTTGTGGATATCGGTGTTCATCAGGACGGATTGGTCCATATCTCTCAGGTGTGTAACAAAAAGGTGCGTCACCCGTCCGAGGTGGTACAAGTGGGAGATGTTGTAAAGGTTGCCGTTCTGGATGTGGATACCCAGAGAAAGCGGATCAGCCTGACCATGAAAAATATCCCTGCGCAGCCGCAGTAAGGAGTCGGTTATGGAAAAAATATCCAGCTTTACCATTGATCATGTAAAATTATGGCCGGGCCTGTACGTATCCCGAAAGGACCAGGTGGGGGCGGAAACGATTACGACCTTTGATCTGAGAGTAACCAGTCCCAATGACGAACCGGTTATGAATACCGGGGAGATCCACACCATCGAACACTTGGCAGCCACATACCTTCGCAATGACCCGGACTGGAAGGAAAAGGTGCTGTATTTCGGACCTATGGGATGCCGAACAGGATTTTATCTTCTGCTGGCAGGTGACTATACATCAGTGGATGTTCTACCTCTTGTAAAGAGCTGCTTTCGGTTTGTCGAAGGATTTGCCGGTTCTGTGCCCGGTGCGTCTGCCAGGGATTGCGGCAATTACCTGGATATGAATTTGCCTATGGCAAATTATTGGGCGCGCCGCTACGCAGATATGCTGGACAAGGCAGATGAACATTGTCTTGTGTATCCAAAGTAAAGGAGAAAGCTATGAACAAGCTAGGTATCATCGGCGCAATGACCGTAGAGGTAGAAACATTGAAAGCGCAGATGGGCGATATTGTTGCCACTCGGTATGCCGGTATGGACTTTTATGAAGGTACGCTGGAAACGCTCAGTGTTGTCTTGGTTGTTTGCGGCGTAGGTAAGGTGAATGCTGCGCTATGTGTGCAGGCACTGTGTGACCGCTTTGGTGTTACCCACATTGTCAATACGGGTGTTGCAGGTTCACTGTGCGCGCAATTGGATATTGGTGATTTTGTCATCAGTCAGGAAGCTATATACCATGATTTTGACTGCAGCGCGCTGAATTCTGATTATTGTGTGGGACAAGTGCCCGGTTTGGGTGTGCGCGCGTTCCCTGCGGACCCTGAATTGAAAGCTCTGGCATACAAGGCTGCCCAGCAGGTACATGCCGGTCATGTGCGTGTGGGAGTCATTGCCAGCGGAGATCAGTTTATCTGCCATAAGGCGCAAAAAGAAAGGATAGTTGCCAATACCGGCGCTATCTGCACAGAGATGGAGGGCGCAGCCATTGCCCACGGCGCATGGCGCAACGGATGCCCGTTTGTTGTAATTCGTGCCATCTCCGACAAGGCGGATGATTCTGCGCAAATGGATTACCCAACCTTTGAAGCAATTGCAGCCAAACGCTGTGCGGAAGTTACGCGGCAGCTGGCAAGATATTTAGCAGAATAAATTAACAGGCGATTGGGCATTACCCAATTGCCTGTTGGCTTTGTGTTGCGGCAGGTTCCTCCCGGCTGGGAAGAGCATAGGATTGTTCAGCATCATACTGAAGTCGGTAGGGAAGCTCCTGGGCATAATAATTGCCCGTATAGTTGATGCCGGAGGCCAGAGGCAAGCCGGTATGGCGGTCAATTTCCAAATAGCACAGTAATGCTTCGGTGGAAATCTGCTCTGCCGGGTCTGTAATCAAACTTTGGTTCGGATACAGGATCTGGCAGGCATTTTGCGCCAAAAAGCTGCCAAATGCGTCTGTTCCCGTGAAATCAATTCTTAATGTTTGCTGGGATTGGGTCACATCAGCAGAATGGATATACTCCGGGAGCATGATTGTGCTAACCAGCTGATCTTGAAAGTAGTTGTACATATCATCCACAGTGATGTCTGCATTGACAGTGGGTGCATCGCCGTTAATGGCTACGCTGTATTGCCCGTCGGTAAAAAGCTCATTTTTTGTATATGTGGTTTGCTGATCCTGCTTTGTGTCGTTCGTCAGGCACTGGGTTGTGCTGACGCTGACTGACCCTTTATCTGCCTGTATTGCGATGCTCTGTGTTCTGCGGTCACCGATCGCTTGAAAATAGATGCTGTCATTGTAAGATGCGGTAATACGATCGGCTTGCAGCAGAAAACCACACGCTCGTTCCAACGCTTTCGGTCCTTCCCAATACGCAATCTCTGCATATTCTGCGTCATCTTCCGGCAGAGAAATATCCACATCTGCGTGGGCAATATTCACAAGCGTCGTGGTTTGAAATGTAACGTTATTTTGTTCATAGGAAACGGTGTACATGCTTTCTGTTAACGTGCCGTCATAGCCGATGTGTGCAGTTCCTCTGGCATCCAGGAAAGTCACAGGTCCATCGCTGACCCATGCTTCAATGCCCACCGGTTGAGAGAAGGAGATGGTGTAACCGCTGCCGTTGTCTGTTCCCTGGATCATTTTGTACTGGTTCGGTGTCAGTATGACGGCAGGTATCAGGGATTTTTCATACTGTGAAAGCTGGCAGGTGCTCATAAAAGGTATGTCGTTCACCTGCAGATAGAGGATGTTGTTTGAAAATATCTCTGAAATACGTATGCTGTGAGTGCCGGATTGAATTGTCTGTACCGACTGTGTAACGGTATCGCCGTTTGGTTTTCTATCAAAGCTGATGGTTTGATTTGAGATTTCGAGAAAAGAAGACGCATCCACGGTGAACTGCTGTGTGTGAGAAATCTGCAGTACGGTATCCGTATTTTGATCTATCTTCTTTACAGCACTTGCGTAAATAGATTCCGGATTTTCAATGGGACGCCCAGAGGGGTTGCTGAATAGAGGAGCGAACGAAAGGATCCAATACCCGGCAAGCGAAAGGGCAGCGACAGTCGCAACAGAAATTACGACAGCGGCGATTCTCTGCTTCATATGTGCCTCCTGTTGTCCTTGTTTGTTAATGATTTTCGGCGCATTTAGGCCAAAAGCTCTGTTGCGGAGCAACAGAGCTTTTTTGGTGCGAGAGATGGGACTCGAACCCACACGGCGAAACCACACGCACCTCAAACGTGCTTGTCTACCATTCCAACACTCTCGCAAATATCCATTGCATTATAACCCTCAGCACTGTATTTGTCAAGACTTTTTGGCGTGTAAATTATATTCGGTTGCTTTCCGCCAAAAGTCCTGCTATAATGTGCACATTGGAAACATGGAGGTGTCCTATGGCGCGTTTTTTTGTATCCGCAGAGGAATTAGACGGAGATTTTTTGGTGCTGACAGGCGCAAACGCAGCACACGCAAAGGTGCTGCGGATTCGGTGTGGAGAGCAGGTAACTGTCTGTGACGGGCAGGGAAGGGAGTGCCGTTGCACCGTTAGTGATATCAGCGATGGTCAAGTGAGCTTGGTGGTATCTGAAAAAATGGAGTCCTCTGCCGAGCCTGCCGTAGCTGTGCGCATATATATGGCATTTTCCAAGGGCGATAAACTGGAGCACGTGATACAAAAAGCAACGGAGCTGGGTGCATCTGAGATCGTTGCCTTTCCCAGCGCCAGATGTGTCAGCAAGCCTGATGATAAAAGCCTGCGCAACAAATTGGAGCGTTGGCAGAAGATCGCGTCGGCTGCCGCTGAGCAGTCAGGGCGCGGCAGGATTCCCCGGGTAACGACTTTGGATACGTATCAGCAGGCACTTGACCATGCCGCCCAGGCGGATGTTGCCGTATTGTTCTATGAAAATGAACGGGCCAGAACGTTGGCAGATGCCTTGTCCTGCAGACCCTACAGATCCGTAAGTCTTATGACAGGCCCTGAGGGCGGCCTGGAGCCCGGAGAAGTGCAGTTGGCGATGGATTCCGGACTGCAGATCTGCACTCTGGGCAAACGGATCCTGCGCTGCGAGACCGCGCCTTTGTGCGCCCTTTCCGCAGTGATGTATGATTCCGGAGAATTTTAATATAAGAAGAAAGTGAGCATCCATTGGATGCTCACTTGTGATATTTTGACCCTGCCTGGATTGCTTCGGCACGATAGAGCTGTTCCATAGCCATAATGCGCGCAAGATGGTGTGGAAAAGTCATGGGACTCATAGAAAGTTGATAATGCGCCTTGTCCTTCACGCTCTTGGCAATGCCGAATGATGAGCCAATCAAAAAGCAGGCGCAGCTTTTGCCTGAGAGTTTTATATCGGCCATTTTTTTCGCCAAGGCTTCAGAGCTAAGCAGCTTGCCCTCAGGTGTAAAAATACAAAACCATGCATTTTTGGGAACCTTGGCAAGGATCCATTCCGACTCTTTTTCAAGACCGGCAAGAACCTCTGCAGGGGAGGGATTGTCCGGCAATTTGGATTCCGGCAGTTCCATAAGCTGAAAGTTGCAATAACCGCCGAGTCGTTTTTCATACTCTGCAGCTGCGCTCATATAAAATTTTTCTTTTAGCTTACCCACGGTAATCAGCTTGACTTCAAACATCTTCATCCCTCCGTGACTTCAGTATATCATGCAGACGCAAAAAAATCAAATCGCATGAAACGGCCATGAAAGTGACAGAATGTACAGGGGGTGAATGATATGAAAAAGCGAATTGAAACAGATCCGCAGGGCAGTTATACAGGCAGGGCAGAAGACCCGTATGAAATTCCGGTTCAGGATGCAGACGATTTATAAAATACCGCCCAACCGAAAGGTTGGGCGGATATCCTTTGTAGAGCATCGCGGGTTATGTATTGTTCTTTTGGAGTTTTTGGTATTTCTTTTGGGTGGCAATGCCACCGCGAATATGCCGCTGCGCCTTGTTGGTATCAAGGATTTTTCGAACCTGACGGTAAAGCGGCTTGTTGTATTGCGCCAATCTTTGGGAAAGGTCCTTGTGCACTGTCGATTTTGATATTCCAAAGCGTTGGGCGGCGGTACGGACAGTTGCACCGGTTTCAATGATGTACACAGCCAGTTCGCAGGCTCTCTTTTCAATCGTATCAGCCATATGCTACCCTCCCTGGTGTGTGTTGCCATGAACAGTTTATGAACGGGCGAAAATGAATATGCAAACTTGACATCATCTATATAAAACAGTAAAATATACGTAATACTTATATTTCTTTGGAGATAGCGATGAATCTGTTTCACAATGATTACAATGAATGTTGCCATCCGTATGTGATGGAGCAGATGCTGAAGAGTCAACCTTTTCAAATGCAGTCCTACGGACAGGATACTTGCTGCGAAGCAGCTGCTGCGCGCATCAGGGAGCTTTGTGGTGACGATAATTTGGCAGTGCACTTTCTTGTGGGCGGTACCCAGACCAATTTAACGGTGATTGCCGCTGCGCTGCGTCCCCATCAGGCGGTGCTTAGCGTACAATCGGCCCATATCAATGTGCATGAAACCGGTGCAATCGAAGCAACAGGACATAAGGTTGTGGCCCTGCCCTCGCCGGATGGCAAGCTTACCGCGCAGCAGGTGGAAAAGGCTGCCCTGGATCAGCTTGCGGATGAAAGCGCGGAGCACGTGGCGCAACTGAAGCTTGTTTATATCTCCAATTCCACGGAGTTGGGCACTATCTACACGCTGGCTGAGCTGGAAGCCATTTCCCGTATGTGCAAGCGTTACGGGTTTTACTTGTTTATGGACGGTGCCCGTTTAAGCTATGCGTTGGCTGCCCGGGATAATGATGTGACGCTAAAGGATCTGGCGCGCCTGTGTGATGTATTTTATTTAGGCGGTACGAAATGCGGCGCAATGTTTGGCGAAGCTGTGGTGATATCCAATCCTGCTATCAAGGAGGATTTCCGATATCTTATTAAGCAGCGTGGCGGAATGCTTGCAAAAGGCTGGCTTCTGGGACTGCAATTTGATGCATTGCTTAATAATGATCTGTATTTTAAAATTGCGGCCCATGCCAATGATCTTGCGGATCAGCTCCGCAAGACCTTGGGGCAGTATGGCTACCCGATGTTGATTTCCAACGGCACAAATCAGGTGTTCCCCATATTACCCAACAGCCTGCTGGAGCAACTGAACGATGATTTCACATTTTCTGTGCAACAGATTATGGATGACACGCATAAAGCTGTCCGTTTCTGTACAAGCTGGGCAACCACTCAAAAGAGCATGGATGCTTTGTGTGAGGCTATCGCTAGCTTTTCAAAGGAAAGGGAGGGACAATAGTGCATATAGAGAAAAAAACGCTGACCAATATTTTCGTTGGTGTGGGTGCATGTATCCTGTTATATTGGATTCTGCATGAAACCGAGCAAGTTATGACTGTTTTCAACTTCCTGTCGGGTATCGTTTTTCCCTTCGCCCTTGGCGCGGCATTGGCTTTTGTTGTCAATGTACCCATGCGCGCCATCGAAAACAGTTTAGTAAAAATCAAAAAAGACGCTATTAGGCGCGTGGTAGCCCTGCTGATAACGATTCTTGCCGTTATGCTTGTATTTGCGCTTGTTTTCTGGCTGCTGATTCCCCAGATTGTGGATACCGTTCAGTCGCTGATTCCTAAGCTTAATGCATTTGTTGTAAACGTGGAGGCACGTATCTTGGAATTTCTTGCCGACAATCCCCAGGTAATGGATTGGGTCAAGGAAAACACAGGTGTCGAAAAGTTAAATCTGGCAGAGCTGGCACAGAAGGCGATTTCTATGATCGGGACCAGCGTTTCCGCAATTCTGGACAGTACGCTGTCTGCCATCGGCAGTATTTCCTCTGCGCTGGTCAATTTGGTGATTGCAATTGTATTTGCTATTTACGGCCTTTTTCAGAAAGAGACCCTTGCGCGGCAGGGAAGAAAGCTGCTGTACGCATTCCTGCCGGAGAAATTTTCCGATGGTGTCATTCGCATTTTTCGACTGACGAATACTACATTCTCCAATTTCCTCTCCGGTCAGTGCGTTGAGGTCTGTATTTTGGGCTGTCTCTTTGCCATTGCAATGGCTATCTTCCGTATGCCCTATATTCCTCTGGTCAGCGTGTTAGTTGCCATAACGGCATTTATTCCCGTGGTAGGCGCGTGGGTCGGCTGTGTGCTGGGCGCGTTCTTTATCTTGGTAGCAGATCCTCTGCAGGCAGTGTGGTTTGTTGTTATGTTCCTTATCCTGCAGCAGATTGAGAATAATTTGATCTACCCCAGAGTCGTGGGGACCTCTATCGGTCTTTCCGGTATGTGGGTGTTGGTCGCAATTACCGTCGGTGGAGAGCTGATGGGCGTTGCAGGCATGTTCCTGATGATTCCTGTAGCGTCCGTCCTGCATACGCTCCTGCGGGAGGTAACCAACAAGCGCCTTGTGAGCAAGAACATAGATGCGCAGAAGCTTCAGCCGCAGCCGGTTGAGCTTGCGCGCAAATTCCGCAAAACAAAAAAAGAAAAGAAACCGGATGCATCTGAGGAAAGTGATAAGACCTGATCGGGAGGTTATATGAAGTACCAGTCGGATTTATCCTATTATTCCTATATTTCCGCCATGAAGGAGCAAATGAGTGGCTTCACGGAGTTTGGGATAGAACGCTTTACAGGAACGATCATCGGTAGCTTCTTTTCTGTAACCTATCACAGCGGCCACGAATTTAATCGCAAAATCACCAATGAAAAACACAGAGCCATTGGGTTTGTACGCCCCAATGGCACCGGTACGCAAATTTCTTGTATTCGCTTGGCTGGCCTGACAAATCCTCTGTCGCTGATTGGTATTTTCAGCTTGTTTTTCTTGCTTACGTTGCTCAAGGGCGGCCTGGAAACTGCATTGATGCCGGAGCTTCTGGTCCTGAATGTGGCGTTCACATTGGTCGTGGCTTTGGCTACTGCGTTTACCGACAGTATCACGGAGCGCGGCCAAGAGGGTTCAAAGATTCTTACGGCCTTCTTGATCGATCCTGCTGATTTTTATTCTCTGGTAGATAAGGTATAAATAACCGCCGGTGTAGACCGGCGGTTATTTACATGATGAAACCCACCCCTGAATCCAGGGGTGGGTTAATGTTATTGGGGATTAGTCCTTGTACATCTCGACCAGCTTGTTCAGATGCTCCCAACGCTCCTTGGCAGCTGCTTCGTTCTTAGCGAACAGCTCTGTTGCGCGCTCGGGGAACTCACGGGTCAGACGGCTGTAGCGAGCCTCGTTCATCAGGAATTCCTGATAACCGTCCTTAGGTTCCTTGCTGTCCAGCTGGAACTTGCCGGTTTCCTTGGAAGGATCAAAGCGGAACAGGTTCCAGTAACCGCAGTCAACAGCCTTCTTCATCTCAGCCTGGCAGTTCATCATGCCGCCCTTGATGGAGTGCATCTCACAGGGAGCGTAGCCGATGATCAGGGAAGGACCGTTGTAAGCCTCTGCCTCGCAGATAGCCTTGATGGTCTGTGCCTGGTTAGCGCCCATAGCGATCTGAGCGACGTAGACATAGCCGTAGGACATTGCGATCTCAGCCAGGGACTTCTTCTTGGTCTCCTTACCGGAGGCTGCAAACTGAGCAACCTGACCGATGTTGGAAGCCTTGGAAGCCTGACCGCCGGTGTTGGAGTAAACCTCGGTATCGAATACGAAGATGTTTACGTCCTTGTTGGAGGCCAGCACGTGGTCAACACCACCGAAGCCGATGTCGTATGCCCAACCGTCGCCACCGAAGATCCAGACGGACTTCTTGCTCAGGTATTCCTTCTTGCTCAGGATGTCAGCGACGGTGTCGCAGCAGACCTTAGCTTCCAGATTTGCGATCAGAGCCTTGGTAGCAGCCTTGTTGGCCTCGCCGTCGTTGTAGGTGTCCAGCCAAGCCTGGCAAGCAGCCTTACGCTCATCACAAACGGTGGTCTCCATAACGGTCTTGACCTTATTAGCCAAAGACTCACGGATTACAGCCTGTGCGGTGTACATACCCAGACCGTGCTCAGCGTTGTCCTCGAACAGGGAGTTGGACCATGCAGGACCGTGGCCCTCAGCGTTGACGCAGTAGGGAGAGGTAGCAGCAGGACCGCCCCAGATGGAGGAACAGCCGGTAGCATTGGAGATATACATACGGTCACCGAACAGCTGAGTGACCAGACGTGCGTAAGAGGTTTCAGCACAACCTGCACAAGAGCCGGAGAACTCAAGCAGCGGCTTGCGGAACTGGCTGCCCTTGACGGAGTTGTCTTCCATTTCGGGCTTCTGAGCGACCTTGGAAACCATGTAGTTGAAGACTTCCTGCTCGTTAAGCTCCTGCTCCTGAGGAACCATAGTGATCGCCTTGGTGGGGCAGACACCGACACAGACGCCGCAGCCCATACAATCCATAGGAGAAACAGCCATGGTGTAGGAGTAAACACCCTTGCCCTTGCCAGCCTTGATGGGGACGATTCTGGTGGCTGCAGGAGCAGCAGCAGCTTCGGCCTCGGTCAGAGCGAAGGGACGGATGGTAGCGTGAGGACAAACGTATGCACAGTTGTTGCACTGGATACACTTGGTCTCATCCCAGTGAGGAACGGTAACAGCAACACCACGCTTCTCGTAAGCGGCTGCGCCCAGAGCGAACTGACCGTCAGCATAGGGCTCGAAAGCAGAAACAGGCAGGCTGTAGCCGTCCATCTTACCAACGGGCTTCAGAATGTTCTTGACAACAGCAACAGTATCAGCGTTGCCTTCCAGATTCAGCTCGACAGCCTTAACCTCTGCATTTGCCCATGCGGCAGGTACTTCTACCTTTACATAAGCAGTTGCGCCTGCGTCGATAGCGTTCCAGTTAGCGTCAACAACGTCGCGGCCCTTCTTCAGGTAGGAAGCTTCAGCAGCAGCCTTCATGTAGCCGATAGCCTCCTCGCTGGGCATAACGTTTGCCAGAGAGAAGAATGCAGACTGCAGGATAGTATTGGTACGCTTACCCATGCCGACCTTAATAGCCAGGTCAATGGCGTTAATCAGGTACAGCTGGATGTTGTTTTCAGCAATGTAGCGCTTAGAAGCGGCATCCAGATGATGCTCCAGCTCTTCCAAAGTCCACTGGCAGTTGATCAGGAATACACCGCCGGGTTTCACGTCCTGAACGATCTTGAAGCCCTTGGTGATGTAGGAGGGATTGTGGCAAGCCACGAAGTCAGCCTTGTTGATGTAGTAGGGAGACTTGATAGGCTTGTCACCGAAACGCAGGTGAGATACGGTGACCCCGCCGGTCTTCTTGGAGTCGTACTGGAAGTATGCCTGTACGTACTTGCCGGTATGGTCGCCGATGATCTTGATGGAGTTCTTGTTAGCGCCAACAGTGCCGTCGCCGCCCAGACCCCAGAACTTGCACTCGATAGTGCCTTCAGCGGCTGTGTTGGGGGAGGCTTTCTCGTCCAGAGACAGGTAGGTCAGATCGTCAACGATGCCAAGAGTGAACTCCTGCTTGGGCTCAGCCTTAGCCAGTTCTTCGTAAACTGCGAAGAAGGAAGCGGGAGTGGTATCCTTGGAACCTAAGCCATAACGGCCACCGATGACGGTAACATCGTTCTTGCCGGCCTTTGCCAGAGCCATAACCACATCCTGGTACAGGGGCTCGCCCTGAGAGCCGGGCTCCTTGGTGCGGTCCAAAACAGCGATCTTCTTGGCGGTCTCGGGAATAGCAGCCAGCAGATGCTTGGAGCTCCAGGGTCGGAACAGACGGACCTTAACCAGACCGACCTTTTCGCCGTGAGCGTTCAGGTAGTCGATAACTTCCTCGATAACATCGTTAACGGAACCCATAGCGATGATGATGCGGTCAGCATCGGCAGCGCCATAGTAGTTGAACAGCTGGTAGTTGGTGCCCAGCTTCTCGTTGACCTTCTGCATATACTTTTCCACAACAGCAGGCAGCGCGGTGTAGTACTTGTTGCAGGCCTCGCGGTGCTGGAAGAAGATATCGTCGTTCTCGTGAGAGCCGCGCATTGCGGGACGCTCGGGATTCAGGGAATGCTCACGGAAGGCTTTAACGGCGTCCATGTTGGTCATTTCCTTCAGATCCTCGTAATCCCAGATAGCGACCTTCTGGATCTCATGAGAGGTACGGAAACCATCGAAGAAGTTAATGAAGGGAACACGGCCCTCGATGGAAGCCAGATGTGCAACAGCGCCCAGGTCCATAACTTCCTGAACATTGGTCTCTGCCAACATTGCAAAACCGGTCTGACGGCAGGCATAAACGTCGGAGTGGTCACCAAAGATATTCAGTGCCTGCGCAGCGACGGTACGCGCAGAAACGTGGAACACGCTGGGCAGCAGCTCGCCGGCGATCTTGTACATGTTGGGGATCATCAGCAGAAGACCCTGAGAAGCGGTATAGGTGGTGGTCAGAGCACCGGCGGCCAGAGAGCCGTGAACGGTACCTGCAGCACCAGCCTCGGACTGCATCTCAACGACCTTTACTGTGTCGCCAAAGATGTTCTTACGACCGGCAGCGGACCACTGGTCAACATAGTCGGCCATGGGGCTGGAGGGCGTGATGGGGTAGATGCCAGCAACCTCGGTAAAGGCATAGCTGACGTGGGCGGCAGCGGTATTGCCGTCCATTGTTTTAAATTTTCTTGCCAAAATGAATTACCTCCTAAAGTAATCAATATTCAACGAGCCTATCATAGCACTTTCTTGTTGATTTGTAAAGCGTTTATACGCAAACTTAATCGAAAATATACTGTAAATGTCAACACAAATTAGGCGATTTTGGTTAAAGCGGATGTTTCATGGCGGCAATAAAAAAGTATTTGTCTTTTCAGGAGGAATAAGGTATGATATAAAAAGACGAAAAAAGGAGATGAAATTATGATTTGCAGCATCCGCACTTTGGGCATTAACGGTATTCAGGGCAACGCCATTACCGTGGAATGCTATATTTCCAACGGCTTGCCTGCTTTTGATATCGTGGGACTTCCGGATGCTGCAGTCAAAGAGGCGCGGGAACGTGTAAGAGCAGCCGCAAAAACCAGCGGTCTGAAGTTTCCTACAGGTCGAATCACAGTGAACCTTGCCCCTGCGAATTTGAAAAAGACGGGCACGCATTACGACTTGCCGATTCTTTTGAGCATTATGTGCGCCTGCGGCGCTGTACGCAGGCCGAAATCTACCACAGCATTTATCGGAGAGCTGAGCCTGGATGGTCAGATTCGCCCAATCAACGGTGTTCTTCCTATGGCGATTGCAGCCAAGCGCGCAGGTATTCAAACCTTGTTTGTGCCTGCGAAGAATGCAGCAGAGGCCACATTGTCCAGAGGTCCAGCCATCATTCCTATTCACAGCGTTTCGGAATTGGTGGCGGCGTTGGCCAGCGAAATAGCACTGGAAGAAGAGCCTGTTTGGGTTCCGGATCGCTCCTCGCTGGTGGAGTTGGATTTTAAGGATGTAGTGGGACAGGAGCAAGCAAAGCGGGCAATGGAGATTGCGGCTGCAGGCAGCCATAATGTTCTGCTCATCGGCCCTCCCGGCTCCGGTAAAAGTATGCTCAGCAAGCGTTTGCCGTCGATCCTGCCGGATATGACATGGGCGGAATCGTTGGAGGTAACGCAGATATATTCCGTTTTGGGTATGCTCTCCGAGGAGTCGCCGCTGGTGATGCAGCGACCCTTCCGTTCGCCTCATCACACCATCTCCAATATGGGTCTGACCGGTGGCGGTACGAATCCAAAACCGGGCGAGATTTCCATGTCCCATAAGGGCGTGCTGTTTTTAGATGAGCTTCCGGAATTTAAGAAAGAAACACTTGATATGATGCGTCAGCCGTTGGAGGATGGGTGCGTATCCATCTCACGGGTTTCCGGAACGGTTACTTATCCGGCAGAATTTATGCTTGTATGCGCCATGAATCCGTGCAAATGCGGTTGGTACGCAGATCCCTCGGGCAGATGCACCTGCTCCCAGTATTCCGTGGATCAGTACAGAAGCCGTATTTCCGGTCCGTTGCTGGATAGAATAGATATTATTATTGAAGTCCCGGCTGTTAAATTTGACGATCTGCGCAGACGGAGTCCGGCAGAATCGTCACAGCAGATCAAAGAGCGTGTGAATGCCGCAAGAGCGATTCAGAACAGACGTTTCGGAGAGAGCAGCGGTATTTGTAATGCTCGTATGGGCCCTGAAGACCTGAGGACATATTGCAGACTGGATGATGAGGCGGCAGAGCTGATGCGTCACGCTTTCCAGGTGTTTGGACTCACAGCAAGAAGCTATGACCGCATATTGAAGGTCGCACGAACTATCGCTGACCTTGCCGGCAGTGACAGAATTTTAACAGATCACATTGCAGAGGCGATCCAATACAGAACAGTCAATTTATAATTGCGAGGTAATATCCGTGAACGAGATTTTTTTGCTTAAGCTGGGTGAAATCGTATTAAAAGGTGGAAATAAACGTCAGTTTTTGGATAAGCTGCGTCATAATGTGCGTCGCAGAATGAAGCCATACGGAAACTTTGACGTTTATATTATGCAATCCACCGTTTATGTAGAACCGATGGATGAGATGGCTGACGTAGACGGCGCATGGGACGCGTGCCACCATATTTTCGGTCTTGTAAGTCTTTGCCGCTGCCGCCCCTGCGAGAAAAATATGGACAGCATTTTTGCCGCTGTTGAAGAATATTTGGGCGAAGATCTGGACCAGGCAGCTTCTTTTAAGGTGGAATCTAAGCGATCCGACAAGAGCTTTCCTATGAATTCAATTGCCATTTCTCAGGAAATTGGAGGAAGATTGGCTGAGGCTCACCCAGATTGCGCTGTGGATGTGCATAACCCTGCCTACACGGTCTATGTTGAGGTGCGGGATCTGGCGGCCTACGTCCACGGACCTGCCGAACCAGGTGCCGGCGGTCTGCCCACCGGTGTGGGAGGCAGAGCAATGTGCCTGCTTTCCGGCGGTATTGATTCTCCTGTGGCGGCGTACATGATTGCCAAGCGTGGTGTTGAGATCGAGGCAGTCCACTTTTTCTCCTATCCTTACACATCTCAATTGGCGCGGGATAAGGTTATGGAGCTGGCGCGTCTTGTCACAAAGTACTGTGGCAGAATGACGGTGAATATTGTAGGCTTTACCCAGATCCAAGAGGCGATTCGTGACAACTGCCCCGAAGAGTACTTCACGCTGATTATGCGTCGGTTCATGATGGAGATTTCCCAGAGGATTGCCCGGGATGACGGTTGCCGCGCTTTGGTAACAGGCGAAAATTTAGGTCAGGTCGCTTCCCAGACCATGGAGGCGATGGGTGTGACCGGTGCAGTAGTGGATATGCCGATCTTTATGCCATTGATCGGTATGGATAAAGAGGAGATTGTTACCATTGCCAGAAGAATCGGCACCATGGAAACATCCGTTTTGCCATACGAGGATTGCTGTACGGTGTTCACACCTAAGCATCCTAAAACAAAGCCCAATGTGGGCCAGGTGCTGCATGCTGAGCGAAAGCTGGATAGGGAAGCGCTGATCGCCGAGGCCCTGGAATCTGTGGAAAAGATCACGGTGAAATATGATGATGAAGCTTTCCTGTGAGGTAATTAAAGCGCTGCAAGGTCGCACCCTGGCAACGGCAGAAAGCTGCACCGGCGGTGGAATCGGCGCAGCTTTAACCGATGTTCCCGGCAGCTCTGCAGTGTATAAAGGCGGTATCATCAGCTACACTAACGATGTAAAAACCGCTATGCTGAACGTGGATGCCCAAATGCTTTTGAAGCTGGGAGCCGTTAGCGCACCTGTGGCCGAGGCGATGGCAGCAGGCGTGCAAAAGGCACTGTGTGCAGATGTGGCTGTCAGTGTTACAGGACTGGCCGGTCCGGACGGAGATACCTTTGGAAATTCCGTTGGAACAGTCTACATCGGCTACTGCGATGGCATGTGCACTTTGAGTCGGCGGTATCACTTTGACGGTTCCCGTGACCAAGTGCGGCAGAAGGCAGTAGAGGCGGCATTGGGACTGATTTTGGAGCTGAATGAATCCATTTGACTATAATAAAAACCGCATTTGTCCATAGACAAATGCGGTTTCATGTAAAAGAGCAGTAAAACGGTGCGTAAATGCAGGTAAGAAAAGCGAAAAGGTGCGAAATTAAAATCTGCTGCCAAGATAATACATTCCATAAAACAGGGTGAAATTTTCAAGCAATCCTATTACGGACAAAAAGATTCCCAACCATGCCTTCCTGGCTTTGATTTTTACTATACCATGAATGATGCCCAACAAACCCAAAAACGGACTTATAAGTAAGGGCAACAACGAAATTGTGAGTATCCATTGAGGAACAGTGTCGTAGTTCAGCAATCCCATACCTATGCCAAAGAACCACGCCCAACTCCACATTACAGTTAAAATTATCAACGGTATTGGAGAAGCGACCGCTATGATACCAGTGATGATTGGTATATTTTTCATTTGGAATTCTCCTTTGCGGTGTTTATGGAGGAGATAAGCATAACGCGAATACTTGTTCAAGCAGTATCGAGCGTTTTGTATTCTGCTTCGGTGATGTAATTTGTTTTATAAAGCAATTCCAGCCAATAACCAGTTTCGTTTGCTTCTTTTAGTGCAATTTGCAGTTTCGAAATAAAGTCAGCTTTTCCGTGGGCATATTGTGTTTCACGGATATTTGCACCGATAGAGGTGCCGCTTCTGCCATTTGGTTGGAGATGATAGACTCGCGTTTTTCCTTAAGACATTTAACAAGGTTAATGATGGATACTGCGAAATCCATAGACTGTGTCCTTAATTTGCTTTCAGACATAATGACACCTCCAATTCAATCATATTGTATCATAAATGCGGTGAATTAGCAATAATTAGTGAAGTTTGGCTCTGCCAAGTGAAGCAGCGGCGATGCCGCTGTGAAGTATCGTACTTACGCACGAAGTGAAGTTAAGTGTGCCACTCACGCCCGCAGGCACTTCACGATGCAAAGCATCGCTTAACGCACCGAAGGTGTGCTTATCGTGCCGCAAGGCACACTTAGTTCAAAAAAAAGAGTCTTTTGTCCGGTAGACAAAAGACTCTTTTTTCGTGGAGCTACTGGCCGGACTTGAACCGGCGACCTGCTGATTACGAATCAGCTGCTCTACCGACTGAGCCACAGTAGCAAGCTTATGTATTATATCGGCTTTTTATTCTGCTGTCAACCTGAAAATTGCACAGTCTGTTGATTTTGCCTGATTTTTCGCGTTTGGTACTTGACAAACACAAACAAATGCAGTATCATAAGCGAGCCGACTGAATCAGGTCGCTATATGGAGAAGTCGCGTAGCTGGCCGAGCGCGCACGATTGGAAATCGTGTATACCCCAAAAGGGTATCGAGGGTTCAAATCCCTCCTTCTCCGCCAAAGAATAACCGCAACTTGTACGCAAGTTGCGGTTATTTTTATGCAGTAAAATTCCGGTTATCCGTGCTTTTTCTTAGTACTGACGCTGATGATCCGCACCAAAGTGGAGCCGAGCAGGATACCAACAGCCATAATGCCTGCAATCTCCGCAGTATGGATGCCTTCGCTTGCAAACAGCCGCATATCTCCCCGAACTGCGTAATTCATAGTGTAATATACACCTGCTCCGGGCAGTAGAGGCATCGCAGAAATCACAAGGTAGGAAAAAGCGGGAAATTTCCGAATCCTTGCCATGACCTCGGCATATAGGGAAGCGATGATCATGGCCCAGAAATATCCGGAAATATCGCTGCCGGTAGCTGTAGAGACCAACCGGTATGTAACCCAGGAAAGCACACCGCCCAGAGCACACAGAATGGCGCCGTTGCCGTGGATATTAAAGACGATAATAAACCCGATGCAGCAGATTAAGCTGGCGACGGACTCGGTAGCAAGGTGGTGGGAAAGGGCGGTGCCGGGAATATAAGTGCCCCATAAGGCATCCGTTACGGATAAGGCTGCGCCGGTCCCTAAGGCGATGGCAGCGGCGATGAGAAGAACCTGAACCACTCTATTGAGTCCGGAGTTGGTGTCGCCGTAAATGATGTCCCGCATTGCATTTGTATAGAGAAGACCCGGCACCAGAATCATGAGCGCGCCGATGATAACCGCATCTGTGTTAACGGTGAAATGTACATGATCGAAGGTGTATGCCACCAATGCCATTATAAAAGATGCGATGATGGTTGTGAAAAAAGGATTTACCTCCAAGCGGTTCATCGCTGCGGAAACAAAGCCGATGGTAATTCCGCATATACCGGAACAAATGCAGTCAGTCAAAGAGCCACCAAAGAGAATGGAAAAACCCACACCGATACCGAAACATCCTAATGCTTGCATCAACCACGAGTAATGCTTGACCTTGCTCTGCGCTTCATGAAGCCATTGCATCGCAAGGGTATCATCAGGCTGTTCTGCGCAGATCCTGCGGCTTAAATTACTGTATTGCTCCACCACATCTATATTATTGCTGTGAAAACCGATGCGACGCATCCGTGATAAGTGCTCTCCGGCAGGTGTTTCAATAAAAACGTGCAAACAGTTGGGGATATGGAAGGTTTGGGCGCTGATGCCGTATGCCTGAAAAATCCTGTTGATGCTTTCCTCTACACGAAAAGTCTCTGCACCGTTTTTTGCCAACCGGCTGCCTAATTCAACGGCTACGTCCAATAGTTTGTTGTAATCCATAAAAACCTCTGATTTTTCTATGGGATGGTGCTGATTGAGAGTAAGATTATTTGCGTACGAATATCACACCCAGGGTGCCGGGACCGCAGTGGCAAGAGACAGTGCAGCCTGCCTGGGTCCAATAGATGTTGTCAAAATCAGCATATGCGTTGACAGCCTCTTTCACCGCATCCATGCACTCGTCGGTAACGGGTGTATTTGTGACAAACAAAGCACCTCTGTCGATATCTGTGCGGTCGCAAAGGCGGTCGCTAACGTAAGAAGCAAGGCATTTTGCGTAATTGCCGCGATATTTCTTAACAACAGACATTTTGCCGTTCTTAACTTCAATGCAGGGCTTTAAATTCAGCAAATTGGCGCCCAGAGCTGCAACAGTGGAGCAGCGGCCGCCCTTGACCATATACTGCAGCTGATCCAGTAGGAAGCTGGTTTCCACACGCTCTGCAAATGCCTTTATCTGCTCATATAATGTGTCCAGATCCTCACAGGTTTCAGCAAGCTCAGCGGCTTTTAATACCACCAGACCCTGGCCAGTGGATAGATTTTGCGAGTCAACCACACGCAAATTCTCAAGCTCTTCCGCTGCCAGACAGGCATTCTGATGGCTGGAAGAAAATGCAGAACCAAGGCTGATATGAATGACACCGTCATAATCGTTTGCATACTTCTGGAACCACTCGGTATATTCTTCCATATTCATGGCAGTTGTAGAACAAAGTGTGCCGTCGTTGGCAAAGTGCTCAAAAATCTCGGCCGGAGTTATGGTTACACCATCAGAATAAGCCTTATCATCTTTAATAACCGTTAAAGGTACAATGGCGATATCATACTTTTTAATAAGTTCCTTGGAAAGATCGCATGTGCTGTCAGATATAATTTTGATTTTCATATTCTTCTCCTGTTTTTAATTGGATTGTTCTACAGTTCTTTGCATCATAAAGCAGCTGGGTTCCAGGTTCTTTAAACGCAGATAGCAAGCGCCCCAGTCGCGCATGGACGCAAGAACCGGCATCAGACTGTGCCCCAATTCTGTCAGGGAATACTCAACCTTTGGGGGGATAACTGGGAAAATCTCTCGATGGATCAGATCTTGCGCTTCCAGTTCCCGAAGCTGCTGGGTAAGCATTTTTGCGGTTGCCCCGGAAATTGCTTTGCGGAGCTCGGAAAAGCGCAGCTTCCTTTCGGATAAGTGCCAAAGGATCAGCGCTTTATATTTTCCGCCGATGAGATCCAGTGTTGTTTCTACAGGGCAAATACTTTTCAAGGACATGGTTCACCTCCACAGTATCAAAAAGGGTAGTATGGAACTAAAATGTACATACTTGCACTTTCTAAACCTTATGATAAAATAGTAACATAAATGCTTTTTGCTGTCAATTCACATTTGGTGGTGATATTTATGGTTATTAAATTCAAAGTTAACGGAATGACCTGCGCGGCTTGCTCAGCGCGGGTGGAGAAAGTGACCCTTCAGGTCACGGGGGTAGAGAAGGCAGAGGTAAATCTGTTGGCAGGCACCATGGTGGTGGATGCTGCAAACGCAGATGTTACCGACAGCATTATCCGCGCGGTTCAGGCAGCCGGCTACGATGCCACTGCCGCTGAAAAAGCAAATATAAAACCAAGCCAAGAGCAGGGTCTTCGCCGGATGAAAATGCAAATCTTCTGGTCGTTGATATTTCTTCTTGTATTGATGTACTTTACCATGGGGGATATGATCGGCTTGCCCATGCCTGATTGGTACACGGGCGCAGAAAATGCAATGGTCGCTGCGCTTTTCCAGTTCACCCTGACGCTCCCGGTTGTGTATCTAAACAGAGCTTATTATCACAGGGGACTGAAAGCGCTGTACAATCGCGCGCCCAATATGGATTCGCTCATTGCCGTCGGTTCCGGCGCCTCTATGATATACGGCGTTTTTACACTATTTTTAATGGCTGCTGCTGCAGGCAGGGGCAATGAAGCTGCCGTGCAGAAGTATCGGCATAACCTTTACTTTGAGTCAGCGGCAATGATATTGACGCTGATTACCGTTGGCAAGTTCCTTGAGACCCGTGCCAAGGGAAAGACAGGAGATGCCATCAAACAGCTGATGGCGCTCAGTCCGGACACAGCGATTGTGCGCAGAGGCGATACTGTAAGCGAGATTCCCATTGCGCAGGTATGTATCGGCGATACGGTCATTGTGCGCTCCGGTGGCAATATTCCTGTTGACGGCACAGTGCTGACCGGCCAGGCGGCGGTGGACCAGAGCAGCTTGACAGGGGAGAGTGTTCCTGCCCAGAAAGCAGCTGGTGATACAGTTGCAGCGGCGACTGTGGTTGCCCAGGGATACCTTGAGATTCGCGCGGACAAGGTGGGGGAGGATACTACTCTCAGCCAAGTGATCCGCATGGTGGAGGAAGCCGGTGGCTCCAAGGCCCCCATTGCCCGTTTGGCAGATAAGATTGCCGGTGTTTTTGTTCCCACAGTAATGGCCATTGCCCTGGTTACCTTCCTCGTGTGGTTGCTGGCAGGAAAAACCTTTGAATTTTCCTTGGGCTGCGCCATTGCGGTGCTGGTCATTTCCTGTCCCTGCGCGCTGGGTTTGGCGACGCCTGTGGCCATCATGGTGGGCACCGGTCGGGGCGCGGCTATGGGCGTCCTGTTCAAAAATGCGGAAGCGTTGGAAAACCTGCATAAGGTCAATACGGTGGTGCTGGATAAAACAGGCACTTTGACCGCAGGCAAACCGGTAGTGACTGATATATTGCCTGCAGAGGCATCCCAGAAGGAGCTTGTGCGGATCGCTGTGGCTTTGGAGAGCAGATCAGAGCATCCCTTTGCCAAGGCTATCATGGAACGATGGGACAGCGAGACGTACCCGGATGTTGCGGAATTTGAAACATTACCCGGCCGGGGCGTGTGTGCAATCATTGAAGGAAAGAAATATTATGGCGGCAATAAGCCTTTGATGGATTCTCTTTCGGTGGTGGTACCGGAATATCCGGAGCTTACGTCACAGGGGAAAACACCGCTGTATTTTGCCATGGAGGACGGATGCTATTTAGGCGCAATTGCTGCCTCTGATGTGTTGAAGGACGATTCGGTGAATGCGGTATCCCTGCTGCGAAAAATGGGACTTGACGTGGTAATGATTACCGGTGATAATCAAGTTACCGCAGATGCTATTGGAAAATCGGCCGGTATCGATCATGTGATTGCCCAGGTATTACCGGCGGATAAGGCCGACAGGATCTGCAGCCTGCGCAGCCGGGGACGCAAGGTGCTGATGGTAGGCGACGGTATCAATGATGCGCCGGCGCTTGTTACGGCAGATGTGGGTATGGCCATTGGTACCGGTACTGACATTGCCGTGGAATCGGCAGACGTTGTTTTGATGAACGGCTCTCTTACAGGGGTATATAAGGCCATCAGCCTAAGCAAAGCTACGATCAGAAATATCCGGCAAAATCTATTCTGGGCATTTTTCTATAATTGCCTTGGGATTCCTTTGGCAGCAGGCGTATTGTATCCGGCATTTCAAATACTGCTCAGTCCCATGATCGGCGCGGCGGCTATGAGCTTAAGCTCGTTCTTTGTGGTAACTAACGCCTTGCGGCTTCGGTTTTTCCAACCGAAAGCGGCGCAGGAAGGAACAAAAGACAAACTTGCACTACAGGAGGAAAGAATTATGCAAACAGTAATTAAAGTTGAGGGTATGATGTGCCCTCATTGCAAGGCGCGTGTTGAAAGCGTTTGTAAGGCGGTTATCGGTGTTACAGATGCAATTGTGGACCTGCAGGATAAACAAGTAACGGTTAGCGGCGATGCTTCCGTAGATGCGCTTAAAAAGGCAATTACAGATGCAGGATACCAAGTGATCCAGTGATGAAATGTCCCGAATGTTGGACGAAATGAATAGTAAACTATTGTCAGATAAACCGAAAGGGTGATGACGATGTTTACATTTCAGAACGTCCGGGGACATATTCAGGTATACGATTGGAAGGGCACTTTTTTATTTTCGGCAGATAATGAACAAGAAGCCAGAGAGGAATTGGAGGCATATGCGAAATCTGCGGCTTGACATTTGCTATGACGGAACAAAGTACAAGGGCTTTCAGCGCTTGCCCGGCAAGGATCTGACGATTCAAAGCAAGCTGGAGCAGACGCTGTCTCGACTGTTAAATGAACCTATCGAAATTTCCGGCAGCGGCCGCACCGATGCGGGCACCCATGCTCTAGGGCAGGTTGTGAGCTTTCATTGCAACAGCGACATGCCCTGTCAGGATATCCTTTCCGGACTGCGCAAGTATCTTCCGGAAGATATCGGCGTAAAATCTGTAAAGAATGTATCTGCGCGGTTCCATGCCCGTCTGAATGCTAGGGCGAAAACTTACCGATATCGTTTGTGGAACAGTGAGATGCCTTGTGTTTTTGATAGAAAGTATGTCTATGTTGATTCTTCGCAGCTGGATGTGGAGGCTATGTGTACGGCAGCGAAGGCTTATCTGGGAACCCATGATTTTTCTGCCTTTTGCGCCAACAAACATATGAAAAAATCGACAGTACGGACGATTGAACGTTTTGAGATCGAAAGATGCGGACAGGAGCTCGTCTTCACAGTGACCGGTAACGGATTCCTGCAGCACATGGTTCGTATTATGGTGGGAACGCTGCTGGAGGTGGGAAAAGGGCAGCGCGACCCCGGTGAGATGGAATCGCTGTATGGCGCCCAACGGGCGGATGCGGGACCGGCTGTTCCGGCAAGCGGACTGTGTCTTATGGAGGTGATCTATTGAACATCCAGATTTTCGGAAAAAGCAAGTGCTTTGACACAAAGAAAGCCGAGAGATATTTTAAGGAACGGCGCATAAAATACCAGTATGTGGACTTGCTTCGTTACGGTCTGTCCGGAAAGGAATTTGACGCAGTATTACGGGGCGTCGGAGGCGTTGACAATCTTATAGACTGGCAGGGAAAATCCGAACAGATTGCGATTATGAAATACATGGATGATCCTCGCGCCAAAGAGGATAAGGTTTTTGATGAACCGGTATTGATGAGAACACCCATCGTTCGCAACGGCAAGCAGGTCACCGTGGGCTACTGTCCTGAAGATTGGGCAAAATGGGAATAAGAACGAAAGCAGCTTCTTTGATAAGAAGCTGCTTTTTTTAGGAGGTAGTATGGGGAAAATCCTTGAGACTGTCAATGGTGTGGTTTGGGGTGCGCCGGCGCTGATACTGATATTGAGCGTGGGAATATACTTAAGTATCAAAACAAATTTTGTACAAATACGCTGGCTCCCAAAAGCGATAGCAGATTTTTGCAGCGGTTTTCGAAAACGAAAGAACAGTGATGGCACTTCCTCGTATCAGGCCTTATGCACCGCGTTGGGCGCTACTGTTGGTACCGGCAATATTGCCGGTGTTGCCGGCGCTATCGCCATTGGCGGACCCGGCGCGATTTTTTGGATGTGGGCATGCGCATTTTTAGGCATGGTGACGAAATTTGCCGAAGCTACATTGGCTGTGCGATACCGACAGATAAACGCAAAAGGGGAATATGTGGGCGGTCCCATGTATATGATCAGACAGACTATGCCGAAATGTGCGTGGCTGGGCGGTATTTATTGTTTTTTTGGTGTAATTGCCGCATTTGGGGTGGGCAACGCAACCCAGATCAACGCTGTGATCGGTGGTGTCAACAGTGTCATCGCTTTTTTTGGTGGAAGCCGTGACATACGGACAGATTTGCTGATCGGCGCGCTGCTTTCCGGGCTTGTTCTTGTTATGCTCATTGGCGGTGCCGGCAGGATCGGCGCTATTGCGGAACGGCTGGTGCCATATGCAGCTGCAGGGTATTTGCTGCTGTGCTGTGCTGTTCTACTGGTGCGATTTCCCGTGATCCCCAATGCCTTTTGTGCTATTATTAAGGGGGCATTTTGCCCCGGTGCTGTGACAGGCGGCATAATCGGCTCTGCCTTTACCGCGCTGCGCATTGGCACTTCAAGAGGCGTGTTCACCAATGAAGCAGGAATGGGAACGGCATCTATTGCCCATGCTGCATCCGAGGTTTCACATCCTGTTGCACAGGGATTGATGGGAATTGTAGAGGTATTTCTGGATACCATCGTGATTTGTACCATGACTGCATTGGTCATACTTTGCAGCGGAATACCCATTGACTACGGCATTGATACAGGGATGGTGCTTACCACGCAGGCGTTTGGGGCGGTGCTTGGCAGCTGGGTCTGTATACCGATCACGCTGGCTCTGTGCTGCTTTGCGCTGGCAACCGTTTTAGGGTGGGGGCTGTACGGCATCCGTTGCGCTCAGTACTTGTTTGGCGATCATGTTTGGAAGCCCTTTGTCTACTTGCAGACGGCGATCGTGATCGTCAGCGCAGCATTGGGTACGGGAACTGTGTGGATGCTTGCAGAAACAGTCAACGGTCTGATGTCAATACCAAATTTGATCACCCTTGCTTATTTGGCGCCGGAGTTAAAACGGCTCACCGACGAATACAAAAATCTGGTCTGACCGTTGTGTCAGACCAGAAAGCTGCTTTATTGGTTGGGGACGTTACCATTGCCGGGAAGAAAGCGGTACTGTGTTTCACCCCTGGCTTCATAGCTAACACGTATGGTCGGAAATGTATCTGTAGACCCGTGGTGAACCACGATTGCGTTGTCAGCGCTCAGGGCATAAGCAGCATAGATGCAGCGTTCAGGGATATAGGTGCTGCCGTCTTCGGACCAGGAACCCAATTGGATTCGCACATCATATACGCAAGCGTCTGTTCGAAGGATCGTTTTTTCGCCGTCTTTGTCAATGACCACCTCTGAGAAACCGGAAATATCCTCTGTGTCAGCTTGTGTAAAGGGCTGTGATGTGAGCGTTGCTCTGATAGACTCTCTCTCAGCAGGGAAATAAGCGTCGTCCATCAGACCGGCAAGTTGCGCATAGCTGACTTGTGCAACGATCACACCGGAGGAATAGGGTGCAATATCGTAGGGTGAAAAGTAAAAGCATAAGCCATCGCTTGTGAAATACCAGTTATACTCATGGGAAAGCCCGTTGCGAAACCGATCTGTCACAGTATCCCGGAAATCCTCAAATAAATTCATTTGCGCCGCCTGCTCAGTTAAAGCATCCACCACCGCGTTGATCAGCGCGTCAACACTCTGGGGCGCAATGATCTCGTTAAGAGCAATGACCTTTCCGGTGGTTAAATCATAGCTGACGGAGAGGGCGTCGGTTTCCGGATGCGGTGTGCCGTTATATGTTGTGTAGTTGCCGAACAAACTCAGCACACCACTGTCGATACGCATAGGCTCAAATTCGATTTGACATAAATAAGGAACCCAGTTTCCTGTGCTGTAGTTCTTTTGCGCAGCTGCCTGAATGGATTGGGCATCTGCGCTGTGGTCGATGCGATTCAAAAAATCCACAATGATCTCATCAGCGATTTCTTGCTCCGGCAAGATCAGGGACATATTCTGATATACATGGCTGAAGATCATTGCATCGTCGCTTGCATAGGAAGACTCCTCCACAATGGGTAAAGACACGGAAATAATGGGAAGCTCCGGGAGTATAACAGCCTGCGTTTGGAAAGGCTCTGTTGTTTCCTGTCCGGAGGCTAACGTGGTATGTGTGCTGTCGTGAATCTGATTACAGCCTGCGCAGGCTGCAAGCAAAGCTGCCGCCAACAGTATTGTCATAATACGCTTCATATTATCAACTCCTGACAAAATTATAGCAGATTTGCAAGGGGAACGCAATGTAAACAAATGGGTTTTATTCACTGGGCGGCTTAAGGAAGAAGAAAAGGCATGGAAAACTTGACAAAGTCGCTGTTTCAATGTTAAAATAACAAAAATCGCATTGATCGGAAAGAGTAACAGTCTTTATCCTTTCAGAGAATCCGGGTCGGAGGCTGAGAGCCCGGATGGTGTCAGGCTGCGAAAGTGCGTCCGGGAGCGATCATACTCTGAGTGATAAATGAGAGTGGAACCGCGAGTTGTATGACCCGCCTCTTGTACATAACGTACAGGAGGCGTTTTTATTTATAGTCTAGCATATTGGAGGAAATTATATGTATCTTTATAATTCGGCAACCCACAAGAAAGAATTGTTCCGGCCCAATTCTCCGGATGTTGTTAAAATGTATACATGCGGACCGACGGTGTATCACTATGCCCATATCGGCAATCTTCGCACTTATATTATGGAGGATGTGCTGGAAAAGGCGCTGCGCTATATGGGGTATAACGTTAAGCGTGTTATGAACATTACAGATGTGGGACATCTGGCATCCGATGCCGATACAGGCGAAGATAAGATGCTCAAAGGTGCCAAACGGGAGAATAAGTCTGTAATGGAGATCGCACAATACTATACAGATGCATTCTTTGAAGATTGCAAAATGCTGAACATTAAAATCCCGGACATTGTTCAGCCTGCCACCGGATGCATTCCGGAATTTATCAAAATGGTGGAAGGTCTGATCGAAAAGGACTATGCTTATATTGCCGGCGGTAATGTCTATTTTAATACGGCAAAGCTGGATAAATACTATGTGTTCAATGATCACGATGAGGAAGATCTCGGCGTAGGTGTCAGGGAGGGCGTGGAGGAGGACCTGAACAAGCGCAATAAGAATGACTTTGTTCTTTGGTTCACAAAATCCAAGTTTGAAGATCAGGCACTGAAATGGGATTCTCCTTGGGGCATCGGATATCCCGGTTGGCATATTGAATGCTCCGGCATCTCCATGAAGTATTTGGGAGAAAATCTGGATATTCACTGCGGTGGTATCGACAACGCATTTCCCCATCATACCAATGAAATTGCCCAGACAGAGAGCTTTTTAGGTCATAAATGGTGTAATTACTGGTTCCATGTCCACCACCTGAATACAGATGATGGAAAAATGTCTAAGTCCAAGGGTGAATTTTTGACAGTCAGCCTGCTTCGGCAGAAGGGGTATGATCCCATGGCTTACAGGCTGTTCTGCCTGCAGAGCCACTACCGCAGAAATTTAGTATTCAGCTGGGAAAATCTGGACAATGCCGCAGTTGCCTATCAGAAACTGATTGGAAAAATTGCTACCTTGCAGGAAGGCGTAGATGTGGATGATGCGGCCCTGACGCAGCTGAAAGAACGCTTTGCGACAGCACTGAACGGTGATTTGAACACATCGCTGGCAGTTACCGCGCTGTATGATGTGCTGAAAGCAAAAACGACGGATGCAACAAAATTGGCCGCTCTTGCGGATTTTGACCGGGTGCTGAGCCTGGATTTGCTGCAGGCGGCAAAGGCGCTGCAGGAAAAGCAGTTGGCTGAAGAAACGGCATCTCAAGACCCGGAAATTGATGCGTTGGTAGCTGCCAGAACACAGGCAAAGAAGGATAAGAATTATGCCGAGGCAGACCGGATACGTGACGAATTGAAGGCCAGAGGCATTGAGATCATTGATACACCGCAAGGTGCGAAATGGAGAAAGGTATGAAGCTTCTCATTCTGGATGGTAACAGCGTGATCAATCGCGCGTATTACGGGGTCAGACCGCTTACTACCCGTGACGGTCTTTATACCCATGCCATCTATGGTTTTTTGAACATATTGGAACGGATGGAAAAAGAAGAGCAGCCGGACGCAGTCTGTGTGGCTTTCGATTTGCATGGGCCGACGTTCCGCCATTTGCAATATGACGGTTATAAAGCCACCCGCCATGCCATGCCGGATGAATTGGCGCAGCAAATGCCTGTATTAAAGCAGGTTCTCAATGCAATGAACATTCCTATTTATGAATGTCAGGGCTGGGAAGCAGATGATGTTATCGGCACCGTGGGAAAGATATGCAGCAACCACGGGTGGGAATGTGTGATCGTCACAGGCGACAGGGACAGCCTGCAGCTGATTGATGAAAATGTCCATGTGAAGCTAGTTGTTTCCAAGGCGGGCCAGACCACCGCAACGGTGTACAATGTGGATAAATTCCGGGAGGAATACGGCTTTATGCCACCTAAGATGGTGGATTTGAAGGCGCTTATGGGAGATAGCTCCGATAATATTCCCGGTGTTGCCGGTGTCGGTCCAAAAACGGCAATGGACTTGCTGGTGAGCTATGGCTCTCTAGACGGAGTGTATCAGAATTTAGAATCTGCTGATATTCGTGCAAAGCTACGGGAAAAGCTGGAGCTTGGTAAGGAAAACGCGTATCTTTCTTACGATCTTGCCACTATCCGCACCAATGCGCCCATTGATTTTGAACCTATGGATGCTGTTATACAGCCGCCCAATCGTGCCGAGCTGTATCAATTATTTGTGCGGCTGGAATTTGTCCGATTGATTGACAAGTATGGTCTGCAAGGCGCAGAAGCGGAGCTTCCCCAGAATCAATATGCCCATAGCTGTGAATGTCTGCATGTGGCTGATGGAATACCCGAAACCTGTAAGGATTATGCGCTGTACATTGCGCCGGACAACTCTGTTGGCTTTGCTTGGTCTGAAGGTGTCTGTACGCTGACACCAATGGAGGTTCAATGCCTTGGTGTAACGCTCAAGCAATTTGGCAGCGGCATTTGTCATGATCTTAAGACGACTCTGCACCGTTTGGATGAAATGTCGGTGGAGCACGGCGTTTTCGGGTTTGATACGGCACTTGCTGCCTACGATTTGAATCCGTCCCAATCTGATTATCCCGTTTCCAAGCTTGCCACTAATTTTCTGGCAATAACAGTAGATGATGCTGATGCGGCAGCATGCGCCCAGGCACTTTGGAACTTACGGCCTGTGCTGGATGCAGAGCTTGAAAAACAAGGCATGACATCGCTGTATTATGATTTGGAGCTGCCTTTGTGTCCGGTCTTATATCGCATGGAGTGCGCCGGTATTGCCATAGACCGGGAGCAGTTAGCTCAATTCGGTCAAATGCTTGCCGATGGGATCGACCGATGTGAATCGCTGATTTACTCCTATTGTGATGCACCGATTAACATTAACTCCCCAAAACAGTTGGGCGAACTGCTGTTCGAAAAGCTTGGTCTGCCGGTGCTCAAAAAGACAAAATCCGGTTATTCCACAAATGCAGATGTACTGGAAAAGCTGAAAAACGCCCATCCCATTGTACCGGCCATTATGGACTATCGAATGCTCACCAAGCTCAAATCCACTTATGCTGATGGATTGCTGAAGGTGATTGCCGGTGACGGACGGATCCACACAACATTCCAGAATCTGGTAACAGCAACAGGTCGACTGTCATCCGCCGAGCCGAATTTGCAGAACATTCCTGTCCGTACGGACCTTGGAGCAGAGATCCGGAAGATGTTTATTCCAAAACCCGGCTGCGTTCTGGTGGATGCGGATTACAGCCAGATCGAACTGCGTGTTTTGGCGCACATTGCCCAGGATGGGGTGATGCAGCAAGCCTTTGCTGATAATATGGATATTCATACCGTTACAGCTTCTCAGGTCTTTGGTATTGCCCCCGAACAGGTAACGCCCTTGCAAAGAAGGCACGCAAAGGCTGTCAATTTTGGAATCGTATACGGAATATCTGAATTTTCCCTTGCAGAAGATATTGGTGTCAGCCGCTATCAGGCGAAGAACTATATTGAAAGTTACCTGACCAATTATCCCGGTGTGCGAGCCTATATGAAGCAGGTGGTGGAGGATGCCCGAAACATCGGCTATACCTGCACCATGTACGGGCGACGTCGCTATATACCGGAGCTGAAAAGTGTAAACTTTAATATCCGACAGGGCGCAGAGCGCATCGCGCTGAACACGCCCATTCAGGGAACTGCTGCAGATTTAATCAAGCTGGCGATGATCCGTGTGGACCGGGCGCTTTCTGAGCAATACCCACAGGCCAGACTTCTTTTGCAGGTGCACGATGAGCTGATCGTTGAGTGTCCTGAGCATATGGCGCAGGCAGTTGCTGCATTGATCAGTGAGCAAATGCAGCAGGTAGCGCAGCTAAAGGTGCCCCTTTTGGCAGAAGCAAAGTGGGGAAAAAGCTGGTATGAGGCAAAATGATGGAATACGTTAAAATGAAACCGGAGCACGTGATGCAGGTAGCTCAGCTGGAAAAACTCTGTTTTTCCTGCCCGTGGAGTGCCGAAGCGGTATCCTCTGAGCTGCGCAACAGCCTTTCTGTGTGGTTGGTTGCCCTGGAGGACGCTACAGTTGCAGGCTATATCGGCTCCCAGGCTGTCCTGGGCGAGGCAGACATGATGAACATTGCGGTCGCGCCTGATTTTCGCAGACAGGGGATTGCCGAAACGTTGATTGAAAAGTTGATTTCCATTCTCATGACGAATGGTGTGCACAGCCTTACTTTGGAGGTGCGTGCTTCCAATCATGCTGCCATCAGCCTGTACGAAAAATTGGATTTCGTACAGGTAGGCCGCCGGCCCAATTATTACACCATGCCGAAAGAGGATGCATTGATCCTGCGAAAGGAGTGGAGCTTATGAAGATCCTGGCAATCGAATCTTCCTGCGACGAAACAGCAGTAGCGGTTGTTGAAGACGGTAGGCGCGTGCTGGCTGACTGCATTGCCTCTCAGGTTGACTTGCACCGCCAATACGGTGGAGTTGTTCCGGAAATTGCGTCCAGAAAACATATTGAGGCCATTTACTCTCTTGCAGATGAGGCGATTTCTCAGGCGAAGATTACCCGGGGGGAGATTGATGCCGTTTCTGTCACATATGCGCCGGGATTGATTGGCGCTGTGCTGGTGGGTGTTAATTTTGGCAAGGCTGCGGCGCTGGCCCTGAATAAGCCACTGATTCCAGTGCATCATATCCGCGGCCATATTGCCGCCAATTATTTGGCATTTCCTGATCTGCAGCCGCCGTTTCTGTGTCTTGTGGTTTCCGGCGGACATACCGTGATTGTGGACGTGCAGGATTATACGAAAATGAACATACTGGGAAGCACCCTTGACGACGCGGCAGGGGAATGCTTTGATAAGGTTGCCAGAGTGCTTTCAATGCCGTACCCCGGCGGCGCTGCGCTGGACAAGGCGGCTGCTGACGGGAAAGCGGACAAGTACCCATTGCCCAGGGCAAAGGCCGGTGAAAATCCCTACGATATGAGTTTTTCCGGCTTAAAAACCGCGGCGCTTAATCTGATTCACCATGCCCAGCAAGTAGGTGAAGAACTGGATGTAAGCAGCTTATGCGCATCCTTTTGCGCTGCAGTTTCCGATACGCTTGTACCGCGCACCATTCAGGCACTAAAGCAGACAGGATATAATCGCCTGGCAATTGCCGGTGGCGTTGCGGCAAACTCCCGTATTCGCAGTGAAATTTTAGCTGCCGCAGCGAACGTTGGCGCACAGGTCTATTTGCCGCCTTTGTCGTTATGCGGTGACAATGCAGCCATGATCGGTTCTCAGGCTTACTATGAGTATTTAAGCGGGAATATTGCCGATATGTCGCTCAATGCCTTTGCAACCAAATCAATTCTTGGCGAAAAGATAAGCTGATATATGCTGAAGTTATTTAATTGTCTGCAGGAATTGGACATTGGTCAATTAATGCGTGTATATAATGAGAGCAATGAAATAACCGGGATGGAGCAATATCCAAACCTGCCAGAAAATCTCCGGCTGCTTTATGCCGAACAGGATTTTTACGCTTATCTAAAAATATTCTTCCGTGAGCCTACGGCGAAATATGCTGTGTGGCTTTCAGAGGGGGCGTATGTCTGCGCCGTACGTATCGAACGCTATGAGGATGGATTGCTCCTTAACGCATTGGAAACTGCCAGAGATAAGCGGTGCAATGGTTATGCCTCAAAGCTGATTTGTGCTGTATTGAACCAGCTGCACGCTTGGGGTGAGCAAAAAGTGTACGCTCATGTGGAAAAGAAAAATACCCGGTCTGTGACCGTGCATCTGCGATGCGGTTTTCAGGTGATCTCAGAAAGTGCTGTGTATCTGGACGGTACGGTACATCCCGATAACTGTACACTTTGCTATACATTAGCATAAAAAAGGAGCTGTCTCGTTTTGAGACAGCTCCTTATGCTTACATATCAAAAACACCCATGATGATAATGCCTGCCACGGTCAGGGCAATGGCACAGTAATGCTTCCAGGAAAGCTTTTCTTTCAGGAAGAGCCTGCTCCACAGAACGGAAACGACGCAGTAAGAGGAGATGAT
>JAZNHB010000009.1:0-40219 GCA_045576715.1 Faecousia sp. | reverse complement strand
CATTGCGAGCCGGTGGCACACTGGCGTGGCAATCTGCTGTAAACACAGCGATGGGAACGGTGGACGGTCCACCTGTATCCTGTTGGGGTGCCCGGTGAATGTCCTCGGTGACTTAAGCACCTTCGTCCCTCACCGACCCCGGCCACTCACTCGCCTCCTTCCTCCCGCCACAGGCGGCAGTCGGCTCGTTCCCCGGTTGCGGTGCCCAGCAGAAACTGCGTCCGACGAAGCGGACTAGCTTCTTGCTGACCACTGTCCACGCTTATGCTCCGCTGTATCTGCCACCGGCAGCGCTCGGCTTGCTCCCCCGGGAAGATAGGTAATGCCAACACAAAAGGGGAGCCATCTCTTTCGAGATGGCTCCCGGATTTTATTCAAAATGAACAATTCCAAAAGCATCGGGATTATGGAAGCAGCAACGCTGTGGCGGCACGGGATTCCAAGTTAAATTGTGATGGAGCGCTGCTTTGTCTCCGCACTTGTAGAAGTTTGCTCGGGTGGTGTATCCTGAACAGGGGGAGAACTCCGGAAAAAATGTACGAATAAAACGGTAGGGTATGGCATAGACCGTTTCCCAGCCGCCTTCGATAAGTCGCGCCTTTGGCACAATAGGAGGGATTTCCGGTATCAGCCGGACCAAATCGTCAATATTTGCTCCGAAGCCGAGATATAGACAGCCGTTGAGGTTGCATTCAATGTTGAAATATCGCTTATCATCCGACTTGGGGCAAAAGAAAAATTCCAGGCAGCTGTCCTCGCTGATTTCGTCCAGCAGTCCGGTCAGTTCGGCGCGGATGTGTTCTTCCTGGGCGCTTAAGCGCACATACAAAGCTTCGTCGTCGTAGCAAACCTGCGCTTGTGCAGAAATGGGAACGGGGGTGGATTTTACCCAATTGTCGATCTGCGCTGCCGGAATCTGATTCCAATCGGGATGACCGGCGCACCGGGTAATGGTATATTCTCTCATAGTTGCCTCCTTGCAAGGAATTTTTCTTTCATGAGTATATCATACAGAAACGGCAAATGCAATGAAAAACAGCAGCAAACCATTTCTGCGCGTTTGCAAATGAATATATGGCTGAATCATTCACGGTAGTGTAAAAATATTCCCCAATATAGATAAAAATGAGAAATTCTATCAAATCTACATTGACAAGCAAGGTGAAAAAAGCTATGATATAAGAGTATTATTTTACTTATATCAAGGGCGAGGATGGGAATGTGCCCATCTGTGATGATTGCGTTTATAATGGATCGATTCCTCCCTGATATGACGGCGTAAATGATATCAATTCCGATTTTGCAGGTAAAATTCGCAAAGGACTTTGTGCGGATCTGGTGATCTGTGATCGCTGGATGAATATAAAATCCGTAATTCTGAAAGGAGAATTTTTGAAATGAAAGACTTTATTGTCGATCCCGCAACCAAGTTTGATTTCCTGCCCCATGACTTTGTCCCCTTTAAGGACAAGGCTGTTTGTGAGCGTGTTCGCAACATGAGCGGCAAGGAGCTGGAGCAGCGCGAGGAATGGTGGCATCCTGAATTTACCGTTAAGGTTATGATGAACCCCCATCCCGTTCTGATCGCTACTCTGTTCTCCCGCCTGAAGGCAGCATCCGAGGCCGGCAAGACCTTCACCATGATCCTGGGCAACCCGGAACCGGATACATATATCCCCTTGGCACAGCTGATCAACTACTTCCGTGTTGACTGCTCCAAGGTGCACCTGTTCGCTGAGGACGAGTGGGCAGATCAGGATGGCAACATCGCTCCCATTACCTATGAGGCAGGCTTTGCCCACTCCATGATCAAGTATTTCTACTACCAGATCGACGAGGATCTGCGTATGCCCATGGAGAATGTCCATTTCCCCACCAACGCGAATATCAAAGACTACTCCAAGATTATCAACGACATCTCTGAAGGTGGCGCTGATATTGCTTCTACTTCTCCCGGTTGGGCAGGCCACATGGCTTTCGTGGACCCCATCCCCGAGTTCATTGGCTCCGGTGACATCGAAGAGTGGCTGAACCAGCCTGCTCAGATCGTGAAGCTGCATCCCATGACCATCATGCAGAACTCTCTGAACGGCACCTTCGGTCAGTCCGGCGATATCGCCAACGTGCCTCCCTGCGCAGCAACTATCGGACCTCTGGACGTGATGCGCGCGAAGGAGCGTATAGAGGTGCATGCTCTGGCTACCTGCGGCACATTCTCTTCCTGGCAGAGAATGATCTCCCGCCTGTGCACCCACGGCCCCATCACACCTTACCTGCCTTCCACCATGCTGCAGACCAAAAAGACCCAGGTCTACATCAGCGAAGAACTGGCAGCACCCTTCCAGTGCTGGGAGAAGGTTGGCTACTAATTCCATCCTATACCTTAAACCCGGGAGCAAAATGCTCCCGGGTTTTTGCTAAATATTTTCCCTGCGTTGCCATTTGGCAGCACAGGGAAAATTATTGAAACGACACAGGTCTGTAAGCCGGGTTCTGTCTTGACAGCCATCTATCTAGTCCTGCGATCGCTCGCGGGATCAAGCCGCCTCCTCGGGACGATCGGGCCAATCGTATGTCCCTCCACGGCGTTGCTCCGGATAGAGTTTACAGCATCCCAATGTTCCCATGAGATGGGTGGGCTCTTACCCCGCCTTTTCACTATGACCGATGGAAACCATCGGCTACATATCTCTGTTGCACTTGTCCTGAGGTCACCCTCGGCAGGCGTTACCTGTTATCCTTGCCCTGTGGAGCCCGGACTTTCCTCACCTGGACGCTTTCGCGTTCCAGCCGCGGCTGTCCGACCTGGTCGCATTCTATTGTACCTGAATAGCGGCTGCTTGTCAAATGTCTTGCAAATTCTTTTGAGAAAGGATATACTATATAACGAAAGTGTTAAAAACTGAGGTGTTTGATTATGTCTGAGCATTTTGAAGCATATTTTACATCTTTGAAAAATAAAAAAATTGCGGTGTTGGGCCTGGGGGTCAGCAACCGCCCATTGGTGCGCCTATTGTTGTCGTACGGCTGCAGCGTCATCGGCTGTGACCGCACACCCAGAGAAAAGCTGGATGCTGAGGTTTTGGAATTGGAAGCCCTTGGTGCGGTCTTGCAGCTGGGTGAAACGTATCTTGACGGCTTGCGTGCGGATCTGGTGTTTCGCACACCCGGCATGCATCCGGAAAATCCTGCCCTTGTGGCATTGCGCGGACAGGGAGCTGAGATCACCAGTGAGATGGAGATTTTCTTTGAACTGTGCCCGTGCAAAACCATTGCAGTCACCGGCTCTGACGGAAAAACCACTACAACTACCCTGATTGCCGAAATGCTGAAAGCTGCCGGAAAGACCGTCTGGCTGGGCGGCAATATCGGCACACCGTTGCTGCCGCTCTGCAACCGGATGCGCGATACGGACTATGCGGTGGTGGAGCTGAGCTCCTTTCAGCTGATGGATATGCGCCGCAGCGCACACATTGCCGTTGTGACGAATCTTGCACCCAACCATCTGGATGTCCATAAAGATATGGATGAATATGTGGAAGCAAAAAAGAATATTTTTCGGTTTCAAAGCACCGGTGATCTGCTGATCCTCAATGGCGACAATGCCATCACTGCCCAATTTTGCGGCAATGGAAAGACACGTTATTTTGCCCGGCAGGGAAAGGTAGAAAACGGCGTGTGCTTGCAAGGAAATGTTATTTGCCGGGATGGAGTGCCTGTTCTGGAAACATCGGAAATTCTGTTACCCGGTGAGCACAATGTGGAAAACTATATGGCAGCCATATTGGCAGTGGAAGGTCTTGTGCAGGACGAAACCATCCGCCATGTGGCAAAAAACTTCACAGGTGTAGAGCACCGGATTGAGCTGGTGCGGATCAGGGACGGCGTGCGCTTTTATAACGATTCCATCGCATCTTCTCCCAGTCGCACCATTGCCGGTCTGCGGAGCTTTCCGGAAAAGGTGCTGTTAATCGCCGGCGGCTACGACAAAAACATCCCCTTTGACACCATGGGACCGGAGGTGCTGGTGCATACAAAAGCGGTATTTTTGAACGGCGCTACGGCAGATAAGATACGCGCCGCCATTGAGAATACACCCGGCTATACACCCGGAAATCCTGAGTTGATTGATTGCATAGACTTTGCCGATGCGGTGCATAAGGCGGCATTGGCAGCCAATAGCGGCGATGTGGTACTGATGAGTCCGGCTTGCGCTGCCTTTGACCAATTCAAAAACTTTATGGAACGGGGAAAGTACTTCAAAAAACTCGTGATGGAGCTTTAATATGAAAATTGGGGTAATTTCTGGAAAAATGCGAAAGTTGCTGCCGTTAAAACATTGCGGTGCGGTGATCGTAGCGGCTGGCGCATCTTCCCGCATGGGCGGTATTGACAAAGTAATGGCGCCGTTGGGCGGAGAGCCGATGATTGTTCATACCGTGCGGGCATTTGAAAATTGTGAGGCCATCCGGGAAATCGTGGTGGTCACAAGGACAGATTTGATAGAAACGATCACGGATTTATGCGCCGGCTTTCATAAAGTGCGCGCCGTGGTGGCAGGCGGAGCAGACCGGACCCAGTCTGTCCGGGCAGGACTGAACGCCCTGTCAAAGCAGGTGCAATTGGTGGCGGTGCATGACGGCGCCCGTCCCCTTGTGGATGAAGCGGTAATCGACCGCGCAGTACGCGCAGGAAACACTTACGGCGCAGCCGCACCGGCTGTGCAGGTAAAGGATACAGTCAAAGTGGTTGCCGGTGGCATCGTCCGGGGAACACCCAGCAGAAGCACCCTGCGCGCTGTGCAAACACCCCAGGTGTTTGATGTGGACTTGCTTCGGGGCGCACTGAAAAAAGCGCAGTTGGATGCTGCGCCCATCACAGATGATTGTTCTGCCGTGGAAAATATGGGAATGACAGTAAAAATCGTGGAGGGGGACGAACGGAATCTGAAGATCACCACTCCAATAGATCTGGAAATTGCGCAAATGCTGCTGGAGGAGAAACAATGAGAATTGGACACGGTTACGATGTGCATCGGCTGACTGAGGGAAGAAAATTGATTTTGGGCGGTGTAATCATTCCCTACGAATTAGGTCTTTTGGGCCATTCCGATGCGGATGTGCTGCTGCACGCGGTTTGCGACGCGCTTTTGGGTGCGGCAGGCCTGGGTGATATTGGCAGACATTTTCCGGATTCAGATGCTGCTTATAAGGATGCCGATTCTAAAGAGCTGCTGCGTGCCGTGGGTAAGATGATTGCCTCTGCCGGCTACCGGGTGTGCAACATTGATGTAACCATGATTGCCCAGAAACCGAAGCTGAAGGACTATATTGGGCAGATGGAAAATAACATTGCGGATTGCCTTGGTGTGAATGTCGGTTGCGTCAATGTAAAAGCTACCACCGAAGAACATCTCGGTTTTACCGGCGACGGTTCCGGTATGGCATGCCATGCGGTGTGCTTGTTGGAAAACTGCTGAAATGCCAAGCCGGATCCTTTCAAACAACTATAAACTGCACTATTTCGACCTCCTGGACATAGATTAGTCCGGGAGGTTATGTTTATGAATCATTGCCTGATTACCTTTCGTTCCATCACACCGGCCCAGCGTGGGGAGAGTGTGTTGCGGCGATCAGGTTTGCAATGCACGTTAACGCGTACGCCAAAATGGATGGAGGAACAGGGCTGTGGCTACAGTCTGCAGGTTCGTTATACGCAGGTGGCGAAATGCGTGGAAAAGCTCCGCGCTGACAGAGTGCCATTTCGGAAAGTATATCTCTTACGGGAAAACGGCAGTGCAGAGGAGTTAGACGTATGATCTACCTGGATAACGGCGCAACTTGCTTTCATAAGCCGGAGCAGGTCCACAGGGCGGTGCGCCGGGCAATGCTGCAATGCGCCAATCCGGGCCGCGGCGGCTATCCGGCATCTATGGTAGCCGCCCGTACCGTATATGACTGCCGCGAACAGGCAGCAGCGCTATTTGACTGCACGCCGGAGCAGGTGGCATTTACGTCCAACTGCACCCACGGTTTGAACATTGCCATACGCACACTGGTGACACCTGGGGACAGGGTGGTCATCTCCGGTTTTGAACACAATGCAGTGACACGGCCATTGTATGCCTTGGGCGCAAAAACCGTAATTGCCGGGCGCAAGCTTTTTGATCCGGCAGATACACTGGAAAGCTTTGAAAGCGCATTAAAAAGCGGTGCAAAAGCGGCGGTTTTTACCCATGTTTCCAATGTATTTGGATATATTCTGCCCATAGATGAGATGGCGCGGCTATGCACCGATTACGGTGTGCCCTTTATCATAGATGCGGCACAGTCGGCAGGTGTTTTGCCAGTTTCTTTGCAGACGCTGGGCGCAGATTTTATTGCAATGCCGGGGCATAAAGGGTTGCTGGGACCTCAGGGTACAGGGATTTTACTGTGCGGCAGTCAGCCTGCTGCGTTGATACAGGGCGGTACCGGCAGCCAGTCTATGTTGCAGCAAATGCCCACAGATCTGCCGGATGTGCTGGAGGCAGGCACTTTGAATGTGCCTGGGATTGCAGGCCTTGCCCAAGGACTTCGTTATTTGCAAAAGACCGGACTGACAACTGTGGCGCAAAAAGAACATCGGCAGCTGCGGCGGTGCGCGGCTGAACTTCGCCGGCTTGGATTCCGGGTTTTTGATGGAAAGTATCAGTTAAGCACTCTGAGCTTTTTGCCCACCTGTGACTGCGAGGAATATGCCCAAAAGCTGGCGGATGCAGGTGTTGCCGTGCGTGCCGGTTTACACTGCGCGCCCACTGCCCACGAAAGTGCCGGCACACTTGAAACCGGCACAGTTCGCATCAGCTTTGGACATGACGCATCCGACTGCCAAACAGATGCATTTTTGCAGAAAATTCTGTTATTGGAAAAGAAAAAATATTTACAATAGCTATTGCTATCAGTGACCAAATCCGCTATAATAGAATAGATAATAGGCTAGTTATGTCAACATGGCTGTACAGAGGAGGAAAAACTGCTATGACTTATTTGCAGTCACTATTACAACAGGTACCCATAATGAAGTTTATGGACTTTTTGGACATTCTGATTGTTGCCTTTTTAATTTATAAATTGCTTCCTCTGTTCCGTTCCACCGGCACGGCCCGAATCGGCTTGGTGGTGGTGGCTGTGGTGGTGATCTCTTGGCTGACAGAGCTACTGCAGATGCATACGCTGAACTTCATTCTCAGTCAGCTGTTGGCAGTCGGCTTGATTGCGTTGGTCGTTTTGTTCCAACCGGAGCTGCGGCGGATGCTGGATCACATGAGCAACATCAAGCTTAATAACTTTCTGGGGATCAAACGGCCGGAGCAGGAAATGCTGCCGGTGATCCTGCAAACGGTTCGCGCCTGTGAGGTTATGGGTGCGGAGCATGTAGGCGCGCTGATCGTATTCTGCCGTGACAGCCGTTTGGATGAGTATTTCAAAACCGGCACCATGATCGACGGGCAGGTGTCAGAGCAGCTGATCCGTAATGTGTTCTTCCCCAAGGCTTCACTGCACGACGGTGCCATCATCATTCGTGACGGCCGTGTGGCTGCTGCCGGCTGTGTGCTGCCTTTGTCAGAAAGCAGCCACTTAAGCTCGGATCTGGGCACCCGCCATCGCGCGGCAGTAGGCATCAGCGAGGTGACCGATGCTGTGACGGTTGTGGTATCCGAGGAGACAGGTGCCATTTCCGTGGCGGTGGGCGGTGTTCTTAAGCGGCACCTGGCACCGGAAATGCTGGAACGGCTGTTGCGTAACGAGCTGTGCCCGGAAGATACCCAGCAGGAAGAAGGACTGATGGTAAAGCTCCGTCAAAAACTGCAAAAGATGGAAAGAGGAGGCAAGGAGAATGAAGAATAAGCTGCTTACTGCTCTTTTATGCGCAGGTATCGCAATGATGCTGTGGTTATACGTGGTTACGGTTGTCAGCCCAAATTCGGATAATTATTATCGCAATATCCCCATCACAATTCAGGGCGAGGCAGTGCTGCGGGACCGTGGTCTGATGATTACCTCCGGAAAATTGCCCACAGTTTCTTTACACCTTGAGGGCAACCGTACGGATCTGAACAAAATTAACAGTTCCAACATTTCCATTGGTGTTGACGTATCCGGGATTGGCGAACCGGGAAGTTATAATCTGGCATTGACCCAACCCGGCTTCCTGACAGACGTGCCAAATACGGCCATCTCGGTGCTGAGCAAAGATCCCGGCATGGTGACCGTTCAGGTGGAGCGCAGGATCAGCAAGCCTGTTCCTGTGGATATCCAATATAATGGCACACTTCCGGAAAATTATATGGCAGATAAGGAAAATCGCTCTTTGGACTATGAAAATGTGACAGTGACCGGCCCTCAGGCTGTTGTAGATCAAATTGCCATGGCCAGGATCGAGGTAGACTTGTCAGACCGGAGTGAAAGCCACAGCGGCAAGTATCAATATACCCTTTGTAATGAAAAGGGCGAACCGGTGGATGCGGAAATGGTCGTGACGGATGTGGAGGCAGTCAACTTGACGCTGAAGATCGTTCGCGTAAAAGAGGTGGCATTGACAGTCAATGTTATCGACGGCGGCGGCGCCACAAAAGATAACAGCACCATTACCGTAGAACCTGAGGTGATTCTGGTGTCCGGCAGCGACACGCTGCTTGAAGATCTGGAATCTGTTGAGTTGGGTACTGTCTATTTAGGTGAGCTGTCTGCGGATGAAATTTTAACCTTCCCCATTAAGTTGCCTGAGGGCATTACCAACGAGACCGGTGTGGAAGAAGGCAAGGTAAATGTTCAGTTCCCTCAGCTGGAAACGAAGAAGCTGACGGTAACTAACATTCAAGCCATCAATATCCCCTCCGGAATGGAGGTGCAAATTGCCACAAAGCGGCTGGAGCTGTTGCTGCGAGGCACGAAGAAAGCCATTGCAGCGGTTACTGCAGACAATATCACAGTCATTGTGGACTTTGCCGGTGAACAGGCAGGTACGGCATCTGTCAAGGCACAGATCACCGTCAGTATTGCCGACGTGGGGGCTGTAGGCGCCTATAACGTGACGGCATCCGTGAAAAAGAAGTAATATGCAGCAGCAGGTTCGTGTGCAAAAATGCAATCCGGACGGAACAGCACAAGTGCTGTGCATCCGGGAAAGCGCCTGCTCCGGAGATTGCCATAAATGCTCCGGCTGCGGCGCGGTGAAGCAGACTGTTACGCTGACAGCGAAAAACCCTGTGGGCGCTATACCGGGGCAGACGGTGATTCTGGAAGTTGCCTCTGCGCCTGTGCTGACGGCTGCAGCTATGATGTATTTACTGCCGCTGGCGCTGTTCTTTGCCGGCTACCTTTTGCTGATGGATGCCGGCTACGGTATATGGGGCGGAGCAATCGGATTTGTTCTGGGAATTGCAGCCGTTGTGCTTTATGACCGGCGGGTGATGGCAAAAAGCAGAGCAGAATATACGATCACAGAAATCGTGTCTGGAAACGAAAATAAAGGGGATAATGACCTTGATTAAAAGTATGACCGGCTATGGCCGTGGGGTAGAAACAGTAAACGGAAGGGAATTTTCGGTGGAGCTTCGCTCTGTGAACAACCGGTATCTGGATTGTTCCGTGCGGTTGCCGCGCTTGCTGTCCTTTTGCGAGGATGCTGTTAAGCAGGCAGTAAAACGTTCTGTGTCCCGGGGCAAGGTGGATGTGTTTATTTCCGTACACACGGAAGGTGGCGAAGAAATCGCCGTCAGCCTGAACACATCTGTTCTGGAAGGGTATTTGGCTGCCATGCACCAAATGGTTGACAAGTACAATGTTGCCGATGATATCAGCGTATCTGCCGTGTCCCGATTGCCGGAGGTCTTTACCATCGAAAAGCCGGAAGTGGATGAACAGCAGCTGATGGCAGACTTGATGTGCGTGGTGGAAAAGGCGTTGGATAGCTATAATGCCATGCGCGCGGCAGAAGGACAGGCATTGGATCAGGATCTGCGCACCAGAGGACAGACGATCCTGTCACTTGTGGAGCAGGTGGAGCAGGGCAATGCCCAGACGGTTGCTGATTACCGTACCCGGTTGGAGAATAAGCTTAGGGAAGTGCTGGAGAACACGGCCATTGACGAAAGCCGGATTCTTACCGAAGCAGCCATTTTTGCCGATAAGGTTGCGGTGGATGAAGAGACTGTCCGTCTGCGCAGCCATTTGGAACAAATGAACACCATGCTCAACGACGGTGGCGCGGTGGGCAGAAAGCTGGACTTTTTGCTGCAGGAAATGAACCGGGAGGCCAATACCATCGGTTCCAAGTGCACCGACGTGCGCCTTGCCAGAATTGTTGTGGACATTAAGGCTGAGCTGGAAAAGATACGGGAACAGACACAGAACATCGAATGAGGCTTGAGATACTATGAAACTGATCAATATCGGATTTGGAAGCCTGGTCGCCGCCAATCGCGTCCTTGCTATGGTGGACCCGGATTCAGCGCCCATCAAACGTGTTGTACAGGAGGCGAAGGAACGGGCAATGTTGGTAGATGCTTCCTACGGCCGTAAAACCCAGGCAGTGATCCTGATGGATACGGATCACGTGATACTGTCAGCACTGACACCTGAGATGCTCCGTGATCGCTGTATGGAAAAAACACAGGAGGAGAGCCAATGAACGGAAAGCTGTATGTGATCTCCGGTGCCTCCGGTGTTGGTAAGAGTACGGTGCTCAAACGTGTGATGGACAAGCGCGGCGATATTCAATTTTCCGTGTCTGCAACCACACGCCCTCCCAGAAAGGGAGAGATAGACGGTGTGAACTACTACTTTGTCTCCCGGGAAAAATTCAGCAAGATGATCGACAATAACGAATTTGTGGAATATGACGATCATATGAGCAACTTTTATGGCACACCCCGGACACAGCTGGAGGAGAAGCTCAGCCGCGGCGATGTGATTTTGGATATTGAGCCGGTTGGCGCATTCAATGTTCGTGCACAGCGTCCGGATGCGGTGCTGATCTTCATTGCGCCGCCATCTTTTGAAGTGCTGGAGCGCCGCTTGCGCAGTCGCGGAGACACATCGCAGGAGCAGATTGATGAGCGCCTGCAACGGGCAAAGTGGGAAATGGAGCAAGGTGCCCAATATGATTACATAGTAATTAACGAACGGGTGGAAACCTGCGCCGATGAAATATTAAAAATAATTTCTAAGTAATTAAGAATAGAGTTTGGAGGAAATGAATATGCTTTACCCCCCTGTAGCAGATCTTTTGAAAAATGTATCCAGCCGTTACCTGCTGGTCAATGTTGTGGCCAAGCGTGCGCGGGCTATTGCCAGTGCTGCCGAGGAAACTGAGCAGGAGCTGACGAAGAAGCCGGTGACTATGGCTATTGAGGAGGTTGCCGAAGGCAAGCTCAGTGCAACCATTAAGGACGAATACATGCGCTAATACCCACAGGAAATACTGCTTTTGCCCAATATGGGCACAGTGCGATTTCCAATAGCAATGAGTGGAAGTAAAGGTAAGGAGGGATTTGTTTGATCGCAAAAATTGCCGTAGCTGCGGCAACCTTCGCCATTGACAAGCCCTATTCCTATGAAGTGCCGCCGCAGATGACACTTGCGGCAGGCATGCGTGTGCAAGTTCCTTTTGGCAGGAGCAACCGCGCCACCCAGGGTGTTGTGCTTTCTGTTGAGGAAGGGCAGCCTCAGGACCTGAAGACGGTTGCCGCCTGTCTGGACAGCGAACCTTTACTCAATGATACCATGCTGCGCTTGGGCGCATTTATGCGTGAGCATTATTTTTGTACCTATTTTGATGCAATTAAGGCAATGCTGCCGGCAGGCCTCTGGTTTCAGACCAACTGCACCTACACACTGACTGAAGAACGTTCCTGGCAGGAAAATACGCTGCGCGATCCGCTGGCGAAGGCGGTGCTGCAAATGCTCAGTGATTGCGGCGGCGAAACCAATGAGAAGAACCTGCGCGTATTGTCAGATGATGACGAGGCGCTGGCAAAATCTCTGCGTTACTTGCTGAGAAAAAAGTGGATCCATACGGAAAGTGCGTTCTCACGCAAAACCTCTGATAAAACAGAGAAAATGGTAACCTTGGCAGTCTCTGCTGAGGATGCTATGCAATACGCAGCCGGCAGGCCGAAATCCGCTGCTATGCAGCGGGCGGTATTGGAGCTGATGTGCTCTGTGGGCAGCGCGGCTGTGAAGGATGTTTGCTATTATACCGGCGCCAATATGGCAACAGTGAAGCGGCTGGCATCGTTAGGATATCTGACGCTTTCACAGCGACCGGTGCTGCGTTGCCGACAGATCAAGCCGGCGGAGCTGGACGGAGAACTGATTTTAAATACGGAGCAGCAGGCGGCTTATACGGCGCTGCTTTCTCAAATGGAGGCGCAAATGCCCGGCTCAGCACTGCTCTACGGCATCACCGGGTCCGGTAAAACCTCTGTGTACATCCAATTGATCCGTAAATGTCTGGAAGGCGGCAAGCAGGCCATGCTTTTGGTGCCGGAGATTGCTTTGACACCCCAGCTGTTGGGATTGATGGCGGCCTACTTTGGTGACCGGGTAGCAGTGCTGCACAGCAGCTTGCCGGAATCAGAGCGTTACGATCAGTGGAAGCGAATCCGTGCCGGCGAAGCCCGGGTGGTAGTGGGTACACGATCTGCAGTATTTGCCCCTTGCACCCAATTGGGATTGATTATTCTGGACGAGGAGCAGGAGCATTCCTATAAGTCCGAGAACGCGCCCCGCTACGATGCGCGAGATATTGCGCTTTGGCGTGGAAATAAGGAAAAAGCGCTTGTGCTTTTGGGTTCTGCCACACCCTCGGTAGAGACTATGTACCGGGCGAAAGCAGGCTGGCATAAGCTTTATCAGCTATCTCACCGCTATAACGGAAGGCCGCTTCCATTGGTGGAGATTGTGGATATGCGGCAGGAGATTCGACAGGGCAACGACCTGTCAGTCAGCTACGCGCTGCAAGACGCCATCGGCCAGACGGCCCAAAGCGGCAAGCAGTCCATCGTCTTTCTGAACCGACGGGGCAACAGTCGCGCTCTGGTATGTGTGGACTGCCGGGAGATACCGGAATGTCCCCGGTGCAATGCACGTTTGACGTATCACAGCGCCAACGAGCGTCTGATGTGCCACTACTGTGGCTATTCACAACGCGTACCCCAACGCTGTCCCCGTTGTAACGGCCCTGTAAAGACGGTGGGCACCGGCACACAAAAGGTGCAGCAGCAGCTGCAGTTGCTGTTTCCCGGCATGGCGGTGGAACGAATGGATGCGGATACAGTAAGCGCATCCAACACCCATGAGCAGATTCTGGAGCGATTCCGCAAAGAAAAGATCCCGGTGCTGATCGGCACACAGATGGTTGCAAAAGGGCTGGATTTGCCCCAAGTAACGCTGGTAGGCGTTTTGGATGCGGATCTGAGCTTGTACACCGATAGCTTCCGGGCAGCGGAAACCACATTCAATATGCTGACGCAAGTGGTGGGCAGAGCCGGACGGGGCAATTTCGATGGCAGGGCAATGATCCAAACAGTTGCACCGGAGCATCCGGTGATCAATTTGGCAGCCAAGCAGGACTATGAGGGGTTTTATGAACTGGAGCTGCAAATGCGCCGGATACAGAAATGTCCGCCCTTCGGAGATCAGGTGTTCGTTACATTTACCGGTATGGACGAGGGCAGACTTCTTCGTGGCGCCGAAAAATTCCGCGACAGTCTGCGCCATTGCCTCCAATTGCCGGACTATCAGACGGAAACTTGTACGGTTCTGGGCCCTGCCCCTTGCCCGGTGCCGAAAATCAATTATCATTATCGTTATCGCCTGACGCTGCGCTGCGCAATGACAATACAATTGCGTAGTCTGCTTGCCCACCTGTTGCGGCAATTTTCTATGGATAGGGAAAATCGCGGCGTCACAGCTTTCATTGACATAAATGGTTATGATTAAATACCATCAGAGAGGAAAACACTATGGCATTACGTAAGATTCTCACAGATAAGGAAGGCGCGCTGCACAAGGTTTGCAAGCCGGTCACCGCTTTTGATGCGCGGCTGCATGCATTGCTCAACGATATGCGCGAAACGCTGATTGATTCCGGCGGTGTTGGTCTGGCAGCGCCTCAGGTAGGTATCTTACGCAGAGTGGTATTGGTGGATACTGCAGATGAGATTCTGGAGCTGGTGAATCCGGAACTGATCGAAACCGCCGGTGAGCAGGAGGGACCTGAAGGATGCCTCAGCGTGCCGGGGAAGTATGGCCTTGTGCGCCGTCCCAATTATGCAAAGGTAAGAGCGCAGGATCGCAATGGCAATTGGTATGAGGCGGAAGGTGAGGAGCTGATCGCTCGCTGCTTCTGCCACGAATTGGATCATCTGGACGGCATTTTGTATACGCAGGTAATGGACCGTTTCCTGACGGATGAAGAATTGATGTATGAGGATTGAACAAATGCGTGTTGTATTCATGGGCACACCGGATATTGCGGCTGTCTGTCTTAAGAAGATTATTGCAGATGGTAAACAGGTGGTAGGCGTGTACACGCAGCCGGACAGGCCGAAAAACCGTGGCATGAAGCTGGCCTATTCGCCTGTAAAAGAAGTGGCGCTGGCGCATAATATTCCGGTTTTACAGCCGGAAAGTTTCCGGGATGACAGCACTGTGGAACAGCTGCGCGCGTTGCGGCCGGATGTGATCGCGGTGGTGGCATACGGGCGGATCTTGCCGCAGCAGGTGTTGGACATTCCCCCAAAGGGCTGCATCAATATCCACGCAAGTATTTTGCCAGCATACCGTGGATCTGCTCCTTACCAGTGGGCAGTGCTGGACGGCCTGGAGAAAACGGGTGTTACGGCCATGTACTTGTGCCGCGAAATGGATGCAGGAGATATTATCGACATATCAACAACACCCATCGGTGAGGATGAAACAGCCGGCCAGCTGTTGGAACGTCTGGCTGTACTGGGCGCCGACTTGCTTAGTGAAACGCTGACCAGGATAGAAGCCGGAACGGCAACTGCTACAGCGCAGGACAGCAGTCTTGCAACTTATGCACCGATGCTGGATAAGACCATGTGCCCTATTGATTGGAATAAGTCCGCACAGCAGGTGCATAACCATGTGCGCGGCATGAATCCGTGGCCTGTGGCAACAACGCAGCTGGGAGGTAAACGTTTTAAAGTTTATACTACAGCAGTTTTGGATGAAACCACCCAAGCCGCTGCAGGTACGGTGCTGGGTCTCACAAAGACCGGTTTGAAAATAGCTTGCGGTGACGGTGTGATCGAGATCCGGACGCTTCAGGCCGAGGGTGGAAAACGGATGGCAGCGCCCGATTACTTCCGGGGTCACCCGTTGGAGAGCTGACTGTGAACGCCAGAGAAACAGCACTAAACGTGCTGATTGTCTGCCGCAAGCAGGATGGGTGGTCAAACGGTGTGCTCAAGGCGCATATTAACCGAAACCGATTGGACCCAAGAGAAGCGGCGCTGGCTACGCGCCTATGTTACGGTGTTTTACAGAACCGGTATAAGCTGGATTACTATTTGGCACAGCTGCTCACCGGAAAGCTGAAAAAGCTTCACCCGGTAGTGCACGATATTTTGCAGCTGGGACTGTACCAGATGTACGAGATGGATAAGATCCCTGTGTCTGCGGCAGTCAATGAGGCAGTTGCGATGACAAAAAAATACTGCCCCGGGGTATCCAACGCACCGTCACTGGTGAATGCAGTGCTACGCAATGCTGACCGGTCACGGGATCAGCTGCGCCAGCCTGACACCCTGTGGGAACGATACAGCCATCCTAAAAAACTGGTGAGTCTACTGCACGCGTATGTTGGCCAGCCGCGACTGGAGCCGATGCTGCAGGCAAATAATGCGGTGGTACCCACCGTGGTGCAAGTCAACACCTTGCGCACCACAACAGACCGGCTGCTGGAAACCTTGCAGGAGCAGGGAATCAAAGCAAAGAAACATAGTTGGCTGCAGGATTGCTTGGAGCTGTCCGAACTGGGCAACATAGAGCGCCTGAGCGCTTTTGGTGACGGATTGTTTTATGTCCAGGATGCAGCGGCGCGACTGAGCGTGCTGTGCGCCCAGATTGCCCCCGGCACCAACGTGCTTGACTGTTGCGCTGCCCCGGGCGGAAAGAGCTTTGCTGCCGCCATAGATATGAAAAATACAGGACATATTATTTCCTGCGACATTCACCCTCACAAGATAGGGTTGCTGCAAAATGGTGCACAGAGATTGGGCCTGACAGCCATTGCGCCCCAGCAGAGGGATGCTTCGGTGTTCTATCCGCCCTGGGAGGGCATGATGGACACGGTGATTGCGGATGTGCCATGCTCTGGTTACGGCATTATTCGCAAAAAGCCGGACATTCGTTATAAGGATCCGGACAGTATGCAGGAGCTTCCTGCGCTGCAGCTGCAGATCCTCGGTACCCAGGCACGCTATGTGCGCCCCGGCGGCGTGCTGTTGTATTCCACCTGCACGCTGGTGCGGAAGGAAAATGAGGGTGTTGTGGAACGCTTTTTGAAACAAAACGCTGATTTCACTTTGGAAAAGCTGACGTTGCCGGCTGTTTTTCCCGAGAACACCACCGGCATGATGCATCTTGTGCCGGGAGAATATGACACAGACGGCTTTTTCATTTGCCGCCTGCGGAGAAAACAATGACAAAACATCTCAGATCTATGACCTCGCAGGAGCTGGCGCAGTTACTAAAGGAACTGGGACAGCCGGCTTTTCGGGCAAAGCAAATATTCCATTGGCTTCATAGGGGCGCAGCCAGCTATGAAGAAATGACAAACCTGCCTACTTCACTGCGCAATATCCTGCAAGACCGGCTTCCTCTGGAGCCGCCCCGGGTAGTGCGCAAGCAGCAGTCTGCCAAAGACGGAACTGTTAAATATTTGTGGCAGCTGTCTGACGGCAATTGCGTGGAAACGGTGCTGATGCGCTACCGCTACGGCAATACGGTTTGCATTTCCACCGAGGTAGGCTGCCGGATGGGCTGTGCCTTCTGCGCTTCCACATTAGGTGGTTTGGTGCGTCGCTTAGAGCCAAATGAAATGCTGGAGCAGGTGTTGTTTACCCAGCTGGATTCCGGCTTGCCCATTAGCCATATTGTATTGATGGGTATCGGTGAGCCGCTGGATAATTTCGACAATGTGATGCGCTTTCTGGAGCTGGTCAATTCTCCTGATGGGATGAATATTTCCATGCGCCACATTAGCCTTTCCACTTGCGGACTGGTGCCTGGGATTGATCGCTTGGCTGAAAAAAAGCTGCAGCTGACCCTCTCCGTGTCGCTGCATGCGCCAACAGATGAAATCCGCGATACGATCATGCCGGTGAATAAGGCGTATCCCACCGAGGAATTACTGGCTGCCTGCCGCCGCTACTTTGAGGCCACAGGACGGCGGATCTCCTTTGAATATGCCATGATCCACGGGGTCAACGACACCCCGGAGGCGGCAAGGATCCTCTTAAAACGGTTAAAAGGATTGCCGTCGCATATGAATTTGATACCTCTGAACCACGTGGAGGAAAGTCCCTTAAAGCCCAGTAGCCGTGATGCGGTGCAGCGGTTCCAGACCATTTTGGAGCAAGGGGGCATTCCTGCTACAGTGCGCCGTTCTTTGGGAGGCGATATTGACGCTTCCTGCGGTCAGTTGCGCAGAAAATACACAAAAGAGGATTCCTGACCAAGTCTTTACGAAAGGAGTGCTTGCAATGCAATATTGGGGCATCACAGACCCGGGCTGTATGCGTACGCAGAACCAGGACGCATATCAAACGGAACTTCTTGATAAAAACACGGTTTTGTGCGTTGTTTGCGATGGAATGGGCGGCGCAAAATCCGGAAATGTTGCCAGTTCGCTGGCTGTGGATGTATTTGTGCAGGAGGTTAAGCGCACCTGGGTGTCCGGTATGGATCCGGACATGGCTGACCAAATGCTGAAAAATGCCGTGAAGCTGGCAAATTTCACTGTTTACGATCAGTCACAGCAGTTTGACGAGTTTGCCGGCATGGGTACAACCTTAGTGGCTGCATTGGTAACAGGACGCTTTGCCACGGTGGTTCATGTGGGCGACAGCCGGGCGTACAGCATTACGGAAGACGGTGTGCGTCAGCTGACCACAGACCATTCTCTTGTGCAGATGATGATCGCAAGAAACGAGATCACCCGCGAGCAAGCGCGGTCGTATCCGGGAAAGAACTTGATTACCCGGGCCATCGGCACGGAATCTGTGGTGGAATGTGACCTTTGCCACAGGAGACTGGAAAGCGGTGAGTGTCTGCTTTTATGTACCGACGGTCTTTCCAACTTGGTAGATGAGCAGGAGATCCTGTTTGAGGTGTTGCACGGTGTGAACAAGCAAAGCAGTGGGCAACGCCTGTTGGATATTGCCAAAAACCGCGGTGCTCCGGATAACGTGACCTGCGTGTTAATTCAAATTTGACCCGACTGCGAAAGGAGTTTCGGTTTATGGATAAATATATTGGACGCCTGCTGGATAACCGGTATGAGATCCTTGAGGTGATCGGCACCGGCGGCATGGCAGTTGTGTATAAGGCTCGCTGTCATCGGCTGAATCGTTTGGTGGCGATAAAGATATTAAAGGACGATTATTTGGAGGATGAGGAGTTTCGCCGGCGTTTCCATTCGGAAAGCCAGGCGGTAGCCATGCTGAGCCATCCCAATATTGTATCGGTGTACGACGTCTCCACCTCCATCACGGCAGATTATATCGTCATGGAGCTGATCGACGGAATCACCTTGAAGCAGTACATGGAGAAAAAGGGAGTTCTCAACTGGAAGGAGACCTTGCATTTTGCCATCCAGATCGCCAAGGCGTTGGAGCACGCCCATGGACGTGGCATCGTCCACAGAGATATCAAGCCCCATAACGTTATGGTGCTGAAAAACGGATCAGTTAAAGTTACCGACTTTGGCATCGCCAGAATGATGTCCCAGAGCAATACGCTGACGAAGGAAGCATTGGGCTCTGTGCATTACATATCCCCGGAGCAGGCAAAGGGAGGAAGGGTGGATAACCGTTCCGATATTTACTCGCTGGGTGTTGTGATGTATGAAATGATGAGTGGAAGACCGCCTTATGACGGAGAATCACCGGTGGCGGTGGCGATCAAGCATATCAACGGCGGCGCACCTATGCCTTCTACGCTGAACCCCAATATTCCCGGCGGCCTGGAGCAGATCATCATGCACGCTATGGCCCAGGAGCCGTCAGAACGCTATGCCTCTGCAACAAAAATGCTGCGGGACTTGGACGAGTTCCGCAAAGACCCCGGAATTTTGTTTGACTATAACGTACCGTCGCTGGACGAAGTGATTAGAATCGAGAAAGCACCGTTGGTGATGGATATGGAAACACCAAAGACCACGGCGCAGAAAGTGGAGCAGAGAAAAAGCACAGCTAAGCCTGCAGCTGCCCCTAAGCGGAATCGCAGCGCTGACGTGACGCCAACGCCCCGCCGCCGACGTCGGGACCCCCGGGAGGAACAGCGCAGCAATGCAGCGACCATTGCCATTATCTCCTGTTCGGCCGTTATGGTTCTTGCTATTGTAATTTTCCTTGTGGTGCTCTTTAGCGACGGCACAGGCTCCGGACCTCAGCTTATCGAAGTTCCCTCCCTTGTGGGACAGGATTACGAAAGCCTGCAAGAAAGTGCGGATTATCAAATCAAACTGAACGAAAAAGTACATGACAGCAACTATCCTGCCGGACAGATCATTGAACAAAACCCCCAGGCGGGCGAGCAGATCGAAAAGGGCGAAACGATTTACGTTACCGTAAGTCTGGGGCAGGTGCCTGCAGTAGTAAAAATGCCCAATGTGGTGGGCTGGGAACTTTCTCAGGCAGAACGGGCCCTGAATAATCTGGGCATCAACCTGCAGATCCTTGTGGAAGAGGAAAATCATGATGAAGTGACTGCAGGCAGCATCATTCGCACAGACCCAATGGCAGAAACAGATCTGACCACCAGCCAGGAAATCAAACTGATTGTCAGCAAAGGTATGGAAATGAAGACGGCAACTATGCCGGATCTGGCGGACTATAAAAAAGACGATGCAAAAAAGGTGCTGGAGAACCAACAGCTGGCGTTGAATATTGCCTTTGAGGAGATTTTTGATTCTTCCGTGCCTGCCGGTCAGGTGGTTAAAACCAATCCGGAAGCAGATGCTACGGTGCAGACCGGTGATACGGTGATCGTGTATATCAGCAAGGGTGCCCAGTTGTTGCCGATGAGCGCTGTTCTGAACCTGAAGGTGGACAGTGCGGTAAACATTCTGAAAAGTGACGGTTTTGCCTATTATACCATTGAAACGGTAGATAATACGAAGCAAAAGGACACGGTCATCGAGCTGCGTGTTGACGGTGCAACCGTCCGCCCCGGTGATCAAGTGGATGCAAGCAAGACCGTGACCGTTGTAGTGTCTCTGGGCCAAACAAAAACAGTGAAAAAGAATGTGGTGATCCAATTACCGGAAGATTACATGGAATCGTATATCCTCTCGGTCTATTTAGACGGCGACAAGGTATATGAAACAGAAATCGCCGAGGGCTATGAGGCAACCACCATCCGGATCGAGCTGGCCGGCAGCGGCATACAGACTTTGAAACTCTACGCGAATGATACGCTATATTCTGAATCTGAGGTGGACTTTACAAAGTAATGGCAGAAAAACAAACAGGACGAATTATACGCTCTCTCAGTGGCTTTTATGATGTGCAGACCCAGGACGGTGTGATTACATGTCGTGGCAGGGGAACCCTGCGCCGGACGGGAGACAGTCCCTTGACAGGTGACATGGTAGAGATTTCTGTTGAAAATGGCAAGGGGATTATTGAACGGATCCTGCCCCGCAGAAACAGATTTATTCGCCCGGCTGTTGCCAATGTGGACGCGTTGGTTGTGTTTGCGGCCAATGTCAATCCGGTAACGGAGCCTTTTTTAATAGACCGGGTTGCAGTGATTGCAGGCGACCAGAACGTTCCGGTGTATCTGTGCATCAACAAAAGCGATTTGGATCCGGCAATGGATCTTGTGCGGATTTATGAAAATGCCGGCTTCTGCGTGATTCGGGCCAGTGCCCAGACCGGAGAAGGGGTTGACCGGCTGCGCCAGCTCATTAAAGGCAAGCTGACAGCGTTTACCGGCAACACCGGTGTAGGCAAAAGCAGTATGATAAATGCCCTTTGCCCGGAGCTGCATCTTGCCACAGGGGAAGTGTCCCAGAAGCTGGGCAGAGGCCGCCATACGACGCGACACGTACAGATGTATTGCTTGGATCAAGATACGTATGTGGCGGATACGCCGGGGTTTTCCTCCTTTGATACGGAGCAAATGGATGTGATGCTGAAGGAAAATCTGCAGTACACCTTCCCGGATTTTGGGCCCTATTTGGGCAAGTGCCGTTATCACGATTGTTCTCACAGAGCTGAGCCCGACTGCATGATTCACCAGGCAGTACAGTCAGGGGATATTGAAAGGACGCGCTACGAAAGCTATTTGCGGCTTTATGAAATTGCCCAGCAGGTAAAAACCTGGCAGCTGAACAAATAAGCGTGCAATCCTGAAATATGAGAAACCCTCCCGGAATGTAATGCATTCCGGGAGGGTTTACATATGGCCAAGCTGCTGATAAAGACCAACAGCCTTTTCTATGCCGGCGGCATGATGGAGCATAGCGTCCAGATCCTGATCGGTGCGTTGCAGGGTAAACACAGCGCTTTGGTTGGTTATTTTCGTATGATAGTGACAAAACAGCTGCTCATCGGAAAAGACGGGGCAATCCAGAGGAACATCGTCCTCAGCTTCCTGAACGCAGCCTTGGGCTGTGACTGTATACCTTCTGGTTTCCTTCGCAATCTCCAGCCAAAGCCTGCGACCTGCCCATGGGGCAATGTAAGATTCTAACGGTATGTGTAAAGGCACAGGCTCTAAAAAGACCGGACAGTCCAAGGCTTTCCCGTATATGGCTGTAACACCTACGGGGCAGGCAAGTCCCCGGGTGAGGACTTGCGCCACACTTTTATTCAGTGGCATATCCGGTCGCTGGAAGTCCAGCAAAATAGAGTCGGGACGGAGTGTTTCCACCAGTGCTTGTAATTGGGCAAGGATCCGCTGGGGGTCGTGGCGATCAGGGGGTATCCGATCGTTAACAATGATCATGCTGTTAGGTGGCAGAGATTGGGGAAGATTGGACAATCCGGTTGTGTAACAGTCATAATGGCAGGCCATCCAGGCGCAGTGTGTGGGTAACGGACGAATATTTGCAAATTCTGCGCCGGTGAGGGCAAGATAACAGGGGATTGGCATGGACAAATCCCTCCCTGTGTGATATAATTGCTATAAATTTTATGAACATGGGAGACTTACTATGCCTTTTCCCTTATTGCCTGCTTACCGTATAGACGCTCTGACAGAGCTGACTGCAGAAGATCTGCATCGCCTGGACATCCGTCTTTTGATGCTGGATTTTGACAATACCATCGTGCCGTACACAACCAATCTGCCCACAGCGGAAATGGAGCAGTGGCTGCAAAAGATGCTTGCGTCGGATATAAAGCTGTGCGTGGTGTCCAACAGCCGCAACGACCGGGTGAAAAAATTTTGCAAGAAATATGGCATTGATTGCATCACCCACGCAAGAAAGCCGGGAACGAAGGGCATTATTAAGTGCCTCAATACATACGGCATCCCCAAGGAAAACAGCGCCCTTGTTGGCGACCAGATCTACACAGATACGCTGGGGGCAAATCTTGCCGGTGTTCGTCCCATCGTAGTTCGGGCGATCCATAACCATAATATCTGGCTGAAGCTGCGCCACGTGGCTGAATTGCCTTTCCTATCAGCAGCAAAGAACAGGAGGATCCCTAAATGAGAAATATCGAAAAATACATTTCCCTGCTGGGGCAAGAGGTGGACGGCCTGCTACTTACCAGCCGTTACAGCCGTTACTATGGCGCTGAATTTGATATTGCCGAGGGTGTAGCCATCGTTACAAAGGCAGGCTGCCGTTACTTTACCGACAGCCGCTATATTGAATCCGCCCAAAACGGCATCCAAGGCTTTCAGGTAGTGGAAACAAACCGGGAAAATCCGTACTGCGATCTGCTCAACAAAGCCATTGCTGATTTTGGTGTCGCCACCTTGGGCTTCGAAGAAAATTATCTGACCGTTGCGGAGCTGGACGCTTATGAGCAAATGCTCAATGCGAAGCTGATCCCTTACAACGAAAAAATCAGCAGCTTCCGTATTGTGAAGGAAGATTGGGAATTTGAGCTGATGCGCAAGGCACAGGAAATTACAGACCGGGCATTTTCTGAGATCCTCGGCCGTATCCAACCGGGTATGACGGAAAAACAGCTGCAGGCAGAGCTGATCTATTGCCTGTATAAAAATGGCGGTGAAGGCCTGTCCTTTGATCCCATAGTGGTTTCCGGCCCTAATACCAGCCTGCCCCACGGCGTTGCCGGTGACCGGGTGATCCGGGAGGGTGATTTTGTTACCATGGACTTTGGTGTGCTGTACAAAGGCTATTGCTCCGATATGACACGCACGGTGGCTGTCGGCTACGCAACGGACGAGATGAAACAGGTGTATGAAACGGTCCTTGCCGCCCAGAAAGCAGGCATTGCCGCAACACGGGCAGGTGTCACGGGCAAAATGATCGACAATGCGGCACGGCAGTTGATCGCAGATGCAGGCTACGGAAAATACTTTGGTCATGGCTACGGTCACGGACTTGGGTTGGAAGTGCATGAGATGCCCCCGTGCAATCCCAGCGGTGAAACGCCAATGCCGGTGCATACCATCTGCTCTGCGGAGCCGGGCATTTACCTGCCAGGGAAATTCGGTGTTCGCATTGAAGATGTGGTGATTTTCAAAGAAGACGGTTGCGAAAACATCACCAAAAGCCCCAAGAATTTGATAATTGTGTAAAAACGTGAAATTACCTATTGCAATTGACCGTTTTTTGCGATATACTGTATGCGCTAAAGTTATGTAAAAATACCTATTTCAGGAGGATAAAAAAATGATTTCTGTAAGCGATTTCAGAAACGGCATTACCTTTGACATGGACGGAAAGGTTATGCAGATTATTGAGTTTCAGCACGTTAAGCCCGGTAAGGGTGCTGCTTTTGTGCGCGTGAAGATGAAGAACGTCATCACCGGCGGCGTAACGGAAACAACCTTTAACCCCAACGACAAGTACCCCACCGCGTATATTGAGCGCAAGAAGATGGAGTACTCCTACTCTGACGGCGACCTGTACTACTTCATGGATGGCGAGACATACGAGTTGATTCCCATCGACGGTAGCACCCTGGACGACAGCTTCAAGTTCGTCAAGGAGAACGATACCTGCACCGTTATGAGCTACAAGGGCAATGTGTTCGGTGTGGAGCCTCCCCGTTTTGTGGAGTTGGAAGTTACTGCCACCGAGCCCGGCTTTGCAGGCAACACCGCTACCAACACCCTGAAGCCTGCCACTGTGGAAACCGGCGCAGAAGTGAAGGTGCCTCTGTTCATCAACGAAGGTGAGAAAATTCAGATCGACACCACGACCGGTGAATACCTGGGTCGTGCGAAGTAAGGAGAACACTATGACGATTTCCGAAGAAGCAGCATACCTGAAGGGTTTTATGGAAGGTTCCGAATTGGATACCGATAAGCCTGAGGGACAGATGATTGTGCGCATCGTAGACCTGATGGGCAGAATTGCCAAGCGTCTTGCCGATGTGGAGGAAACCACCATTGCCATCTCTGATGAGCTGGACGAGATCGAAGAGGATCTGGACGCCATCGAAGATTATATCCTGGACGAAGAGGATGACTACGACGACTTCGAAGACTGGGACGATGACGACGATGAATACGACGATGAGGGTTTTGACTTCGGTGACGAGGATTCCATTATCTACGAGGTCAAGTGCATCTGCGGTGAAGTGATCAACTTCGACGAAGAGACCCTGGAGGAAGGCTCCATGACCTGCCCTAACTGCGGTGAGCTGCTGGAGTTCTCCGTGGACGAGGACGACGAAGACGAGGAATAATCAAAATATTACACCCACGCTGGCTTATGTCAGCGTGGGTGTTTTTATATGGCGGATTATCCTTCGCGCATAATACGTTTTCTTGCAATATTGATGGGACCTTCAGACATATGGTTGATCCAACCCAGGCTCTTGCCGCAGCCGAAAGCTACGCAAGATTCCGGGTCGTCTGCAACGCGGCAGCTGACGCCGGTGCATTCTGTCAACAGCTGTTCCATGCCGGTCAATTGGCTGCAGCCGCCGGTAAGGGTAATGCCGTTTTTCGCGATATCGCCCACTAATTCCGGAGATGTATCCTCTAAAACCGACAGTAGCTCTTCCACAATCTGGGCAGCAGGGCGGCGCAGCACCTCGTAGATTTCCGAGGACAGAACAGAAAGCTCTCGGGGTACACCGGTCTTGGCATCGCGCCCTTTCAAAACCATGCTGGCATCCTGCTGGGGAGGATAGACACAGCCGATCCGGATTTTCACTTCCTCTGCGCTTGTCTTGCCGATGATCACACCGTACTTACGGCGGACGTATTTGATAATGGCTTCATCAAAGGCATTGCCTGCAACCTTAATGGAGGAGGACGAAGCAATGTCGTTCATGGTCAGCACAGCGATATCCGTGGTGCCGCCACCAATATCTACCACCATATGTCCGTTGGGACCGCTGATATCCAGACCTGCGCCCAATGCAGCAGCCAGAGGCTCCTCGATCAAATATACGCGACGGGCACCGGCTTCGATGGCAACGTTAATCACAGTACGCTCTTCCACTTCGGTCAAGCCGCTGGGCACGCTGATAACAACCCTGGGCTTGGGATTGAAAAGGGAAGTGTGAATGGCGGATCGGAATAAGATCTGCAACATTTTAACGGTCAGCTCATGGTCGCATACCACGCCATCCTTCAGAGGATACATGGCGACCACATTTCCAGGGGTTCTGCCAAGCATATTTCTGGCACCGGAGCCTACCTGCAGCACTTTGCCGCTGTTTCTGTCCACTGCCACAACAGAGGGTTCCCGGACAACAATGCCGGTATTATCGGTGCTTATGAGCACATTGCAGGTACCAAGGTCGATACCCAAGTCGTTGGAAAACAGTTGCATACAATTCACCTACATATCATTTCTTGTCGTGGGCTGCCGCAGCAACGGCAGCAAGGTATATTTCATTTGCACCGGCAATTTGCAGCACCTTTGCGCACTCCGAGGCGGTGGCGCCGGTGGTCACCACATCGTCGATCAGCAAAATACGCTTGCCTGCAATTTTGCTGCCTGCTACAGGCCGGTACGCGCCCACAATGTTTGCTCTGCGCTGGGCGGCAGTTGGCAGTCCGGACTGAGGCTGCGTATGGCGAACCTTTCTCAAAACAGGTACTACGGGGATCCCAAGCTCCTTAGCTATGGCGCGGGCAAGCAGTTCCGATTGGTCATAACCGCGCCCCAGCTTTCGCAAAGGGGAAATAGGGATCCATGATATTAAGTCCGCCTGGGAAAAAATTTTGTCAGCCAAGTGCATTGCCAAGTGCCTGCTGAACACGCTTGCATAGTGACGCCGGGAACGGAATTTAAAGCGATGAATGCTTTTACGCACATTTTCTTTATAATACCACAATGCTGTCCAATGTGCAACAAAAGGAATACGACTTTTTGATTTTGTAAATTTCTCAGTATGTTCCCTGCAGTTGTGACAAAGGTCCGTTTCCTCCCGTGACAGAAGCGTATGGCAGAGGGTGCATTTTGCAGGGAAAAGCAAACGAAGCATTTAGCTGCTCCTTTCTTGCAGGCGCAATTTCAAGCCTGTGTACCGCTTGCTGTGATGCGCGCTTTGAATCATGGCAGGCACAGTCTCAGGACGGCCGGTAAGAACCAGCAACTTCCGCGCTCTGGTAATAGCAGTGTAAAGAACACTGCGGTTCATCAGATAAGAAGATCCGCCCCACAAGGCCAGCACCACAGCCTGGTATTCACTGCCTTGGCTTTTGTGTACGGTTATGGCATATGCCAGCTCCAGCTCGTTAAGCTGAGAAAAATCGTAATCCACAAGCCGGTCGTCATATTCCACTGTCAGTTGCTCCAAAGTCGGGTCAATGGCCTGTACGATACCGACGTCGCCGTTGAAGACGCCTGTGCCGGCAGCAGAACTGTCGCACTTTCTCCACATGATGTCGTAATTGTTGCGGATCTGCATAACACGGTCGCCTTCCCGGAAAATAAATTCACCGAATTGGCGCTCTTTTTTGCCCGGTGCCGGCGGGTTCAGGGCTGCTTGCAGCATTTTGTTCAGGTTAACTGTGCCCGCAATGCCTTTTTTTGTTGGTGAGAGAACCTGAATCTGAGAAGAGGGAATGTGCATTTTTTGCGGCAACCGTGTGGCGCACAGCGCGCAGACGGTTTGGGCAACGGCCTCCTCAGAAGCGGCATTGAGGAAGAAAAAGTCGTTTGTTACATCCTGCAGCTGTGGCATTTCTCCATGATTTACACGGTGGGCGTTCATCACGATCAGACTTTGCTGCGCCTGACGGAAAATCTCTGTTAATCGGACGCTGGGCAGCATGCCGCTGCGAAGCATATCCTTAAAGGGGAATCCGGGACCCACCGGCGGCAGCTGATCCGGGTCGCCAACGAAAATCAACCGGGCATTTGCAGGTACGGCGCGCAGTAAGCTGTCCAGCAAAAGAATGTCTACCATCGACATCTCGTCCACGATCACTGCATCCGTTTCCAGAGGATTGGTTTCGTCCCGGGCAAAAATAAGGTTGCCGGTGTGCGGATCAATTCCGGCTTCCAAAAGCCTGTGAATGGTGGAAGCATCCGCCCCTGTGACCTCGGTCAGCCGTTTGGCGGGGCGCCCGGTGGGCGCGGCCAGCACACAGCGCAGACCCAGCTGGTCGATCAAGGATAAAATACCGTTGATAATGGTGGTCTTGCCCGTACCTGGACCACCGGTAATGAGAAGAAGCCCGCTTTCCGCGGCAGCACGGATGGCTTGCGTCTGTTGCCCGGAGTACACGACGCCGGCGGACCGGGAGGCCTTTTTTACAAGGGCATCCGGCTTTGCAAGGGGATAGCGATTTTTGGAAAAAGTCAAGAGCTTCTGTGTGCATGCCAATTCCGCCCTATATAATTGGGGAAGATAAGCAATATCCACATTCGCCAGCCGCTGACAGATGATTTGTTCTACATCCAGCAGCTTTCGGGCACTGTTTTCAACGGTTTCCTCGCGGACACTCAGCAGTTGCGCTGTGGCATGGATGAGTTTATCCCAAGGCAAAAAGCTGTGTCCGGCAGTCATGTTGTAGCGAAGTTCAAAAATAATGCCGGCCTCCACACGACGGGGGTCCTCGGCGCCAATGCCAAGGGCAATGGCAAATTGATCCACAGCACCAAAGGGCGCATCCAAACCTTCCTCCGTTAGCAGATAGGGGTCATCATAAAGTATGTCAATGGCGCCCTCACCGTAGCGTTTATACGTTTGCACTGCCAGCTCTGCAGGAAGATGGTGGGCGGTGAAGAACTCCATTAAGTGGCGCATGCCGACCTGAAGCATAAAACTCTGCCCCATTTTCAGCGCCTTTTCATGGGATATTCCGGGGACCTCAGCAAGACGGTGAGGTTCGCGCTCCAGAATATGTAAGGTCTGCTGCCCAAATAGGGAAACGATTCGCGCAGCCAGCTTAGGCCCAATTCCTTTGACCACCCGGCCGGAAAGATATGCTGTGATTTCCGATGCGGTTTCCGGCATCAGTCGCTCTAAAAATTCCGCAATAAATTGTCGCCCGTAGCTGGGGTGGCTGCCCCACTTACCGGTTACCATCAGCCGTTCCCCTATGGTGGGCAGGGGAATCGTGCCAACCACGGTAGCGGTCTGACCGTCCTTGCAGGAAAGACGCAGAACAGCATAGCCGTTATCGTAATTTTGATATACAACAGAGCTGATTACGCCCTGCAAAATTTCCATTTCCATAAGAATCCTCGTATATGTATTTTGTATAGTGTACAACATTTTTCGTCAAAAGGAAAGAGAAATTGTGCAAACCCGCTGTAATAAAATTGTTAACACAGGTGTTATTGGGAATGATAAAGCTGTGGGCAGTTTGCGGCCTGTAAATATTACCTAGAAATATCAATTTTTTTCTTGCAACACAGACAAAATTCGTATATAATATTTGCGATCGTTACAGGAGGTGGACCATATGAAGAATCTCGATATGCTTGTATGGTTCACACAATTGGGGCTCAGTGTAGCACTGCCGCCGGTGGGATTTATTTTGCTGGCAATCTGGTTGCGGGATTGCTGTAACTGGGGCGGTTGGGTGCTGTGGGTCGGCATTGTCATTGGTGTCATCTGCGCCTTTGACGGACTGCGCACCAGTCTGAAAGCAATGGAGCGTATGAGTCGCAATAAAAAACAGAAGGAACCACCGGTATCCTTCAACGAACATGATTAGGTGAACGATATGGATTCCCGTAAAATGATATTAAAAAATACTGCCATTGTGGCGTTGGGTGTGCTGTTATGTTCCGGCGTTATGGTTGGCGTGTTCGCCGCCTTTGGCAGCTTTTCTGCCAATGTGGTCGTCAGCGCCATTGCAGGCAGCGTTATGATTACCCTAAACTATTTCTTTATGGCAATCACTGTTTGCATGGCAACGGAACGGGCCGCTGCCGGTGAGGTTGAGCAGGCGAAAAAGTCGATCCAGCTTTCCTCTACGGTGCGCCTTGTTTGCATGGGTGTAGTTTTGATTGCTGGTATTAAGTTGGGTGCCAATGTGATCGCATTGGCGCTGCCTCTTGTGTTCCTTCGCCCAGTGTTGGTGGTGATGGAGTTCTTTGGAAAGAAGGTGGATTGATGGACGGAATTGAGGTTCGCGGTGCGAAAGCCTTATTTCACATTGGTTCCATAGCCATTACGGAAACAATCCTATCTTTGATTGTGGTAACTGTGTTTTTGGCAGTTGCAGGGATCCTGCTGGGCAGAAATCTTCAAAAGCGCCCCGGTAAGCTGCAAGTGCTTACGGAAAAAGGCGTGGGAATGCTGGTCAACCTGGTTACCGGCACCATGGGAGAGCATAATATCGGCTGGGTGCCCTATATCGGTACGATTTTCTTGTCGTCCATGTTGGGAAGTTTGATCGGCATGACCGGGTTTCTGCGTTCCACGACGGCAGATTTGGCAGTGGTGCTGACATGGGCTGTGATGACAAGCGTGATCATTTGGTATCAATCCATTAAGCGCAACGGATTCCTTGGATGGCTGAAAGGCTTTACAGAACCGATCGTGGTGATGACACCTATGAATATCGTATCCGAGATCGCTCAACCCATTGCTATGGCGTTCCGTCATTTTGGCAATGTAGCCGGCGGCAGCATCATCACTATGATTATCTACACCGCTTTGGCGCTGGCTTCTAATGCGTTGATCGGTTTGATTGGCAGCAGCATCGTAATGCCTTTGCTTTTGCTGGCATTATCGGTGTGGCTTCTGATTCTCGGGTTTCGGAAGGGGAAGCTGCCGGGGAGAATATTTGGCATTGTTTTCTGCGTATTGGGCATCATGGGACTTTTCACTTATTTTAATCTTTTAGGTGGTATACAGATCCCTGTGTTGCAGCTGGGCATACCGGCTGTGCTAAGTGTCTATTTTGATTTATTTTCCGGGTTTGTACAAGCATTTGTGTTCAGCCTTTTGAGCATGGTTTATATTGCAGGTGCTTGCCCGCCACCGGAAGAGAAATAACCCCGTAAATTAAAACTTATATATAACAATCAGGAGGAATTTATTATGAACGAGGCAATCATTATTGCAGCAAAGGCAATCGGCGCAGGTCTGTGTATGGGCATCGGCGCTATCGGCCCGGCTATCGGTGAAGGCAATGCGGTAGGTAAGGCACTGGAGGGAATGGCACGTCAGCCTGAGGCTGCAGGTGACCTGCGTACCAATATGATTCTGGGTTGTGCTATTACCGAGACCACCGGTATTTACTCCCTGGTTATCGCACTGTTGATCCTGTTCGCACTGTAAGCAGGCACTATCATTAGAAAGGAGCCTGAACTGTGGGACCGGGAGAATTTCTGAATATTAATGTTTTTACCGCCCTGTTCACGCTGATCAACACCATTGTGCTGTTTGTGGTGCTGAAGAAGTTTTTGTTTCAGCCGGTGATGAAAATGATTGCCGACAGACAAAGTGAAATCGACGATCTGTACACCGATGCCGGAGAAGCCAAGGCGCAGGCCCAGCAGCTGCGTGCCCAGTATGAGCAGCAGTTGGCAGATGCCCAGCAGACCGGCGATCGCTTGGTGAAAGAAGCAATGGCGCGGGGGCAGCAGCGTCAGGAGGAGATCCTGCGCCAAGCCAATGCCGATGCGGACGCTATTCGCCAAAAGGCGGAGGCGGATAGTATCCTTGAAAAGAAAAAGGCTGTAGCCGATGCGAAAAGCGAGATTGCAGGGCTGGCAATGGATATTGCCGGAAAAGTAGTTGGCCATAGCATGAACGAAAAGACACAGTCCGCGCTGGTGGATGAATTTATCCGTCAGCTGGGAGAAGAAGTATGACCGGCGGCGTGACAGGTTATGCCGAGGCTTTGTATGGCCTGGCATTGGAGGAATCGGTAACCGGTGAAGTTTTGCAGCAATTGGAAGCCCTCAAAGACGCGTTTGCTGCAGAACCGAATTTTTTGCGGTTGTTGGCAACCCCGGATCTGAGTAAAGCGGAGCGTTGTCGAATCCTGGACGAAAGCTTTGAAGGCAAGGTGCACCCCTATGTGCTCAACACATTGAAGTTGATGACACAAAAGGGTTGTATCCGGCATTTTGGGGCGTGCGCACAGCAATATCGCAGTATTTATAATGAAGCCAACGGCATCGTGGAGGTGCTGGTCACCACCGCGGCGGAACTAACCGATGCGCAAAAAGAAAAACTGCTGGAAAAGCTCAAAACAGTGATCGGTAAAACAGTGCTGTTGCGTTGCCGCATTGAGCCTGCTTGTGTGGGCGGCATCTGTTTGGATTACGATGGCAAGCGCATTGACGGCACGGTGAAAAACCGCCTGGATGCTATGAAGGAGCTGCTGACATGGAATTAAGACCTGAAGATATCACGAAGGTGATTCGTGAGCAAATTAAAAATTATGAGGCGAAGCTGCAGACCAGTGAGACCGGTGTTGTGATCTTAGTGGGTGACGGCATTGCGAAGGTTTCCGGATTGGATCAGTGCATGGCCGGTGAGCTGGTGGCGTTTCCCAATGGCTCTTACGGTATGGCACAAAATCTGGAAGAGGATACGGTTTCTGTCGTTATTTTGGGTACAGACAACGGAATCAAAGAAGGCGATACGGTTAAGCGCACCGGCAAGGTGGTGTCTGTTCCTGTTGGCGAAAAGCTCATTGGCAGAGTTGTCAACGCTTTGGGTGAGCCTATTGACGGAAAAGGCGCTATTGAGGCGGAAACCTACCGACCCATCGAGACCCCGGCGCCGGGCATTATTGACCGGGAGCCGGTAAACGAGCCGTTGCAGACCGGTATCAAGGCCATTGACTCTATGATACCCATTGGAAAGGGCCAGCGGGAGTTGATCATCGGAGACCGCCAGACCGGTAAGACTACAATTGCCACCGATACCATTTTGAACCAAAAGGGAAAGAATGTAATCTGTATTTACGTAGCCATTGGCCAGAAACGTTCCACTGTTGCCCAGATCGTGGAGGATCTGACAGTTGGAGGCGCAATGGACTATACCATCGTGGTGTCAGCTACTGCCTCTGAACTGGCACCGATGCAGTATATCGCGCCCTACACCGGCTGCGCCATGGGTGAGCATTTTATGCACCAGGGCAAGGACGTGCTGGTAATCTATGATGATTTAAGTAAGCATGCAGTGGCATATCGCGCCATTTCGTTGTTGATTCGCCGTCCTCCCGGACGAGAGGCATATCCCGGCGATGTGTTCTATCTACACAGCCGCTTGTTGGAACGCGCAGCCCATTTGTCCCAGAAGTTAGGCGGCGGCAGCTTGACCGCATTGCCTATCATCGAGACCCAGGCAGGCGACGTGTCTGCCTATATCCCCACCAATGTGATCTCTATCACCGATGGGCAGATATTTTTGGAAACCGAGCTGTTTAATGCGGGAATCATGCCTGCGGTGAACCCGGGCATTTCTGTGTCACGTGTTGGCGGTGCTGCCCAGATCAAAGCGATGAAGAAGGTTGCGGGCAGCTTAAAGCTGCTGTATTCCCAGTATCGGGAACTGCAAAGCTTTGCTCAATTCGGTTCGGATCTGGACGCAGACACCAAGGCACGTCTTGCGCTTGGTGAGCGAATTGTGGAAGTGCTGAAGCAGAAGAACAAGGCACCTGCGGAGGTTGCTCATCAAGTATGTATCATTTACGCAGTGGTAAATGGCTACCTGAAGGATATCGCCGTCAGCGATGTTGGAGAATTTGAGTTGCGCCTACGGGAGTTTATGGACACCCGTTATGATGCGGTTTTGACAGCCATCCGCACAACCGGTAAGCTGGAAAAGGAGATTGAGGATACGCTGAAGATTGCTTTGGAAGAACTTTTGCAGGACTTCCGAAAGGAGCGTTAAGGGATGGCCGGAGTTTCTACCAAGGAGATCAAAAACCGTATTCGCAGCATGGAAGCCACCCGGCAGATCACAAAAGCGATGGAAATGGTGGCATCCTCCAAACTGCGCCGCGCCCAGGCTCAGGTGTTGTCCTCCCGGCCGTATTTTGAAGCGCTGTATGCAACCATTCACGATATAGCAGATGCCAACCGGGATTTTTCTTCTGCTTACCTCAATGATCGCAGTGGCGGCAAGGTGCTGCATGTGGTTATTGCCGGTGATCGGGGGTTGGCAGGAGGTTATAACAGCAATGTGCTCAAAATGGTTTTGTCTCAAGTGCAGGAGAAGGATGCTGTGATCCTGCCCATCGGCAAAAAAGCGATGGAGTTCTTCCAAGCAAGAAAGATTCCTTGCTTGACGGAGTATACAGCCGAAGCTTCGGCTATGTCTATGAGTGATTGCTTCACCGTGGCCAAGCAACTATGTAAACAGTTTATAAAGGGCGTGTATGACGAGATTTATGTCAGCTACACCAGCTATGTATCGGTGCTGACACAAACCCCGGCAACCTTGCAGGTGTTGCCGTTGGTGCGGCAAAAAAACCATCGGGACGGGGTGTCGTCTGATATGCTCTGTGAACCGGACAGCAGGCAAGTGTTTGACGCCATTATTCCGGAATATGTGGGCGGTGTACTGTATGGCGCGCTGTGCGAAAGTCGGGCTTCTGAGCACGCAGCGCGTCGAACGGCGATGGATTCTGCAACCCAAAACGCAGATGAAATGATCGCCGATCTTAGCCTGGAGTTCAACCGGGCGCGGCAGGCGGCCATTACCCAGGAGATCACAGAGATCGTTGCAGGATCTCAGTAAGGAGTTGATTCCCATGAATAAAAATACAGGCACAGTGATCCAAATTATGGGTCCTGTGTTGGATATTCGTTTTCCCGAGGGCGCATTGCCGGAGCTGCTCAGCGCAATCGAGATCTGTCACAACGACGACAAAATCGTGGCGGAAGTGGCGCAGCATATTGGCGACAATGTGGTGCGATGTATCGCTATGAGCTCTACCGATGGTTTGCACAGAGGCATGGAAGCCGTTGATACCGGTGCGCCTATCAGCGTGCCTGTAGGTGAGAAGTGTTTGGGCAGAGTGTTTAACCTGTTGGGTCAGACCATTGACGAGGGTGAGCAAGTGGAAGATGCCGAGCGCTGGCCCATTCACCGCAGCGCGCCTGATTACGATGAGCAAGAGCCTGCCACGGAGATTTTGGAAACAGGCATAAAAGTTGTTGACCTGATCTGCCCTTATGCAAAAGGCGGTAAGATTGGCTTGTTCGGTGGCGCAGGCGTTGGTAAGACAGTTCTTATTATGGAGCTGATCAACAATGTGGCTAAGGCCCACGGCGGCATTTCGGTATTTACCGGCGTCGGTGAGCGCACCCGTGAGGGCAACGACCTGTATCGGGAAATGAATGAATCCGGTGTTATTAACAAGACTGCCATGGTTTACGGTCAGATGAATGAACCTCCCGGAGCCAGAATGCGTGTTGGCCTTTCTGGTCTGACGATGGCAGAGTATTTCCGTGACGTGAAGCATCAGGATGTGCTTTTGTTTATCGACAATATCTACCGCTTTACACAGGCTGGCTCGGAGGTGTCCGCGCTGCTGGGTCGTATGCCCTCTGCTGTTGGTTATCAGCCTACGCTGGCAACGGAAATGGGCGCTTTGCAGGAGCGCATCACATCCACAAAAAACGGCTCTATTACATCCGTTCAGGCTGTCTATGTGCCTGCGGATGACTTGACTGACCCGGCGCCGGCAACTACCTTTGCTCACCTGGACGCTACCACCGTTTTGGACCGTGGTATCGCATCTTTGGGTATTTATCCGGCGGTGGATCCGCTGGATTCTACCTCTCGAATTTTGGCGCCCGATGTGGTGGGCGCAGAGCATTACGAAACTGCCCGTGCAGTGCAGCGTATGCTTCAGCGTTATAAGGAATTGCAGGATATCATTGCTATCATGGGTATGGATGAGCTCTCAGAGGAAGACAAAGTGACTGTCAGCCGCGCCCGCAAGGTGCAGCGATTCCTGTCCCAGCCCTTTGAGGTGGCAGAACAGTTTACCGGCTATCAGGGTAAATATGTGCCTTTGAAAGAAACGATTCGCGGTTTCAAAGAGATCATCGAAGGTTTCCATGACGACATTCCTGAATCCTACTTCCTGTACGCAGGCGGAATTGACGAGGTTGTGGAAAAGTATAGGGGTGAGGCAAAATGACCTCCTTTGCTTTGAAAATCGTGACTCCCGACGGCGTGAAGTACGATGGAACAGCTGAAGAACTGGTAGTCAGAACCACCGATGGAGATGTGGGTATTTTGGCAGGGCACATCAATTACGTGGCCTCTCTGGGAATGGGCGAGGCGACTGTTTTGATGGACGGGCAGAAACGCTATGGTGCTTGCATTGGCGGCATGGTTTCTGTCGTAGATGGCAAAGTGACGCTGCTGCCTACCACGTTCGAGTGGGCGCAGGATATTGACCTGGAAAGAGTCGATGCCTCCCACCGGCGCGCCCAAAGCGTGCTGGATAACAAGGCTTCCTCTGCGACAGAACTGATTATGGCGAAGGCCAGATTAAAGCGCGCATTGGTTCGTAAAGGTGTTGCGACCCGTAAATAAATATAAAAACAAGGCTATAAAAAATAGCCTTGTTTTTGTGCTTTATATAGTTTCGTTTTTGTGAAAGATCCGATATGAACTCTCTATATCAGGTGCTTCCGGAGTTTGACTGAACAGTCCGTACAGAGCACCGCAGCGATTTTCCAAAGCTTGATAGGGATCATTCCGGATTTCTCCCACATTGGGGAAAACGCCTGTCTTTCTGGCGACATTTAAGATCTCTCTGCCTTTATTGTTAAATGCCAAAACCCGCACATAAGGAGCAGGTGAGTTTAGCATTTCTTCTGTAATTCCCAAAAATGCGCATAGGATCATTCGGTCGATCCTTGTGCGTGTGTAGCGCTTTGACTTTGTGACTGAAATAATATCCTCTAAGGTGGATTGCTGACGACAAGCGTGCATTAGCTTTCGCCACAAGCCTTCCGAGCTGTAAGGCAGAGCCTCGAATTCTGCGTCAGTCATGGTGCGCAGCCGGTACAGGATCGCATGCTCGGCGTGTTTTAGACTATGAACCTGAGCTTTATCATATACGCTGCTGTCCGGAACACAATCCGTCCACTGCTGTCCGTGCTCTATTTGGATCCGCAGGGCGGTTGCCGATGGATTTTCTTTGTCCACTGCTGTATCGTGGTAACTTCCCCGGCGCAAAATAACATGGGGTGCCATTGGTGAATTTTGTGCTAAGATGGCTTTACAATATTCCACTGCCAGAATATTATTGGGTTGAGTGAGTGCAGATGCGTCTATACCCAGTTGCTCAAGCGCGGCTTTACGGGCAGCGGGGAAGGACAGGCCTTTTGCTAATTGATCTTTCAACACGCTGGGAAAATCCGGAGAAAGCAACGCTTGCGCCAGGCACATCAAATACGCGCTGTCCGCGTTTTCTGCCCCAAAGCATAATTGATTGCAAAATTGGGAAAGAATTTTAACGCCCCCAGCGGCAAAACCCTCCGCAGAGCTAAGGGCGTATGTGACCGGCAGCTCCAACACCAGGTCTGCTCCGGAAAGTATCGCGGCCCTTGCCCGCAGCATCTTATCAAACACTGCCGGTGCGCCTCTTTGGACGTAGTTTCCACTCATCAAACAAACGATACCGCTGTCCGGATCGGTGGATCTTAAATAGTCCAATTGCTTTTTATGCCCCAAATGCAAGGGGTTATATTCGCAGATAATTCCTGTGATCTTCAAAAACAACCCCTCCTTTCCGGGAATAATTTGAAATTCAGACTTGCGAATTTTGGCTTTTTATTATAGAATGGTTTTATCTATGGTTATCTTATCATAAATCCACAGAAAATCAATTTATTTTAGGAGGAATACCCCAATGAACATTTTGATTATCAACGCCGGCTCCTCTAGCCTGAAGTATCAGCTGATGGATCCTGACACCGGTGTGGTATCTGCTAAAGGTCTGTGCGAGCGTATTGGCATCGATGGTCGTCTGAACCATAAGGTAGGCGACAATAAGGTAGTTAAGGACATCCCCATGCCCACCCATTCTGAGGCCATTGCCGCTACATTGGACATTCTGGTTGATCCCGTTGACGGTGTTATTAAGTCGGTTGACGAGATCGACGCTGTAGGTCACCGCGTGCTGCACGGCGGCATGGAATTCTTTGATTCCTGCATTATTAATGACGAAGTGATCACCGCTATTAAGAAGTGTATTCCTCTTGGACCTCTTCACAATCCTGCGAACCTGATGGGCATTGAGGCTTGCCAGAAGGTTATGCCCACCACTCCCCAGGTTGCTGTGTTTGACACTGCTTTCCACATGACCATGCCAGCTAAGGCTTACCGTTACGCAATCCCCACCGAGTACTACGAGAATGACTCCATCCGTCGATACGGCTTCCACGGCACTTCCCATAAGTATGTTGCCCGCCGTACCGCTGAGTTGGTGGGCAAGAAGGAATTTAAGATGGTCAACTGCCATTTGGGCAACGGTTCTTCCATGTCCGCTGTGAAGGACGGCAAGTGCCAGGATACCACCATGGGCCTGACCCCTCTGGCCGGTGTTCCTATGGGTACCCGTTCCGGCGTTATCGATGCAGCTGTTGTACAGTTTATCTGCAATAAGTATGAGATGAGCGTTGACGAGTGCCTGAATATGCTGAACAAGAAGTCCGGCATGCTGGCGATTTCCGGTGTTTCCTCGGACTTCCGCGATCTGGAAGACGGTGCAAATAATGGCAATGCGGATTGCGCTCTGGCCCGTGAGAAATTCTGCTACGAGGTTGCCAAGTATGTTGGCGCTTACGCTGCTGCGCTGAACGGCATTGATGTACTGACCTTCACCGCCGGTGTAGGCGAGAACGATGGAGCTGTCCGTGCTGCTGTTTGTGAGTATCTGAGCTTCATGGGTGTGAAGATCGACCCCGAGCTGAACAGCAAGCGTGGAAAGGAAATGATGATCTCTACTCCCGACTCCAAGGTTCAGGTTTGGGTTGTTCCTACCAACGAAGAGCTGATGATCGCTCAGGATACTGCCGAGCTGGTCAAGGCTGCAAAATAAGAAAGCCTATAGAGCCGCCGCATCTGTGGCGGCTCTGTGTTTTAAGGAGGGTCGTGTATGCGTGGTGTAATGATTCTGTACGGAGCATCTGCTCTAATGGTAGTGGGATTTGTTGTCAATGTCATTATAGATTACCATCGCTATAGCACAACACTCAACTCGGCACCTTTCTGGATATGGCTTCTTGTAGACGGTCTGGTGTGGTTAATACCTGCCTTTCTGGCTTTTTTGGCGGGGATAATCGTATCCAAAGTAATGCGCAATAAGGAGAATGTGAAATGACATCTGTAGTTGAACGATTTTTGCGTTATGTGGAATTTGATACCGTATCAGACGAGTTTTCAGAAAGCTGTCCCTCTACACCCAATCAGCTGACTCTGGGAAAAGCGCTGGTGGAGGAAATGCTGTCCATGGGCATCCAGGATGCGTATATGGACGAAAACGGCTATGTTTATGGCACAGTTCCCGGTGACCCCAGCTTGCCTACGGTGGGACTGATTGCCCATATGGACACTGCGCCTTCTTATACCGCAACTAACGTAAAGCCGTCTGTGGTTAACTACCAAGGCGGAGATATTCTGCTGAACGAAGAAAAGAAGATATTTATGCGGGCAGCAGATTTTGAAAGTCTTGAAAAGCACATTGGTAAAAACCTGATCGTCACCGATGGAACGACCCTTTTGGGCGCAGACGACAAGGCAGGCGTCGCAGAAATCTTGACTGCAGCGGAGATTTTGTTGAATTCCAAAGAAAAACACGCCACTTTGCGTATCGGCTTTACCCCCGACGAGGAGATCGGCTGCGGCAGCGATCATTTTGACGTTTCTCGCTTTGGCGCGCAGTTCGCCTACACGGTGGACGGCGGGGAGATCGGGGAGATCGAATACGAGAATTTTAACGCCGCGTCTGCGAAATTAACGGTACACGGGGTCAATATTCACCCCGGAAGCGCCAAGAATCGTATGAAGAACGCCATCCTCATGGCAAACGAGTGGATCTCGCGTCTTCCTGCGGCAGAGACCCCCTCTCACACCGAGGGGTACGAGGGATTTTATCACGTGCACGACATGGAGGGGTGCGAGACGCAGGCAACGGTTTGTATGCTGATCCGTGACCACGATCGCGCGTTATTTGAAGGACGTAAGCGCTTTTTGGAGGAGCTGACCGCCTTTGAAAACGGCATCTGGGGAGAGGGAAGCTTTGAGCTTTCCATCAAGGATAGCTACTACAATATGAAGGAGCAGATCCTGCCCCACATGGAGCTGATCGAGAACGCGAAGGCGGCGATGGCGGCGGCAGGGGTGGAGCCCTTGATTCTG
>JAZNHB010000008.1:0-2200 GCA_045576715.1 Faecousia sp. | reverse complement strand
GCCTGCCGGCACGATCTTTACATTTACCATTCCATCCGGGGAGGTGGAAGTCCATGAATAATCCAAAGATCTTAGTGGTGGAGGACGATCCCAGCGTCCGCAACCTGATCACCACTACCTTAAAATCCAATAATTATGCCTACATAACAGCCCCTACCGGTGAAGCCGCTATTGCAGCAGCAACCACCCAGCAGCCGGATATTGTGTTTCTGGATCTGGGCTTACCGGATCTGGACGGCGTAGAAGTCATTAAGCGCATTCGTTCCTGGTCCCAGATGCCCATTATCGTCATCTCTGCCCGGAGCGAGGATGGGGACAAGGTTGCGGCGTTGGATGCCGGTGCTGACGATTATCTGACAAAGCCATTTTCTGTTACGGAACTGCTTGCTCGCCTCCGGGTCGCGCAACGCCGAATTGCAACAATTGAGAGCATACCCGGTGATTCTGTGTTCCACAACGGTAAATTGTCGGTGGATTATGCCGCAGGCTGTGCTTCCTTAAACGGTGAGGAGTTGAAGCTGACGCCCACAGAGTACAAGCTTCTGTGCCTGCTTGCAAAGGACGCAGGCAAAGTGCTGACCCATACCTATCTGACCAATAAGATCTGGGGCAGCTCCTGGGAAAGCGATATGGCGTCCCTTCGTGTCCATATGGCAACCCTGCGTAAGAAGTTGGAAAAGGATTCCCAAACTCAGTATATCCAAACCCATATTGGCATCGGTTACCGGATGCTGAAGGTGGAATAAGGAAAGCTACGCGGACCACCTCAAACCCGAGGCAGTCCCTCAATTATTTACACTTTATATTCAAAAGTTATCTGTGTTTTGATATAATAACGATGAAAGGGGTGCTGGCACATGAACATTGCGAAAATAATGATACCCAAGGCACTGACGGTTTTCCTGAACGAAAAGCAGACCGTCCGGCAAGGTTGGGAGATCATGACACGAAACGGTTACACTGCTATACCTGTTTTGGACGCAGAGTAGCACTATATCGGAACTGTCAGCGAAGGCGATTTTCTGCGCCACATTCTCGACACCGGCTCGTTGGATAAAACCGATATGGAAAACCACAGAGTCAGAGAGCTTGTTCGCCGGGATTTCTGCCCGCCTATCTGCATTGACGCGGAAGAGACGGAGGTTGTTCACGCAGCCCTCAATCAGAACTTTGTTCCCATCGTGGACAGCCGGAATACTCTCTGCGGCATTTTGACCCGTCGTGGTGTGATCGCGTATCTGGCAGAAAAGAATAGCATCCCAAGCAATGTATAATCTCTGCTAAAGGCAGGTGAAGGAGGGAATCATCTATATGGAATTAAAGATAGACGGGATCCAATGTGTTCCCTTGTGTGGTGAATCGCTGCTGCAGATCATCCATAGATTAGGTATGGGTGGAGCGAAGCTTTCAGAGAAACCTTTGGCCGCAAAAATTGCGGGTGAAGTGTTTAACTTGAATTACATTCCGGTTCGTGATTCTGATTTAGGTACGGATAGACCTTCCATCCGCGCAGCAATGGCGGCATCGGGCGGAATCGTCCATTTGATTAAAATCGGAGATCCGGCAGGCAGAGAGGTATATACCCGTACTGCCCAGTTTGTGATTTTCCTGGCTCTGTCACAGCTCTGGCCCAATGCCAAGGCTTCTATGGATTGTACCTTGGGGCCTGCTTTATATATCCATGTCGATAACGAGCCGGAATTCTCTGCAGAGAAACTGAAAAAGCAAATTCAGCGGATCGTTGAGCAGGATATTCCTCTGATCCGCAAAAGAATATCCAAAGAGGATGCGTCGAAGCTGTTTGAAGTCCAGGGACGGGCGGATCAGACAAGACTTTTGCAATGGCGAGACGCACCGCATTTTGATCTGTATTCTTACAGTGACTTTGCGGACTATTATTACGGTGAATTGGCCCCTTCTACCGGGTACTTACAGGTGTGGGACATCATGCCCATTGACGGCGGCTTCCTGTTTGTATTCCCGGATGAACTGGATGCAGATAAGCCCGGACAGTATGAGTCCATGCCCAACTTCTTTTCTGTTTGCGCCGAAGGAGAACGCTGGGGACAGCTGATGCAATGCAAAACAGTTGCGGATCTGAATGAAATGACCCTATCCGGCAAACTGCGGGAACTGATCCGGGTCAATGAAGCACTCCACGAAAAGCGCTATGCTCAGATTGCGGATATGATACGCGACC
>JAZNHB010000007.1:0-3221 GCA_045576715.1 Faecousia sp. | reverse complement strand
GCCGGATAACCCCAACGCATTCTTTTTCAACCGATCTTTTACCTCAACCCAAATGGCAGCGCTCCGGAGTGCTTTCTCTACAATATCATCCAACTGTGCTTTATTGGTAATGCCGTGGGTCCGGGGACCGTAGGCAATGTTGTCATAGATGCTCATAGGAAAAGGGTTGGGCTTCTGGAACACCATGCCCACTTCTTTGCGGAGATTATTCACATCCGTTTCAAAGATATTCTGACTGTTGTACATTACCTCGCCGGTGATTTTTACGGTGGGGATCAGATCATTCATCCGATTTAAGGTCTTGAGAAACGTAGACTTGCCGCAGCCGGAAGGGCCGATGAGAGCGGTGATACTGTGCTCTGGGATCTCAATATTGATATTTTTCAGCGCCTGAAAGTTTCCATACCACAGGCACAAATCTTTTGTCGATATGATACTCATACTTTATTTTTCCTCTCGAAATACTTGCCGATCAGCGTTGCGCTTAAATTGATCAGCAGGGTCAGAATCATCAAAATAGCGGCGATAGCGAAAGCTACCTCAAAATTTCCGTCTTCTGTAGCGTAGACATAAAGCGCCACCGTCAGTGTGGCACCGGAGGAGAATAACCCCTCAAAGAAACCATTCAATGCATGGGCAAATCCTGCGGTGAACAGCAGCGCCGCAGATTCGCCCACGATTCTGCCAACAGACAGAATGCAGCCGGTGATCACACCTTCCACGCAGTTGGGCAGCACTACCGTGCGGATCACTCTCCATTTGCCTGCGCCGAGACCGAATGCGCCCTCCCGGTAGGATTGGGGAACGGTTTTCAGGCTCTCTTGGGTGGTGCGCATGATGGTGGGCAGATTCATAATCACCAAGGTCAATGCGCCAGCCAGAAGGCTCTTATCCAGATCCATAAACTGACAGAAGAACAGCGATCCAAACAAACCATAAATGATGGAGGGGATACCAGAAAGAGTTTCTGCAGCATATTCGATCATGCCTACTAGCCGCTTGTTGGTGGCATATTCGGTCAGATAGATCGCCGCGCCCACACCCAGTGGCAGCACAAACAGCAGCGTGGTCAAAATAATGTAGAGGGTATTCAAGATGTCCGGCAGGATACCAACTGTCCCACGAAGATAGCTGGGTTTGGTGGACAGCAGCTCCCAGGAAATATTGGGCAGGCCCTTGATCAGTACATAGCCGAGCAAGAACAGGGTCAGTGCAGCAGTGATTCCGGCAGCCATCCACATGAGAAAGCGCATGGCCCAGATATAAACATTTCTTTTCTTCATAGCAGAGCTCCAATAATGACAAGCAGAATCACAAGACTTCCTGCTGCCAGCAGATAATAAGGTTTTCCCCGAAGGGTCCATTGGAACAAATTTCTCTTTCTAACAGTTCTCATTTCTTTTCTCCCTTCAGCAAGAAGTTTAGAGTTGCGTTGATCAGCATAATAAATAGAAACAGCATCAATGCGATGGAGAACAGCGCTTCCCGGTATAGTCCGTCCGCATAACCCATGCCACTGGAAACGGCAGTAGTCAGAAAGCGAACGCTCTCAAAAAGGCTGGGCATATTGGCCACATTACCGGATACCATCATCACCGCCATAGCTTCCCCAATGGCTCGGCCCACACCCAGTACTACCGCTGTTGCAATACCGCTTTTGGCAGCAGGAACAGATACACGGAACCAGGTTTCCTCCGGGGTGGCACCCAAAGCCAGAGATGCATCCTCATATTCCTTGGGAACGGCATCCAATGCAGTAATGGAAACCTTGATGATAGAGGGCAGGATCATGATAGCCAACACAATCATTGCCGCCAGCAAGCTGGCACCGTCTGGCAGGTGGAAGATCTCCCGGATGCCGGGTACCAGCACCATCATACCAACCAAACCATAAACAACGGACGGGATGCCTGCCAGCAGGCTCACTGCAGCGGACATCCATTCCTTTACCCGTTTGGATGCTTTCTTGGACAGATATACCGCCGTAAAAAAGCCGATAGGAACGCCAATCACCAGCGCACCGGCTGTACCGTAGATACTGGAGAGGATGAAGGGCAGGATGCCGTACTGGGGATTAGAGGCTGCCGGATCCCAAACCTTACCAAACAGGAAGTTCCACAGGCCGATCTCCATAATAGCCGGAATACCGGAGATCACCAGATACACCGTAATCAGAAGCACGCAGGCAACGGTCACGAGACCCAGGATTAATAAGATGCCGTGTACAATTCGCTCAAATAATTTATTGCTTTTCATAAATTCACCTAATGATGCACAGTAAGCGGCGATTTTCACCGCCGCGTTAACTTGTTTAGTTCGCAGGGACAACACCGGCTGCACTGATGATTTCATGGGCTGCAGAAGAGGTTACGAAGTCAAAGAATTCTTGAGCGGTTTCACTCAGCGGTGCTCCTTCCTTGGTGACCAGCACGAAGGGACGCTGCACGGCATAGCTGCCGTCCTTGATAGACTCCTCGCTGGGAGCAACACCACCTACGCTGATTGCCTTCACAGTGTCCTTTACAGAGGACAGAGAAACATAGCCGATAGCGTTGGGGTTCTCAGCAACAGCAGTCAGCACAGCACCGTTGGAGGTCAGTTCCTGGCGATACTGGCAAGCATCTTCGGTGTCGGTGATGGATTCAAAGCCGTCACGGGTGCCGGAGGACTCTTCACGACCGATGCAAACGATCTCGCCATTCTTGCCGCCCACTTCGCTCCAGTTTTTGATCTTGCCCTTGAAGATAGCAGCGATCTGCTCCACAGTCAGGTCGGCAACTGCATTTTCGGTGTGTAGAATGATGGCGATGCCGTCGATTGCCAGGATGGTTTCTTTCAAACCCTCAGCGTTTTCACTGTCCTTCAGATACCGGGAGGACAGGCCGATGTCACAGGTGCCATCCTTCACAGCCTTGATGTCGGTGCCGGAGCCGGTGGCATTGTAGGTAAAGTTTGCACCGGTGTCTTCCATGAAGGCTTCGCCCAGTGCATTGATCACCTTCTGCATGGAGGTGGAACCGTCAGTGGATACGGATGCGGTTTCTTTACCGCCGCAGGCAGCCAGACTCAGCACCATAACCAGGATCAGAATTACACAAATTAGCTTCTTCATAAATAAAATCTCCTTGTCTTTTTAGATTTGTTTTCTGCACCTTATGGCTCTATCATATCCATTTCATGTAAAATCCAAAAGGCAAGGTCTGTATAATGTTTGTAAAGTT
>JAZNHB010000006.1:0-45446 GCA_045576715.1 Faecousia sp. | reverse complement strand
GCGGTTTGTGGCGAGTAATGTCGGAGGTTGGTTTCATTTTGCTGTTTTCAACCTCTGCCCACCTCGTGTTTCCTCTCTCGAGTCCAAATCGCTCCATTGCCTTTGCATAACGGTCTTGCATGGCAACGAGTTGTGAAATGTGCTTCACATGCTTTTTGAAATTGAAATTGCCCTTTTCATCAAGGGGCGATACAAAGGCATGGAGGTGCGGACATGACTCATGAAAGTGCATATCAAGTCGGAGCAGATTCTTCGCTCCAAACTCACGGTGCAACCAATCCACATTCGCCTTGAACCATGCTCCCATATCTATTTTACCAACCATCTCCGGCGAGAAAGTGAGGACAAAATCAACCATCACGGTTGCATCGTTTCTGACTCTGCGACCTGTTCGCTCCTGTTGTGCTGCCATCAATCGCTTGGTGGTTTGTCGCAAGGTTTCATCCTCAAATTGCCTAAAAGTAAAGTTCTGTTCTCTTAACTCTGGATGCTCACAATTCTTGTGTAATTCAGTTCGTTGGTGGTACTCAGCATTTGAGACCCCATCGAACTTTATTTTGCCCCATCTCATGATTGCAAAGTTGCCCATGATGATTCCTCCTTTCTTTTTGGGGTTGGAGATTTTACAAATTTCCTCATAAAGAAATTTGCAAAAATCTCTGGATATGCTCCAACGATTTCTGTAAAAATCGTGTTGCATATCCTGGCAGAACTGCGGTTCTGCCTTGTTTGCTCGTTCCAAAAATTGCTGTAACAATTTTCTTCACTCACAAACCGTTTTTTCTACATTCCAAAACACCGCAAGTGATTGCGCTGTTTTCTCATTTCGCAAAAACTCCAGAAAAAATCTGTCGCCCCTTTTGGTGTCGCAGATTTGTTTCCGGCCTTTCCATCTGAACGGACAAATACAGTATGATGTATTTCGCCCGTTTTCAGATGAAAAAGGACTCACTCCCCTTTACGCTGTAAAGTCGTGAGCCAAGGCGCCGCCTTGGAACTGGTTTAAGGTGCTTCGCCCCTTAAAAATCCCCATCCAAAAGAAACAGTGTAATACACCTTTTGAGTTGGTGTATTGCTGTCTCTTTTGTTAGGACAAATTGCCTAACTCGTTTAGGCGGTGTTCGCCAAAACTTCGTGGCAATTATGTCCTAATGAGCAAGCATGCTGTTTTAGTCATAAAAGACTAAACCATCATACTTGCGTTGAGCGAGTTGCACCTTGATGCACTCGCAGCGGTTTAGGCATCAAATCCTAAACCGCCATGCCAAAAACCGCCGTACCGCTTTTAGGCATTCTTACGGCAATACGAAAGGAGCGAATCTTATGGCAAAAAAGGATTTTCGCATTTACTGCGAAGAGGAATACATTGACCATCTAAAAACGATTGCTGATGAAAAAGGCACTTCTGTTAATCAGTTGGTTATGACCGTGCTGACTAAAAAATACCCAATGCCCAAACGAAAAAAGGACCAGACCTCTACAGGTCCAGCCCTTGATATTGAAGCAACAAAAAAACACTATGAGGCAATAAACCAATTTCTTACTGAAGCTGAAAATGGTGGTGCCAAAATCAAACCGTATCCACTCTATGCACATCTCGTGGCAGAGCGTGACCGCCTCGGAGAGCTGTTGAACCACATCGACAACAAATGATACACTCCCACACGAAAGGACCGAACCTCGGTCCTTTCTTTCTTTTTGGATTGCCGCCGTAATAACCAACAAACTAAAGCGGACCGTTTTACAGAACGGTCCGCAGGAACAAGGCATCCGGCAACATATGGAACCAACGGACCATTTTACAGAATGGTCCGAAAAACCCCAAGTGCATCTTGTGGCGGTATCGCCGGCAACTCGTGGAAAAAGAAAACCCCACAGAATGCTTAGAATCTTCTCGCTAAATATACACGAACAGAAACAAAAAGCAAAATGATTCGCATGGTACCAGGATGCAGCATGCTCAGGTCTGATTTTACAAAATTCTGTCATAACTTTTTTGCAGTCTGTTCTTTCGCAAATGCCAGTCGCCGTCACCCTTGGCATTTGCTACTCTTTTTCCTATATATGAACGTTACACCAATAGATATAGAGTGCAAACAAACTCCAAAACCCGAAAAGTGCTTGATATTACTACACTTTTTGGCATTTTTGCCCCTTGAGTTTGTACTGATTTTTCAGTTTTTTTGTACCGATTTTTCAGTCTTTTTGTACCGAAAAAAACAGGACAAACGGAAAAACTTGTGCTGATTTGTCATTACAAACAATCGGAAATTTTCCGCGAAATTGTACGGAATAAAACATACTTTTCTTAAATCTATGAAAGAGAGGTATGCACATGGCACAAACCACGAAAAAGAAACAGAAATTTCAAGGGGTTCAATATTTGGTGGACCCTAACACCGGAGAGGCTATTCCTTTTGCTGTTTCCAGTGTTGAGGACAGAGATTTTAACTTTACAAAGACATGGATGCGAAATCTGATAACCGCACTTGATGATATTACCAACAAGAAAATGACTCTTGCATTTTGGATTATTGACCATCTGGACAAGGAGAACAAACTGACATACACACAAAGACAGATGGCAGAAATGACAGGAATCTCACTCGACACCGTACACACAACGATGAAGCTACTCCAAGAGGGAGAGGTTCCTTTCCTCAAGCGAAAGAACCAAGGTTGTTATATTGTCAATCCAGATGTTATGTTCAAGGGTTCACACAATGCACGAATGGGCATTCTGTACGATTACTCACAGGCAGCATACGAGGATTCAAAACGAAGAGCAACGAACAATGAACCACCTGAAGATGATGATACCGAGTAAAATACTTATGAGCAAATTTATAGAAAGACAAACTTATAGTATCAAAATATTTTGAATAGGAGGATTCTAACATGGATAAAGAAACATTAAGCAACTATGGATGGATTGTGATTTGTGTTTTGGTCCTTGCTGTCATGTTAGCACTTGCTACACCGTTTGGAACGTTCGTGGCAGATGCAGTTAAAGCAACGACAGCAGGATTTTTCAGTGTGAACCAGAATGCTATGGGGGCTGCAGGAATTACAATTCCGGGGCAGGAGTTTGAATCATGTGAGCATGATTATGAGGTGACAACTACTGCCAACTGTACAACCGCAGGAACAACAACCCACACATGCAAACTTTGTGGCAAATCATATAGCGAGGAAACACCAGCTCATCATACATTCAACGGTAACACTTGTACTGTGTGCAGTGAGATATTTACACCATATCAATTCAAAGCATCTGACTATGATGCCAAAATGGGAACAACAATGGCTACTGATGCAAATATTGTAATCCCTGAAACATTCATATATAACGATACCAAATACAAAGTAAGTGTTATCGCTGGCGGTGCTTTCAGCAGATGCAATTCTCTCACGAGCATTGAACTTCCTCTCAATATTGCATACATTGGAGATTCGGCATTTTTCTACTGTTCCTCTCTCAAAAACATTATAATCCCTGAAAGTGTAACGAGTATCGGCGGAATGGCCTTCGCTTGGTGTTCCTCTCTTGAAAACATCACTATTCCCTGCGAAGTAACAGCAATTGGAAACTCCGCTTTCGATGATTGCACCTCTCTCAAAAATATAATGTTTAGTGGTACAATGGCGGAATGGAATGCTATTACCTTGGGAACAAACTGGAATAAAAATGTTCCTGCAACTTATGTACAATGCTCCGATGGTCAAGTGCCACTTTCATAAAAACTTATGAGCAAACAGAAAGGACCTCTTCGGAGGTCCTTTTTCCATGCTCCCACAGAAAATCCCACTTCAAATCCCACAGACCCCTAAAAGCACACTGTTTCACCCACCTAAAATCCCACCTTTTCTCCCACCATCATGCAAAAAGAGTGGTCCGACCGAAATCGAACCACTCTCAAAAGTTTCAGAAAATGCCGTATTTACAAGGGTTTTCTTAACCGAAATAGCGAGCAAGGAGACCAGCCAACGCTTTACCATGTCGAGCTTCGTCACGAGCCATCTCGTGGACGGTGTCGTGGATAGCGTCCAGACCGTTGCGCTTAGCGCAGGATGCCAGATCGAACTTGCCCTGGGTTGCGCCAAACTCGCAGTCAACGCGCCATGCCAGGTTGTCTTTGGTGGTTGCCTTCATATTGGGCTCCAGATCCTCGCCCAGCAGCTCAGCAAACTTTGCTGCGTGCACAGCTTCTTCCCAAGCAGCCTTTTCCCAATACAGCCCGATCTCGGGGTAGCCTTCACGGTGGGCAATGCGAGCCATGCACAGATACATACCCACCTCAGAGCACTCGCCCTGGAAGTTGGCCATCAGCTGGTCGAAGATATATTTCTTATCCTCATCGCTGATATCGGGGTTGTTCTTCACAGTCTGGCCGTAAACGCCGTACTCATGAACAGCAGCCAGCTTCATATCGCCCTTTTGCTCCACAAACTTGGAAGCAGGCACCTTACAAACGGGGCAGCGGAAATCTTCTGCCAACTCATCGGCAGTGTGAACGTAACCGCAAACAGAACATACAAACTTTTTCATAATTGTTATCCTCCAAAAATATGTGTTTTATTTATATTTTAGTTAAAATTATTCTTCTTCTTCAAATTGTTCGGGACCGACGCCGCACAAGGGGCACTCGTAGTTTTCGGGCAGCTCTTCGCCTTCGTAAACGTAACCACAAACAGTGCAAACGTATTTTTTCATGCTGTTTCACCACTTTCCTTGATAAATTTACAATTTTGGCATATGCCGGTAAAGCTAAGTTGGCAACCGGAAACGTCGCCGCCGCAGCAGGCCTCTGCCGCTTCGCGGAGGGATTCCGGCACATTCATTTGGTGCAGATCCATGACTGCGTCACAATCTGTGCAAATGAAATGTACATGGGGCGCTGTGTTTCCGTCGAACCGTTCCACACCGCTGACCGTGGCTACACTGGTTACTAAGCCTTGCTGCTTAAACAGCGACAGGTTCCGGTAAACGGTGCCCATTGCCAGGTCGGGGATCTGTGGCTTCAGATTCGTATAGATGGTTTCGGCGGAGGGGTGTGCCTTCGACTGCCGCAGGTAGTCGAGAATGGCATCGCGCTTTTTAAAATGTTTTTGCGCCATGTCATCACCTCTGTCTTTCTGAATGAGAATAATTCTTATTTACACTTAGAGTATATCACTATGTTTTTTGTTTGTCAATAGGGTAAATAAAAAATTTTTCAAAAAACAATCGGCAGACAAAAATGCATTTGCCTGCCGATTGTGGTTGTTGAATTGCACCGCGGGCGGTCATGGTGAGGATTAACCAAGTAACAGCAAAAAGCTCTCGGGATCTGTGCGTACGGAGTGATATGCAGGAAGACAAAACTCAGAACAGATGGTCGATGGTATCAAAGCGATACCCGGCGGCGGCCCACTTTGTCAACAGTTCGTCCAGAATTTCTGCGTTGGTTTTAGAAGTGGAGTGCAGCAGCACCACAGCGCCGTTGTGGGTTCGGGGCAGCAACTTGGAAAAGGCATATTGGGCAGTAGGTTGGCTGTTGTTGTTCCAATCCACATAGGCAAGACTCCAAAAAACAGTCTTATATCCCAGCTTTTGCGCCATTTTTAAGTTGTCTTCACTGTATGTGCCTTGGGGCGGACGGTAAAATTTAGGCATTTCTTTGCCGGTAGTTTCCTGAAAAAGCTGTTCCAGCTGAGAAAGCTCCTTGGAAAAACTCTCAAAATTGGAAATTTTACTCATATCCGGATGGTGCATTGTGTGATTGCCCACAATATGTCCCTCTTCCACCATGCGGCGGACCAAATCGGCATTCTTTTCTATATAGTTGCCCACCAAAAAGAAAGCGGCTTTTACATTATGCTTTTTTAATGTATCGAGAATTTTCTCGGTGCAGCCGTTTTCATAGCCGGCATCGAAGGTTAAGTAAAGCACTTTTTCTGCGCTGTCGCCGATGTAGGCGGCATCATAACGCTTTAGTTGTGGTGTATCCGCGGTGGCCACCGGCGGTAGTCCCTCGGTGCGAAAGCTAAGTCCCCAGGCACCGGTTTCCGCTGCGCCTCCCCAAAACTGACTGATACTCAGAATAATTGCTGCCGCGACAGCGCCGAAAATGATCCATAAATCTTTTTTTGGCATAGAACATCCCTCCTGGGACACTCTATGCCAAAAAACATTGGGTTATACAAGATGTTTCAGCCGCCGGGACAGAAAATATGCCAGCGCAATTTTTAACCCATCCGGCAGAAGATACGGCAGAACGCAGACTGACAAAACAGACCAAAGGGCGTTGGGCGTATTTTTCAAATAAAGTGCATAATACCAAACTGCCCCAAAGACATAGCAGGAAAAAAGGCCAAGGATCATGGAAATAAGGCTGTTTTTTACAAAAAACAGCAAAAAGCGATAAACAAAGCCGGCCACAAGAAAACCCAGCAAAAAACCGCCGGTAGCGCCAAAGAGCGCAGCAGGACCGCCCCGGAAACCGGAAAACACAGGAAAACCGGCCAGACCCAAAAGCAGATAGACACCAACACAGATACTGCCCCACTTGCCGCCAAGAACACCCAGTATAAAAAACACCCCAAAGGTTTGCAGGGTAAAGGTGGCAGCGCCGAAAGGCAGACTCAGCCAAGCGCAAAGCGTTAAAAGCGCGGCGCCCAGACCGCAAAGACATATTTTTTTAACCGGCATTGTCCCACCTCCTGTTCCGGGATAGGATAGCATTTTGCATGAGAAAAGTCAATAAAAACCGGGTTGCTTTTGCAACCCGGTTTACATAATTCGAAAGATTTATTTGCTCAGGTAGGCATCTATGGCGGCGGCGCCTTTTTTGCCTGCGCCCATAGCCAAGATGACGGTTGCAGCGCCGGTAACGGCATCGCCGCCGGCAAACACGCCATCACGAGTGGTCATTTCGTCTTCGTTCACGATCAGGCAGCCTTTTTTGTTAGTCTCCAGACCGGGAGTGGTAGTGCGCAGCAGGGGATTGGGGCTGGTGCCCAGGGACATGATCACGGTGTCCACATCCAGGATGAACTCGCTGCCGGGCACCTCGATAGGACGGCGGCGACCGGAAGCGTCCGGTTCACCCAGCTCCATACGGATGCACTTCATACCGCAAACACGGCCGTTTTCGTCGCCGATGATCTCCACGGGATTGCACAGCGTCTTAAACTCGATGCCCTCTTCCTTGGCATGGTGCTTTTCCTCGGCGCGGGCAGGCATTTCTGCCTCGCCACGGCGATAGACAACGTAAACGTGCTCAGCACCCAAACGCATCGCGCAGCGGGCAGCATCCATTGCCACGTTACCGCCGCCAACCACAGCCACAGCATTGGACTTGATAATGGGAGTATCGTACTCTTCCAGATACGCTTTCATCAGGTTTGTACGGGTCAAATACTCGTTGGCAGACATAACGCCCACCAGAGATTCGCCGGGAATGTTCATAAACATAGGCAGACCTGCGCCGGAACCTACGAACACAGCCTTGTAACCCATCTCAAACAGCTCGTCGATGGTCAGAACCCGGCCAATGACCATGTTGGTCATCACTTCCACGCCCTGTGCCTCCAGCTTCTTGACCTCGTTGGCAACGATGGCCTTGGGCAGACGGAACTCGGGGATGCCGTACACCAGCACACCGCCGGCAGTATGCAAAGCCTCGAACATTGTCACTTCGTAACCAAGCTTCGCCAAATCGGAAGCGGCAGTCATGCCGGCAGGGCCGGAACCCACCACAGCAACCTTTTTGCCGTTGGAGGGGGTCTTTTCCGGCAAGGCGTTGACATTTTCACGGTACCAGTCCGCAACAAAACGCTCCAGTCGGCCGATGGCAACCGGCTCGCCTTTGATTGCGCGGACGCATTTGCACTCGCACTGGCTTTCCTGAGGGCAAACGCGGCCGGAAAGGGCAGGCAGCGCATTGGTGGAGGTGACAATTTCGTAGGCGGCTTTAAAGTCGCCTTCCTGCACCTTCTTGATAATCCCGGGGGTGCGCACGTTAACAGGGCAGCCCTCCACGCACTTGGGGTTCTTACCACCCAGGCAGCGGTTGGCTTCTTCGATTGCCATTTCGGCAGTGTAACCCAGGGCAACCTCCTTGAAGTTGCGGGCGCGAATCTGAGGATCCTGCTCAGGCATAGGGGTCTTAACTAAAGTCATGTTTGCCATTACAGTCCCCTCCTTACTTGATCAGTTCCTTGCCCATCTTTTCGATGCGGCAGGCATGGTGTTCTTTAACTTCGGCTTCCCGGCCACGGTAGGTGCTGTTGCGGTTCATCAGCTCGGCAAAATCAACCTTGTGGCCGTCGAACTCAGGACCGTCCACGCAGGCGAACTTGGTCTCGCCGCCAACGGTGACACGGCAGCCACCGCACATGCCTGTGCCGTCTACCATGATGGGGTTCAAAGATACGCTTGTATGTACGCCGAAAGGCTCGGTAGTCTTGCACACGAACTTCATCATGGGCACAGGACCGATGGCCAGAACCTCGTCATATTCACGACCGCTTTCCAGCAGCTGCTGCAGCTTCACGGTAACAAAACCCTGCTCGCCATAGGAACCGTCGTCTGTCATCAGATACATATTGTCTGCTGCAGCCCGGAACTCGTCTTCCAGAATCACGATGTCTTTACTGCGGAAGCCCACAATGACGTCCACCTGGGCGCCAGCCTCCTTAAAAGCCTGGGCAGAGGGCAATGCGATGGCGCAGCCGACACCGCCGCCAACCACGCAGACCCGCTTTTTGCCTTCCACGGGAGTAGGCTTGCCCAGAGGGCCGACGAAGTCGCGGATACAGTCACCGACGCTGAGGTTGCCCAGAGCGATGGTGGCAAAGCCGACCTTTTGGAAAATGATAGTGACAGTGCCCTTTTCCCGGTCGTAGCCGGCAATAGTCAGGGGCACACGCTCACCCTGCTCATCAATCCGGAAAATAATGAACTGACCCGCACGGGCCTTTCTGGCGATAAAAGGGGCTTCGATTTCCAGCAATGTAACGGAGGGGTTCAGCTCCTTTTTTTGTACGATTTTAAACATGGGAGGATTCCTTCCTTTTATAGCGATTGGGATACTAAAAACCAATTATAGGCGCAAACAAAGCGTTTGTCAAAGGTTTTCAGTAAAAATTTATTTATTTTTCAGCAAATCGCGAATCTCTGCAAGTAAAACTTCCTGGGCAGAGGGGGCAGGCGGCTCCGGCTGGGTGTCAGCTTGGGCAGCTTCTTCCTTTTTCTTGCCAAGAGCGCTGAGCGTATTCAATCCCTTGACCAGGCAGAATACTACCAGTGCCAGAATGAAGAAATTGATCACGGCGGAGATAAAATTGCCGTAAGTCAGATAGTTTTGAACTTGCTGTACCACTTCTGTGCCGTCAGCAGCGATCACAGTTTCGTAAGTAGGTTGCACCCAGGGCATCTGGGGCAACATGATTTTTGCCTCGCTGAAATCGGCACCGCCCAAGAAAATGTTGACAATGGGCATAATCACGTCGTCAGTCAGGCTTTTTGTGATGGTGGAGAATGCGCCGCCGATAATTGTACCGACAGCCAACGCCATTGCATTGCCCTTGATGGCAAACTCAGAAAACTCTTTCCACAACTTTTTCATAGCACTGCGTCCTTTCTATTTGGTTTACATAACGTGCAGATTCTTTACTTCTTTTCTATAATTTCCAGACCGCCCAGGTAGGGACGCAGCACCTCGGGAACCACGATAGAACCGTCGGCGCGCTGGTTTTGCTCTACCAATGCGGGGAAAATACGGGAGGTTGCCAGGCCGGAGCCGTTCAGGGTGTGCAGGAACTCCGGTTTGCCGGTCTCCTCCCGGCGGAAACGGATATTGCCTCTGCGCGCCTGATAGTCACGGGCGTTGGAAACAGAGGAAACTTCCTTGTAGCCGTCCATGGAGGGGATGAGGATCTCAATGTCGTAAGTTCTTGCCATGGATGCGGAGCAGTCACCGGCGGCCAGCTTCACGGTACGGAAGTGGAAGCCCAGGCCCTCCACCAGTTTTTCGGCCTTGGTGACCAATTCATCAAATGCTGCGTCGGAATCCTCCGGCTTGCAGAACTGGAACATCTCTACCTTGTTGAATTGGTGACCGCGCACCATGCCACGCTCATCGGCCCGGTGAGAACCGGCCTCCCGACGGAAGCAGGGAGTGTAGGCAAACAGTTTCTTGGGAAGATCGGCCTCGGTAAGGATCTCGTCCCGGTAAATGCTGCACAGAGCCGCTTCTGCGGTGGGCAGCATATAGTGAATGCGATCATCGGTGGGGTTAGCGATCTTATAAACCTCGTCAGCAAACTTGGGGAATTGGCCGGCAGTTTCACCGCATTGGTACTCCAGCATGTGAGGAGGCAGGATAAAATCGTAGCCGTCTTTGGTGTGGGTGTCGATAAAGTAGTTCAGCAGCGCCCATTCCAGACGAGCGCCCATGCCGGTGTACATCCAGTTGCCTGCGCCGGCCAGCTTAACGCCCCGTTCATAGTCGATAAGACCCAGATTTTGGCACAGATCCACATGATGCTTAGGCTCAAAATCAAAAGAAGGCTTTTCACCAATATAGCGCAGAGGCTGGTTGTTTTCCTTGCCGCCGGGAAGCAAGTCTTCGTCGGGCAAATTGGGCAGGCTGAGCATTGCCACCCGGAACTGGCCACTTAATTCCTTCAATTGCGCGGCTTCGTCGGCGATGGATGCGTCCAAAGCGATGCTTTCTTGCTTATTGGCTTCGATCTGGGCATCAATGGCGGCGGTGTCCTGACCCTGCTTTTCTGCGCCCTTTTTCTGGCCGAACAGCTTGCCGTTTTCTTTCGCCAGCTTGTTTTTCTGGGCGGTTTTGCCCTCGGTGGAGGTCTTCAGTCCGCGAATCTGCACATCCAGCTCTAAAATGTTGTCTACGATGGCATCGCAGTCTACTTCCTTTGCCTTTAGACCGGCTTTGACGGCATCGGGATTCTCCTTGATTTTTTTGATGTCTAACATGGTTACCTCTCCTTATTTCTCCATTTTCATCAACGCGTCCAGAAGGACTTGCAGGTCCTCCTGTCCGTAAAATTCCAGTTCAAACTTGCCTTTGCGCTTGCCGTTAATGATCTTTACGCCTCTGCCCAACTGCTTGGAAAGGTTTTTTTCACATTCGGCAATGTAATTGACAGCCATAGCGATCGGCTGTTGGGTGTGCACAGGCTCTTTTGCCATGTTTTTGCACAGCAATTCCGCCTGTCGCACGGAAAGTCCTAAATTTGCGATCTTTCTGGCAGCTTCCAGCTGCAGTTTTTCTGATTTGAGAGAAAGCACCGCCCGGGCATGTCCGGCGGACAGCTGACCATTTCGCACCATTAGCAGCACGTCTGGGTTCAACGACAGCAGACGCAGCGCGTTAGCAACGGCAGGTCGGGATTTTCCAACTTGCGCAGCGGCTTCCTCCTGTGTCAAGCCGTAGTCGGCCATAAGAGTATGATAGCCCATGGCTTCTTCTACCGGGTTAAGATCCTGCCGCTGCAGGTTTTCTATCAGCGCCAGCTCCATGGTCTTTCTGTCGTCGGCCTCCATAATGACAGCAGGAATCTCAGTCAGGCCGGCAAGGCGCGCGGCGCGCCAGCGTCGTTCGCCGGCGATGATCTGATAATAACCCGTGGGCAATTCCCGGACGGTCAGTGGCTGGATCACACCGTGGGCGCTGACGGAATCCGCAAGGGCCTGTAGCTCTGTGTCGTCAAAGTCCCGACGTGGCTGCTCGGGGTTGGGCTCTACCTTGTGCAAAGGCAGCAGCTTATAAGGACTGTTGTCAGGTATCGATTCTTCTTCCATGGGAATGAGCGCACCCATTCCACGTCCCAAACCTTTTTTTGGTGCCAAACGGACTCACCCTTTCATCTTAATTTCTTCAAAAGATCTTCTGCCAGCGCTTTATAGGCTTGCGAGCCGCGGCTGGACCGGTCATAGACCGTTACCGGCAGTCCGTGGCTGGGAGCCTCCGCCAGACGGATGTTTCTGGGGATCACTGTGGCGAACACCTTTCCCGGGAAGTGTTTGCGCACCTCCTGGGCCACCTGCGTGGAGAAATTGGTTCTGCCGTCAAACATGGTCAGCACAACGCCAAATATCTCCAAATCAGGGTTAATGCGCTTTTTCATCAGCCGCAAAGTGGTCATTAGATCCGCAAGACCTTCCAATGCGTAATACTCGCATTGCACCGGCACCAAAATGCCGTCGGATGCCGCCAAGCCATTTACAGTCAGCATTTCCAGGGAGGGCGGACAGTCAATGAAAATCACGTCGTACCGATCTTTCACGGATTCCAGGGCATATTTCAAGCGATAGCTGGGGTCGTCCACGGACAAAAGCTCAACAGCGGCACCGGCCAGATCTGCCGAGGAAGGTAGAACGTCCCCAAAGGCCGTTTGCACGATGGCATCGGCTGCCGGCACGTCGTTAATAATCACATCGTATACAGAGCGCTTGACTTTGCGCTTGTCTACACCCAGGCCGGAGGTAGCATTTGCTTGGGGGTCAAAGTCGCATAGAAGAACTCGTTGCCCGGCTTCCTTTAAGGCGGCGGTCAGGTTAACGGCGGTGGTGGTCTTTCCTACCCCGCCTTTTTGGTTGACAACAGCATATATTTTTCCCATAAGTCGTCCTTTCTGCAAATGTTTCACGTGAAACAATTTTGCACATGAATGTTTCACGTGAAACATTCAAGGATTCTGCGCTGTGGTACTGGTGGTATAATTTCTGCCGATGGCCGGCAGGGATTGACGATCCAATGCGTGGACCAAGAGCGCGGCTGTTATGATCAACAGAACGGATAAGAAGGCAATCACCACAGTCAGCCACCGGACCAGTTTGCGAAGGTGAGCCGTCTGCTCCGCCCGGGTCGGCTCTTGAAAGTCGCTGACGGCCGCGGTGTTTTGCAGCGTTTGCCGGCTGGGCAAATGCACCACGGAGCCGGGTTTTACCGGGTAGGCCTTGGCTACTTGCAGGCAATCACCGCAAAATACAGCCTGTTTTTCTGTTTTTTTGCCGCATTTTAAGCACTGCTGCATAAACCAATACCTCCGCATTTTATGTTTTATATATTGTACAACAATTTTTTTCGTTCGTAAAGTCCTAAATGTGCATTAACATAACTTTTATCTTTTGAAATCTGTGTGGACACGCCGCTGACAATTGTATAAGGGCCTAAGGGGAAAGGAATGCAAAAAGAAACCGGGAGCGCTGCGTTGTGCAACGTTCCCGGAGCTTTCGGTTAGAAGAGATGGTCTTTGGGCGTGGCAGCAGGGAAAAGTTACGGTACGGCCAATAAAACAAGGGGAAAGCCCACGGCGGTCAAAATACCGGCAACTGCCAGCGACAGGCTGCTGACAGCACCTTGCAGCGCGCCTATTTCGTTGGCCCGGGAAGTGCCTACCACGTGAGAGGCAGTGCCGAAGGCAACGCCTTGTGCCACAGGGTCGATGATTTTGAAGAGTTTACATAACACCGAACCGAACAGGCTTCCCAGAATGCCGGTAATAATAATCGAGGCAGCAGTTAACGAGCCGATGCCGCCGGAAGTTTCGCTAAGCACCATGCCCATCGCGGTGGTGATGGATTTGGGAAGCAGCGAGATGGTAAACACACGATCCAGGCCTAAAAGCTTGCACGCAACTAAAATAAAGCACAGGCTTACGGCAGTACCGGCGGTAATACCGGCAAGAATGGCTGGCAGATTTTTTTTCAGAACCTTTATTTGCTCATAAAGTGGCAGAGCAAGGCAAACGGTAGCGGGGGTCAGCAGCCAGGAAATGCCGGTCATACCTGCCTGATAATGCTCGTTGGGAATGCCGGCGACCAGCAGCGTAGCGATCACAAGCACCACAGCAATCAAAATAGGGTTCAAAAGAGGGCTTTTCCCCTTTTTCTGGCACCAAAGGCCGATTTGATACGCGCCAAAAGTCAGCGCCAGCGCCCAAAGGGGTACGTTGTTAAGCAGCTGCATCATTGTCCTGCCCCCTTTTTTGTAAAAGCTGCGTTATCCAACCGGAAACCGCAAAAACCAAGGCTGTGGAAAGCACCACCACGATACATACCTGCGCCAGACAGGGCGCAATGATATCATAGTAGGCTAGGATATTAACTGCCGGCGCTACAAATAAAATGCCCATTACCGAAATAAGGAAATTTGCCGTTTCACAGATGTGTTCCCGCTTTAAAAGCCCGGTGTAGAGGGCGAGAAACAGCAGCACAAAGCCATAGATGGCAGCAGGAATAGGCAATGGTACCAAATACTCCAGCACTTGCCCCAAAAAGGAAAAACCCAGGATGATCAAAACCTGCAATATATATTTCATCTGGCCTGCCCCCAAGAAAATTTTTCTCATTGTACCACAGGGATTTCTAAATGGCAACAAACAAAACTGCTTTGCCTGTTTTTACGCGCTGGGCTCAGCGTCGGGGCTCTGTTGTTGAGAAATTGCCAGAGAGGTCAGATAATCTATGGTGTTTTGGCAATCGGAAAAAACGGTAATGTCCACATACTCTGTAATATAGCGGTCAGAGGTAAAGCCGATGGTCATATTTCCTGCGGAGGAGGTGTCGGGATGGAAGTCCCAATTTTGCGCCATGTTGCCGGCTTTGCAGTCTGCTTCAATGGCTTCCAACAATCCTTTTAGAATCACCGGATCAAGGCCCAAATTCAAATGATCCTCTTGGGGTTCGAATTTTATCAGATCTTCCTCAAACATTTCATTGCCAGAGGCGTCGGTGATAACAAGACTGGAGGACAGACTGGGCTGCATGGAAATGCAGGGCAAAACATTTTCGTCGTTGGAGTAAAACTCCAAAAAGCTGATATTTTGCAGCATCTGTTCCACCGTTTTATAGCCGGTGACGCAGGAAAAACGGCTGAAATAGGGCTTGAGGATCTTGCCGATTTCGCTGTTTGCATGTATATAATATTTCCGTTCTACGGTAGTGCCGCTTTTCAAATAGTACCGCAGCCGCAGGCAGGTGTCTGCCTCGTCTTCATTACGCTCTGTGATCAGATTCTGATGGATGGCGGTAAAGGCTTCCATGTCTGCCGCGTCGGTCAAAATCAGCGGATTGCGATCCAGATAATACTCAGATGCGAAAGGACTGACGTAAATTTTCTCGATCTGGGTCGTTTTAGGCACATACCGGGTGATGCCCAAGGGGTCTAAAGCGGTGATGGCTACCGTCAGGAAAAACACCAACGTTAGCACGCCGAAAGCAAGCCACTTTTTACCCTGGAACACATTGACCTTCTTTTCCAGCAGCATAAAGCCGGTGAACATACCAATGGCAAAGCCTAAGAGCAGGAACGGATATTCCAGGTCTGTATTCAGCTGGTCTGCAAAGAAGTACAGTACCGCACCGGCGCACAGCGTGTAGATCACCAGGAAAATGGGAGCCACGGGTTTAACCGCAATAAAATCTCCGGCACTTTCCAGGTGGCGGCGGCGGTATAGCAGAACCGACGCGCCTAAAAGCGCAAAACCCACTGCGGCGGCGACCCATAGATACTGCCAATCCGCCGGGGAAAAACCAAGCCAACTTGCGGAGCCATTCATATTGTTGTAGCTTACATCCACGTAGCGGCATAAGGAGAAGTTGACCACCGGACTGTGACGGCAGATGGCCTCCCAGTCGGTTTCAATGCCGTAAAGCACAGGGGTGTAAAAGGTTTCCACAAGAAATGCCACCAGCACTGCCAGCAGATTGAAAAGACCATACACCGCTACCGCACCCAGCTTGTTTCCGGCGCACTGGGTGCTGAAGGCGCCGATGCCAAAGAAGAACAAAAACTGCAAAAGCATTAGACCAAGCCAAATAAAAGCCAGATAGCAGTACTCCTGTAAGATCATACTGGCAAGCACCGCGCCGATGCTGTTGGGAACAAGGCAGAAGAGAAAACCTGCGGCGCTGTGGGTCAAAAACCAACCCTCTCTGCGCATAGGCATAGCGTGTAAGCTGCCCGCCATTTTGCTTTGGAACAGGTCGCCAAATAAAAGTAGCGCGCACAAACCGCCGTAAAAGCAGTTTACAACACCCATTGTCTGCATAATATCGGCTGCGTTGGCGGCAAATCGGGCAGGCTCGTTTTCATCTGCCCAAATAAGCATCACCACCATTAGCATAAACACGGTGTAAAGTCCCCACAAGGGCGCAAACCGGGTCACATCCTTGCGTAAAACGGTGGTATTAAAGAACGATGTTTTTAACTTCATAGTTCATACCTCCCATCTCATAAATGAAGATTTCTTCCAGGGACAAGGGCAGCACATCAAAATACAGGGGATTGGTTGCGCTGACCTTCAAGGTAATTTCATTGGCATCGCCCCGAACGATCAGCGTCTTTAGGCGACCTGTCTGGCTTTCATGTAGAATTTCCAGACCGTCAGGAGGCAGGCCTACCATCTGCAGCTTGTGGGTGCTGCCCTGCATATCCGCAAGACTGCGCTCCAGAAGCATTTTGCCGTGGTCCATGATGCCTACATGATCACAGATATCCTCCAGTTCTCGCAGATTGTGAGAGGAAATCAAAACGGTGGTCTCCCGTTGGGCAACATCCGACAGAATCAAGCTCCAGACCTGCCGACGCATCACCGGGTCAAGACCATCTACCGGCTCATCCAAAATTAGAAGCTCCGGACGGGTACAAATGGCAAGGTGGAATGCCGCCTGCTTTTGCATACCCTTGGAGAAACGGCGGATCGGGCCTTTTTTTGGCAGCTGGAACACTTCGTACAGCCGGTCAAACAGCCCATCGTCAAACTGAGGGTAAATTCCCTTATAAAAGCAGCGCATATCCTCCAGCGTTGCGGAGGGGAAGTAAAAAATATCGTCCGGGATATAGCCGATGGTCTGCTTTATTGCAGGGTTTTCATAAACCGGCGCACCCGACACCGTGACGCTGCCGCTATCCGGACGGTAAACACCGGTCATGTGACGGATGGCAGTGGATTTGCCTGCGCCGTTGGGGCCTACCAGGCCGTAAACCGCGCCTTTTGGTACGGTCATCGTCAGATCATCCAAGGCCTTAAAATTGCCAAAGGTTTTGGTGATGTTCATTAATTCAAGCATGATCCTCTCCTCCTTCTATTCTGGCGATCAATTCTTCCCGGGAGACACCCAGTGCCAACAGCGCGGCTGCGGCTTTATCAAAGCTGTCCAGCAGCGGCTGCTGTTCCTTCGGTGTGATGGGGGGCACGCCGCAAATGAAGCAGCCCTTTCCCGGAACAGTGGCGATCCAGCCCTGCATTTCCAGCTCCCTGTATGCTCTTTGAATGGTATTGGGATTGATGGAAAGCTGCTGCGCCAAGTCCCTCACTGAGGGAAGCCTATCGTCGTTTTGCAAAACGCCCGCAAGTATTTGCTCCCGAAAGCCGTCTGTAATCTGGGTGTAAATGGGTCGGGAATCCCGATAATTTAACTGGACCATTCTGTATCCCTCCTTTAGCAGGTAACGCGGTGTATGAACCGTGCTAACCGTACTAGTACAGTTAGCATACAAGACAACAAGCAGATTGTCAATAGCTTTTTTGGAAATTTATGAAATTGCCCGGAACGCGAACAAAAAGGGGCGCCGGCGCATAGACTGCCCGGAGGTGAGGCTTTTGTCTATCGTAAATACCACAATGCCCATTACAGCAGACAGCTGCAACCGGATGATCCTGGAGCTTGTTGAGGCTTACCCCTTCTGCCGAACGGAGGTCTTGACCACCACTGCCTTTGGGCGACCGATTCGCACGTTGGTCATCGGTACCGGGCAGCGCAGGGTGCTCTATACGGCTGCCCATCATGCAAACGAGTGGATCACAGCGTTGGTGCTTTTAAAATTTGCAGAAGATTACGTCGCCGCCATTGCTGCAGGCGGACAAATTTTTGATCAAGATGCCCGGTCGCTGGCGGCGCAAACCACCCTTTACATGGTGCCGCTGGTAAACCCCGACGGCGTGGATCTGGTCACCGGTGAGATCCGGGAGGGTTCCCAAGGGTATTTACAGGCTCAAAGACTGGCTGAAAATTATCCGCAGATCCCCTTCCCCTCCGGATGGAAGGCAAATCTTTTGGGTGTGGATTTAAATTTGCAGTACCCGGCCGGCTGGCTGCAGGCAAGGGAAATCAAATTTTCTCAGGGATTTACCCAACCCGGACCACGGGATTACGTAGGCAGAGCACCGCTTGACCAGGTGGAGGCAAGGGCGCTGGCAAATTACACCCAGATTCTGGAGCCGGTGTTGGTGCTGGCATACCACACCCAGGGCGCAGAGATTTACTGGCAGTTTGAGGATATTGTTGTTTCCGGCGCAAGGGAGCTGGGAGAAGAATTTGCCCGGGTAAGCGGATATACCCTGGCGGACACACCGTACAATTCGTCTTTTGCCGGCTATAAGGACTGGTTTATCCGGTTTTTCCGTCGCCCCGGCTACACGATAGAAGCCGGCAGAGGGGAAAATCCGCTGCCCATAAGCCAATTTGACGAGATATATGCAGACAATTTGGGAATTTTGGTTCGTGGATTACAGGGATGAAAAAACATCTGTGAAGCGTCGCTTCACAGATGTTTTTTCTTATTTCTCTTCTTCGGGGATCAGATCCAGAGTGATTTTTTTCGTTGCGGAACGAAGCTGCGTGTACTTAACACCGGCAGCAGTCAGCATGCGCTTGGATGCCAGATTCTCCGGGGTGCCTGCGTATTTGTCTGACAGATACACCACTTCTTTCACTCCGCTTTGAATGATCGCCTTGGCGCATTCGTTACAGGGGAACAATGCCACGTATACCCGGCTGTCTCGCAGGTCCCGTCCGTTGGCGTTGAGGATTGCGTTTAATTCAGCGTGCACAACATAGGGGTACTTGGTCTCGGCGCCTTGCCGGTCCCATGGAAATTCGTCATCGGAACAACCCTTGGGCATACCGTTGTAGCCGGTGGATATGATGATGTTTTCCGGTGAAACAATACAGGCACCTACTTGGGTGCTGGGATCTTTGCTGCGGTGGGCAGCCAGCTTGGCTACGCCCATAAAATATTCGTCCCAACTGATATAATCCGTACGCTTCATAGCCGCACCTCCAATGTTTTTTACTATTATAATACATATCCTCCTGAACGGCAAGAAAAAATATCCGGGCATTTGAAGTGACCCCAAAAAGTTAGACAAATATTTCTAACTCAAATTGTTCAAGCCCTTTAGTCTTGCCTTAATTCTCCGGTTGTTGTAGTAATCAATATAGCTCATTTTGTCCTTGATAACTGCTTCTGCTACCATTTGTTTAAATTCACCGGTATATCGCTTGTTTGGCACTCCTCTAGGCAAAAGAAAAACACCCCATTTCTTAGTACAAGTATTATATCATTCTTGCCTAACAAATGGGGTGCAGTTCATACGCCCGGATATTTTCTTAATCGAAGAAATCTTTTAATGTATCAAAGAACTTCTTGCGCTTTGGGCTGGATTTTCCGTCCATGGTCTCATCCAGCTTTTCCAAAAGGGCCTTTTGTTCCTTGGTTAGCTTTGTGGGTGTTTCCACCACCACAAAGAACCGGTGGTTGCCCCGCCTTTTGGGGTTGCCCACTTGGGGAATACCTTTGCCGGACAAGACAAAGTCTTTTCCGGTCTGTGTGCCTTCCGGAATGGTAAAGGCGATTTTTCCGTCTAAGGTAGGCACTTGAATTTCTGCGCCCAAGGCGGCCTGGGAAAAGGTGATAGGCACTTCGCACAGAACATCCATGCCGTCGCGCTCAAAGATGGGATGTCGCCGGATGGAAACCTCCACCAGCACATCACCGTTGGGACCACCGTTGACGCCCACATTGCCCTCCCCGGCCATGCGGAAGCTTTGCATATGGTTGATGCCGGCAGGCACGTTTGCTTTGAGAGTGCGGCTTTTGCGAACCTTGCCCTTTCCGCGGCAGGTATTACAGGGGTTTTTCGTGATCTTGCCCCGGCCGCTGCAGGAAGGACAGGTGGATGTAGACTGGAATGCCATGCCCATCATATTCTGTGTCACCCGGACCTGGCCGGAACCCCGGCACTGAGAACAGGTTTCCACCACGCCGTCGGAAGAACCGGAGCCTTTGCAGCTTGCGCAGTCCTCCACCCGGTAATAGCTGATATCCTTTTGCACGCCGAAGGCGGCCTCCTCAAAGGTCAGTTCCAAACGGACACCCAAATCCTCGCCTCTGCGGGGGCCGTTGCGCCGCCGGGCGCCGCCACCGCCAAAGCCGCCGCCGAACACTTCACTGAAAATATCACCGAAGCCTCCAAAACCGCCAAAGCCATCAAAGCCTGCGCCGCCACCGCCATACTGGGGATCTACTCCGGCAAAGCCAAACTGGTCGTACTTTGCCCGCTTGTCGGCATCGGAAAGCACCTCATAGGCCTCGTTGGCCTCTTTGAAATTCTTTTCCGCCGCTTTATCACCGGGATTTCTGTCCGGGTGATATTTCATAGCCAGCTTGCGGTAGGCTTTTTTTAATTCATCGGCACTCGCGCCCTTTTGGACACCAAGCACCTCATAATAATCGCGTTTATCTGCCATATCGTTTCACCTTACAAACGGGGTATAAGGGGCGGTTTTGCCGCCCCTTAGAAATTTTAAGAATTAGTCTACAGTCTCGTAGTCGGCGTCCACAACACCGTCGTTGCCGGGCTGTGCGCCGGGCTGACCGTCCTGAGGCGCAGCCTGCTGGTACAGCTTCTCGGAAACGGCATAAAATGCCTTCTGCAGCTCGTCGCTTGCTGCCTTGATGGCCTCCAGATCGGTACCTTTGTTGGCTTCCTTCAGCTTTTCAACGGAAGCTTCGATAGAAGACTTTTCCTCAGCGGAAATCTTGTCGCCCAGCTCGCCCAGCGTCTTTCCTGTCTGGTAGATCAGGTGCTCTGCGTTATTATGGGTGTCCACTTCTTCCTTGCGTGCCTTATCTTCGGCAGCGTATTGCTCTGCTTCCTTCACAGCTTTGTCGATTTCTTCCTGGCTCAGGTTAGTAGAGGCGGTGATAGAGATGTTCTGCTCCTTGCCGGTGCCCAGATCCTTTGCGGAAACCTTTACGATACCGTTAGCGTCGATATCAAAGGCAACCTCGATCTGAGGCACGCCCCGGGGCGCCGGTGCGATACCGGTCAGCTGGAAGCGACCCAGGGTTTTATTGTAAGCCGCCATCTCACGCTCGCCCTGCAGCACATGGACATCCACGGAGGTCTGGCCGTCGGCAGCGGTGGAGAAGATCTGGCTCTTGTGGGTGGGGATGGTGGTGTTGCGCTCGATCAATCTGGTGAACACGCCGCCCATGGTCTCGATACCCAAGGACAGGGGGGTAACGTCCAGAAGCAACACGTCGTTCACTTCCTGGTTAATAACACCGCCCTGAATGGCAGCACCCAAAGCGACGCACTCGTCGGGGTTGATGCCCTTGAAGCCTTCCTTGCCGGTGAGCTTCTTAACAGCTTCCTGCACAGCAGGAATACGGGTGGAACCGCCAACCAGCAACACCTTGTGCAGGTCGTTTGCGGAAATGTCCGCATCGCTCATAGCCTGACGGACAGGCTTCAGAGTGCGCTCCACCAAGTCTGCAGTCATTTCGTCGAACTTTGCCCGGCTCAAGGTCACATCCAGGTGCTTGGGGCCGGTAGCGTCGGCGGTAATATAAGGAAGGTTGATGGCAGTGGTAGTCATGCCGGACAGCTCGATCTTTGCTTTTTCGGCAGCTTCCTTCAGACGCTGCATAGCAACCTTGTCCTTGCTCAGGTCCATACCTTCGGCCTTCTTAAATTCGGCAACCAGATAATCCATAATTCTCTGGTCGAAGTCATCGCCGCCCAGGCGGGTATCGCCTGCGGTTGCCTTTACTTCCACAACGCCGTCGCCGATCTCCAGAATGGAAACGTCGAAGGTGCCGCCGCCCAGGTCGTAGACCATGATCTTCTGCTCGCCTTCTTTTTCCACGCCGTAGGCCAGAGCCGCAGCAGTGGGCTCGTTGATGATGCGCTTTACATCCAGACCGGCGATCTTGCCTGCGTCTTTAGTAGCCTGACGCTGTGCATCGGAGAAGTACGCAGGAACGGTGATGACAGCCTCGGTAACGCTTTGGCCCAGATAAGCCTCGGCATCAGCCTTCAGCTTCTGCAGGACCATGGCGCTGATCTCCTGGGGAGTATAATTTTTGCCGCCCAGTGTTACGTGATAATCTTCGCCCATGTGGCGCTTGATGGAAGCCACTGTGCCGTCGGCGTTGGTCACAGCCTGACGCTTTGCCACCTGACCGACCATGCGCTCGCCGGTTTTGGAGAAAGCCACCACAGAGGGAGTGGTTCTGCCGCCCTCGGCATTGGCGATCACAACAGGCTCGCCGCCTTCAATAACTGCTACACAAGAATTGGTTGTGCCCAAATCAATACCAATAATCTTACCCATTTTAATTTCCTCCTATTTTTTATGCGTGCATAGATTTTACTAAATTAATTTACTACTTGTACCATAGCGAAGCGGACGATCTTCTCGCCCAGTTTAAAACCTTTTTGGAACACCTGTGTAATGGTGTTTTCCTCTATGGAATCATCCTCGGTGTGCATCACAGCGTTGTGGAGGTTGGGGTCAAAGGTTTCACCCACTTGACCGAAGATTTCCACACCCAGCCCGTTTAAGATGCTCACCAGCTGGGTCATGGTCATTTCCACGCCTTTTTTGTAAGCGGCATCCTCGCATGTCTGGTTCAGCGCGCGCTCTAAGTTGTCGTACACCGGCAGGAGTTTTTCCACAGCGTCGGCTTTGCCGTTTCCGTAGGACTGCTCCTTTTCTTTCAGGCTGCGCTTGCGGAAATTATCGTAGTCCGCAGCCAAACGCAGGTGTGCATCGTGCTCTGCGTTATACTTTTCTTCCCAAAGATCAACCTGGGGAGTCTGCTCCGTTTCCGGAGTTTTCTCTACCGTTTCCTCTACAGGCATTTCTTCCTGCAGGTCATCCTTCTTTTTCTTTGCCAAGATTAAGCCTCCTCTTCCTCGGTACCCTCAGGCAGCTGTTTCTGCTCCGGCTTTGCAAACAGCTTGGAAAGGCTCTCTGCAAAGTAGGATAGTCTTGCGGTGACCTTTGCGTAGTCCATACGGGTGGGACCTACCACACCGATCATGCCCCGCATGCCGTCACCAATGTCAAACTGTGTCATAACCACGGAGGTATCTTTCAGCTCCTGTGCCACATTTTCCGGACCGACCAGAACTTTTGTGCCGTTTGCGTTCTGCATGACCGCAGGCAGGTTTGCCAAAGCATCCTCGTCCAGAGACGTCAGCACCCGCTGCGCTTTGTCCACGTCCCGGTACTCCGGTTGACCCAGCAAACGCATTTGCCCTGCCACGGCCATGTTGGTATGGGCTTGGCGGCTTACTGTTTCCGCGGTGAACTCCATAATGATCGGCACGAGGCAGGCGGCTGCGCCGGCAGAGCCCATCACCCGGTCCAGAAGGTCTGATGTAAATTCCTCTGGGGAAAGACCGGTCATGGTTGCGTTAAGCAGGGCGCACAGCACTTTCAGATCGCTGTCAGTGACGTTCAACGGCAATTTGATAAGCTTGTTGAACACATCCTCATTGGACAACAGGATCACAAGAATCACGTTGCCCTGCTCCGCCAGAATCAGCTCAAAACGCTTGACGGTAGCGGCGCTGTGGCGCGACGCCATGGAGATGGCAGGAAGGTCTGTGGCCTGAGAAACCAGCCTTGCAACCTTTTCCACGATCTTATCCACCTGCTGCATTTTTTCTTCAATAGCAGAGTTAATGGACTTTGTTTCGTCAAGACTCAGCCGGTAATCCAGCATCAGCTCATCTACGTACAGGCGATAGCCTGCCGCAGAGGGCACTCGACCGGCGCTGGTATGGGGCTGTTCCAGATATCCCATGGTAGTCAGATCTGCCATTTCGTTGCGAATGGTGGCGGAGGAGTAATTCATGTCCGGCAGCTCCGCAATGGCCTTTGAGCCAACAGGCTCTGCGGTCCGGATATATAGATCCACGATACAGCGCAGAACTTTTTTCTTTCGCTCGGTCATTTCCATAAGCTGCCTCCTTGTGTGCTTAGCACTCGTTGCACCTGAGTGCTAAGCACACTATAACAGAGAGTGCTAAAAATGTCAAGTGCTCTAATTATAAATTATTTTTGAACAGAAAAATTCTGCAAAATAATTCTCAATTCTCCATTCTCATTTCTAATTTTATATAGTATAATACCCGCAAAGGTGGGATGTTATGAATTATGAAAACTGCAACCTTTGTCCCCGCAAGTGCGGTGTGGATCGAACAAAGGCGGAAAGGGGCTTTTGCGGATGCCCGGACACCGCGTTGGTAGCAAAGGCTATGATTCATAAATGGGAAGAACCGGCAATGGCAGGCGGTGGCGGCAGCGGCGCGATCTTTTTCGGTGGCTGTACATTAGGCTGTTGCTATTGTCAGAACCGCACCATCAGCTCAGGTCCGGTGGGGACGCCTGTGGACGCCGTGGAGCTGCGAAACATAATGGAAAGTCTGATTGCCCGGGGCGCAGAAAACATTGACCTTGTGACGCCGACCCACTTTCTTCCCACGATTTTGCCTGCACTGGAAAGACCGCTGGATGTGCCGGTGGTGTACAACTGTGGCGGTTACGAACGGACGCAGACTATAAAAAAACTGGCCGGCAAGGTGGACATTTTCCTGCCGGACATGAAGTATGGGGACAACGCTTTGGCAAAGACGCTGTCCGGGGTGTCGGATTACTTTGAAGTAGCGGCGCAGGCCTTGCAGACCATGGCGGAAGTGACCGGTCCTGCGCAGTGGCAAAGGGAAAAGCTGGTGAAAGGAACGGTAATTCGGCATTTAATTATACCGGGCCATGTGGAAAACTCGTTAAAAGTGCTGGACTGGATCGGCCAAACCTTTGCCCCAGGGCAGGTGTTGGTGAGTCTGATGCGGCAATATACCCCTATGCCCGGCATGGCAGCACCCTTAGACCGGCAGATCACGGAGGAAGAATATCAAGCGGTGCTCAGCTGGATGTATCTAAACGGACTGGAAGGCTTTACCCAAGAGGCAGACTCCGCTGCTGCACAATACATTCCTGACTTTTGACAAATTCTCAATTCATATTCCCCGGACGGGCCTCATAAAGTATCACAGAAAACCAGGGAGGGATCTTTATGAAGCGCGTTTGGGGAATCTTTTTATGTGTATTGCTCCTTGTGGGAGCTTTTCCTGTGACAGCCAACGCTGCTGCGCCGGAGGTAAAAGCAAAAAGTGCGCTTTTGATGGACACAGCCACCGGGACGGTGCTGTATGAGCAGGATGCCCATGCGCCTTTGGCGCCGGCAAGCGTGACAAAGGTGATGACGATGCTTTTGTGTATGGAGGCCGTTGACACAGGGCGTATCGGCTGGGACGATACCGTCACCGCCTCTGAGACGGCAGCGGCAAAGGGCGGTAGCCAGATTTATCTGAAGGTTGGGGAGACCATGTCCGTGGCCGATATGATCAAATCCATCGCTGTTGCCTCCGCCAATGATTGCGCTTGCGCTATGGCAGAGCATATTGCCGGCAGCGAGAGCGCCTTTGTGGACATGATGAACCTGCGGGCAAAAGAGTTGGGCATGGAGGATACAAATTTTGTGAACTGCACCGGCCTGGATGACAGCGAGGATGCAAAAAACCATCGAACCTCTGCCTATGATATCGCGGTAATGTCCAGAGAGCTTCTTACAAAGCACCCGGACATCAAGAAATACACTACCATATGGATGGATACCGTCCGGGGCGGCAGCTTTGGTCTTGCCAATACAAACAAGTTGGTGCGGTTTTATCCCGGTGCCACAGGGCTGAAAACAGGCTTTACATCCGATGCCGGCTACTGCCTTTCCGCATCAGCGCAGCGTGAAGGGATGGAGCTGGTGGCGGTGGTCATGGGCAGCGAAACTTCCAAGGACCGGTTTGCTGCCTGCAAATCGCTGTTGGATTACGGATTTGCCAATTTTGCAACAGTTCAGCCGGAGCTTCCCGACGATTTGCAAGTACCGGTCATATTAGGAAAACAAAAATTTAGCAAAGCTGTTCCTGCCGACAATGCGCCTTTGCTGGTGGATAAATCCCAGCGCAATGCGGTAAACACCCAATACACCTTAGACGAAACGGTCACCGCGCCGGTGAGCAAGGGACAGCGGCTGGGCACGCTGACCGTAACCGTGGGAGACCAAGTCGTATCCCAAATTCCGTTGGTTGCGGAAACCACCGTGGAAAAACTCACCTGGGGGGATTTGGTGCTGCAATTTTTCAAAGCCATCACTATGGCAAAGTAATCGCAGTTTCATAAAACGTATTTCTACAATTTCGCCACCCTGAGCGACTGAAAGGAGTCAAGGCGTCGCGCACGCACAAAAAAGAACCGGAACCGAAGTTCCGGGTCTTTAATTTGGGATTATTCAGCCACGTAGGGCAGCAGAGCGATCTGGCGGGCACGCTTGATAGCGATGGTCAGATGGCGCTGATGGGCTGCACAGGTGCCGGTGGTACGGCGGGGCAGGATCTTGCCGCGTTCGCTCAGGAAACGGCGAAGCTTAGCGGTGTCCTTGTAATCAATAGCAGTCACCTTCTCGACGCAGAAAGTACATACCTTCTTGCGCTTACGGGGACGCATACGCTGTTCGTTAGCCATGGAAGCAACCTCCTTTTAAGCATTGTAGAAAAGTTCTTTAAGAGTTAGAAAGGCAGCTGAGCGTCGTTATCATCCAGCATCGCAAAATCGGAAGCCGGAGCAGCGGGAGCAGTGTAGCCGCCAAAGCCGGATGCTGCGGGAGCACTGCCATAGGCGTTACCGCTGTCGCCGTCGCGCTTGCTGTCACCGAAGTAGACATTGTCTGCCACGATCTCAGCAGTGCGGCGCTTATTGCCTTCTTTGTCGGTCCAGTTGCGAATCTGGAGACGACCGGAAACCACTGCCATACGGCCCTTGGTGAAATACTTGGAGACGAACTCTCCTGTTTGACGCCAAGCGACACAGTCAATGAAGTCGGTTTCCTTCTCTCCGCCTTCGCGGCTGCCGAAGTCACGGTCAACAGCTACAGTAAAGCTGGTGACAGCAACACCGCTGCCGGTGCGACGAAGTTCGGGATCACGGGTCAGACGACCCATGACGATGATGTGGTTCAGCATACGGGTTCCTCCTTACGCTTCCACAGCGGTGGTCATGCAGCGCAGGACACCTTCGGTGATCTTCATCACACGCTCCAGCTCTGCAGGGAAAGCGGGCTTGGTCTCGATGGTCATCAAGACGTAGTAACCCTCGGTCAGGTCGTTGATGGGGTATGCAAGACGACGCTTGCCCCACTCGTTGATCTCAGACAGAGCACCCTCCGCTTCCACCATTGCCTTGAACTTTTCCACAAGTGCGGCGATGCCCTCTTCGCCCTGTGCAGGGTCGATGATGTAAAGCACCTCGTACTTACCGGTGATCTTAGCCATGTTGTTTGCACCTCCTTTTGGACGTTAGGCCCCCGGGCTCCGGGGGCAAGGATATGTCCGCATACGCAGACCAGTGTATTATATAGGTGTTTCGCCCGGTTGTCAAGGCGTTTTCCCAGTTTTTTCACCGCTATTTTTTGAAATTTGGGGCGTTATTCAAGACTAACCACAACATATTGCGGTGACGGTCCGACGGGAAATTTTCCGAAAAACTTAATTGGCGGGTATTGCGTTTCTTGGAAAATTGAAGTAACATATAAGAAACCAGAAAGGAAGGTTCTATGATATGATTAAAGTGGATATTTCCAACGTATGGGGTCAGATCTCCTTGCCGGACCTGCTGGCAACAGAAAAAGAAGTTTTTGATGCCCACATGATGCTCACAGACCACAGCGGCGAAGGAAGTGATTTTCTTGGCTGGCTGGACCTGCCCGTGGAGAAAGAGACAGAGGAGATCCGTCGCATTCGCGCCGCAGCAAAGCGCATCCGGGAGACCTCCGATGTGTTTGTGGTGATCGGAATTGGCGGCAGCTACCTGGGTCCTCGCGCAGCCATTGAGCTGATGCAGGGCGCCAACCACAACATTGGCAAGGGCAAAGGCAATCCTCAGATCTACTATGCAGGAAATACCCTGTCCACCCGGCACTGGAATGAGCTGTGCCGTTTGCTGGAGGGCAAGGATTTCTCCATTGCCATCATTTCCAAGTCCGGCACCACCACAGAGCCGGCCATCGCAACCCGGGCGCTGCGCTGGATGCTGGAGCGCAAGTACGGAACCCAGGGCGCAAAGGAACGCACCTATGCCATTACCGACCCGGTGAAGGGTGCTCTGCGGCAAATGGCCACGGAGGAGGGGTGGGAGACCTTTGTGATCCCGCCCAATGTAGGCGGCCGTTACAGTGTGCTGACGGCAGTGGGTCTGCTGCCCATGGCAGTTGCCGGCATTGACCCCATGGAGGTCATGCGTGGCGCGGCGCAGGCAAAGAAGGATTACGATATCCGTTCCTTTGAGAACCCTGTGTGGCTGTATGCCGCTACCAGAAATCTGCTGTACCGCAACGGAAAGGTTATTGAGATCCTGGAATCCTTTGAGCCCGGCTTTAAGATGATGGGCGGCTGGTGGCAGCAGCTTTATGGCGTGTCTGAGGGCAAGGACGGCAAGGGCGTTTTCCCGGTTACGGCTGAGTTTACTCCCGATCTGCACTCTCTGGGTCAGATGATCCAGCAGGGAGAGCGCAACATTTTTGAAACAATGGTGCGCTTTGATGCTCCGGAACAGAAGTTGACCATCGGCACCGACTATAAGAATCTGGACGCCTTGAACTATTTGGAGGGCAAGACTCTGGACTTTGTGGATGAAAAGGCATTCCTGGGAACGCTGGCTGCCCACGTGGATGGCGGTGTGCCGGTCATGACCATGGACATGGGCGCGCTGACAAATGAAAAGCTGGGTGAAATGTTCTATTTCTTCGAGCTGGCCTGCGGCGTGTCCGCCTATATGCTGGGTGTTAACCCCTTCAATCAGCCCGGCGTGGAGTTCTATAAGCGCAATATGTTCCAGTTGTTGGGAAAACCCGGCTACGAAATCTAACTGTCAGCGGATCTTTTGCATCAGATGTGCGTCAGTTCTACTGCAAAGGGTGGAGAAAAATTTTTATATTTCTATAAATTCCTGTTGCAAAAGTGCCCGGATACTGTTAAAATTACAGTACAGCAACCAACTGTTTAGCAAAGGAGGATTTTCCTATGATTCAAATTATTATGGGACTGAAAGGTTCCGGCAAGACAAAAAAGCTGATCGATTCTATTAATCAGGCAGTTGCCGAAGCCCACGGTGATGTGGTGTGCATCGAGTACGGCAACAACCTGAGATACGAAGTCACATCCCGCGCCCGTCTGGTCAGCTCCAAGGAGTACGGGATCAATAGCCTGGATATGTTGAAAGGCTTTATCAGCGGCCTGCATGCCGGCAACTATGATATTACCAATGTGTACATCGACAACCTGTATAAGACCATCGGCACCGATCGCGCTGCCGGCGAGGCATTCGTTCTGTGGTGTGCAGAATTTGCGCAAGCAAATAACATGAACATCACCGTTACCGTTTCCGACGACCCCGCTTTGGCTTCTGAGGAAGTTAAGAAATTGCTGTAATTCAAAATTATGCAAAAACACACAGGCGTTGCCTGTGTGTTTTTTTGTGCACATTGGGGAAAATAGCAGGACAAGCAGAAAAACCTTGACCAAAACCGCTGCAATCAATATAATGATATCGAAAGAGACATTGTCTTGAAAGGGAGGCTTGTTCTATGAGTAAAATCAGCGTAATCGGCGCAGGCAGCGTCGGCGCGACAGTTGCCAACGACCTGATGATCCAGGGCATCGCATCTGAGATCGTTCTGGTAGACATTAACGAAAAGAAGGCCCGGGGAGAGGCGCTGGATGTGTATCAGGGCGCGCCTTTTCAATCTCCTGCCATTGTCCGTCCCGGCAATTATTCCGACACAGCAAATTCTGATATTATCGTCATTACCTGCGGTATGGCCCGGAAGCCCGGCATGACCCGGCTGGATCTTGCCCAAACCAATGTGGATATTTTGAAAGACGTTATAAAAAATGTGGTGCCGCAAGCGCCTAACGCGGTATATGTGATCGTCTCCAATCCGGTGGATATTTTGACTTATGTGTTTACCAAGCTGTCCGGCTTGCCGGAGCGGCAGGTCATCGGTTCCGGCACGATTTTGGATACCAGCCGTCTGCAGGCAGAACTGGCAAAGCGGTTCTGCATCAGCCCCAAGAATGTTCATGCCCATGTGTATGGCGAACATGGAGACAGCTCCTTTGTCCCATGGTCCTTGGTGCACATCGCCAACAATCACGTGGATGTTTACAAGGAAGTGTCTCCCGACCGGGACCGCATTGATTGGAATCAGGAATATGAAGAAATCGAACAGTATGTGAAAAAGTCCGGAGGCACCATCATTGAAAACAAGGGCGCTACTTTCTATGCGGTGGCCATGTCCGTGTGCCACATTTGTAAGTGCATTTATGCCGACGCCGGCACTGCGTTGACCGTTTCCACCATGATGCACGGCGAGTACGGCGTGGAGGAAGTGTGCCTTTCTACCTTGTGCCTTGTAGACCGTTCCGGTGTCCGGGGCAAGATTCTGACGCCTTTGACCCAGGAAGAAACCATCAAGCTCAAAAAGAGCGCTGCAAAGCTCCGTGAGGTCATTGACCAGATCACAATTTAATTCCAAAGGAATCGTGAAACCACGCTTCCTTTTTGCCGTTGACACCAAAGGCGGACTGTGTTATAATGCCTGTGACAACTGAATACCGGCTTCGTGGCGGCCGGGGCGTACAGCCTTTGCCGCTGAACAAGATAATCGGGTGAAAATCCCGAACGGTACCGCCGCTGTATGTGTCGGCAAACAGACCTTTGGTGAAAACCGGTCACTGAGGAAACTCGGGAAGGCTGGGTCTGGGGTGTAAATCGGCAACCTTTACACAAGACATGAGTCAGAAGACCTACGAAGCTGAAGCGGTAGGACTGTCGATGTTCGACTGTCTGCTGCTTGTCTTCCGCCCTCTGCGTGTTATGGAGGGTGCGTTTGTCGCAGAAAAACGGCTGCGGCGTCCGATTTGGACGCCGCAGCATCTTTTTTTAGGAGGAATTTACTATGAAAAAACTATTTGCGATCCTGCTTGCTCTGTCTATGGTGCTGAGCCTTGCTGCCTGCGTATCGACCAAGCCGGCAGAAACCAACCCGGACATGCCCGGGGAAACCGCTGCCGCTTTGCAGAAATTCACCGTGACCGTTGTTCACGCTGACGGCAGCGAAAAAACCTTTGCCTACGAAACCGGCGATACCCGATTGGGTGATTATCTGGAAAATGAGGGTCTGATCTCCTCTGAGGGCGCAGAGCCTGGCATGTTCCACACCGTTGACGGCGAAAAAGCAGATTGGAATGAAAACCAGAGCTACTGGGCGTTCTATCTGGGCCAGGAGTATGCCATGACGGGCATTTACGACGCCACCATTACGGACGGTGCAGTATACAGGTTGGTGTATACAAAAGGATGAGACTGACATTGCGGCAAATCGCTCTGTTTGGTGTGCTGGGGGCGTTGACCTTCGGCGCCAAGGTTGCTATGAGTGCGCTGCCGAACATTGAACCGGTATCTTTGATGGTAATGCTCTTTGCGGTGGTATTCGGCTGGAAAGGCTTGTATCCGGTGTACCTGTATGTGGTGATGGAGGTGATGCTTTACGGCATCAACCTTTGGAACATCAATTATTTGTATATCTGGGCGGTGCTGTTTGTGATTGCCCGGGGACTGCGTTCCATAAAGAATCCACTGATGTGGGCGGCCATTTCCGGTCTGTTCGGCCTGGCCTTCGGTCTTCTGTGCAGTCCGGTATATATGGCCATTGGTGGCTTTGACTACGCAATCCGCTGGTGGCTGGCAGGTCTGATGTTTGATGTGACCCACGCCATCGGGAATTTCTGTATGGCTTTGGTGCTGTTTGTGCCTGTGCGCAAGCTGCTTACAAGGCTGTACGGGTAGCGCAAAAAGAAAAAAGACGTGTTACGGCAGATTTGTTGCCATAACACGTCTTTTTGTATGCTTTGCAAGAAATTGGATATACTCTAGCCGGAACCCCAGGGAAAAATCAACCGGCAAGGATATCTGCCTTGATGATGCCTTTGAGCTGACTTGCCTGGCGCAGCAATTCCTCAATGGGGATGCTCAGGTCGATGGTTTCGGCAGAAATGGTCACCAAAGCGCAGCCGTTGGTGGGGATGATGGAGTTGATGGTCTGGATATTTGCCTTATGTTCGGCAAAGATCTGCAGAAGGGATGACAGCTGGCCCTTTTGGTCCTGCATCATAAACTGAAAAGTGATAATTCTGCCGGTCATCATATTTTGAAACGGCAGAACAGAATCCCGGTACTTATAAAAGGCGCTGCGGCTGATCCCAGTGATACGGGTGGCATCGTTGACGGTAGATGCCTCGCCGGTTTGCAAAAGCTGTTTGGCTGCGGCCACTTTCAAAAAAATCTCGGGGAGCGCAGATGCCTCTACAATGTAATACTTGGGCAGGTCGGCCATAATACCATCCTCCTGTGTTATTTAAGAAGATTCTGTGCTCATTGTAGCATATATTTTACAAAAAGCAAGTGCGCCGGGGGAGCAAAGGAGGAAACAATGTCCAATTTCTTTTTCAAAAAACTGCTCAGCGCAGCAGTGGGGGTGCTTGTTTTGTGGGTGGCGGTGAAGTATTTGCTGCCGGTGGCCCTCCCTTTCTTGCTGGGGGCGGCGGTGGCGCTGTTGGCGGAACCGCTGGTTCAGCCGGTATCGAGAAAATTGAACCGGACAGCTGCGGCGGTGGTTGGGGTAGGACTGACCCTTGGGGTGCTGGCAGGCGCAGTGCTGTTAGTAGGCGCTATGGCAGTGCAGCAGATGGGGAGGCTGGCGCAAGGAGTGCCGCAATTGGCAGATACGGCCCAACAGGCACTGACGGCGGCGCAGCATTGGCTGACCACGCTGTCCGAGGGCGCGCCGGCGCCGATTAGACCGTTGGTGCAGCAGACAGCAACAGCCTTTTTCAGCGACGGATCCGTGCTGATTCAGCAGTTGACACAGCGATTGCCAGGCGCGCTGACTACTGCCATCGGCACAGTGGGAAATGGTGTGTTAGGTTTGGGCGTGGGCGCTTTATCGGCCTTTTTGATCTCTATCCGTCTGCCAAAGCTGAAAGCGTATATTTCCGGCAGCTCTTGGATCCGGCAGGTGCTGCCCGCCGTCAGGAGAATCCGCGCATCCCTGGGCGGCTGGCTTAAGGCGCAAATAAAGCTGTGCGCCGTCACCTGGGGGATCGTAACCGTGGGGTTTTTGATCCTTGGGATACCCAACGCTCTGTTATGGGCGGCGGCAGTTGCTCTTGTGGATGCCATTCCCATATTGGGCACAGGCACTGTGCTGGTGCCTTGGGCGGTGGTGTGTCTTTTGCGGTCGGAAGCGCTGCGCGCCATCGGTCTGCTCTGCACCTACGGCGCGGCCTTTATGGCCCGCACGGTGCTGGAACCAAGGCTGGTGGGCGATCAATTGGGGTTGGATCCGCTGACCACGCTGGGCGCGCTGTACGTGGGGTATCGCTTTTGGGGGTTTCCGGGCTTGGTGCTGACGCCCATTCTGGCATCTGCCGTCAAGAGCTTGATCACAGCCAAGTAAATGGTAAAGAAGCAACCGGGCCGTCTGTTTCATAGACGGCCCGGTTGTTATAAAATGTTTGTAAAAAATCATCTATGGGGTAGAAGTTGCGGCAAAACTATGTTATAATGCTTACAAGTATACCTATATAAAAAGAGGAAACGATTATGCTGGAACTGTTAGCCCCGGCTGGATCTATGGAAGCGCTGCGCGCAGCTGTACAGAACGGAGCAAATGCTGTGTATCTCGGCTGCGGCTCGTTTAATGCCCGCCAAAATGCAAAAAACTTTACACCCGAAACCTTGACGGAGGCCATCAAATATTGTCACGTGCGAGGAGTTGCGGTGCATTTAACCTTGAATACGCTGGTATCCGACCGGGAAATGCCGGAGCTGGCGGAGCAGATCCGTCATGCCGCAGCCAGCGCGGTGGATGCGTTTATTGTGCAGGATCTGGGTGTGGTGCAGATGTGCCGCCAGATCGCGCCCCATATTCCCATTCACGGATCCACCCAGATGAGCGTTCACAATCTGCCTGGCGTGCTGGTCTGCGCTGCCATGGGAATGACCCGGGTAGTGCTCTCCCGGGAGCTGAGCCGGGAGGAGATACGCTATATTGCTGCCAAATCCCCCATAGAAACAGAAGTATTTGCCCACGGCGCGCTGTGTATGGCATACTCCGGCCAGTGCTATTTGTCTGCAGCCATTGGCGGCCGTTCCGGTAACCGGGGTCGCTGCGCCCAGCCGTGCCGCCAGTGCTACGGTTACGGAGGATATCAGGGCAAGCATCCGCTGAGTCTGAAGGACAACTGCCTTGTGCAGTATCTGAAAGATCTGGAGCAGATGGGCGTTGCCTCCGTAAAGCTGGAGGGAAGAATGAAACGGGCAGAATACGTGGCTGCAGTTACCGGTGTATACCGCTGCGCCATGGATACGGGCTCTGTGACACCCCAGATGATGCAGATGCTCCATACTGCGTTTAACCGCCAAGGCTTTACCGACGGCTATTTTGTGGGAAGAACCGGCCGGGATATGTTTGGCTACCGGGACGAAAAATCCGACGACGAACGCTGGTGCCGAGAAATACGCAAGAGCTATGAGGGTACAGAAAATCCGCTGGTGCCCATTACCTTTCGGGCAACGGTCAAGCCTGGTCTGTTTCGCTTGATGGCGGTAGATCCGGATGGGCGCGGATGCGCTATGGAAGGCCCTGCTCCGGAGCAGGCGCGGGTGGCAGAGCTGACCGAAGAGGCGCTGCGTGCACGCCTGTGCAAAACAGGCGGCACACCGTACCGCTGCGCAAGCGTGGAGGCGGAGGTAGCGCCGGGACTGACCTTGCCTGCCGCCGCAATTAATGGCCTGCGCAGGGACGTTTTGAATCAACTGACAGCCCAGAGGGCACGGCGGGACGTTCCCCGGCTTGGTCGCCCGGCGCGTTTTGGGGTCATGCCCGGCAATCGGCATCATCCGGTGCTGACGATGCAGGTGACCACCAGGGAACAGATCACCGGACAGTTGTTGAAAACTGCGCCGGCTGTGCTTTATGTGCCGATTCACGTTTTGGCGGAGGACGAGAAATTCTGCCGGGAGTTGGCGCGACGGGTGACGGTTTGTGCGGCACTGCCGCGAATTGTGCATGACGGCGAGTTGCCCGGATTGAAGCAAGCCATGGAACAGGTGCGCCAGTGGGGCGTCAGACAGGTATTAGTGGGCAATTTAGGTCTTCTGGTGCCGGCACAGGAATGTGGCATGGAGCTGCGGGGCGACTATGGATTGAATCTTTACAACTCCGGCAGCGTGAATACTGCCCGGCAGATGGAGCTGCTGTCTGCCACATTGAGCTTTGAAATGACACTGGCGCAGATCCGGGATGTGAGCAAGGCGGTTCCTGCTGAGATTTTCTGTTATGGCAGACTGCCGCTGATGGTTACGGAAAACTGCCTGTTCCAGGGCCGTACCGGGCAATGTACCTGCCGGCAGGGAACGACGAAGCTGACCGACAGGACCGGGGCAGATTTTCCGGTGATCCGGGATGGCGAATCTTGCCGAAGCGTGCTGCTTAACGGAAAGAAGCTCAATTGGCTGGACAGGCAAAACGATCTGTCCCGGCTGGGACTTTGGGCAACGCGGCTATACTTTACCACAGAAAACCCCCGGGAAGTGGATCTGGTATTGGCAGCGCAGCGGACACCACCGGCCTTTGACCCCGGTACAAGCACCCGCGGTCTGTACTTGCGCGGCGTGGAGTGATATATCGTAAAACATTTTTATTGTTACTTTTCAGGAAAGGAGTCCTGTCCGTGAGCATTATTTTGGCATCCCAATCCCCCCGGCGCAAGGAATTGATGGGACTTCTGAAAGTGCCCTTCATCATAAAGATAGCGGATATTGATGAAACCATGGATCCGGAAAAGTCGCCCTATGATGAGGTTGCGCGGCTCGGCCGCCAAAAGGCGGAGGCAGTGCCGCGGGAGCCGGAGGATGTGGTGATCGCCGCAGATACCATTGTAGTTTGCCAAGGCCGGGTTTTGGGCAAGCCTGTGGACGAACAGGACGCATTTGAGATGCTGCGGCAGTTGTCCGGGCGGGAGCATCAAGTGATGACCGGTCTGACGGTGTTAAGTGCAGAAAAGTGTGTCACGTGCACAGAGGTGACACAAATTCGTTTTCGAACCTTGACGGACCGGGAAATTCTCGACTATATCGCTACCGGTGAGCCTATGGACAAAGCCGGAAGTTACGCCATCCAAGGCGGAGCAGCGCTATTTGCCCAATGGCTGGAAGGTGATTATTACAACGTGATGGGCTTGCCGGTATGTCGGCTGAGCCAGATTTTAAAGGACTTTGCGCGAAAGGAAGTGGATGCGTAATGAGGCATTTTTTCTCCTCCCGTGTACGGGTGGTGTTGATTGCTGCGGTGCTGCTGGCTGTGGTATTGGCAGTTGTGGCAAACCTGGCAGGCGTTAGCGTGCCGGACCTGTTGGTTAAGGGCGTGTTGGCGCCGATACGCGCCGGCGCAAGCAGGCTGACGGATCAGGCAGAGCAGCTATATAATTATATGTTTCAATATGAATCCATACTGACGGAAAACACAAAGCTGAAAGAGCAGCTGGCGCAGCTGGAGGAAGATGCCCGCAAAGCAGAGGCGCTGCAAAGAGAGAACGATCGCCTGCGGGAAGCTCTGGGCCTGGTGCAGACGAACGAGGATTACAAGCTGGTGGATTGCTACATTATTTCCCGCAGCTCCCAGGAATGGTCCAGCACCTTTACCGTGAACCGGGGCACCAATTCCGGGATTCAGGCCGGCATGTGCGCCATTACAGCCAATGGTGAGGTGGTGGGCTTGGTCAGCGAGGCAGGCAGCAATTATGCTGTGGTGAAATCGGTGATGGACTCCTCTTTGGAGATCAGTGCCACCATATCCTCCTCCGGCTATAACGGCATGGTACAGGGCGGGTACGCCACAGGCCTGGACGGCTTGCTGCGAATGGACTACCTGCCCAGCAATTCCGTGATCCGCAACAACGACCAGGTGGTCACTTCCGGGTCAACGGTGTACCCCCGGAATCTGATTATCGGCTATGTGGTAGACGCGGATTTTGACGATACCGGCGTGGCAAAATATGCGCTGTTGAAGCCGGCGGTAAACGTGGGCAGTCTGGAGCAGATATTTATTGTTACGCAGTATAGCGCTGGGTGATCGACATGGCAAAACGAAATGAATTTAAACCGGACAAACCCAGGTCCGGATTGATCAGCAAGCTGTTTCTGACCCGTCAGCAGCGGCAGAAATTGCTGAAATGGCTGCTCTATGGACTGGTGTTGCTGATTTTATCGGTGGTACAGGACGTGCTTTTGAGCCGCGTGCGACTGTTTGGCGCCACCACCGAGCTGGTGATCGTGGGAATTTTTCTCATCTGCATGGCAGAAGGTGTGGAAAGGGGCAGCGTGTTTAGCTTGATTGCTGCCTGCCTGTATCTGTTTTCCGGCACGGCAGCCGGCTACTTCAGTATTGTATTTATCACCGCCTTGAGCGTTGGGGTAACGCTGTTCCGGCAGAGCTATCTGCAAAATGGCTTTGCAGCAGCAATGCTTTGCACGGCTTTTGCTGTAATGGCCTACGCGCTGGCAGTGTTTTTAATCGGCGTGTTTTTGGAAATGACCACGCCGGGGCGCATCGTCACACATCTGCTCACGGGTCTTTATAGCCTTGTGTTTGCGCCTGTGCTGTATCCTGTGATTACAGGAATCAGCACCATCGGAGGGGAAGCATGGAAAGAATAACAAAATTCCGCGCCCAGCTGCTGGCGGCAATATTAGTTGTGGTGCTGGTGTTTTTTGCATTTAAGCTCTATGACCTGCAGGTAATAGAAACCGGCGGCAGCACGGATAACACCACCACCTTTACCACCATGACACGGGTAAAGGCTGCACGGGGAGATATTCTGGACACCAACGGCAATGTGCTGGTGCGCAACCGGGCTAGCTATGACCTTGTGATCAACCATTACGTGCTGCTGACTGCCAGCGGAACAAACGATTACTTGTACCAGCTGGCAAACCGCTGTCAGGAAGCAGGCATCGAATACAATGAGAATTTCCCCATATCCATGGAGCGCCCCTTTGTGTATACGCTGGACGAATACAACTCTGTGTGGCGCAACTACTTTCAGGTGTATTTGAGCAGCAAGGATCTGGACTCCGACATTACTGCGCCACTGCTGGTGAAGCGGCTGCGGGAGCGTTACAAGATCCCGGTGGAGTGGTCAGAAGAAGATGCCCGGGCGGTGATCGGCCTGCGTTACGAGATGGACCTGCGTGGCTGTGTGGGAAGCCTGCCCAACCATGTATTTCTCAGCGATGTCAGCGACGAACATCTGTCTGCGCTGGTGGAGCTGAACATCCCCGGTCTGTTTGTGGAAAAAACCACCGTCCGGGAATACAGCACGAAGTATGCCGCCCATGTGCTGGGTTTTGTGGGAAAGATGAGCGCGGAGCAGTGGGAGCAGTACAAGCAGAATCCCGATTATTCCATGGACTCAGAGATCGGACAAAGCGGCCTGGAAGCGGCGTTTGAAGAGTTTTTGCATGGCGTGGACGGAATCCGGGTGGATACTGTGACCACCGCCGGCGAACTGGTCAAATCCGAATATACGGTAGAGCCGAAAGCCGGCGCAAACGTGGAGGTCTCCATTGACATCAACTTGCAGCGGGCGGCAGAGGACGGACTGGATGCGGTGATCACCGCTCTGCGCGCCAACGAGGGAGAAGATGGCGACGACGCAGAAGGCGGCGCGGTGGTGGCGGTGGATGTAAAGACGGGGCAGGTGCTTACTTGCGCCAGCTATCCCACCTATGACTTGTCTACCTACTTTGAAAATTACAGCGAAATTCTGGAAGCAGACTACGACCCGCTGTACAATCGGGCGTTGCTGGGTACGTATCCGCCCGGATCCACCTACAAAATGTCCATGGTGATAGCCGGTATCGACTCCGGATTGATTACCTCAGAAACACCTATCGTTGATAAGGGAAAGTATACAAAATATGCGCCCGGTTTCGTGGTCAACTGCTTGCGTTGGACCAATTACCATGGCACCCACGGCTCTATCAACGCGTCTGTGGCGCTGCAGGTATCGTGCAACTATTTCTTCTATGAGCTGGGAGACAGGATCAATATCGGCGCAATGGACACCACGGCCAAGGCGCTGGGCTTGGGAGAGAGCACCGGCATCGAATTGCCGGAAAACATCGGACACCGGGCCAATGAGGAGACAAAGAAAAAGCTCTATCCGGAAGATCCGCGGTTTTATACGGCAGACCGGATCACGGCGGCTATCGGCCAGTCGGACAACCGGTTCACCCCCATGCAGCTGGCAGTATACACTGCGGCGCTTGCCAACCGGGGAACCCGGTACAAAGCTACGTTTTTGAACCGGGTGGTGTCTTCGGACTACCGCAGCCTGTTGCGCCAGTCGGAACGAGAGGTGCTGAGCACACTGGAGATTTCCGATGATGCACAACTTGCTTACTCTACCGGTATGCGCCTGGTCACCCAAAAGACAGACGATTGGTCCGGTACAGCTTACTCCACATTTAAAAATTATCCCATTGCAGTGGCCGCAAAAACGGGAACGGCGCAGAACGGACAGGGCAATGCCTCCGATAACGGCGCGTTTGTGTGCTATGCCCCTGCGGACAACCCAAGGATTGCCATTGCCATTTACGGCGAAAAGGCAGGCCACGGCGGATCGCTGGCTACCATTGCAAGGGATATGCTGGACATCTACTTTGAAGTGGGAGAAGTTGGCGATGTGATCATCCACGAGAATAAACTTAGCTAAAAATTCCCCGGACACGACAAGCGCCGTGCCCGGGGAATTTGTATTGGTAGGGCCAAAACAACACTGCCTGCGGAAAACCACAGGCGGTGCGTTTATGAAAAACAGATTATAGCTTAGGACCGGCCTCTACCAGAGCCTTGCCCTCGGCGTTGCCGGTGTACTTGGCAAAGTTCTTCTGGAAGCGCGCTGCCAGATCCTTTGCCTTGGTCTCCCACTCGGAAGCATCGGCATAGGTGTCGCGGGGATCCAGAATAGCAGGATCAACGCCGGGCAGAGCGGTGGGAACTTCGAAATCAAAGTAGGGGATCTTCTTGGTGTCGGCCTTCAGGATGGAGCCATCCAGGATAGCGTCAATGATGCCACGGGTGTCCTTAATGGAGATGCGCTTGCCGGTGCCGTTCCAGCCGGTATTGACCAGGTAAGCCTTTGCGCCGGACTTTTCCATCTTCTTCACCAGCTCTTCGCCGTACTTGGTGGGATGCAGCTCCAGGAAAGCTGCGCCGAAGCAAGCGGAGAAGGTGGGAGTGGGCTCAGTGATGCCACGCTCGGTACCAGCCAGCTTGGAAGTGAAGCCGGACAGGAAGTAGTACTGAGTCTGCTCGGGAGTCAGGATGGAAACGGGAGGCAGAACGCCGAATGCGTCAGCGGACAGGAAGATGACATTCTGTGCGTCGGGGCCGCAGGACTTGGGACGAACGATCTTTTCGATGTGGTTAATGGGGTAGGAAACGCGGGTGTTCTCAGTGACGGAGCCGTCAGCAAAGTCACACTTGCCCTCTGCATTAACAGTTACGTTTTCCAGCAGAGCGTTGCGCTTGATTGCGTTGTAGATGTCAGGCTCGGACACGGGATCCAGATTGATGACCTTGGCGTAACAGCCGCCCTCGAAGTTGAACACGCCGTTGTCGTCCCAGCCGTGCTCGTCGCCACCGATCAAAAGACGCTTGGGGTCGGTGGACAGGGTGGTCTTGCCGGTGCCGGAAAGGCCGAAGAACAAAGCGGTGTTCTCGCCGTTCATGTCGGTGTTGGCGGAGCAGTGCATGGAGGCCATGCCGTTCAGCGGCAGGTAGTAGTTCATCATGGAGAACATACCCTTCTTCATTTCGCCGCCGTACCAGGTGTTCAGAATGACCTGCTCTTTGGAGGTCAGGTTGAACAGAACTGCGGTCTCGGAGTTCAGACCCAATTCCTTGAAGTTCTCTACCTTTGCCTTGGAAGCATTGTAAACAACGAAGTCAGGCTCGAAATTAGCCAGCTCTTCCTCGGTGGGGTTGATAAACATGTTCTTAACGAAGTGTGCCTGCCATGCCACTTCCATCACGAAGCGGATCGCCATGCGGGTGTCGGCATTGGTGCCGCAGAACAGGTCCATTACGTACAGCTTCTTGCCCGACAGCTCCTGCATTGCCAGGTCCTTGCAAGCCTTCCAAGCTTCCTGAGAAGCAGGCTTGTTGTCGTTAGCAAATTCGGGGGAAGTCCACCACACGGTGTCCTTGGAGGTTTCGTCCATAACGATGAACTTATCCTTGGGAGAACGGCCGGTGTAAATGCCGGTCATCACGTTCACGGCGCCCAGCTCAGTCAGCTGGCCCTTTTCGTAGCCTTCCAAAGTGGGGTCAGTTTCTGCCACAAACAGTTCCTCGTAGGAAGGGTTGTGGATGATTTCGGTGGTACCGGTGATACCATACTTGGTAAGATCAAGCATTGCCATATTTGTTACCTCTTTCCTTTTTCAAAATAATTTCAAAGAAGGTCCCGGCGCATCAGCGCTATCCGGCGACCTATATTTTGCAATTATATCATACACAATGCTGAGAGAAAAATCAATAAGAAAACCGCGAAATTTTACATTTATTTTTTCGAAATGACGATGAGAAAATTGCAAAAAGCGTATTTACAATTGCGTTTGTTCGTGTTAAGATGTATTTGGTGAAGATTGGGATTTAACATGATCCCCTACATACATTATATAAATATGCCACATGGAGGTATCAAACAAAATGGGAAGAAAAGTGCAATTTGTGGAAACTGTCCTGCGTGACGCTAACCAGTCGCTGATCGCAACCCGTCTGCCCTTCGAGAAGTTCGAGCCGATGCTGGAAACCATCGACAAGGCAGGCTACTACGCAGCCGAATGCTGGGGCGGCGCAACCTTTGACGTTTGTTTGCGCTATTTGAATGAGGATCCGTGGGAGCGTCTGCGGAAGATCCGGGCAAAAATGCCCAACACCAAGCTGCAAATGCTGCTGCGCGGCCAGAATGTATTGGGTTACTCCCACTATCCTGATGACTTTGTTAAGCTGTTTGTTCAGAAGGCTGTGGAAAACGGCATGGATGTGATCCGTATTTTCGACGCTTTGAACGATGTGAACAACATGAAGGTGGCTATGGAGGCTTGTGTCAATGCAGGCGCCATCGCTTCCGGTACCATCTGCTACACCTCATCTCCTGTCCACACTCTGGAAAAGAATGTGGCAATGGTCAAGGAGCTGAAGGAAATGGGCGCCTCTACCATCTGCATCAAGGATATGTCCGGTATTATCGGACCCCAGGAGATCTACGACCTGGTTTCCGCCATTAAAGACGCGGTAGACTTGCCCATCGACCTGCACACCCATTGCACCACAGGCCTTGCTTACCCTGTGTATCTGAAGGCTGTGGAGGCCGGTGTGGATATTATTGATACCGCCATCTCTCCCTTCTCCGGCGGCACCTCTCAGCCTGCCACCGAGACTATGGCATACGCCCTGCGTCAGCTGGGCTACCAGGTGGATCTGGATGATGAGTGCACCACCAAGATGGCAAACTATTTCAAGACCATCCGCGACGAATATATTGCCGACGGCACATTGATCCCCAAGGCGTTGGCTACCGATACCCAGTGCTTAATCTACCAGATTCCCGGCGGTATGCTTTCCAACCTGATGACCCAGCTGAAGCAGATGAATGCGCTGGACCGTTTGGAGGAGGTTATGGCAGAGACACCGAAGGTGCGTGCCGATATGGGCTATCCTCCCCTGGTTACCCCGACCTCTCAGATGGTAGGCGTGCAGGCTGTCAACAACGTACTGGCCGGCGAACGGTATAAGCGCGTCTCCAAAGAGATCAAGGCTTACTGCCGCGGTGAGTACGGCATCACCCCCGCACCTATTGATCCGGCCATTCAGGAGAAGATTCTGGACGGCGACAAAGTGGTCGAGGGACGCTTCGCTGACACTCTGGAGCCCATTGTGGACGCAACCCGGCAGAAGCTGGAGGGACTTGCTAAGTCCGACGAGGATGTGCTGAGCTACATCGCATTCCCCAACCTGGCTGAGAAGTTTATGGAAGACCGGAAGGCAAAGGAAGAAAACGTTTGCACCTACTCTATCGTCGAAGCCTAAGGAGGTAACACTATGAATATGTTAACTGCTGCCCCGGCTATGGGGCAGGCGGATTTCTCCGTGATTGCCGTTTTAGGTTATGCTGTTGTTTTCTTTGGCCTGATCCTTTTGATGATTGTTGTAGCACTGGTGGGAAAACTGTTTGCTGCAAAAACCAAGAAGGCGGAAGTGCCTGTCGCTCCTGTAGAGCAGACCGTTTCTGCTCCTGAGGCTCCCGGCACTGCTGGTCAGCTGAAGATCCACGACGTAGAACCTAAGATCGCTGCCATGCTCATGGCGATTACCGCAGATAAGATTGGCAAGCCTATCAACGAGCTGCGTTTCATTTCCATCAAGGAGGTAAAGTAAAATGACTTATAAAATCACCCTGAACGGCCGAACCTATGAGGTTGAAGTAGAGGCCGGCAAGGCTATGCTTTTGGACGAATATGAAGCAATCGTTCCTTCTGCTCCAGCTGTTCCCGTTGCTGCACCTGCAGCAGCTCCCGCAGCCGCACCCGCCGCTGCGCCTGCTGCACCTGCTGTTACCGGCGCAGGCGAGGCTGTCACCGCACCGATGCCCGGCAACATCCTGAAAGTGAATGTTCAGAATGGTCAGGCTGTTAAGGAAGGCGAAGTTCTGTGCGTACTGGAAGCAATGAAAATGGAAAATGACATTATGGCTCCCAAGTCCGGTACCATCACACAGGTTCTGGTTTCCAAGGGCTCTGCCGTAGATACCGGCGCTCCTCTGGTCGTCATTGGCTAAGGAGGGCTGCATATGTCCATTAATGTTGGCGAGATTTTGCTGAATCTCTGGAATGACTCCGGCTTTGCTGCCATCGCCAATGCCTTTTTGGCAGGTGGCTGGCAGAACGCTGTGATGATCCTCATTGGCTGCGTACTGCTGTACCTGGCCATTGTCAAGCAGTTTGAGCCGTTGCTGCTTTGCGGCATCGCTTTCGGCTGTATTCTGACAAACCTGCCCGGCGCAGGCTTGTACAACCAGGAGCTGTGGACCAACTTTATGACCGAGGGTCATGAAGCCTACCACAGCTATGGTGAAATTCTGAAAAACGGGGGTCTGCTGGACTTTTTCTACATTGGCGTTAAGACCAGCATTTATCCTTGCCTGATCTTCATGGGCGTAGGCGCAATGACTGACTTCGGTCCTTTGCTGTCCCGTCCCAAAAGCCTGCTGTTGGGCGCTGCTGCACAGATGGGCGTGTTTGCCGCATTTGTAGGCGCGATCCTGCTGGGCTTTGACGGCAAGGAAGCCGCATCCATCGGCATCATCGGCGGCGCCGACGGACCTACCGCCATCTTCCTTACCTCTAAGCTGGCGCCCCACCTGTTGGGAGCTATCGCTGTGGCGGCTTACTCTTACATGGCGCTGATCCCTCTGATCCAGCCTCCCTTTATGAAGCTGTTGACCACCCCCGAGATGCGTAAGATCAAGATGGAGCAGGCTCGTGAGGTCTCCAAGACCGAGAAGATCGTGTTCCCCATCGTGGTCACCATCTTTGTGGCGCTGCTGCTGCCGGATACCGCTCCGCTGATCGGATGCTTAATGCTGGGCAATCTGTTCAAGGAGACCGGCCTGACTGACCGCTTGTCCGATACTGCACAGAATGCGCTGATGAACATCGTCACCATTCTGCTGAGCACCTCCGTAGGCGCAACCATGGTTGGCTCCAACTTCCTGACGCTGAACACCCTGAGTATCGTTGTTTTGGGCGTTGTGGCATTCATCCTGTCCACCTGCGGCGGTCTGGTTGGCGGCGTGATCATGTGCAAGCTGACCAAGGGTAAGATCAATCCGCTGATCGGCTCTGCCGGTGTTTCCGCAGTGCCTATGGCTGCCCGTGTTGCCAACAAGGAAGGCCAGAAAGCCAACCCCTCCAACTTCCTGCTGATGCACGCCATGGGCCCCAATGTGGCCGGTGTGATCGGCTCCGCGATTGCCGCAGGCTTCCTGCTGAGCGTATTCGGCTAATGGCGAATTTGGAAGCGGCAGATGTTTTGATTAACAAA
>JAZNHB010000005.1:0-24937 GCA_045576715.1 Faecousia sp. | reverse complement strand
CAAACTGCCGTTGGGTGCGTTCGGCTTTCTCTTTGAGATTATGACCGATACGCAGCTCGTCCACCTCTGCAGGGGTAATACCCAGCATATCAATAATCGTTTTGTTGGTTAGCTGATAGCCGCCAGTAGCGTTGACCGTGCGGATTGTGGAATTGATAACATCCTCCTCCAACGGCTCGGTGAAACGGCTGTTGACGCTCATTATTATTTTGCGTGCTTGCGTGGGCGTGTGCAGCGTGTATAGCGTGCAATAATAAAAGAAAATGAAATCTCTGCGATTGGCTCCAAGGTCGTTGCTCCGTTTCCGGATCAACGCATTGAGCCAATTTTTTCTGTCGGTCATTATCGCCCGTGTCTTTCTGTCTGTTTTCATAAACAAGTCCTTTCTGTGTTTTCGGCGGCAATCGCCGTTGCCAACAATTTAGCCGAAACATCAAAAAAGGAACGGGTAAACACCTTGAAAAAATTTTTTCGTGCCGCCCCTCCCTCTCGGAGGGGTTCTTCCATAGTAATGGCACGATACAAAAAATTTTTTACGAAAGAGGTGTCCTATTTATGGAAACACAAAACTATTGTATCAAGAAAGTTAGCAGGGCGGAGTGCGAAGAAATATTAAGCCGCAATCACTACCTATCCAAGCAGGGCTTTTCATTCCGCTGCGGTCAAAACTACGGGCTGTTCCTTGAGGACAAGCTGATTGGTGTTGCCATTTTCCACGCAGTATCAGCGTGGGAGACCGTCAAGGGAGCGTTTGGCTTGGAGAACAAAGAGCAGGCAGGCTTTTGGGAGCTGGGGCGGCTCGCCATCGACGGGGAGCACGCCGTTAAAAACCTAAACTCGTGGTTTGTGGCAAGGTGTATCAAGCTGCTGCGAGCTGAAAAGAATGTGCGTGCCCTTATCTCCTACGCAGACACGGAGTACCACGAGGGCTATATCTACCAAGCCTTGAATTTCAAATACTACGGCTTGACCGCTCCCAAAAAGGATTTTTGGGTCAAGCAAGACGATGGTACATACAAAAAGGCTTCCAGAGGAGCGTCAAGCAAAAATTCAACAGGCGAGTGGAGACCACGCAGCCGCAAGCACAGATATTTGATGGTGTTTGACCCGTCGTTGACGGTCAAGTGGACACAAGAGCCATACCCCAAGCGTAGCACGCCGTAACCCACAGGGACGCACGCCCGGATCGTGCGTCTCCATAAAAGTATCAACATATTGAAAGGGAAGATAAAACAATGAAAAAGAAAAAGAATACCAACAAGCACGCTAAAAAGAATACCAACAAGCACCACAGTATCACGGTAGATGGTCATACCATCGAAAAGGTACATCTTAAGACACCAGATGGCGTGGAGTGCTATTTTGGGTTGGTATTTAAGCAAGAGAAGAATATTTGCTCGTTTGAAGTGTTTAATGTGTACGGCACAGACAATGATGGCGTTGCTTTTACAATCACCAAAGAACCAGCAAGCCAACTGTACTACACCACATTCGGCGACTACGGCATAGCCTTATGCCCTGTCGCTTCCTTGAAAACACAGAGGGAACGATTGGTTATGGACGCATTTGCAAAAAGGCTTCCACCTCGAGCCCTGTGGTGGTTTGAAAGTGGATTGGCTTATTTCTCGCAACACTACACCTTTTAGGCAGAGTGTTGAAGTAGAAGCACACCCGGGTGTGCGTCTACAGAACGAAAGGGGGGGGTTCTGTGTACGACAAATCAAAACGCCTTTACAAAAACAGTATGACCGTCAAAGAGCTGATACAGCAGCTCTGCAAGCTGCCGTTGCGTGCCACGGTCTGCATATGCGGAGACGATAACTGCTATCTGCATACCGAACAAGACGGCTCGGCTGTCTGCATTGACAACGACGCTCTGGACGATTGTTACGAGGACAATATCTAATTACAGAAAGGAAATGCTAATAAAACATATGGAAATTGAAACTACAACTACAACTACAGCAGATGGTACTGAGTACATCACTTTTTTATACTTAGAATACACAGTAGACGAAATTATTGAATTGTTGGAAAAACATCGGGGTAAGATGTTTTACTCTGGTGCTTTGGAAAACCCTTGCTTGCAAATTACAGATAAGTGTGTGCAGCTTGAGGAGCGGGAATACTTTGAGGACTGGGTAGACAAACCTGAAGAAGATTTCTAAAAAGAAAGGTGATATAAATATGAGAAAGATTATCAACGGAAAAATGTACGACACGGAAACAGCAACAGAAATTGAAAATTGGGAAAACACACCATACAAAAACAACTATATTTACTTCAAAGAATATCTGTATCGTAAAAAAACGGGAGAGTTCTTTCTGTACGGTAGAGGAAATGCTTCCTCCAAATACTGCGAGGAAACTGCGGATAGAATGAGAAGCCCAGGCGAAAAAATAGTTCCTTTGACAATAAAGGAAGCAATGGTTTGGGTTGAGAATTATAGTGATGCTGATACATACATTGCACTATTTGGGAAAGTTGAAGAATAAGGAAATCTATATTGCAGAGGAAACATAAAAATGAAACGCACCGAATTGGTGCGTTTCCCTTTTATACTTGTACCCAAAAATCCTCCTCAACCTTGAAATTCACCTTGATATTGATTGGCTTGTGGTCTCGGTACATATCAAAGTACAGCGGCAAGCCCAAGTGCTTGAGGAGATTGCGCCAGCTTTTCGTGTGGTGATACTGTGCTACGGTCTGCCATCCTCTTGTTTCCGGTTGCTTGTTTTTGTTAAACTCCTCTTGGCTCTTGGGCTTGATACGCAGATAGTCCGCTATAAAGGCTGCGGTATGCTTTGCCTTGAGCTCCTCATATGTGGGCTTGGGTTGGGGGTAGTTCTCCTCCAGCCACTCCTTGAGTGTAACCTTGTACTTGTTCTTGATTACGGGGTGGGGTGGCATACCAGCCTTTTTGAAATCGGAGGGCTTGGGGACTTTGCCGTGGTCAACTATGTATTGCTCCACGGTGTCTCGGATGGAGCTGTCCGTCCAATGAATAAGCGGCAGCTCATTACTCAACTCCTCCAAAATGCGGGCTTCCTCGGCGTACTCAGGGCTTCCAGCCAAAAGCTGGATTACATTGTGCAGGGCTTGTTTTCTTGTCATAGTAGAAACTCCTCTATAAGTTATTTCTACATTCGCATACTGTTGGCACGCCGTAGGTGGAAAAACGCACATTTTTTGTAGGGTCGAAATTGTTGATCGCCTTCATCAGTCCAATGCATCCCACCTGAAACAGATCATCCGGACTCTCTCCCCGACCGGCAAAGCGCTGGATCACGCTTAACACAAGTCGCAGATTCCCCTCAATCAAGCTTTGCCGCGCCTGTCTGTCCCCCTGTTGCGCGCGATGCAGCAGCGTGTCCATTTCTGTCTGCGTAAGCACCTTCAGCCGCGCGGTGTTTACGCCGCACAGCTCCACCTTTCCCTGCATGGCTGTCCCTCCTGTTTTTCTTTCAGTATTTCCTTTACCGGAAAATTCATACAGGGCGGCCGGTCAGGCATTTCCTCTGCTTTTTCTTGCTCTGTCAACTGCATATTACGGGCAAAACACCCACTAAAAGTAGAAAAGTTAACTTTTTCGCCTGAATTGGGTGGAAATCTTTTGTGTTAACCACGGCAACATAACACAAAAAGCACCCTTTTAAACCCATTTTATACATTCTGTTATGCACTGTAAATGTATTTTGTAAGCCGATCGCATCTCGGAAATAATGATTGAAAAACACGACTTTTCCACATTATCCACAGGCTTTTCCACAGCCTTTATCCACACAATTTCTTATGCAAAACAGTTGACATAATATATTTCGACACCTGCGGACATATTCCCAATTTTTTCGTCAATAAATGCACTTGGGAAAATTTTTGCGCAGCGTTTTGCCTGTGGAAAAACCCGGCTTGCCTGCCTTCAAAAAATAATTTAAAAAAGGTATTGATTTTATAAAAGTATATTGCTATAATAGGTAATTGCCTAAAGAATGCAGAATAGGAGGTGTAACCATGGCAAACATCAAGTCCTCTAAGAAGGATATCATCCGTTCCAAGATCGCTTACGAGAAGAACAAGGCAAACAAGTCCGAAATGAAGACCGTCATTAAGAAGTACGAAGCCGCTCTGGCTGCCGGCGACCGCGCTGCTGCTGAAGTTGCTTACAAGGACGCTATCATCATCGTGGACAAGGCTGTTACCAAGGGTATTCTGCATAAGAACACCGCTGCCCGCAAAAAGAGCAGCATGACCCTGCAGCTGAACAAGCTGGCCTGATTTCTCTGAAAATATCGCCCGGTGCTTAGGCACTCGGGCGTTTTTTCATTTCTGCGGCAGAGAACCTTTTGCCGCAACTGTTCAGAACCGGAGCTTTGAAATACACAAAGTACGCCTTCAGCTCCGGTTTTTCCATTTGCGCCAAAATCTCTCCCTGCCGAACACTATTTCATCGACGGCTCCGTTCTTTCTCTTGAAGCAAAAATCATCGGCAGCGGTTTTGCGGCTTTTCTTTTTTGCCGTGTTTTTCGCACAAAATCGTTTTGCGTTTTGCATTCATTGTCCATTGTCAATTGTCCATTCTTTTGCTATACTATATTTAATAACCGCACCAACCAAGGAGGTGACACTGTGGCGTATCTGACGGATCCCGTTACCATCTTAAAGGGCGTTGGCCCCACCAAAGCCAAGCAATTTGCGCAGCTGAACATCCACACCTTGGGCGATCTGATCTGTCACTTCCCCCGGGCCTATGAGGATCGCACCAAGCTTCTTACCATCTCCCAGTTGGAGCCGGATGTTCCTGCCTGTTTTCGTGCCATGGTTATGTCCGCCCCCCGTACCGCCCATATCCGCAAGGGTCTGGACGTGACAAAGGTGACAGTGGCAGACCATACCGGGCGGCTGAATCTTACATTTTTTAACCGGAAATTCTCTGCCGAGCAGCTGCGTTACGGAACAGAGTGTTTTTTCTACGGGACGCTTTCCGCAGACGCTTTAGGCTACAGCATGATCTCCCCCAGCTTTGAGGCGGTGGACGCGCCACCGGCGACTACCCGTCGGGTGCTGCCGATCTATCCTCTCACCGCAGGTCTTTCCAACGCTGCCGTTCTGAAAGCAGTGGATCAGGCACTTTCCATCTGTCCCATGCCCGCAGAGATCCTCCCCAAAAGCATTCGGCAGACCTACGGCATTTTGCCGGCAGAGCAGGCATATTATGCCATTCACCGGCCATGCTCCATGCAGGAAGCGGTGCTTGCGAAAAAGCGTCTGATCTTTGAAGAGTTCTTCGTGTTCTCTGCCGGACTGCGCCTTATGCGCGCCGCCCGGGCAGGCAAACGCACCGCCCCGTATAAGAATCTTGACCTGCAGGCTTTTTATGACGCGCTGCCCTTTACCCTAACCGATGCACAATCCCGTGGGATCGCCGAAATTTCTGCAGACCTTTCCCGCGGCGCGCCTATGAATCGCCTTGTGCAGGGCGATGTGGGCAGCGGTAAAACCATGATCGCAGCTGCCGCGGCCTATTTGGCGGTAAAAAACGGTCATCAGGTGGCATTGATGGCGCCTACGGAAATACTGGCAGAGCAGCATTGCGGATCCCTTTCCAAGCTTTTGTCACCCTTGGGCATCCGGGTGGCTTTGCTCACCGGCAGTCTTACTCCCAAGCAAAAGAAGGATGTCCGCGCCGCCATTCAGCAAGGACAGGCGGACCTGGTGGTAGGCACTCACGCATTGGTGACGGACGCCACGGAATTTAAGAATTTAGGTTTGGTGATCGCTGATGAGCAGCACCGTTTTGGCGTTGCCCAACGTTCGGCGCTGTCTGCCAAAGGCACAGACCCCCATCTTTTGGTCATGTCTGCCACGCCCATTCCCCGGACGCTGGCGCTTTTGATGTATGGCGATCTGGAAGTGTCCGTTATAGACCAGCTGCCTCCCGGCCGCCAGCAAACGGAGACCTTTTTGGTGGACGAAAGCTATCGCGCCCGGCTCAACGGCTTTATTCGCAAGCAGGCATCCCTGGGGCATCAGTGCTTCGTGGTATGTCCCGCGGTGGAAGAAAATGACGGTCTTGACCTGAAAGCCGCCACCGTGTGGGCGCAGACGCTGCAAAAAGCCGTATTCCCCGACCTTCGGGTCTGCCTGCTTCACGGCCAGATGAAGGGCGCAGAAAAAGAGGCGGTCATGTCCGCATTTGCCAGAGGGGAGTCGGACATTCTGGTAGCCACTACCGTTATTGAGGTGGGTGTGGATGTACCCAATGCCACCTTGATGGTCATTGAGGATGCGGACCGGTTCGGTCTTTCCCAACTGCACCAGCTGCGCGGTCGCGTAGGCAGAGGCCCCGCCAAAAGCTACTGCGTTCTGGTCAGCCAAAATAAAAACCCGGAGACACGAGCGCGGATCAAAGCATTCTGCGCCACTACCGACGGCTTCAAAATTGCCGAGGAAGATTTGAAAATGCGCGGGCCCGGTGACTTTTTCGGCTCCCGGCAGTCCGGTCTGCCGGTATTCCGGGTAGCAAGCCTCAGCTGTGACCTTCAAACTCTGAAACAGGCGCAGCAGGCATCCGTAGAATGGATCGAATCCGAGGGCACCGCTGATACGCCGGAAGCCATCGCCCTGCGCCAGCGCATCGGTACCCTCTTTGCCCGCACCCAAGGGACAATGAATTGACAGTTGGCAATGTTCAACTGTCAATTTTTTATTATGACATAGTGGTAATAAAGATTTAGAAATACAAAATCACAAAAATGGGTTGTATATTTGATAAAAATGTTGTAAAATAATATGACTCGAAATATGCGTGTGTCCGCAGAAAGGAAATATATATATGAAAAAACCGATTCTTTTGGTGGTGATGGACGGCGTCGGCAAAGGCGACGGCGGCAGTGGTGACGCAGTGGCGATGGCCAACACCCCCAATTTGGATAAGCTTCTGGCCACCTGCCCCCATACTTACCTGAAAGCCCACGGCACAGCGGTGGGTCTGCCCTCCGACGAAGATATGGGCAACTCTGAAGTGGGCCATAATGCCCTTGGTTGCGGCCAGGTATATTCCCAAGGCGCAAAACTGGTGGGTGAGTCCATTGAAAAGAGCATCCTTTTTGAATCTGCCGTGTGGCAGGACTTGGTTGCCAACGCAAAAAATGGCAAGGCTATGCACTTTTTGGGCCTTTTGTCCGACGGCAATGTGCATTCCAATATCGGCCATCTTATCGCCCTTTTGAAGGCCGCCAGAGCCGCCGGCGTGCAGAAGGCTTATTGCCATATTCTGCTGGATGGACGTGACGTGCCCGCCACCTCTGCTTTGGAATATGTCGGTCAGCTGGAAGCTGTGCTTGCAGAGCTGAGCACCGACGGCTGTGACTATGCCATTGCGTCCGGCGGCGGCAGAATGGTGGTGACCATGGACCGCTACGAGGCCAACTGGGGCATGGTGGAGGCCGGCTGGCGCACCCATGTTCAGGGCATCGGCCGTCAGTTCGCATCTGCCAAGGAAGCCATTGAAACATACCGGGCAGAGACCGGCTGTATCGACCAGGACCTGCCTGCCTTTGTGGTGGCAAGAGACGGCGCGCCGGTTGCCAGAATCGCCAACGGCGACAGCGTGATTCTGTTTAACTTCCGGGGCGACCGGGCGCAGGAGATCTCTCTTGCCTTCGACCGAAAGGATTTTGATGTATTTGATCGGGGCGACTATACCGGTGTAAAATTTGCCGGCATGCTCCAGTACGACGGTGACTTGAATATCCCGGAAAATTATCTGGTGCAGCCCCCTGTTATCACCAACACCCTGACGGAGGTTCTGTGCCAGGCGGGTATTTATGAATTTGCCTGTTCCGAGACCCAGAAATACGGCCATGTGACGTATTTCTGGAACGGCAACCGATCCGGCAAGATCAGCGAAGAATTAGAGGACTATCTGGAGATCCCCTCAGATGTGATCCCCTTCGAGCAGGCGCCTGCCATGAAGTGCAAGGAAGTCACCGCCGCAATGATAAAGGCGATGGAATCCGGCAAGTACCAGTTCCTGCGCTGCAACTACCCCAACGGCGACATGGTAGGTCACACCGGTGCCATGGATGCGGTGATCACCTCTATGGAAGCGCTGGATGTATGCATCGGTCAGTTGCTGCAGTGCGCTGATAAGCACGGCTACACCGTGCTGTTCACCGCCGACCACGGCAATGCCGACCAGATGACTGAAACCAAAAAGGGTAACACTGCCGTGCGTACCGCCCATTCTCTCAACGCAGTTCCCTTTATCATCTACGACAAGGATAACGATTGGAAAATCAAGGAAGGCAGCTACGGACTTGCAAATGTTGCTCCCACGGTGGTAACGATGCTGGGTCTTTCTGCCCCTTCCTGCTGGGAATCCAGTATGGTATAATTCTCCATTTTCAATTCTAAATCAGGAGGTAGCTTATGATCTCTCACGACAACGAAAACGGTAAGGTGGTTGTTTCCGCCAACGTCTACACTGACATCGCCGGCTCCGCCGCCACCAACTGCTTTGGTGTTAAGGGTATGGCTGCTCGCTCTGTCAGCGACGGTGTGTACCATTTGCTACGCAAGGAATCCATGGGAAAGGGCGTTAAGGTGGAATTTCACGAGGACGACTCTATTTCCATTGACCTGCATATTATGGTGGATAACGGTGTAAACCTGGGCGCGGTTGGCGCGTCCATCATCTCCGAGGTGCGCTATGTGGTAAAAAATTGCACCGGCACCGAGGTGAAAGCAGTCAATGTTTATATTGACTCCATGATGTAATTATAGGAGGACGGTTCCTTGAGACAGACAATCAACGGCGCAGATTTTCGCCGAATGGCCATTAGCGCTGCCGCGTCCGTGGAGATCCACAAGCAGCAGCTGAATGATTTGAACGTGTTTCCCGTGCCCGATGGCGACACCGGCACCAATATGTCTATGACCATTGGCGCCGCTGCCAACGATCTTCGCAAAACCGAAGACCCCAGCCTGGAAAAAGCGTCTGCTATCAGCGCCTCTGCCATGCTTCGGGGCGCCCGGGGCAACTCCGGCGTGATCCTGTCGCTGCTGTTCAGGGGCATCTCCCGGCGGCTGAAGGGTGCCGAGTGTGCAGACGGTGTGCTATGGGCAGAAGCGCTGCAGGAAGGCGTAGACGCTGCTTACAAAGCAGTTATGAAGCCTGCCGAAGGCACCATTCTGACCGTTTCCCGACTGGCTGCAGCCGCTGCCCGAAACGCGGCTCTGGAAAACAACCACATTGAGTTCGTTCAACAGGCTGCCATCACAGAAGCAAAAATCGCTTTGGCCGATACAGTAAATCTGAACCCGGTGCTGAAAAAGGCCGGCGTTGTGGATGCCGGCGGTCAGGGTTGGGTGTTCGTTCTGGAGGCTATGCTTTCTTCTTTGCAGGGGCAGGATGTGGTCATTCCCGACGGCTTTGATGCCGGCGAGGCCAAGGAGCAGGCAGATTTTGCTGACTTTAATACAGACGACATCACCTTCACCTACTGTACCGAGTTTATCATCAACCGAGAGAACGATAAGGATCCCGAGGCGCTGCGCGCTTTTCTGGATAGCCTGGGCGACAGTCTTGTGCTGGTGGATGACGATGAGATCATCAAAGTACATGTGCACACCAACGATCCGGGCAAAGCGCTGCATGAGGCCATTAACTACGGCTCCTTTGTGACAGTAAAAATCGAAAATATGCGCTTGCAGCACACAGAGAAAGTCATGTCTGAGGCAGAAAAAGCGCCGCAGATCGCCCAACCGGAAAAGACCTTCGGTGTGGTTTCTGTCTGCGCCGGCGAGGGCCTTGCCAGCGTATTCAAAGATTTGGGCGTGGACGGTATTATTTCCGGCGGCCAGACCATGAACCCCAGCACGCAGGACATTCTGGAGGCGGTAAACAAAGTTCCGGCAGAGATCGTCTATGTGCTGCCCAACAACAAAAATATCATCATGGCGGCAGAGCAGGTGGACGCTCTGACACCCAAGCACGTGGTGGTTATTCCCTCAAAAACCGTACCTCAGGGCATTACAGCTATGCTCAGCTTTAACCCCGATGGTACCGAGGAAGAAAATACCCAGGCGCTGACCGAGGCGCTTTCCACTGTGGATACCATGCAGATCACCTATGCCGCCAGAAACTCCGACTTCGACGGCCATGACATCCACGAGGGCGATTATCTGGCCATCCACGGCAGCAGTCTGTTCGGCACCAACAAGGACATCAAGGTGCTGCTGCGTGCGCTGGCAGAAAAAGTCAGCGAAGATGCAAAGAGCTATATCACCATTTATTACGGCGAGGATATTAAGGAAAAGCACGCCCAAAAGGCGGCAGACATTTTCCAGGAGCTGTGCCCTGATGCAGATGTGAATCTGCTGTGCGGCGGTCAACCCGTATATTACTATCTGATTTCCGCAGAATAATATTGCAAAGGCGTGCCTCAGCACGCCTTTGCAGTTTGCAGCTAAGGCAAAAACAATTGCCAACTTCCTTCCGGAGGTGTTCTTTTGGAAAAGCTGAAGAAATACGTTCTTCGTATTATTGAACTGAATATTCCTCTGTACGCCTCCCATGCCAGTTTTTTTATCGCGTTGTCGGTATTTCCCACATTGGTACTGCTGATGGGACTGCTGCGTTACACGGGACTGGACGCAGAGCTTCTGACAGAAATGCTCCACGGCATTCTGCCAACGGCGCTGATGCCCGCTGCCCAACGGCTGATCCAAAATACCTACCGCGCCTCTACCGGCACTTTGCTGTCCATTTCGGCGGTTACGGCGCTGTGGTCTGCCAGCCGGGGTATCCACGGTCTGCGGGAAGGACTGAATGCCATATACGGCGTGCAGGAAAACCGGGGTTATATTCGCACCCGGCTGATGAGCGTGTTTTACACCTTCGCCTTTCTGCTGACGCTGCTTTTAACGCTGGTGCTGCACGTTTTCGGCACGACCTTGCAGCAATGGCTGCCCTTGCATGAAAATCCGCTGCTGCGCTTTTTGGAAAGCATTGTGGACTTGCGGTTTTTTCTGCTGCTGGCAATTCAAACGATTCTCTTTACCGCCATGTTTGCTGTGCTGCCCAACAGAAGGCACAAACTGATGGACGCGTTCCCCGGGGCGGTGCTGGCATCCATCGGCTGGTTGGTTTTTTCCCAGCTGTACTCCATTTATGTGGAGTATTTTGCCGGTTTATCTACTGTGTACGGCAATGTATACGCTGTGGCCTTGAGCCTTTTGTGGCTGTATTTTTGCATTTGCATTGTGTTCTACGGCGGCGCATTGAACCGCTTTTTGCAAAGAAATTAATTGCATAGGACAGTTCGCAACCATCCTGTCTTGAAATAAAACTATGGATTTGACGATAAAATGGGTGCCGCGCGCGCCCTTTTTCGTCGCTATGAGGTATAATATGAACAATAAATCTCGTTTTCTTACCCACGGGGCATTGCTGGCGGCACTGTACACCGCCTTGACCTATTTTCAAAATTTCCTTTTGCCGGGCTCTGCCAGCTGGGCGATCCAGTTCCGCGCCTCGGAGGCACTGTGCGTACTGGCGCTTTTCACCCCGGCAGCCATTCCCGGTCTGAGCATCGGCTGTTTGCTGTTTAATCTCAGCTTCTCCGGCGCGCTGCCGTTAGACCCGATTCTGGGCACAGCCGCCACGGTGCTGGCTACTGCCGGAATGCACCTGAGTCGGAGGGTCACCGTAAAAGGCTATCCGCTGCTGGCCATGCTGATGCCTGCACTTTTTAATGCCATTCTGGTAGGCTGGGAATTGTCCATCTACATCGGCGGTGGGTTCTGGATAAACGCTTTATATGTTGCCATCGGTGAAGCGGCAGTGCTGCTGACCCTTGGAACGCTGCTGTTTTACACCATCCGCAACCGCAACTTAACCAGCTTTTTCTAAATTCTCAATTCTCAATTTGAATACCAAGGATTGATACTATGCTAAATTTTACTCCCATCACACTGGATCAAAAAGACCTCTATGCCCCCTATCTTCGCTGCGGCGCTCACCGGGGTTGCGCCTACAGCTTTGTGAACCTGTATCTGTGGGGCCGGCAGCAGGCTACCTTGGCAGAGGGACAGCTGCTGGTTTTTTCTCAGTTTGACAAAAAAAGCGTCTATATGTTCCCCTCCGGCTGCTGCGACCCCAAACCTGCTTTGGAGGCCATCATCCGCGATGCCAAAAAAAGGGGTATTCCCTGCCGTCTGGTGGGGCTTTCTCAGGACGACTGCGCCCTGTTGGAGCAGCTGTTTCCGGGTAAGCTGCGCTATCACTTTGACCGCGACTCGTTTGACTATGTGTATGACATCCATGATTTGGCAGACCTGCCCGGCAGAAAATTTCAGAAAAAGCGAAACCACCTGAACCGCTTCCGTCAGCAAAACCCGGACTACACCTTAGAGCCCATCTCCGCCGGGAATATACACGAAGCGGAAGCCTTGCTGGAAAAGTGGTACGCCATCCGGGAAGCTGCCGACCCTCACAGCGACTTCCACATGGAGCGCGCTGCCATCACAAAGGCATTGCGGCACAAAGAAGAGTTGGACATGGAAGGCCTTTTGCTGCGCACCGGTGAGGGTGTGGTGGCAATGACCTTAGGCGCGCCACTGAGCGACGATACCTTTGATGTCCACTTTGAAAAGGCGCTGGACATTGCCGATGGAGCGTATCCTGCCATCAACAACGGCTTTGCCCGTTACTTGCGGCAGAAGTATCCCCACTTGCAATATGTGAACCGGGAAGATGATATGGGCCTGGATGGACTGCGCAAGGCAAAGCTCAGCTATAACCCCCATCACATGGTAGAAAAGAGCTGGGCGCATTTGCTGGAGGACGGCTATGATTATTAAACAGCCGGGTGAAGAAAACATCCCTGCCCTTACCGCCTTGTGGATGCAGGTCTTTGGTGACAGCGCGGAATTTATCCAAGGCTTTTTTCGTACCGGCTTTCGGAAAAGCCGGTGCCTGCTGGCAGAAGAAAAGGGGCAGCTGCTTTCTGCCCTTTACTGGTTTGACTGCCGATGGGGCAGCAAAAAAGTTGCCTATCTGTATGCCATTGCCACCGACGAAAACCATCGGGGCAAAGGGATCTGCAGGCAGCTGATGGAGCATGCCCACCAAACATTAAAAGAACAAGGCTACGCCGGTGCCATTTTAGTCCCTGCCCACGAAGGCCTTTTTAAAATGTATGCAAAAATAGGCTATAATGATTGTCCGTGGCCGAGAACGCAAAACGCAAAATGCAAAATACAAGCAGAACCCATTTCTGTCACAGAATACAGAAACTTGCAAAAATCCCTACTTCCTGCCAATGCGGTGACCCATACAGATGCGGCATTTTCCTATTTGCAAACCTTTGCAACATTCTACAAAACACAAGCTGGCATTCTATGCAAAACAGAAGATAAAATTCAAGAGTGCCTGCCAGGCAACCCCGTGGAGTCGGCAATGTATCTGCCCCTAACCGAGGACAAAACTCTCCCAACCTACTTCGCCCTGTCCCTTGGTTAAATAGTTGACAGTTAAATTATCCCTAAAAATTTTTTATAAAGCAAATCGCCGCAGCGGTCCACTGTCAATTGCCCGCTGTCATGTAAAAAAGACGAGTCGTAAGACTCGTCTTTTTCTTAGTCTAAATATCTGCAGGCTGCCATTGCTGCAATTGCGCCGTCGCCTGCGGCTGTCACCACCTGGCGGATCCGTTTGCTGCGGCAGTCGCCGGCTACAAACAGGCCCGGGGTCTTGGTGCAGCAGTCCTCGGCAGTATCGAAATACCCCCAGTCGTTCAGTCCGGCAAGCTGGGCGAAAGGCTCATTTTCCGGCTGCAAGCCTACTGCCAAAAATGCGCCGTCCACCTTAATTTCTGCAATATCTCCGGTTACTTCATTCTTCAGCTCCAGCCCGGTGAGCTGTCCGTTTTCACTCTGGTAGGCGGAAACCACAGTGCTGAAGATAGCGGTGACATTTTCCTTTTCCAGCAAGGCATCGCTCAGCTTTTTCTCACCGGTAAAGTCTGCAAGGTTCTGCACAACCGTGACCTTAGTGCAAACCTCAGAAAGCAGCAGCGCTTCCTGCAGCGCAGAGTTGCCGCCGCCGATCATAGCCACTTCCTGACCTGCGTAGAATGCGCCGTCGCACACCGCGCAGAAGGAGATGCCGTTGCCGATGAGCGCCTCCTCACCGGGCAGACCCAAGGTGCGGTGCTTCACGCCCACTGCCAAAATGGCAGTTTTGCCCATAAATTCGCTGCCTTCTTCTGTTCTGGCAACAAAGCCGTCTGCGGTCTTATCCAGGGAAATGACCTTTTCCAGCTCCACATCGGCACCCAAAGCCATTGCCTGATCGGTAAGCTTGTCTGCAAACTCTGCGCCGGAGATCACGGAAAAACCGGGAATGTTCTCCACTTTGGGAGAAAAGGCGATCTGGCCGCCAAAGCCACCCTTTTCAATGACCAGCACGGATTTGCCGGCACGCAGACCGTAAATAGCAGCCGTCAGTCCCGCAGGCCCGCCGCCAATAATTAAAATATCATACATAAAAATCACCTATCTTTTATGCCTTATATATGTGTGTGAAATCAGCCGGGGGTTGCCCGGCTGATTTTGGTTTCTTAAAGGGATGAGAGGTACTTCTTGATCTCAGGAACGCTGTAGTAGTTCACAGCATTCTCGCCATCGGTGATCACCAGCGTGGGCGCTCCCTTAACGCCATACTGCTTGCACAGCTCCACATTGTCATCAGCGATCAGCTTTTCATAGGCAATGCCTGCCTTGCTCAGAAGCTGCTCTGCCACACGGCAGTTGGGGCAGGTGATGCGGCTGAACAGAATCGCCTTGCCGGCAACCTGCTGGGCAGGTGCTTCTTCCGCAGCCTCGCAAGCACACACCTCTTGCTTTACTTCCTTGATGTTCAGCTTAGAATTGCCAATGTTATAAACCTTGCGATCCTTGTACTCCTGGCTCTTGCCGTCGTTCCAGTTCTGCACCGGGCGGTAGTAACCGGTGATACGGCTGTAAACCTCAGTCGTTCTGCCGCAGTGGGGGCAGGTGTACTGCTCGCCGGCAATGTAACCATGCTCTGCGCAGACGGAATAGGTGGGGCTCATGGTGTAGTAAGGCAGCTTGAAGTTCTCAGCAATCTTACGCACCAGGTTGGCGGCCGCCTTCCAGTCCGGCAGTTTCTCGCCCAGGAAGGCGTGGAATACAGTGCCGGAGGTGTAGCGGGTCTGCAGCTCATCCTGCACTTCCAGCGCAGAGAAGATATCCTCGGTGTAGCCTACAGGCAGGTGAGAGGAGTTGGTGTAATAAGGATTGCCGTTTTCGTTGGCAGTGATGATCTCCGGGAAGCGCTCCTTGTCGTGCTTTGCAAAGCGGTAGGTGGTGGACTCTGCAGGCGTTGCTTCCAGGTTGTACAGATCGCCGTACTGCTCCTGATAGTCAGAAAGACGCTCACGCATGTGGTCCAGCACTTCTCTTGCGAACTTCTGGGTTTTCTCGTTGGTCAGATCTGCCTTCAGCCACTTGGCGTTCAGGCCCACCTCGTTCATGCCGATGAGGCCGATGGTGGAGAAGTGGTTAGCAAAGGTGCCCAAATAGCGCTTTGTGTAGGGATACAGGCCATTTTCCATCAGCTGGGTGATGACCTGACGCTTGATCTTCAGGGATCTTGCGGAGATATCCATCAGCTTGTTCAAACGGGCATAGAAGTCCTGCTCGTTTTCCGCCAAATATGCGATCCGGGGCAAGTTGATGGTAACAACGCCCACGCTGCCGGTGGATTCGCCGGAGCCAAAAAAGCCACCGGACTTTTTCCGCAGCTCACGCAGGTCCAGACGCAGACGGCAGCACATGGAACGCACATCGGAAGGCTCCATATCGGAGTTGATGTAGTTGGAGAAGTAGGGGGTGCCGTACTTGGCGGTCATTTCGAACAGCAGCTTATTGTTCTCGGTTTCGCTCCAGTCAAAGTTGCGGGTGATGGAGTAGGTGGGGATGGGGTACTGGAAGCCACGGCCGTTGGCATCACCTTCGATCATGATCTCGATGAAAGCCTTGATCACCATGTCCATTTCCTTCTTGCAGTCGCCGTAGGTGAAGTCCATCTCCTTGCCGCCTACGATGGCCTGCTGATCTGCCAAGTCAGCGGGTACTACCCAGTCCAGCGTAAAGTTGGAGAAGGGCGCTTGGGTGCCCCAACGGGACGGTGTATTTACACCGTAAACGAAGGACTGGATGCACTGCTTCACTTCCTTCTGGGTCAGGTTGTCCACCTTTACGAAGGGGGCAAGATACGTATCAAAGGAGGAGAATGCCTGTGCGCCTGCCCACTCGTTCTGCATAATGCCCAGGAAGTTCACCATCTGGTTGCACAGGGTGCTCAGGTGGCTGGCAGGGCTGGATGTGATCTTTCCGGGAACGCCGCCCAGACCCTCTTGGATCAGCTGCTTCAAAGACCAGCCGGCGCAGTAGCCGGTGAGCATGCTTAAGTCGTGAATATGAATGGCAGCGCTGCGATGGGCCTCTGCGATCTCGTTGTCGTAGATCTCGGAAAGCCAGTAGTTGGCAGTGATGGCGCCGGAGTTGGAGAGGATCAAGCCGCCCACGGAGTAGGTGACGGTGGAGTTTTCCTTCACGCGCCAGTCGTTGATCTTCAGGTAGTTGTCCACCAAGTCCTTGTAGTTGAGCAAGGCGGAATTGACGTTGCGGATCTTTTCACGCTGCTTACGGTAGAGGATGTAGGCCTTTGCCACGTCCGCATAACCGGTCTCAGACAGCACCTTTTCTACGCTGTCCTGGATGTCTTCCACGGAGACCAGCCCGTCTTTGATCTTGCTTTCAAAGTCGGCGCTGACCTGCAGGGCAAGCATATTGAGGACGCTGGGGTGGTGGGGCTTTTCAAGGGCTTCAAAAGCCTTGAGCATCGCGTTGCTGATCTTGGATATTTCAAATTCGACGGTGCTTCCGTCACGCTTAAGAACTTGATACATCTTTCTATTCCTCCATATGTAAAGTTAAAAATAATACGAACACAGCCGAGCCTTTTGCGATACTGTCAGTACTTTTTGGCGACGAAACGCCTGCAAAGCACCCAGTCCGCGGCTACCGGCGACCCTCCCTTTCCGCCAACGGCGGTGGTCGGTTCGCTCCCTCTCAAGGAGGCGGCGGTGTTCGTATTATATCGTAGCAAAAGTAAAATGTCAATATGTTGTGGAAAAATATTTTTTAAAAACACAATATGTTGTGGTTTATTGATTACGAATTGTAACTTTCTCGATATAAGATGTTAAAATGTCCTTGTAGCGAAGTATGTCATTTTCCGTCGGCGCACACAGGCCGCCATAGATCACTGTGTCCCGATCCACAAAGCTCTGCAAAAAAAGCTGCGCCGGTTTTTTACCCGGCAGGAGACTTGCCAGCCATTGCCCCATGGCGGCCATGGACCCATCATCGTGCAGCTGCGCCACCACCGTGGTACGCAGCTCATAGGGCACGCTTCCGCCAATGAGCAGCCGCAGACTGTTTTCCACTGCTGACAGATCCGCATCACAGCCGACCGTCCGGGGGTATTGCCCGGGGCCATTTTTCACATCCATCGCCACATAATCCACCAGCTTATTTTCCAGCAACCGTTCCAGTACCTCCGGCCGACTGCCGTTAGTATCCAGCTTCACTGCAAAGCCCATCGCCTTGATCCGGATCAGCAACTGTTCCAGTCCCGGGTCACCGGTGGGCTCACCGCCACTGACGCAAACCCCCTCCAACAGGCCTGTCCGGGTTTCTAAAAATTCCAGAAACGCCTCCTCTGACATCATTTCGGGAACCTTTCCGGTAAACAACTCTGCGTTGTGGCAGAAAGGACAGCGATAATTGCACCCTGCCAAAAACACAGTGCAGGCCACCTTCCCGGGGAAATCCAAAAGGGTCATTTTTTGCAGTCCTGCAATCATGCTCCCACCTCCAGTTTGATACATTACATATAATATAGCATAATGTGCTCTGTTTGCCTACAGTTAAAATTTGAAAGTTAAACATTGTGAAGAAAGTAATTCTCCATTAAAAAAGCACCCAATTGGGTGCTTTTTCTTATTCTCCATAGCCAAGAGGATTGTTTTTCTGCCAGTTCCAGGAATCCCGGCACATATCTGCCAGAGTTTTCTCCGCAGTCCAGCCCAAAACGCTCCGGCTTTTTGCCGGGTCTGCGTAGCACACGGCAATATCGCCGGGGCGACGGGGCGCGATCACATAGGGCAGCGCCACATCGTTGACCTGCCGAAAAGTATTGACCATATCCAGCACGCTGTAGCCAACGCCTGTGCCCAGATTAAACACTTCGCAGCCATTGGTTTTCAGCACATATTCCACCGCCGCCACATGACCCTTGGCCAGATCCACCACATGGATGTAATCCCGGACCCCGGTGCCGTCGTGGGTGTCGTAGTCGTCACCGAACACGCTGAGCTTTTCCCGGCGACCCACAGCCACCTGGGTAATATAGGGCATCAAATTATTGGGGATGCCCCGGGGATCTTCACCGATACGGCCGCTTTCGTGGGCGCCGATGGGATTAAAATAGCGCAAAAGGCAGATGCTCCAATCCGGGTCCGCAGTTGCCATTCCGGAAAGGATCTGTTCGGTCATATACTTTGTCCAGCCGTAGGGATTGGTGCAGTTGCCGGTGCGGCTATCCTCTTTCAGCGGCATTTCATTGTCCGCGGTGTAGACTGTGGCAGAGGATGAGAAAATGATCTTCTTCATTCCTGCCTTTTCCATCACCTTGGTCAGCACCAGGGTAGAATTCAGATTGTTGTCGTAGTACCGCCAGGGGATGGACACGCTCTCTCCCACCGCCTTGAGTCCGGCAAAGTGAATGACGCAGTCGATGGCGTTTTCAGAAAAAATTTGCTCCAGCAATGCCTCGTCACGCACATCTCCCCGGTAAAATTTTACCGGTTTTCCTGTCAGCTCCTGCACCCGATTCAGCGCTTCCGGGTTGGAATTGCACAGGTTGTCGATCACCACCACGCCGTAGCCCTTTTCCAGCAGTTCCACACATGTATGAGATCCGATATATCCGGCACCGCCGGTCACTAATACGTTCATCGTATAACCTCCCGGAAATTAAATTTCGAAATACCGCTTCGCGTTATAGAAGCTGATGCCTTCCACGATCCGTTTCAGCGCAGCATCATTGTTGGGATATTCTCCGTTTTCTACCCAAGCACCGATCAAATTGCACATAATTCTACGGAAGTAATCGTGCCGGGCATAGCTAAGGAAGGAACGGGAATCTGTGAGCATGCCCACAAAGTTGCCCAAAATGCCCAGGTTTGCCAAGGAGACCATCTGGTCGATCATGCCGGTCTTGTTATCGTTGAACCACCAGGCGGAGCCGTGCTGGATCTTGCCGGGCAGCTCGCTGCCCTGAAAGCTGTTGGCCAGCGTGCCCAGCTGCTCATTGTCTGCCGGATTCAGGGAATACAGAATGGTCTTGGGGCATTGATTGGTAGCATCCAATGCGGAGAGGAAATTGAAAATATTAACACCGCAGGTATTCTGGGCGATGGCATCGAATCCGGCATCCGGTCCCAGCTGCTTGAACATCCGTTCGTTGGTGTTGCGCAGGCAGGAATAGTGCAGCTGCATGGCAATATTCAACCGGTGATACGTTCTGCCCACAACCAGCATCAGCGCTGTCTGGTAACCTTCGATCTCCTCCTGGGTCAGCTGCTGACCTGCCATTGCCTTGGCAAAGATGCCGTCTGCCTGTTCCATGGAAACAGGACGGAAAGGCACTACCGCCTCAAAGCCGTGGTCGCTGGCCCGGCAGCCCCGGGCATGGAAATATTCTATCCGTTCCACCAACGCATCGGCTACCTCTTGGGCAGAGGTCAGCGCGGTCTTTCCTACGGAAGCGGCCAGCTTTTCCATATATTCGGCAAAGCCGGGCTTATGGATGTTCAGCGCCTTGTCCGGACGGAAGGAGGGGCAGACCTTCACATCAATTGTAGGATCTGCAGCGATCTTCTCGTGCCACTCAAGGGTGTCGATGGGGTCATCGGTGGTGCCGATGAACGCCACATTTGCCTTGCGGATCAAACCTCTGGCAGACATCTGGGGATCTTCCTGGAGCAGCTTATTGCAGTGCTCCCAAATTCTGGGCGCACTTTCCACCGTCAGCGGCTCGGTAACGCCAAAGAACTGCTGCAGCTCCAGGTGACACCAATGGTACATGGGGTTGCCGATGGCCATTTCCAGCGCCTCGGTCAGCTTCAGGAACCGTTCGTAGGCAGGTTTGTCACCGGTAACGTACTCCTCCGGCACACCGTTGGCGCGCATCATACGCCACTTATAGTGGTCGCCAGCCAGCACACCGTTCTCCAGGCCGCCCAGCCACACCTCCACCAGATTGTTAAACCGGCGATCTTCATAGATCTCCCGGGGGTTCAGGTGGCAATGGTAGTCTGCCAAGGGCATATGCTCCGCATAGTCGTGAAACAGATGCTTGGCGGTTTCGGTTTCCAGCAGAAAATCTTTGTCCATAAATGCTTTCATTGGTGTACGCCTCCATAATTTCTTAAGGGTGGATGAATATAACGTTCATGGCTGGTAGCAGCAGGCCGGGCATAAACACCGGACACTAGCCCCAGCATTGTATAAAGAGTAATCAGCGACGAACCGCCGTAGCTGATAAATGGCAGCGTCAGGCCGATAACCGGCATTACGCCGATACACATACCCACGTTGACCACCACCTGGAAAATCAGCGCAGATGCCGCGCCGAAACAAACCATGCGGCGCATGGTGTCCTGACTGCGAATGCCCACCCAGATGCACCGACCGATGATCACCGCCAACAGCGCCAGCACCAGCGCGCAGCCTACAAAACCCAGTTCCTCACCGATGGCGGCAAAAATATAGTCGGTATGTTGGGCGAACAGCGCGCCGGACTGGGTGCGGTTGCCCTGAAACAGTCCTTGACCCGTGAGTCCGCCGCCGGTGAGCGAGCGCATAGCGCGAATGGTGTGGTACATGGGGCCTGTGCCGTAGGGGTCACGGCTGGGGTCAATGAGCACAAGGATTCGCTCTTTCTGATAATCCTCCAAAATAAACTCCCAAAGCACAGGGAACGCCACCGCAATCAAGCCGGCAGCCAAGCCAAACCATATCAGGCTGACACCACCGGAAAAAGTCATGCCCACAAAAATGAACACAAAAATCAGGGAAACGCCCCAGTCGCCGGAGATCAGCACGTTCACACCGAACAGCAGCAGCAAGTGTGCCAGCATGTGTCCCACAGACACAGGGGAAGATATTTTATTTTGATGGGCCGCCATGACCGATGCCATAATCAGCACATAGGTGATCTTACAGATCTCCGCCGCCTGGATATTAAAAGGCAGAAGCGGAAAGCTCAGCCAGCTGCGGTTTCCGTTGACGGTTACGCCAAAGGGAATCAGCATAAACAGCAGCAGTATGTTGCCCACCACAAGTGCCATACGATGCTCTGAAAATACATCCGTGTCGAAGGACGAAACAAAAATGTATGCCCCCACACCTGCCAGCGCAGCTGATATTTGGATGATCAGATAGCGAAGTGACCCAGCGTCGTAGCCGTTGGTGGCGCTGCCGATCATCAGGCAGCCAAAAGCGGTGGCCACAACGCATAAAAGCAGCAGCACTTTATCTCCTGCGCGAAACGCATCCATAAGCCGCCGCAGCACACGTCGCATTCTGTCACCCCCTTTTGTTTTTCACTCGTTTTATTGTACCATTGATCTTTGGGAAAGTAAACAGTCTTTGTGTTCCAACACCAATAATTGGGTTTGCGGAATGCATAAATGCATTCCCTACATGATCTGACCCAGTAAGCCGTCGGCATATAACGCTGTTGGGACCACCGTCAATACACGGTTGTGCAGGTTTTCCCCGGGGCAGTATATTTTGCAGTAATTGGGTGCATGGCCGGTAAAATACTGCCCCTCCCGCTGCTCAAAAAGCACCTGCAGCGGCTGTCCGATAAAGGCGGCGCGGTAATCTTCTGACATTTGCTGCGCTACCTCTATGGCGCGGCGGCAGCGATCCTCCTTGACGCTGTTTGGCAGCTGCCCGGGCATTTTGTCCGCAGGCGTTCCTGGCCGCCGGGAATAGGGAAAAATGTGCATATCCGCGAAGCCACACCGGCGAATAAATTGCAGACTCTGGGAAAACTCCTCCTCGGTCTCTCCGGGAAATGCCACGATCATATCCGTGGTAACGGCGCAGCCGGGAAAGTGCTTTTTCAGCAGCTGCACGCTTTCCAAATACCGGGCGGTGTCGTACTTGCGGCGCATACGGGCAAGCACGCTGTCGCAGCCGGACTGCAAGGAAAGATGGAACTGAGGACACAGATTGGGAAGCTGCTTCAGCCGCAGGCAAAAGTCCTCGGTAACCACCCGGGGTTCTAAAGAACCCAGCCGCACACGCATGTCCCCAGCGGCAGCGCAAACGGCCTCCAGAAGCGTCGCCAAAGGCGGCTTGTCCGGCAGGTCCACGCCCCAGGATGCGATCTCAATACCGGTAACCGTCAGTTCCCGGTAGCCTTGGGCAGCAAGCTGCTTTGTCTGGGCCACTGCCAGCGCAATGGGCGCAGAGCGCACCGGCCCCCGGGTATAGGGAATGATGCAGTAGGTGCAGAAATTGCGGCAGCCGTCCTGAACCTTCAGCATAGCACGGGTGCGCCCTTCCAGTCCGCCGGCAGGCAGCACCTCAAAGCCACAGCGCTTTAGCGGCTCATCCAGAACCCGGGCGCATTGCCGATGTTCAGCGCAGGCAATCACCTGCTTCAAAAATTCTTCCCGCTGAGCGCTGCCGCCGATCACATCTGCCCCCAGCGCCTGCGCCGCATCCGGATCGTGCTGTGTGTAGCAGCCGCAAACACCAAGCACCGCTGTGGGCGCGGCTCGTCTGCAGCGGCGCAGAACGGCGCGGTTTTTCTTGTCCGCGACCGCAGTGACAGAGCAGGTGTTGATAATGTAGCCGTCGCATGGCTCAGAAAAGTCCCCTACCGTATGTCCCATAGCGCGTAAAAGCTGTTCCATGGCTTGGGTCTCATATTGATTAACTTTGCAGCCGAGGGTGTAAAATCCAAATTTCATAGTCAACTTCACCAAAATATGCCCATAGTTTTTGTGTAAATCGTCATTTTACCAAGTTGCAATCGGGAATGGATTTGGTATAATAACTTACGTCTATTATAGCGCATTGAGCGCAAAATGTATAGGGAGGATTTTATGCGGAGTTTTCATATCCGTGTCCGTTCCTTCCGTCAAGTGCAGGATTTTGTATCCCTTGCCATGGTGCAGCCTTTTGAGGTGCAGGTGGGAAATGAAAGACAAATGGTGAACGGCAAAAGCTTTATGGGTATGTTTACCCTGGACTTTAAGCGTCCCCTACAAGTCAGGGTAGTTTGCACTGATGAGGAGTTCGGCAAATTTCAAGAGGCAGCAGCAAGCGTTCTGGCATAATAGCTGCTGCAAAAATATTTTATAAATGTTAGGGGGCGACCGTACAGTCGCCCCCGCATTTTTTATAAGATTTTCCCACAAGATTCGCAGGGAACGGATTGATCCGTTCCGTTTGGTTTCGTGTGATCGTAGGGAACGGATTGATCCGTTCCGCTTCCTGCAGGTATTATAAATAAACGTCCCCGAATAAACGTCCCCGATTCTTCATCAGGGACGCATGAACTATTTGCAATAAAAGCGATCCTCCAACCACTTTGATGGGTTTCCGGAAATATACTCCCATATGTTTCGATAATCCTCATCGTTGCGGACAATATGATCGTAAAATGATTTTTGCCACAGCTTCCCGGAATGCATAAATGCATTCCCTACAGTACGGGTTACTGCTGCTTTGTATTTTCCAATAATGTTCGAAACGTCACAGGCAGCATTTGGCTCGGTGGATTTCGAAATTTGTATCAATAGATGTATGTGATTTGGCATAATCACCCAATTGTCGATTTTGATATTTCGGTAGTGGGACTCCAAATCAAGCAGGCATTTTTTTGCGATTTCGCCCATAGGGGAATATCGCATTCCGGCATCACCGGTGCTGTCCCCAGGTATAATATGTCCGAAAAAACACTGCTTATCATGGGTGCACATGGTAATAAAATATGCTCCCGGTGTTGCGTAGTCGTAATTTTTTAGCCTTGGCAATTTTCGATTTATCAATTCCATTCATATCACCAAGCATAGTGTATCAAGGAAAAGCAACGAATGCAATAGTAGGGAACGGATTGATCCGTTCCGTTGGGTTGTTGTGTCGCGAAATGCGCCATTTGGTTGCGGTGCCTGCCTTAACCGGGGCTTGCGGAATGCATTAATGCATTCCCTACAAGGGATTCGTTGGGGTTACGGCGGAATGCATAAATGCATTCCCTACGGGGGCGAAAAACAGGGCCGGTGCATTGCACCGGCCCTGCCGCTTATTGGTTTTCCTTTGGATTACAGGCCGAGACCCAGGTCGACGTCGATATCACCGTAATGGGTGGACGCCGGAGTGTCGTTGCTTTGCAAAGCGTCAAACTCAACATCTTTCTCGTTGGCCAGCGCCTCAGCAGGTGCCAAGGAAAAGAGCTCCGCCTCAGGGGAAATATACAATTCCTTCATAATTTCACCTCACTGATTATTGCGCAAAAATGTTTGCAAGTGCGTTCCACGCTGCCGCGTTTGCATCTCTTACCCACTGCACCCACTGGGTAGCTGCGGTGGTAATGATGGCCTGTGTATCCTCGTAGTCGGACCACTTCTCATTGATCTTGCCCATGACATCAAGCAAGCTCAGACCAACACCGCCAACACCATCTACATCGCTGCCAACTCTGTAGCCGTTCTCAATGCCGTTGTCCACCTGCATGTACAGGTTTCCGTAAACCAC
>JAZNHB010000004.1:0-3109 GCA_045576715.1 Faecousia sp. | reverse complement strand
TGCCCGAAGGGCAGACGGAGGGATTGTAATGTATCGGTGCGTGACAATCCCCCAGTCAAAAATCAAAGATTTTTGCCAGCCCCCTTTACACAAGGGGGCCTTTTTATCCGTCCGCTTTTTGTTGCCAATTTGACCGCGCTGTGATATGATAAACAAAAAGGCGGTGAGCAATATGATTGAAAAGGACGATTGGCGGTTAGTCTCTGGACCTGTGAGTGGTAATGAAGAAGCACTTAAGAATATTCTCTTGTATTACATACCGTTCCAACCGCTTTCAGAAAACTGGGATCACGAGCATTGTGCTTTTTGTTGGGCTAAGTTTTATTTGCACGAGGAATGTTTGCAAGAAGGCTACTGCACGAGACCGAAAAATTCCCGTGATGCTGACTGGATTTGCCCTAAATGCTACGAAGATTTTAAAGAGATGTTTGGTTGGACACTGAAGGAAGGAACTTCTGAATGACAACTGCAAACAATGATTTTATGCCCGTTTATGAACTTGTCGGACAGGTGATGACTGATTTGGGCGCGCACTATGAGATTCTGATTCTTCGCTTTGGGGAATATGAGATCCATGTGAGTTGCTTTGCCCGGATTCTCCACAACGGAAAAATTCTACTTACAACCCAGGATTATCAAAGCTGGGATGAAAAAGACCATAAGCAAAACGACATGTACCTCAACATTGCAAAATATGGGGAAACACTGATCGGTCAGAAGGTTCGATCCGTTGAAATATCGCCGATAAACGATTTGTTCATTGTATTAGACAATGATACCAGAATTGAAATATATAATAGCGAGGCGAGCCACCAGTTATCAGAAGAAAGTGAACAGTGGTTCTTTTACAAGCCAAAGGACAAGACATATCCATATTGGAGTGTGACCAACAACGGTGTGGAAACAGAAAGCAACGAATAAATAGACTGAGCGCAGGCTGTAAATATCAGCCTGCGCTTTTCAACAACCATCTAAACAAACACTTGCGCATCCCCCAAAATCAGAATTTGTCGAAAAGGAAAGAAGAATTAAAAGTCTCCTTTTTCGACAATTCATCTATGTCAAGTTAAGGACTGCGGTTAAGGTGTGCCAAAACCTGCCGTTTACCTGCGAAAACGCATAAAAATCGCAGAAAAATACAAAATATTTATGTTCCGTACTTGACACAGAAGTGTCCGGCAGCCCCACCAACGCATATGGCATCTTCATTGAAAATATGTTAGATGCAGCAGCATAAGGAGGTAACAACATGGATTTCTACAAAGTCCCCATTGGATTTGGCATGGCTCTGGCGCAGAATGAAGCAGCTATGCTGCGGTACGCCCAGCTTGATGAGCAGGAAAAGCAGAGTATTTTGGATCAAGCTCACAATGTCCGCAGCGAAACGGAAATGTATACCTTAGTCGCAGACCTGGCCAACGGTATGATGGGATAAATAAAAGCGCAAATCTCCGGCAGCGGCAGATTTGCGCGTACTTATCAATATATTTGCAACCCATGGGGACAAGACTTTCATCCAGACCTTTTTCGACACCAAGAGACCTGCTGTAATCCAGTGTCGCAAATGAGAGAATTCGCGGATATAAAAATGCTTCGTTTTTTCAGATGACAATCTTACATTTATAATAGCAATAGAAAACAGTTAAGAATTTGTTAAAAAAGAGGTTGACACGCGGATAAAGCCGCGATATAATTAGCATATCTTTACATTCCCGTGGCTCTTTTGCATAACAATGCAAGCGCGGTCATTAAAAATTGCAAAATCAGCTTGCGGAAAGTGAGACAAAAATTTTCATAATGTGGAGGAAAACATCATGAACAAAAACCTGAAGTCCGTTCTCTCGGTGGTTTTGTGTCTGGTGCTGGTCGCAGCTGTGTTCGCTGGTTGCAATCCGGCAGAGCAACCTGTTGAGCAGGTTACCCTCAAGCAGGCTGCATACAACACTACCACATCCGTTATGCCCAGCAACTGGAACGAATTCACCTATGCGGACAACAATGACACTCAGATTATGAGTTACATTGGATCTTCTTTCTTCGAATACGACTACAAGTTCGAAGGCGACAAGAAGTTCAACGCTGACGGCTCCATCAACAAGGCCGGCATCGTTCCCGGTGCTTACACCACCAACTACTCTGCAGCAACCAAGCTGGAGGACATCACCTCTGCTGTGGATGCTAAGTGGGGCTACACCGATGCTCAGAAGGCAGAGGGCGGCTACGCTTGGAAGATCACTCTTCGCGACGACCTGAAGTGGGACGATGGCACAGCTATCACCGCTGCTGACTTCGAGTACTCCATGCAGCAGCTGCTGGATCCCGACTTCATGAACTTCCGCGCTAATACTTACTACGACACCCTGATGATCAAGAACTCTAAGGTATACTTCTTCCAGAACACCGAAGGTACCTATGAGACCATCGGCAGCCAGGGCTTCGCTTCTCTGGCAGACGCTGTTGCCTCCGGCAAGGATGTCTACGTTAACATTTGGAACATGTGGGGCACCAAGGGCTACCTGGATGCTGCTGGCAACGAGTGCCCTGAGTATGTTAATATCACTGACGAGACCGTTTACTCCAACGCTGACGGCTCCGACTCCGCTTCCGGCAAGTTCCTGTATGAGAACTACGGCGCTTACCTGGAGCCCGGCACCGGCTACGACGCTTGCGTCTACGTTGAGAACACTGTCCGTGACGTTAAGTGGGAAGACGTTGGTATCTACGCTGTGGAAGGCGAGAACGCTATCGTTCTGTGCCTGGATAAGCCCTACTCCTTCCTGAAGGAAGACGGCAGCCTGTCCGTTTGGGCTCCCTACTACTTCTCCAGCCTGCCCGTTGTGCACAAGGCTAAGTACGAGGCTTCCAAGATTGCTCCCGCTGACGGCGCAACTCTGTGGACCTCCAACTACAACTCCTCTCTGGCTACCACCGCTAGCTGGGGCCCCTACAAGCTCGTTGAGTTTGAGGCCGGCTCTCACTACAAGCTCGCAAAGAACGAGAATTGGTACGGCTGGAACCTGGAGCAGTACAAGAATCAGTACAACATCACCGAAATCAACTGCCGTAAGGTTGAAGAGTTCGCCACCAAGTGGATGGGCTTCCTGAACGG
>JAZNHB010000003.1:0-21007 GCA_045576715.1 Faecousia sp. | reverse complement strand
ATAGCAGCCTGGGCGGCGGCCAGACGAGCGATGGGCACACGGAAGGGGCTGCAGGACACGTAGTCCAGGCCGATCTTGTGGCAGAACTCAACGGAGACGGGGTCGCCGCCGTGCTCGCCGCAGATACCGCAGTGCAGGGTGTTCCGGGTAGCCTTGCCCTTGGAAACAGCCATTTCCATCAGCATGCCAACACCGGCCTGATCCAGCTTAGCGAAGGGATCGTTCTCGTAGATCTTGGTGTCGTAGTAAGCGTTCAGGAACTTACCTGCGTCGTCACGGGAGAAACCGAAGGTCATCTGGGTCAGGTCGTTGGTACCGAAGCAGAAGAACTCAGCTTCCTTAGCGATCTCGTCAGCGGTCAAGCAAGCTCTGGGGATCTCGATCATGGTACCGACCTCGTAGTGCAGCTCGATGCCGGCGGCAGCGATCTCAGCGTCAGCGGTAGCAACAACGATATCCTTAACGAATTTCAGCTCCTTGTGGTCGCCGACCAGAGGAATCATGATCTCGGGGACCATGGGCCAGTCGGGATGAGCCTTCTTGGTGTTCAGAGCAGCGCGGATGACAGCCTTAGTCTGCATCTTAGCGATCTCGGGGTAGGTGACAGACAGACGGCAGCCACGGTGACCCATCATGGGGTTGAACTCGTGCAGGGATGCAATGATGTCCTTGATTCTCTGAACGCTCTTGCCCTGAGTAGCAGCCAGAGCAGCGATGTCTTCCTCGGTGGTGGGAACGAACTCATGCAGCGGGGGATCCAGGAAACGGATACAAACGGGCATGCCTTCCATAGCCTCGTACAGACCCTCGAAGTCAGCCTGCTGCATGGGCAGGATCTTAGCAAGAGCTGCCTCGCGCTCCTCCACAGTGTCAGAGCAGATCATTTCACGGAAAGGTCCGATGCGGCCTTCTTCAAAGAACATATGCTCGGTACGGCACAGGCCGATGCCTTCTGCGCCCAGCTCGCGAGCCTTCTTGGCATCACGGGGGGAGTCGGCATTGGTGCGGACCTTCAGGGTGCGGTACTTATCGGCCCAAGCCATGATGCGGCCAAATTCGCCGGCGATCTCTGCATCCTTGGTAGCAATGAGCCCAGCGTAGATGTTACCGGTGGAACCATCCAGGGACAGTTCGTCGCCTTCGTGGAAGGTCTTGCCGCCCAGAGTGAACACCTTGTTCTCCTCGTCCATGTTGATCTCGGTGCAGCCGGAGACACAGCAAGTACCCATGCCACGGGCGACAACGGCAGCGTGGGAGGTCATACCGCCGCGAACGGTCAGAATGCCCTGAGCAGCCATCATGCCTTCGATATCTTCAGGAGAGGTTTCCAGACGAACCAGAACGACCTTTTCGCCACGGGCAGCCCATTCCTTGGCATCCTCGGCGGTGAACACGATCTTACCGGCAGCAGCACCAGGAGAAGCAGGCAGAGCCTTGCCGATGGGGGCAGCGGCCTTCAGAGCCTTTGCGTCGAACTGGGGATGCAGCAGGGTGTCCAGGTTACGGGGATCGATCATGGCAACAGCCTTCATCTCGTCGATCATGCCCTCGTCAACCAGATCGCAGGCGATCTTCAAAGCGGCAGGCGCGGTGCGCTTACCGTTACGGGTCTGCAACATGTACAGCTTGCCGTTTTCCACGGTGAACTCCATGTCCTGCATATCACGGTAGTGATTCTCCAGGATCTGGCAGACATTCTGGAACTGGGCAAATGCCTCGGGGAACTTGTCAGCCATTTCGGAGATGGGCATGGGTGTACGCACACCGGCAACCACGTCTTCGCCTTGTGCGTTGGTCAGGAACTCACCCATCAGACCCTTGGCGCCGGTGGCGGGGTCACGGGTGAAAGCAACGCCGGTACCGCAATCGTCGCCCATGTTGCCGAAGGCCATGGACTGCACGTTAACGGCAGTGCCCCAGGAGTAGGGGATATCGTTTTCACGGCGGTAGATGTTAGCACGGGGGTTGTCCCAGCTGCGGAACACAGCCTTAACAGCGCCCATCAGCTGCTCCACAGGGTCGGAGGGGAAGTCGGTGCCCAGCTTGGACTTGTACTCTGCCTTGAACTGGCCAGCCAGCTCCTTCAGGTCCTCAGCGGTCAGGTCCACGTCCTGGGTGACACCCTTGCGTTCCTTCATCTCGTCGATGAGGACTTCAAAGTACTTCTTGCCCACTTCCATAACCACGTCGGAGTACATCTGAATGAAACGACGGTAGCAGTCGTAAGCCCAACGGGGATTACCGGACTTGGTAGCCAGGACCTCAACGACTTCCTCGTTCAGACCCAGGTTCAGGATGGTGTCCATCATGCCGGGCATGGAGGCGCGGGCGCCGGAACGAACGGAGACCAGCAGGGGGTTCTCCTTATCGCCGAACTTCTTGCCGGTGATCTGCTCCAGCTTAGTAACATTCGCCATGATTTCGGACTGGATATCGTCGTTAATGCGACGGCCGTCCTCGTAGTATTGGGTGCAGGCTTCGGTGGAAATAGTAAAGCCCTGAGGAACAGGCAGACCGATGTTGGTCATTTCCGCCAGATTGGCGCCCTTGCCGCCCAGGAGCTCACGCATGGAACCGTTGCCTTCGGTAAACAGGTAAACATACTTATGAGACATTTCAAATACCCCTTTCATTTTTTGCCAGCGTTCTTCGCCGGTGGTGATTTTTTGACATTTTCCATTTAATGCCCGGACAGTATACCATACTTAGCGAAAAAATGCAATTACTTTTGCAAAATTTTCCGTTTTTGCAACATTTTAAGCATTGCAGATAACCAACGGGCATGCAAGCGCATGCCCGTTGGTTCAATACTCACGAATAACGGCCTTTACAATGCCCACAAGCTCTGCTTCTAAGCCGTCGATGGGAGGATAATTGGGGTTCTCCGGCAGAAGCCAAACCTGCCCATTTTTCAGCGACAGCCGCTTCACGGTTGCCTCGTCACCGATCCGCGCCACCACGATCTGCCCGCTGTCAGCGGTGGGCTGGGGACGAACCACCACTTTGTCGCCGCTGAAAATGCCGGCATTTATCATGCTGTCACCCCGTACCCGCAGGGCAAAGCAATCGGGATCGCCCTCCCATGCCATGGTGCCCTCCTGGTTTTCCACAGCCAGAATGGGCATGCCTGCAGTGACTGTGCCCACCACCGGAATCTGATAGGGGCGCCGTGCGGCTACAACAGAGCGTTTGCTGCCCTTGCCGCCGGGACTGCGCAACAAACCCTGCGCCTGCAGCTGCTGCAGGTGGTAGCTGACGGAAGCGGTGGAGCGCAGGCCCACAGCCTGTCCGATCTCGCGAATAGACGGCGCATATCCGTTTTCGGCGGTAAATTGATTTACAAAGTCCACGATCAATCGGGCCTTATTACTGGTTCTTGGCATATTCATGACCTCCGCACCCAGGATAAAATTATTTTAACACAAATGAACGAAAAAGAGAAGAAAAAATTTATTTTTCTTTGGAAAGCGTCTGCCGGAACCGACAAAATTATCAGCCACTGCGTGATACCATCAAACTATCATGCGGAAAGGTAGTGTTTACATATGATGATGACCCTGCGCTCCTATACCCGGCGGAGCCGGTACAGACTGCGCCAGCTGATGCTGGATCCAAAGGTACAGATCGTTGCTCGGGCAGCCGCCTGTGTTCTGGCAGGCTTCGGTCTGAGCGCCGCCAGCTTGAACCATGTGGCGCTGCCACTGGCCATGTGTCTTGTTTGTGCCTGCAGCGGCTGGTCGGCGGTGCTCAGTGCATTGGGCGGCGGAATCGGATATCTGGTATTTTGGGGAAGTGCCGGATATCAGGGCGTTTGCTGGATCGCAGCCGGGCTGGTTTTGGCGCTGCTTTTTGGGGAGACCCGGTTAATTGCGGAAACACCGTTGCTGCTGCCGGCTTTATCGGGACTGATCGTGTCTGCCACCGGTGTGATCTTTCAGACGTGGTTGGCGGATACCACCGGTGTGGGCAGTTATTTGATTCGGGTCAGTTTGGGCGCAGCCGGCGCATGGCTGTTCCGTAAGGCCCTGCGGGCCCGCAGTCCGGTGGTGGACTGGCTGTGCTGCGGCTTATGCATGTTGGCTTTGGCGCAGCTGGCACCGCTGCCTCAGTTAAGCCTAGGATTTCCTGCTGCCGCGGTGCTGGCTGTGATGGGCACATTCCCTGCCGCGGCCCTTGGGGGACTGGCGCTGGATTTGTCGCAGGTCAGCTCCGTGAGTATGACGGCTGTGCTTTGCGCAGGGTATCTTGTCCGGTTTTTGCCACGGTATCCCAAGTGGCTGGGCGCATTGGTGCCGGCATCGGTGTATCTTCTGGTTGGCATGCTTAGCGGACATCCGGAAACCATGGCTTTGGGTGGCTTGCTGGTTGGAGGTATCATTGGCGTGCTTTTACCACCGCCAACAAAGCTGGCAAACCGTCGCGCAGAGACTGGCATGACCCAAGTGCGTCTGGAAATGGTGGCATCGGTTCTGGCGCAGACAGAACAGCTTTTGTTGGAAACGCCCACTGTGCCGGTGGACGAGGCTGCGTTGGTTGCCCGGGCAGCGGAGCAAGCCTGCAGCGGCTGTCCCTGCCGCAAAAGCTGCAAAGATACGCAACGCCTTTCTCAGATGCCTGTGTCTGTTTTGCACAAGCCACTTATGACACCGGAGGAGCTACCCGTTGTTTGCCGCAAAAGCGGACGGCTTTTGGCGCAGCTTCACAGAAGCCAGGAACAGCTGCGTATGATTCGCGCCGATCGGCAGCGGCAGCAGGAGTACAGGACGGCAGTGGTGCAGCAGTACCGGTTTCTGGCGGAATACTTACAGGAGCTGTCCGATGGCCTGGGACGAAAAAATCAGGTAACGGAAGTTTGCTTTGCGCCTCAGGTACATATTTATGCCAACCGCCCGGCACAGGATAACGGGGACCGCTGTGTGATGTTCCCGGGGACGCAATGCCGATATTACGTGCTTCTATGCGATGGAATGGGCACCGGTCTGGGGGCGGTACAGGAGGGAAAAGCGGCAGCGGAGCTGCTGCGGCGGCTGCTCAGCGCGGGGTATCCGGCGCAATACGCCCTGCGCAGTCTGAACAGTTTGTGCGCCCTTCGTGGCCGGGCCGGGGCGGTGACGGCTGAGCTTTTGGAGATCGGACTGGACAGCGGCCGGGCAACATTGTATAAATGGGGCGCTGCGCCCAGTTATCTGGTATCCGCTTACGGGGCGGAAAAAATCGGGACAGCCGGGCCGCCTCCGGGCCTGTCTTTGTTTGACAGCGGGGAGACGACGCATCAGCTGTCCCTGCGTCGGGGGGAGCTTCTGCTGCTGGTCAGCGATGGCATTGGGCAGGAGCAAGCGTTAAATTGCTGCCTGCAAAACGCTATGTTGTCGCCGGGGGAGCTGGCAAGGAGCATTCTGACCTGTGGGCAGCGGAGCACAGAGGACGACGCGACTGTGGTTACCGTATGTCTGGGGCGCAGGCGCTATGAGCAGCAGTAGCGCCCGGCTGGATTCGCGTCGCACCAACAACATACCACAAATTTCATGCGAAATCCGTCGAAACACAAAATGTTGGCGCTATTTTTCTTACAAAACACCATATCTTGCAAAAATTCTGCAAAGAGCTACATAAAGCCCAATAGGAAACGCAGCCGTGCTGATATCAGCCCGGCTGCGTTTGTCATAGCGGTGTTTGTTTGATTTTTGCATAGCGTCGTGGGTGTTGCGGCGGCGTGGGCGCGACTTTGCGCAGCACGATCACTGAATGGGAGGTGCCGTCTATGTTGAATTGGGAAACTGTTTCTTCCTCCAGACCCAGACGGCGGACAGCATTTTTGGACTCTTTCAATTCCTGCAGCGCAGCGGCACCCTTCATGGCCAGCACCTTGCCGCCTACTTTTACATAGGGCGCGGTCAGCTCCAGCAGGATGTTCAGCCTTGCCACGGCGCGGCTTGTGGCAATATCATAACGCTCCCGGCATCCTGCAACGTACTCCTCGGCTCTTGCGGTGACGCAGTGGACGTCCAGGCCGAGCTCCGGCAGCACTTGTGAAAGCCATGTCATTCGTTTTCCCAGAGAATCCAGCAATGTCAGCTGCATTTCCGGGCAGGCAATCTTTAGGGGAACGCCCGGGAAGCCGGCACCGCAGCCCACGTCAATGACGCTTTTGTCGCGCATATCTTGTACGGTAAGCAGCGACAGACTGTCCAAAAGGTGCAGCCGCGCTACTTGCGCCGGCTCTGTGATGGCAGTCAGGTTCATAACCTGGTTTTGCCGGATCACCGCATCTCCAAAGGCACACAGGCGGTCAACGGTTTGCTCAGGCAGCTGAAGATCCAGCAGCGGCAAACCCTCCAATAAGGCATTTTTCATTTCCAGGCTCATTTCTTTGCGTTCACCAGACCGGACAAATCCACCTGAGAAGGATCCAGCGGACTGAATGGCTGTTCTTCTTCCACGTTTTGAGGGACGATATAGGTTTGAATATACCAGTTGGTCAGCAAGTCTGCAGCGCTGGAATACTCAGAAAAACTGATGGGAGAATTTTCGTCCTTGACAGCTTCAGGGATCTCTGCTCGGTTATTTGCCGCCTCTGCTTCACCAAAGAATTTTTCATAGCTCTTTAGATCAGCTTGCAGCTGCGCATTCACACCCTGCTCTGCCTCTTGTGCGCAAGCCTGGGCAGTGCTGGTGGGGATAGCGGACAAGGCTGCATAGCAATAGTTGTAGGCCATCAGGTAAGAGGAATACTGAAATGCCTTGGAAGGATTGGCAGTGCCAGCCAGAAAAGCGGCAAAGGCTGCGTCTGCGTCGGAGTAGATGCTCATGCGATGGGCTATTTCGTTGCACATGGCAAAGGGCAGGATCGCGCTGGGCACATGGGGGTTGACGGCAGCTTCACCGGTCAGGGCGACGGTCACGCCAAACTGCCCCCGGTAGAAGGCTGTCCAACCCAGCTTTTTCACCGGATCGGTAGAGCCTGCAAAGACGGAAATAGCTTGCTCATAGGCAAGAACTTCAAAGCCGTTGCCAGCCTTTTCTGCCAGCTCCTCAAAGGAGCCGATATCCGGATTTCCTTTGGCATCCCGGGGGAGTTCTCCTGCCAGACTGTTTGCCTTGTCCCGGAAAAAGAGCGTGGCTTCACTTAATTCGGAAACTGTGTAGTCGGAGATCTCCAAGCGGATATCGTCCGCCAGAGGAGATGCGTAGCGGTTCAGACCATAAAGGGTGGTGTGGAGCAAAAACACACAGCTGATGGATGCCAGGACCCAACCCAGCCACTGAAAGAAATTCCACTTCAGCAGAATCATCAGGATCATGGTCACCATAGCAGCCACCACCATGCCGATCAGTAAAACCTGCCACAGGCAGAAAGCCATATCTGCTGTCCATGCCGCCATGGAGGTTACCACCAGACGGGTCATATACGGATAGACCATATCTATTAAGACGCTGTGGGTCTGCGCAAACTGGACCATTGCCCAGGAGATGGCGGCAAGAATCGCTGCCACTAGATAACCGCGCCAATATTTCAAAGCAAACGCCTCCTTGCTTCGATGGTATCGTTTAAGTTATACAACAGTATAACATACTTTGTTCCAATTGTCAGCCTTTTTTTCAAAAAAGCCTCAGCAGCAGAAGATTCTGCCCCGGCAGCAAAACATCTGAGCCAGCAGGCAAAGACACCAGGACCACAAATTGCCTGACATGTGATAGCCGCCGAAGCCCTGGGCCTGCTGACGGTATGCGGCACCGCCGTTTTGAATCAGCTCCAGTGTGCGCAGATATTCCCGGTTGTCCGGTTCCATGGAGACAGCTCTGCGAATATGCTCCAAAGCAGTCACCTGATTGCCCAAGCCGTCATTGGCTAAAGCAGAAAGGTAATACCAGCGGGCATTTCGTTCGGGGCTGCTGTTCAGCGCGTTCAGGGCCTCCCGGTATCTTCCGAAGCGGATGTACTGATGGGCCGAGCGCTGATATTGATCTGCGCCGGAATGTTGATGCTGCCAAGCGCCGCCAAAGGGGTCGTAGCCATAGCTGCCATAGCCGCTGTTTGCGCCGGTGGGGCCGCTTTGGCGATAGCTGTCAGGATTCTTAAGCCGGTCGTAGGCAGCGTTCACCTCCTGCATTTTTCTGGCGGCTTCCGCATCTCCCGGATTGCGGTCCGGGTGGTATTTCATGGCCAGCTTGCGATAGGCCTTTTTGATTTCTTCGTCGGTTGCATTGGGACTGACCCCAAGCACCTTATAGGGATCCTGATTCATCGGTTACCTCCCGTGCTGCTTTGCGCCCCTGCCGTCTTCTGTATTCCAGCCAGATTCCGCTGTAAAGAATGTTATCCAGAAGTGCTTTGTCCTGAACCAGCGGCAGGCGTTCATAGTGCCGGGTGCAGCGGCCCATGGCCAGCACCAGATATTCTTCCCAGCACTTCCAGTCCTGGGCCATGCCCATAGCGAGGAAAGGATTGGATTGCTGCTTTTTTTGGTCGCGGCGGTAATCCACCGCAGCGTCTGCCAGATAAATAAAGCGACCCAGCGCCATGCCCATCTGGCGCAGCTCCTGGGACCAGCGATCTTCCCGGTACACCAGAATCTCGCTCATCAAAGTTCCAAAACAGCCGGCGCACAGGTCTGCGTCTGCGCAATTTTCCTGCTCCAACCGGGAAAGGGTGTCGATACATTCGGCAATGGCACCCCATTGCCGGGGGTACTCTTCTTGGATCCGGGGCAGCGGCTTTGCAAAAATTTGCGCTGCGGCTTTGGCGGAGTATTTTCCTTCGTCCCGGTAATCATCCATACTGTTATAATAACCCAGTGCCACATTCATATCCGCGGCGTAGCGGATGTATTCGTTGTCCACCCAGGCTCTTGCCGGGTGAAGCACACAGGCGTGCTTGCCGCCGGCTTCCTCCGGCTCATATAAACTCATAAGCAGCAGCGCCAAAAATGCCATATCATAGCTTAGTCCTAAACGGGCAAGGTTGGAACAGCCGTCACGAATGTTCCGGCAGATGCCGCAATATACTGCGCTGTAGCGCTTTTTTTGCTGCTTATCCAGCTCCGAGCCATTGGCGGCAACATACCCAAACACAGCTTACCCCGCCCTTCCGCGTAAACTAAAAGTGCAATTTTTTCCAGTATAATAACTATATCATACTTTCCGCTTATGAACAAGCCGTAAACAGAAAAAGGAATTTACAAAAAATCCACAATTCCGACTCGTACAAAAATCCCTTGCATTCTACAGACGCCTCTGCTATAATAAGGAAACTGCGCAGGTATAGTTCATCGGTAGAACGCGAGCTTCCCAAGCTCGATAGGAGGGTTCGACTCCCTTTACCTGCTCCACGAAAAAAGTCACTTTTGTCTACTGACAAAGGTGACTTTTTTCAATGATATCCGTTCCTTGCGGAACGGGTGATATAGCTGACGCTATGATATCTGCTTCGCAGATGATATACGCTTCGCGTATGAAGGAACGGATATTATATCATGCTTGCGAAGCAAGTATATCATACGGCATTGCCGTATATCATATCGCGTTAGCGATATATCATTGAAAACAACAACAAATTATGGTATAATCAGTTAGACAAACTTGAATTTGACGAAGAGGTAGTTATGATTTCTTGGATTGAAAAAGAGCATAAAACTTATTATAGAGATTCTGCCAAAGCGTCAGGTCTAAGATATAAGTTTTACGATTATGGAAATGAGTTTGACGAATATACGATAGGAGAAATTAAGAAATTCATTACGTTTTTGCGAAAGTATTATTTCTTCCCCATTAGATTAAATGTTTTATTTTGTAATACACAAGGTTTACAACATCATATAGACAATCATATATATTATGGCGCGTTCTACAGTATGGATGATGAAAAAAGAAGAATATATCCTAGAATATCAATTGCATCAAAGATTACAGAAAGTAACTCTTTAGAAGATGTTCTTTGCGTGTTAGCACACGAAATCACGCACTATTATCAATGGTATTTCTTAGAAGAGGATAAACGAACGGACAGAAGTTTAGAATTTGAAGCTAATAAATGGTCTAAGTATATTGTAGAATCGTATTATAATGATTTATCAGATTGACAAATTCCAATTTGTCAAACAGATGATACACGCTACTTTTGGTCGTTTTTACCCCTACTTACGCTACTTTTAGTCGTTCTTACGCATGTAAAAAACCTCTTTTGTCTACCGGACAAAAAATGTTTTTTACAATGATATCCGTTCCTTGTGGAGCGGGTGATATATCTTCGATATGATATCGCTCTTCGAGCGATGATATATGCCTTCGGCATATGAAGGAACGGATATTATATCACGCTTGCGTAGCAAGTATATCATACGGCAAAGCCGTATATCATATCGCGAAAGCGATATATCATTGAAAATCACAACAATTTATGATATAATTCTTTCGAAAGAAGGTGTTTTTATGTCCGAAAACAAATTACTTGACTTATCTTTCGAATTTGCTGTTGCCATCGTAAATCTTGTTGATGGTGTAACTGCACCGAAAAGTTCTTATATGACTGATCAGCTTGCAAGAGCCGGTACTTCCGTTGGGGCAAATATTCACGAAGCACAGTACGCACAGAGCAAGAAAGACTTTGTAGCAAAATTGGAAATTGCTTTGAAGGAATCCAACGAAACAAGCTATTGGCTAAAGCTAATGTATGAAACCAAAAGAATTGACTCAGCAACATATCAATATACCGAGAAACTTTGTGGCAATATCCGCAGGTTGTTGATTGCATCTTGTAAGACTGCAAAGGAGGGTACGAAATGAGCTTCCTTACAAAATTGTTTAAGAAGAACTCAAAGGAAGAAACGCCGCCAATGCCCTCTTGGGAGACCGTTGTTGAAATGATGTACGACAAACATCTTGATGCGTTTTCCGATGAAGTTGTAAAAGTGATTTATTCAAAAGATCGTTCGATGAGGTATGTTATACTGAAGGACGAAAAGGATTTGTTTACTTATCTCCTGGAATCGATCTATCAATACGATGAAGATGAATGGAAATATATTTGCTCACACGACAATGCGCTACCTGCAATGTGGGAACCTTTCATAGGAATTGTTGGTAACTCTATTTTTGAAAATATGGATGAATTGCTTAAAGAATTAAAAGCGGAGCCGGAATATAAGAGATATTTCCGGTGATGACATATATCTTAGCATACTTTTGGTCGTTCTTACCCCTACATATACTACTTTTAGTCGCTCTTTCGCAGAAAAGAACCCACATTTGTCTACGACAAGTGTGGGTTCTTTTCAACTAAATCCGTCCTTGCGGACGGAATAAATCCACCTGCGGTGGATGAAATCACTTCGTGATGAAATCCGACTTCGTCGGGTGTAGGACGGATTTAATTTCATCTGCGTTAGCAGATTTCATCCGTACTTGTTCGGATTTCATCGCGCCATGCGCGATTTCATTGAACAACGAACAAAGTTGTAGTATAATACAGTTAGACAAATCTAGCTAATGTTTGTCAAGCCTAATTTTTGTGCTTCTGTTCCGAAAAAAGGGCGCAGAAAGTTAACCCACCAGATTGCGGGCTTTAAAAAATTGTGTATAATGAAAGTGATCTACCTGTAGAGTTCCATGGCTCTTGCGTAGTAGATTCGGAGGAACTTGAATTTGTAAAAAACGAGGATTGATTATGAAGAAGGCTATTATATGGATTTTTGCAACTTTTCTCTTGGTATTGGTTGCAGGTATCGTTTTATACAGTTTGGCAAGACCTTATGAATTAGAAACGCACGAATACGAGATTAAAGAAAATTTCAAAGATATAAAAATCACAACAGATACCGCAGATATTCAATTCATCTTTTCCGAAAACCCAAGCAGTTTCATTGTTTGTGAGGAAGAAAAGAATGCAAATCATTCTGTCACAGCAAAAGAAAACACATTGCGAATTGAAATTGTTGACGACCAAAAATGGTACGAGGATATAGGCATAAAACTTCGCACACCAAAAATAACAGTATATTTAGGAAAAAGTGAATATGGTAATATCTCACTTAAAACCGATACAGGAAATGTTTTGTTAGATGATGTAATCACAACAGGAAAACTAACAATCGAAACAGATACAGGCAATGTGAACTTTGAAGCTTGTGACGCAAGTGAGGTTATTATTAAAACAGATACAGGCAATGTTACAGGAAGCTTCCTTACAGATAAAGTTGTTTTTGCTGAAAGCGACACAGGCAAAATTGATATTCCAAAAGTAATCGCAGACGAAAAATGTGAGATTATCACAGATACAGGCAATATCAAAATCACGATTGAGCAGGGAAACAAAAACAGTTAGACAAATTCCAATTTGTCTAACGGGTCTTTTGCTGGTATGCTTTTGACTTTTCTTGCCTTTCTACGAGGACGGATTTATATTTTTACAACTTCTCTTGCAAAAAAGAAACCTCACCATCGGTGGGGTTTTCTTTTTTATTGAGGGAAAGGGAGGCGAAAGATCAAAAGCAACGCGGAAAATGCAAACGACGCCCTTTACCTGTTTCAACGAGGACCGGCGCTGTCCGTAATGCTACGGACAGCGCCGGTTCTGTATGCTTAAATTTCACCCTTTTGGGCAGCGGTGATGATATCCTGGGGCAGCTTTTTCAGGAAATCCTGGTTCAGAATGTTGGAAGCGATGGAGAAACGGTTTTTCACGATCTGGATATAGGAATCCAGATAACCTTCCGGCATCTGCCAGTTTTCGTCCAGATAGTAAACCTTTTCATAGCGGCTGTTGTAGATGATCTTGTCGGTGATAAAGCTCTGGTTGGCGGCAATGGCAAGACCGTAGCTGTTGGAAAGGATATCCGTACCGGAATACAACCGGGAATCGTAGGTAAAACCAAACAGATTCAGCAGCGTGGGAAGCACGTCCTGCTGACTGCAGGGCTTGTCAATCTGCACCGTTTCCATAGCAGAATTCCAGATGATCAGATCGCTCTGATGGCGCTCCAGTCCGCCGTACTGGATGCTATGACCCAGCATACCCTTGTACTGGCTGTCGGTCAGTCCGTAGGGATAGTGGTCGGTGGTCAGGCAGATCACTGTTTTATCCAGTTTGCCGGCCTTTTCCAGCTCACTGATCAGATACTCCAGCGCCTTGTCCAGCTCGATATGGGTGGCAATATATGCCTTGGCGCTGGAGCCCATGTCCAGAGCGTCCACCAGTTTTTTGTTTTTGTCCGCAATGGCGTTATAGCCGCCGAAACGGTAGTTGTGGTGGCCGCTGACAGTCATGTAGTATGTGTGGAACCGGTCGTCGTTGATGTAATCACCAACGGTGTTCTGCATCATGATCAGGTCAGATTCCGGCCAACCGCTTAGGCCGCCGATCTGCTTTCTGCCCTTGAACTCATAGCCAATGTTGGGGTGGGTCTGGTTGCGCTTGTAGTATGTGGCAGTATGGTCATGGTATGCCCGGGAGGTAAGGCCCTGGGCGTTAAACCAGTTGGCAATGTTCATGTTCATGGTGTTTTTAATGGAATACACGAAACTGCCGTTGGACTTGGGCTTAGAAATATCCGGGAAAAGACCGGTCAGGTTGGTATACTCGCCGTTGGTGGTGTTGGACGGATAGGTGGCCCAGTAATTTGTGAAATTAAAGCCGCTGTTGGCCAGCTTATACAGCGTGGGGGTCAGCTCCTGATGAATGGCCATGGGAGAAAAGGACTCGGCGGTGATAAGGATCAGGTTATAGCCCTCAAACATGCCGGTATATTGGTTTTTCTCTGTAGGCTCCAGGGTGGCCAGATACTGGTAGATCTTTTTGGCTTTGGAGCTGGATTCGGCTTCTGCCAGCGCGGCAAAGTCCAGTCCGGGAATGATGTTGTAAACATCCTCCGGCGCGGGCTCGGTGGCGGCAGTGCTTTCTTCGGGCGATTCCTGTTCCGGGTCATCCGGAAGCGTTACCGCAATGGGCACATCCAGCTCCTCGCCGCCTACTTCCTCCAGAAGGTCGCCGGCGGCCAGATATTTCAAATCGATGCCGGTGGTAGTGAACACACCCAGCTTTTCCATGCTCAGGTCCAGCACCCAGTTGTTGTGGAAGTTGGCGTAGGCGGAGTGCTCGCCGGTACCAGCCAGGGGAAGGCACAGCAGGACAAGTACGTAGGTAACCAGCCATGCAGCAGCGGAGATCACAGATTTTTTCCAATCAAAACGACGCTTGGGGGCCATTCTCTTTTGCAGGAAGAAAAGCCACACCAGAGGCAAGAACATCAACAAAATGGGCAGCAGGCATTCCCAGATAGCCAGCATAATGGTTTTAAAGAAATTGGTGAACACATCGTCGCCCATGCCTAACAGCGACAGAGACAAGAAAGACTGGAAGGAATGGAAGTACACGATCTGCACGCAGAATGTGACCATTATGACTGCGGAGATCACATAGCGCAGCACCCGCGCCGCCTTCTCCGGGAACAGATTGCACACAGCACCTGCGAAAATACCGCAGGGAATGGCAAACAGCACCGGGAACAGCGCAGAAACATTTTGAAATTCCCGAATGTGAAAAACGATTTCCAGATAGGCAAAAGTAACGGCAAAATACACCAGCGAGAAAATCCCGGACAGCCGGCGCTTCTGCTTCAAATAACGTCCGGGTTTGCGGCGCTGCGGCCTTTGTTCGGACGCTTGTTTGGTTATATCCATCATATTCCTCCATAACGCGCGAAAAGTATCAGCTAAATGTGTATTCTAGCACTTTTGCAAGAGAAAAACAAGAGCCAATTGCAAATTATGTAGAATTTTGTTTTTATGCCTTTGCCGGATGACAATCCGGGAAAAATATGTTACCATAACCAAAAAGGAGGTGCCGTTATGTTTCGCGATCGGGAAAAAGAGCTGCGCAGGCTGCAGCAACAGTTGCTGCAGGAAGATATGTCTGCGCAAGAGGAAGAAGAGGTGGTACAGGTATCTTCTCAGGAAGTATATGACGGCCAAGCGAAAAAAGTGCGCGCTTATAATGCCGACAGGGCGGATACACCTCTGGACACCTACAGTGATGCAGTGTATGACGGGCCAAGACGCACGCTTGGCTGCGTGCCGTGGCTTTTGCTGCTGATGGCGGCAGGTCTGCTGGCAGCGGCATGGTTTTTGGCTAAACGGGGAGGGTTGTTGTGATGCAGGCAGTAGGCCGTTTTGCGCCCACACCCTCCGGGCGGATGCATTTGGGCAATGTGTTTGCCGCATTGATGGCATGGCTTTCCGTGCGGTCCCAAGACGGAAAAATGGTGCTGAGGATGGAGGATCTGGATACCCAGCGCACCAGCGAAGAATATGCAGCCATCTTGCGTGAGGACCTTTTGTGGTTAGGTCTAGGCTGGGATGAGGAAACACCGCCCCAATCTCAGCGCAGCGCGGTGTATGACGATTACTTTGAAAAGCTGAAAGACCGGTCTTTGCTGTACCCTTGCTACTGCACCCGCAGTCAGCTGCACAGCGTCAATGCACCCCACCTTTCAGACGGAACGTATGTTTATCCCGGCACGTGCCGCGAACGCACAGAAAAGCCGCCTGACCGTGCGCCGGCTTGGCGGATCAAGGTGCCGGCGGGTGTCTGGGAGTTTGAGGATCGGGTGTTTGGAAAGCAAAGGGAAGATCTTTGTGAGGCCTGCGGCGATTTTGTGGTTCGCAGGGCCGACGGGGCCTACGTTTACCAATTGGCGGTGACGGTGGACGATGGCCAGGCAGGCGTTACCGAGGTGGTACGGGGCATGGACTTGCTGGGATCCTCGGCAAGGCAAATGTACTTGCAAAAGCTTTTCGGTTTTGCCCATCCGGCATACGCCCATGTGCCCATGCTCATGTCACCGGACGGTCGCCGTCTGAGCAAGCGTGACAAAGACTTGGATCTGGGGCAGCTGCGGATGCGGATGCGCCCGGAGGCGTTGATCGGCACGCTGGCCCATTGCGCCGGCTTGCTGGAAACCAATCAGCCTATCAGCGCGCAGGAGCTTGCCAGGCATTTTGACTGGAAGAAGCTGCGCAGGGAAGATATCATTCTTGACGGCACAGAGTTTTTAGGTGTATAATAATAAGGAAGTACGATCAGGAGGAACATCTTATGGCTAAAAAACCGGTATTGGTGGTTATGGCTGCCGGTATGGGCAGCCGTTACGGCGGTCTGAAGCAAATCGACCCTGTTGGCAGCTGCGGCGAGGCAATTTTGGATTTTTCACTGTTCGATGCCTATGAGGCGGGCTTCCGGACGGCTGTGATCATCATTAAAAGCGCCATCGAGAAGGATTTTATGCAGATGGTGGGAAAGCGTCTGGAAAAGTGCCCCATGGAGATCCGCTATGCATATCAGGAGATGGACAAGGTCCCTCAGGGATTTTCCGTTCCGGAAGGCCGCGCAAAGCCTTTTGGCACCAGTCATGCGGTGCTGTGCGCCCGGGAAGCAGTGGATGGCGCACCCTTTGCGGTTATCAACTCAGATGATTACTACGGAAAAACAGCCTTCAAGACCATTTACGACTACCTTTGTACAGCGAAAGAAGGCGCATACTGCATGGTAGGCTACTTGCTGGGCAATACAGTGACGGAGCATGGCAGTGTGGCCCGGGGCGTTTGTTGCGCCGATGAAAAGGGAAATCTGGCTGATATCGTGGAGCGTACCCGCATTGAAAAGCGTGACGGCGGTATCCGATTCACCGAGGATGGCGAAAATTGGAAAGAGCTGGCTGACGATACCGTCGTGTCCATGAATATGTGGGGATTCACACCGGAATTTATGGATCAGCTGGCAGAGCAGTTCCCCGGGTTTATGGCAGAACAGGTTGCCGAAAACCCCATGAAGGCGGAGTTTCTGCTGCCCAAGAGCGTGGATACGCTTTTGAAGCAGGGCCGTGTCACTGTGAAGGTCCTCAAGTCGGAGGAGAAGTGGTACGGTGTCACCTATGCGGCAGACAAGCCTGCGGTGGTGGCGGCGCTGGCAGAGATGACCGGACAGGGAAAATACCCCGACGGATTGTGGAAATAACAGCAAAAAAAGCGACTTGGCAATTGCCAAGTCGCTTTATTGCGGTCAGAGGGTTTTCTGTTCCGATAGATATTTTTCTGCCATGTGGGCAGCCACCGCCCCATCGGCAGCAGCGGTGACGATTTGCCGCAGCGCCTTGGTGCGCACATCCCCTGCGGCAAACACACCGGGGATTGCCGTACAGGTGGATTCATCGGCAATAATATAGCCGCTTGCATCCAGAGGCAGTGCCGTTACACGGTCTGTGGCCGGGGTTCTGCCGATGCTGATAAAAAGACCGTCCAGCGGCAGCTGATGCAAAGTGCCGGTTTTGCTGTTACGAAGGACGATGCCCTGCAGCCGTTCTTCGTGGAGCAAATCCTCCACAGTGCTGTTCCACACAAATTTTATGTTATTTGCTTTTTCTAATGCTTTTGCGTAGCTATGGGCGGCCCGCAGGGAATCTCTGCGGTGTATCAGGTAGACTTTCTCAGCCAGGCGGCTGAGAATCAGCGCATCTGTAGCTGCGGAATTGCCGCCGCCCACCACTGCCACAGTTTTTCCTTTGTAAAAATGGCCGTCACAATGGGCGCAGTAGTGGATGCCTTTGCCGGTAAGGGCCTGTTCCATGGGTAGGCCTAACAGTCGGGGATTGGCGCCGGTAGCTATGATAACGGTTTTTCCGAAAAAAACGCCCTCGGAGGTGTCGATGCGTTTCGGCTGCGCCGTCAGGTCGAGGGAATTGACCTCCGCCAGCTCCGTTCGGGCGCCGATGTTTTCTGCGCCTTGCTGCATCTGCTGCGCCAGGGTGAAGCCGTCGATACCGTCTGGAAAGCCGGGATAATTGTCCACCATACTGGTCAGCGCCATCTGTCCGCCGGCAGACAGCTTTTCCAGCACCAACACGGAAAGTCCGGCACCGGCGGCATACAGGGCGGCGGTATATCCGGCAGGTCCGCCGCCTACAATCGCAACATCATACGTCATGGCCGACCCACTCCCGGATAAACGCGTCAATGGCAGCTTTGCTCTCGGGCGCGGTCACGCTGCCCAGTGCCTTGCCGTCCCGGTATAGCACCAGCGTGGGAATCACCTGAATATTCTCCCGGTGAGACAGGGTGGGGACCTCGTCAATATTTACTTTTGCCACTGTCAGGCGGTCACCGTATTGCTGGGCAATTTTGTCATAAGCCGGGGAAATCCGACGGCAGTAGACGCACCAGGGCGCCCAGTAATCCACCAGAAAGGTTTTGCCGGAGGCAAGCAACTCGTCAAAGTCCTGTTCGCTTAAATTGATAATTTCCATAAAATCGCTCCTTTTCTGTTTCTGTTAATGTCAGTATGCCCGAAAGAAAGAATTTGTTTTGCTGTTGCTGTAATTTTAAGCAAGAAAAACGGGCAGACCGACCTAAGTGCCAGACTGCCCGTTTTTTTATTCGTATGCTACGCCTGCGGCGCCGGAAGTTCCGATGATCGCCACATAGCTCTTGCCCACACCCAAGGTAACGGGGGTGCCGTCAGTAAGGCTGTAGGAGAAGGGATCGTTTACGCTTTTGCGGCTCCATGTGATGGGCACGACCTGCCCGTCACAGGCAAAGTAGCCTTTGCCGTTGCCTGTCAGGGTGTAGTACGAACGGGTATAATAGCCGTCGCTGCTCATCTTTTGGGGGCTTTGCAGAACCAGAACGTTGCGGTAAGACATAACTGCGCCGGTTCCGCCGTCTACATGGTCTTTTTTGTACTGAGAGGCCTTGTAAAGGCCGGTTGCCGCATCCAGTGTAAAGGTAGAGGTCTTTTTGCCCTTAAAGGTGACGGTGATCTTGTTTGCGGTTTCACCGCCCAAAGTTACCTGGTCGGCAAACTGCAGGCCGTAGCTGACCTCGGAATCGTAAACAGTGTTGTACTTCTTGTCTGCCAAAGCGGCAGTCAGCTTTTCGCCGGTGGTAAACAGGGTGTGCTCATAGGCGTAGCCCTGGCTTTTGCGCGCTTTGTCCCGGTAGAAGAACTTGCCGTTAAAACGCTGGTCGATGTGCTCCCAGTTTTTCAGCTTGTTGTTAAAATCGTGCATACCCTGCAGACCCTTTACACTGCCACCGCAATGAACGGAAGGGATGTCATAAGAGGCGGAAATGCTGGTAAAGAAGGTGCGCAGGCTCCGCACAGGGCCGATGCTGTCCACGTCAGACAGGTCGGAGAAAATGGCAAGAAAACGGGTGATGCCGCCTTCTGTTTCTACTTCGTACATCATATCCGCAGAGGAGATGCCATACTGGGGCAGACATTTTTTCAGGTTATTGATGACCACTGCCACCGGCCGGCTGGTGTAAGGTGTGGCCAAAGCCTCGCCGGTTAAGGGGTGACGATAAAGCAACGCAGGTTCCGTAACAGGCTCGGTGGTGGGCTCTTCGGTGACATCTGCGCTGGGTTCGGTGGAGTTTTGGGTGGGCGCGTAGGGTACCTCGTATGTAGGTGCGCAACCGCACAGTAAAAGCAAGCAAAGTGTTAAAGCGATAGCAAAAAGGCGCTTCATAGCAATCGTCCCTTTCCGTGTTTTTTCGGTGTTTATTATAGCAGGCTTTACATAACATTGCAAGTCTGGGAAAAAGGAATTTTTTGCTTTTTCACGCGCACGCAGGACATCCGGGGGAGGGGGATAGGAAATTATCGTCGAAACGGGGTGAAATACCATTGACTTTTCAACCAAAAGGCATTAGAATAAGGACGATATACTAGCGTCCGTATGCCAGTACGGATTCAGGAATATGATTATCGCAATTAGGAGGAAACAAGATTGAAGGATTGGGCATTCACAACAACCGTCGAAGAGATGGAAGCCGCTACCAACGCCTTGTTGGAAACCGCCAACAAGGTCGGCGCCGACACCTGGCAGCAGCGCGTTAAGAACCAGACCCCTCACTGCGGCTTCGGCGAAGCAGGCACCTGCTGCCGTATCTGCTCCATGGGTCCGTGCCGCATCACCCCCAAGGCACCCCGCGGCATCTGTGGCTGCGATGTTCACGGCATCGTTGCCCGTAACTACCTGATCTTCACCGCCGGCGGCGCTGCAACGCACTCCGACCACGGCCGTGAGATCATGCACACCCTGCACCAGACAAAAGAGGGCGGCAACTATCAGGTCAAGGATCCTGAGAAGCTGATTCGCATTGCTCAGGAGTGGGGCGTTGAGACCGGGGGCAAGGACATTTATGCGCTGGCTCACGAAATGGCTGAGATCGGCCTTCTGGAGTACGGCAAACCCTTCGGCTATCAGAAGTTCACCGAGCGCGCACCCGAGCATACCCAGAAACTGTGGGACGATGCTGAGATCAGACCCCGCGCCATTGACCGGGAAGTTTCTCAGTCCATGCACATGACCCACATGGGTTGCTCTTCTTTGGCAGAGGCACTGATCCGCCAGTCCCTGCGGGCCGGCCTGTCTGACGGCTGGGGCGGCTCCATGATGGGCACCGAGTTCTCCGATGTCATGTTCGGCACCCCCCGTCCCATCGACACCGAGGCCAACATCGGCGTCATGGAGAAGGACAACGTCAACATCGTCGTCCACGGTCACGATCCCTCCCTGTCCGAGATGATCGTTTACTACGCAAATGATCCCGAGATGATCAACTACGCCAAGAGCATGGGTGCCAAGGGCATCACCGTCTCCGGCGTCTGCTGTACCTCCAACGAAGTCACCATGCGTCACGGCATCCCCATGGCCGGCAACTTCCTGAACCAGGAAAACGTCGTCCTGACCGGCGCCTGCGAAGCCATCGTTGTTGACGTGCAGTGTATCTTCCCCGCACTGGGCCCCCTCAGTAAGTGCTTCCACACCAAGTTCATCACCACCTCTCCCATTGCCCGTATGCCCGACTCCGAGTTCATTCAGTTCAGCGCTGAGACTGCTGGCGAGAAGGCAAAGGCAATCGTGAAGATGGCTATTGAGAACTTTGTCAACCGTAAGCCTGAGATGGTCTGCATCCCCGACCAGAAGCAGAAGGCTCGTGTAGGCTACTCTGTAGA
>JAZNHB010000002.1:0-23045 GCA_045576715.1 Faecousia sp. | reverse complement strand
GGTCCTGAAGACCTGGTCCAGATCTTCCACCATCTTCCCCTCCTTTGTCGGTCACACCATCGCTGTCCACGACGGCCGCAAGCACGTTCCCGTCTATATCACTGAGGATATGGTCGGCCACAAGCTGGGCGAGTTCGTTCCCACCCGGACTTTCAAGTCGGAGGCCAAGCGGTCTTAGGAAGACAATTTTCATTTTCAACTCCTTGGCTCACAGAACGACATGGCTACGATCCGACTTTACTTGCTGTTAGCGGTCTTGCTGCCGCTATGACCACGGAAGTTCCGGGTGGGAACGAACTCGCCCAGCTTGTGGCCGACCATATCCTCAGTGATATAGACGGGAACATGCTTACGGCCGTCATGGACAGCGATGGTGTGACCAACAAAGGAGGGGAAGATGGTGGAAGATCTGGACCAGGTCTTCAGGACCTTCTTTTCGCCAGCCTTGTTCAACTCCTCGACGCGCTTGTACAGCTCAGGAGCAACAAAGGGGCCTTTTTTGATACTTCTGCTCATTTCATTTCCTCCTTACTTGCTGTTTCTGCGCTTGACAATGAACTTGTCAGTGCGATGCTTGGTCTTACGGGTCTTGTAACCCAGAGCAGGCTTACCCCAGGGAGTTACAGGGCCACTACGACCGATGGGTGCGCGGCCCTCACCACCACCGTGGGGGTGATCGCAAGGGTTCATGACGGAGCCACGGACGGTGGGACGGATTCCCATGTGACGGGTACGGCCAGCCTTACCGATGTGAACATTTCCGTGATCCAGGTTGCCAACCTGACCGATACATGCGGTGCAGTTGGTGCGGATATAACGAACTTCGCCGGAGGGCAGTCTGACCTGAGCCAGGTCGCCTTCCTTAGCCATCAGCTGCGCAGCGGTACCGGCAGAGCGGACCAGCTGAGCACCGCAACCGGGCTGCAGCTCCACATTGTGGATCACAGTGCCATCAGGGATGTTGGCAATGGGCAGGCAGTTGCCGGGCTTAATGTCGGCGTTTGCAGAGGAGATCACCTTGTCGCCAGCCTTCAGGCCGTTGGGAGCCAGAATATAGCTCAGGGTGTTATCCTCGTAGCGGATCAGCGCGATATATGCGCTGCGGTTGGGATCGTACTCCAGGCGCTCAACAGTGGCGCTCATGTCCAACTTGTTGCGCTTGAAATCGATGATGCGGTACTTACGCTTGTTGCCACCGCCACGATGACGGACGGTGATGTGACCGTAGCTGTTGCGACCGGCGTTCTTCTTCAGGGTCTCAACCAGGCTACGCTCAGGTTTTGCCTTCTTGTCAACACCCTCAAAGCCGGAAACAGTCATGTTACGGCGGGCAGGGGTGTAAGGCTTAAAAGTTTTAATAGCCATTTCGCGTTACTCCTTTATTGAGATTAGACCATACCCTCGAAGAACTCGATGGTCTTGGAATCAGCAGTCAGGGTGACTACTGCCTTCTTGTAAGCTGCGCGGCGACCCATGGGGTATGCACCGGTGCGCTTCATTTTTCCCTGCATACGAACGGTGTTGACCTTGCTGACCTTCACGCCGAAGATCTCTTCGACAGCGGTCTTGATCTCGGTCTTAGTTGCGTTGATAGCGACCTGGAAGACGTACTTCTTGTCAGCAACAGCCTCCATGGACTGCTCGGTGATCACAGGTCTGAGAATGATATCATAAACGTTCATTATGCAAATACCTCCTCAATCTTCTGGAGGGCTGCCTTGTCCACGACCAGCTTATTGGCATTGACAATGTCGTAAACATTGATCAGGTTAGCGAAGGTGATCTCGCAGCCGGGGATGTTGCGGCCGGACTTGACCACGTTCTGGTCAGCCTCAGCAGTAACGACCAGAGCCTTGCCCTGTACGCCCACAGCGTTCAGGAAAGCAGCAAACTCGCTGGTCTTGGGTGCTTCCATCTTGATGGAATCAATGACCACGATGTTCTGCTCGGCAGCCTTGGCGCTGAGTACAGACTTCAGTGCCAGACGGCGGCTCTTCTTGTTCAGCGTGTAGCTGTAGTCACGGGGCTTCGGTGCAAACACGATACCGCCGTGGGTCCACTGGGGTGCGCGGGTGCTGCCCTGACGGGCGCGGCCGGTACCCTTCTGACGCCAGGGCTTACGGCCACCGCCGGAAACCTCAGCGCGGGTCAGAGCAGACTGCGTGCCCTGACGGCAGTTTGCCAGGTGGTTCTTGACCACGTCGTGGACAACTGCAGCATTGGGGGCGATGCCAAACACAGCCTCGGAGAGCTCGATCTCACCGACGACCTTGCCGGACATATCCAAAACATTCGTCTTCATGATTTAAGTTCTCCTTTCTTAGCCTCTTGCGGAAGCCTTCTGGGGATTTCTACCGGAAGCCTTCTGCGGGTTCTTGCTGATGTCTGCGCCGGCCTGCTTGACCTTGTGGTTCTTCACAGTGTTGCGGATGTAGACCAGACCGCCCTTGGGGCCGGGGATGGCGCCGCGGATTGCGATCATGTTCAGCTCTGCATCAACCTTAACAATTTCCAGATTCTCAATGGTGACCTGCTCATTGCCCATCTGACCTGCACCGATCTTGCCGGGGAAGATACGGGACTGATGAGAAGATGCGCCCATGGAACCTGCGTGACGGTGGACAGGACCGCCGCCGTGGGTCATGTCGGTGCGGTGTGCGCCGTGGCGCTTGATAACGCCCTGATAACCATGTCCCTTGGAAATACCGGTGACATCAATCCAGTCGCCGGCAGCGAAGGTGTCGGCCTTCACTACGTCGCCTACGTTCATTTCGGCAGCGCTGTCCAGCTTAAACTCCTTCAGGTGCTTCTTTGCCTCAACGCCAGCCTTTTTCAAGTGGCCTGCTTCAGGCTTGCTGAGCTTGGACTCTTTTACGTCTGCAAAGCCCAACTGTACGGCTTCGTAGCCGTCGGTTTCGATGGTCTTCTTCTGAGTAACGACGCAGGGGCCTGCTTCCACAACGGTAACAGGGATCACCTTGCCACTCTCATCGAAGATCTGGGTCATGCCCACTTTCTTGCCGATGATTGCTTTTTTCATTGGTTTTACTCCTTTTTAGGTTATTGGTTGACGTCAAGCATTGGGACTTGACCGCCAACATGACCCGTCGCCCGGTGCCAGAGGTTCGATCACCAACGAACCCCGCAGTGCGGGCAGCGGTGAATCCTTATATTATAATGTATAAGGATTACAGCTTTATCTCTATCTCAACACCAGCGGGAAGATCCAGGCTCATAAGAGCTTCAACCGTCTTCTGGTTGGGGTTGAGGATATCGATCAGTCTTTTGTGGGTTCTGCGCTCAAACTGCTCACGGCTGTCCTTATACTTATGAACAGCGCGAAGGATCGTAACGACTTCCTTCTTGGTGGGCAGCGGGATGGGGCCGGAGACAGCTGCGCCGTTACGCTTTGCGGTCTCAACGATTTTTGCCGCGCTGGAGTCGATCAGCTGGTGATCGTAAGCCTTCAGCCGAATGCGGATCATTTCCTGGTTTGCCATTTTGTGTTTCCTCCTTGATAAAACGTACTCAGTTTCATGGTGCCTGGGTACGGTGAACTACTGCTGTCCACGCTATCGTGCGTATCATTCCGAGCCAAGAAAAATGGCCGACACAAGGCCGACCTTCCCCTGTCTCAGCGATATACGCAGCAAAAACAGAGCAATTCAGCCGCCCGATGACCGGACATACTCCGCAGAAGTTACCGTTTTTCAACGCAATCTCCTGCATCATCGCAGTGCGCAGCGCATAGTTTCCCTACACGCGCCCGATTATCTTAACACGCACGGCTGCGTTTGTCAACAACTTTTTTAGTAAATTTCCAAAAATTTTTCTGGGAACAGTTGAACTGTCCCGGAACAAAAAAAGGACTGCAAAGGAAGGGTTTTCCAAAAAAGCGGTGAGGTTTCCCTCACCGCCGGTTTCCGTTATGATACTGGTCTTAACCTTTAAACTGAGGCTGACAAGTCAAGTTCACACCCAGGCGCTTAAACACCTTTTCGTCCACCGCAGACAGGATCACAGAGGAATGGACCTCGCAGCCTCGCAGTTTGCTCAGCTGATCCATGGCTTTCTCTGCCCTGGGATCGGTCGCAGCACTGATAGAAAGGGCAATCAGCACCTCATCGGTGTGCAGTCTGGGATTTCGGTTCCCCAGGTGGGCCACCTTCAAATGCTGGATAGGATCAATGACCTCCGGCGCAATCAAATGCAGATCGTCATCCAGATCCGCCAGTGCCTTCAGCGCGTTAAGCAGCAACGCTGCGGAAGCGCCCAGCAGGTCTGAGGTTTTGCCTGTAATGATGCGGCCGTCCGGCAATTCTATAGCTGCTGCAGGCAATCCGGTTTGCTCTGCCTTCTTCAGTGCCGGCGCTACCACTGTCCGTTCCTGAGGGCTGATTCCGGCCTTTTTCATCAAAAGCTCCAGCTTGAACACTTGCGCGTCGTCCGTCTTTCCCTGTTTCTGATCGCACAGCGCAGTATAATATCTGCGGATCATCTCTTTACCGGATGCCTGTTTGGCAAGCTGGTCGTCCACAATGCAGTTGCCTACCATGTTTACACCCATATCCGTGGGGGATTTATAGGGACACTGTCCCAAAATCCTCTCAAACATGGCAACCAGCACCGGAAACGCCTCCACATCCCGGTTGTAGTTCACCGTAGTTTCCCCATAAGCTTCCAGGTGGAAGGGGTCGATCATATTCACATCGGAAAGGTCGGCAGTTGCCGCCTCATAGGCAAGGTTCACAGGATGGTTCAACGGCAGGTTCCAAACCGGGAATGTCTCAAACTTTGCATACCCTGCGCGGACGCCCTGCTTATGCTCGTGGTATAGCTGACTCATGCAGGTGGCAAGCTTACCGCTGCCGGGGCCAGGCGCCGTAACTACCACCAGTTCCCGGGTGGTTTCAATATAATCGTTCTTTCCGTAACCCTGCTCGCTTACAATATATGGAATATCCGCGGGATAGCCGGGAATATCATAGTGGTGATACACCTTCAGTCCCATGGACTCCAAACGGGACTGGAATGCTCTTGCGGTGCTTTGGTTATTATACCGGGTCAGCACCACCGAGCTGACGTACAGCCCAAAATCCCTGAAAATGCCGATCAGGCGAATCACGTCCCGGTCGTATGTGATTCCCAAATCGCCGCGCACTTTATTCTTTTCAATATCGTTGGTATTGATGGCAATTACCATCTCCACCTTATCCTTCAGCTGCAAAAGCATCCGCAGCTTGCTGTCAGGCTGAAAGCCGGGCAACACCCGGGACGCATGGTTGTCGTCATATAGCTTGCCGCCAAACTCCAGATACAGCTTACCGCCAAACTGCTCAATCCGGTTACGGATATGGGCCGATTGGCTCTTAATATAAAGATCGTTGTCAAAGGCGATCCCTGCCATAGCCATCCCCTCTTTCTTTGGGAACATCATATGTGCTTATTGTATAGGATTCCTCTAAAAATAGCAAGAGAATTTTGCAGTTGAGTTATTTTGTGATTCATGTTAGGATGATACTATATAATGTATAAGGAGCGATTTTATGGAGCCGTATTCCCGTACCGAACTGTTGCTGGGCAGCGCGGCTATGGAAAAACTGAAAAACGCAAAGGTTGCCGTATTCGGTCTGGGCGGCGTAGGCGGATACGTGGTGGAGGCTTTGGCCCGCAGCGGTGTGGGTTCATTGGAGCTCATCGACCACGATACCATCAGTATCACCAACCTGAATCGCCAGCTTCTTGCCACACAGGCTACCATCGGCATGGACAAATCCGAAGCTGCCCGGCTGCGGGTGTTGGCCATTGACCCCGGCATCCGCGTAACCGCCCGGAAGGAATTTTTCGGCCCGGACACCGCCTGCGATTTCAACTTTTCCGCATACAGCTATGTGGTGGATGCCATTGACACCGTAACCGGCAAGCTGGCGCTGGTGCAGGCTGCCCAGGCAGCGCAAACCCCCATCATCAGCTGCATGGGCACCGGAAACAAGCTGGACCCTACCAAGTTTCAGATCACAGACATTTCCCGGACACGGGTCTGCCCCCTTGCCCGAATCATGCGCAAGGAGTGCGCCCGACGGGGAATCAAACATCTGAAGGTGCTGTTTTCCACCGAGGATCCCATCGCCCCGGCGAAATCAACACAGGAAGAATTGCCGGAAGGCCGTCGCTCATTGCCCGGCAGCGTGGCATTTGTGCCATCCGTCGCCGGTCTGATTATTGCCGGCCAGGTGATTCGCGACCTGACAGCAGAATAATTCCGCAAAGCCTTGCGCCACCTTGAAAAGGCAGGAAATCCACTTGCTTTTTTCGTGTTTTGCGGCTATAATAAGAACCAATAAATTCACCCGGGAGGCTATCCATGAAAAAAGAAGTGAACGTATGGGACTATGCCGGTCTGATCATGAAGCAGATTGACAAGGGCATCCTTTTGACCACCGCTGCCGACGGTGAGCAAAACACCATGATTATCGGTTGGGGTCATATAGGTGTTCTTTGGGGAAAGCCTACTTTCTGCGCATACGTAAGGGAAAGCCGCCACACCAAGGCACTTTTGGATAAAAACGGCGAATTTACCGTCAATATCCCCTTGGGCGCGGTAGATAAAAACATCGTTTCCGTCTGTGGCAGCAAATCCGGACGGGATATGGACAAGATCATGCAGTTAGGTCTGGAAACCGAACCGGGTCTGACCGTCAATGTCCCCGGAATCCGGCAGCTTCCGCTGACTTTGGAATGTAAGGTCCTTTACCGTCAGCCTCAGGATCCCACAGCCATCGACAGCGCCTGCCTGCAGCGATACTACACGGAAGGCACCCACAACGACGGAGATTATCACACGGCATATATCGGCCAAATCACCGTCGCGTATATCATAGAATAAAACGAAAGCAAAGGAACCACAGATATGAAAAAAATTGGAGTGATCGGTGCCGGCACCTGGGGCGTTGCCCTGGCAAGAATGCTATGCAATGCCGGAAATACCGTTATGATCTGGTCTGCTATTGAGCAGGAAATCGACAATCTTTCTTCCACACGGCTGCACCCTAACCTGCCGGGAGTAGAGCTGCCCCAACAGCTCACCTACACCAAATCCATCCAAACTGTCTGCGAGGGTATGGACATTCTTCTATTTGCCGTTCCCTCCCCCTTCGTCCGTGCCACTGCCCGCAAGGCAGCGCCTTACGTAACCGACGGACAGATCATCGTGGATGTGGCGAAGGGCATTGAAGCCGACACCCTGATGACTATGACCCAGATCATCGCCCAAGAGCTGCAAAATCCTGTCGTTAAGCTGGTTGCTCTGTCCGGACCCACCCATGCAGAAGAAGTGGCGAGAGATCTTCCCACCACGATCGTATCTGCCAGTGAAGACGCCGCAGCAGCAGATCTGGTGCAGGAAGTGTTCACCACCTCCTGTATGCGTGTGTACACAAATGACGACGTGCATGGCGTGGAGCTGTGCGGCGCGCTGAAAAATGTGATCGCCCTCGCCTCCGGTATTGCCACAGGTCTTGGCTGTGGCGACAATGCCAAAGCGGCCTTGATCACCCGGGGCATTACAGAGATCTCCCGGCTGGGAATCGCCATGGGCTGCAAGGAGCACACCTTTGGCGGATTGGCAGGAATCGGCGATTTGATCGTCACCGCTACCAGCGTGCACAGCCGCAATAATCGCTGCGGTATGCTTTTGGGTCAGGGTGTTCCGGTTGAAGAAGCTACCCGTCAGGTGGGCATGGTCGTGGAAGGTTTGAATGCACTGCCTGCAGCTTTGCGGCTGGCAAAGCAATATCAGGTGGAGATGCCTATTGTAGAGACCGTTGATGCCATCGTATCCGGAAAAACCCCCGTAGCAAACGCTGTGCACTTGCTGATGACAAGAGGGCAGAAATCCGAACTGAATTGTACCGTTTTCGGTAATTAAACACACAGAAAAAGCGGGGTTTTCCGCTTTTTTCTATAATTGTGAATTCTTCGTGACGCACCTTGACTTTACCCGGTGTTGCTGTTATAATGCCCCGGGACGTGCAGTAAGACATATCTACGGAGGCGACTGTATGGATTTTGCAGAACTGTTGCTTTTGGCGGTGGGCCTGAGCATGGATGCCTGCGCCGTATCTATTTGCAAGGGTCTGTGCATGAAGCAATCTTCCATGAAAACCAGCTTCGTCTGTGGCGCATGGTTCGGCGGTTTTCAGGCGCTGATGCCCTTGATCGGTTTCTTTTTGGGCACACTGTTTGCCAAGGCCATTGAGGCTTTTGACCACTGGGTCGCCTTTGGTCTGCTTGCATTTATCGGCATCAGTATGCTGAAAGAAGCCTTTGAGAAAAACGAAGCATGTTGCGATGTTAATGGCAACGATCTGGCATTTAAGACCATGTTCGTTATGGCTGTTGCCACCAGCATTGATGCGCTGGCGGTGGGTATCTCCCTTGCTATGGCCGGCAATGTAAACATCCTCACCGCTGTTTTGCTCATCGGTGTGATCACCTTTGCAATGTCCGCCATCGGTGTGCAGATCGGCCACGTGTTCGGCAGCCGCTTTGAAAAGAAGGCGCAGGCAGCCGGCGGTTTCATTTTGATTGCGCTGGGTGTCAAGATTCTATTGGAACATCTGGGGATTCTGGGATGATACGAACGCGAAAACGGCTTTTTTTGTGCATCACCCTTTTATGCGTGAATCTGGCCTTTATTTGGGGCAATTCACTGCTGCCGGGCGGTATTTCCAGTACTATCAGCACAAGTGTTCAAAATTTGCTGACAACGCTGCTTCCCGGCGGATCAGGCAATTCCGGTGCCGGTCACGGCACGCTGCGAAAGCTGGCGCATCTAGCCGAGTTTTGCACTTTAGGGATGTTGCTTTGCTGGCTGTTTGGCATGGTGTGCCCGGCGGCATGGAAAATGCCTGCCTTTTCCCTTTTCTTCGGCGGGCTTGTTGCCTGCTCGGATGAGGCCATCCAATGCCTTGTGCCGGACAGAGGTCCCGGACTAAAAGACATAGGTATCGATACCCTGGGCGTTATTCTGGGCATCGTTATCATATATTTTATCAAAATTATAAGAAACCAACGTATTTGGAGGAACAAAAGCAATGAAAAAACTGATCGCTATCCTGCTGGCTCTGACGCTTGTCATGGGTCTGGTTGCCTGCGGCAACAATAACGCCGGCAACGAAACCACTACCGTCCCCAACACCATTACTATCGACATTGACATTCCGCTGGACACCGACACCGAAGGTACAGAAGCCAATGTCGCATCCAACGGTGCTTCCACTGTTCTGACCAACATTTGGAACAAGGTTCCCGAAGAAAGCAGATTCTTTGCCATGGGCGGTGATATGAACAACATGGTCGACGGCGCTCCCGGTGTCTACAGCCTTGAGGACGAGGGTCTGACTTCTACCCTGCTGATCCCCACTGACCAGATCGCAAATGTGGACGAGGCTGCTTCCTTGGTTCATGCCATGATGCTCAACAACTTCACTGCCGGTATGTTCCATGTCATCGGCGATGCATCTGCATTTGCTGATGCCATGTACAATGCCATCTCCGCTAACCCCTGGATCTGCGGCACGCCCGAAAAGCTGATCGTAGCCATTATTGACAGCGAGTATGTTCTGGCTTGCTTCGGCATCAACGATGCCATTAACCCCTTTGAGAGTGCGCTGACCGCAGCATATGCCAACGCAGATGTGAAGTACAACGAAGCTATCACAGGCTAATTTGCATCACAACGAAAAAGCAGCGGAATATCCGCTGCTTTTTCGTTCCTTATTTTGATTTTGTGGTATACTGATCATATAACTCACTTTGGAGGACAGCAATATGCTATTTTCCAGCATTCCATTTTTATATTACTTTTTCCCTGCGGTGCTGATTACCTACTTCCTGCCGCCTTGGCTGCTGAAGCGCACCGTCGCGCCGTTGGTACCTAAGCTTACCGAAAAATTGACCGGCGGCCGCTGGCAGGCAACCGCTGACGGCTTTTTGACCTCAGTCAGAAATCTGATCCTGCTGGTATTCAGTCTTGTTTTCTACGGATGGGGCGAGCCGAAATACGTATATTTGATGATCGCCACCATCGCCCTTTTCTATGGCTGCGGTCTGGCCATCGGCAAATGCACCAAACCCAGCCAAAAAAGGTTGTGGCTGATCATATCCGTGGTGGTCAGTTTAAGCCTTCTTGCGATCTTTAAGTATGCGGACTTTTTTATCACCTCTTTGAACGCTGTTACCGGTTTGAATATGACGCTGCTGCGACTGGCGCTGCCCATCGGCATCAGCTTCTATACCTTTCAGTGCTTAAGCTATACGGTGGATGTGTACCGGGGCAATGCCCAGGTACAGAAAAACCCCATTAACTTTGGTGCGTATGTGGCGCTGTTCCCCCAGCTGATCGCCGGTCCCATCGTCCGGTACGTGGACGTTGCCCGGGAACTGGACAACCGGGAGCATAGCTGGGAGAAGATCGCCTTAGGTCTGCGCCGATTCCTTGTGGGCCTTGCCAAAAAAATACTGATCGCCAACCAGTTGGGCGAGCTGACCAACATTTTCCGGGCAACAGCAGAAAAGACCGTCCTGTTCTACTGGATGTATGCCATTGCTTTTACGCTGCATATTTACTTTGATTTCTCCGGCTACAGCGATATGGCCATCGGCTTGGGCAAGATATTCGGCTTCCAATTTATTGAGAACTTTAACTACCCGTATCTATCCAAATCTGTTTCGGAATTTTGGCGCCGCTGGCACATGAGCCTGGGCAGCTGGTTCCGGGACTATGTGTATATTCCTTTGGGCGGCAATCGGGTAAATCGCGGCCGCTGGATCTTTAACACGCTCGTTGTGTGGATGCTTACCGGTCTGTGGCACGGTGCAGCTTGGAACTTTGTGCTGTGGGGATTGTTCTACGCCGCCTTCCTGCTGCTGGAAAAGTTTGTGCCTGCGCTGCTAAAACTGCCAACGCTACTGCGACGGGTGTACGTGCTTTTAGTCACGGTGCTGGGCTTTGTGCTGTTTAATGCCACTACCCTGACGGAGGCTGTCACCGACATTGGTGGTATATTGGGCCTGAATGGCGTGCCTTTTGCAAATGTGCAGACAATCTATTATCTGCGAAGCTACAGTGTGCTGTTCATTGCCGGCTTCATCGGCTCCACGCCCTTGTTGAAGCACTGGGCATCTAAGCTGGAAAGCAAGCCTGTGGGCGCGATTTTAGAGCCCGTCGCGCTGATCGCACTGCTTTTAGTATGCACCGCATATTTGGTGGACGGCTCTTTTAATCCGTTCCTGTATTTCCGTTTCTAAGGAGGGCTGTGTGATGACGAATAAAATTCGCGCTATTGGCGCAGCCTCTCTTTTGATCCTGTGGGCAGCACTCACCGGCCTTGCCTGGTTTTGTCCGGCAAAGGCCACTTCTGAAGCAGAGCGCCGTCCCTTGGCCCAGTTTCCGGAATTAAGCACGCAGACCATCTCCGACGGCAAATTCATGACTGCCTTCGAAAACTACACTCTGGATCAGTTTCCCGGCAGAGATCTATTCCGTCAGTTAAAATCTCTGACCCATTATTACGTGCTTCGCCAGAAGGACAACAACAACATTTATATTGCCGACGGCTATGCCGCCAAGCTGGATTACCCGGTGAACACCGATGCGCTGAATCACGCCCTTGATCGGCTGAATTATGTGTACGAAACGTATCTGAAAGCGCAAGGCAGCAAGGTATATATGGCTGTGATTCCGGACAAAGGCTATTATCTGGCCCAGGCCAACGGCTATCCGGCAATGGACTATGCGCTGCTGTTTGACACAGTAAAGGCCCGGCTGCCCTTTGCCACCCATATTGATATTACCGACTGTCTGCGCGCTGAGGATTACTACTTTACCGACACCCACTGGCGGCAGGAAGCACTGCTGCCCACCGCCCAAAAACTCAGCGCAGCCATGGGCCTAACAGCTCCGCAGGCAGAAGATTTCACCAAAACAGAAATTTCCCGTCCCTTCTATGGTGTATATTACGGCCAGGCCGCCCTGCCCCTGGACCCGGAACCCATGTATATTCTGGAAAGTCAGCTTTTAAAGGACTGTCAGGTGTACAACTTTGAAAGCGGCAAGTACACACCTGTGTACGATATGGATAAGGTTTCCGGCAAAGATCCTTACGATGTGTTCTTATCCGGCGCACAGTCCCTGCTGCGGATCGAAAACCCCACGACAGCCACCGACAAGGAGCTGATCATTTTCCGGGATTCATTTGGCAGCTCCATCACGCCTTTGTTGGTGCAGGATTATAAGACTGTAACGCTGGTGGACATCCGTTATCTGGACAGCCGTATGCTGGGAAGATTCTTGGAATTTAACGGACAGGATGTTCTGTTTTTGTACAGCACCTTGGTTCTCAACACCGGCACAACGCTGAAATAAATTTAAGATGTTGCAATCATCCGGTAGGGGCGATCCTGTGTCGCCCCTATTTCTTTTATTTGGCGAGGTAAATTCTATATTTTTACTCCTTAAAGCCGCGGATTTTTTACTCCTATGGCTTTACAGATTTGTAAATATAGGGTATAATCAAAAAATATAAAAAGATTTCCCTATCTCTGGATTAACGGCCGCTTCACCAATACAAATGCCAACGCTGAAATCCACGCATCATACTTAACGCCAGCAGATCCTTACCATAAAATCGTGGCAAGAAACAATGCACTATTCTACCAAAAAGACTATGCTGTGCAATTGGAACCGGATGCTGACGGCATGTACTACTGTCTTGCCTGCGGCAAGGATGTGCATTGGCAAGCTTTGACATCTGCAGATGCCCAGGTAGGCCTGTCCGACGGTCAGCACCTGTATCTGACACAGTCCTTAACTTGGAAAGGCAGTACACCCTTTATTCTGGCACCGGATACAGTCGGCCATACCTCCTGCATCATCCTTAATGGCTACAACATTACCGCAACTAATTCTGCAGCATTCTACAGTGCCGGCGGTACGCTCCATGTGATGGGTGCCGGTACGGTTACCGGCTTTGCAGCAGTTAATTGATAAGTACCTGAAGAAAAAAAGCTATCGGGATTATTAATTAGCACAAAAAAACAGGCACCCAGATGGGTGCCTGTTTTTTTATTTCATTGCCAGGTTTTGGATCCAGTCTCGCCGTTTGATAAAATAATATCCAATCAAACATTTCACCAGATCAATCATATTGCAGATCCCAAAAATTAGCAGGATCGAAAACCCGTTCACGCGACTGAGAATAAACGCCACCGGAATCATAAGCAGCCAGATCGCGCCGCTGTCGAACAGGAACGTGATGACGGTTTTTCCCCCGGCGCGAAGGGTAAAGTATACCGGGAAGATGTATGCCTGAAGTGGCATGGTTATGGCGGAAATAATGATCAATCCGGCAGCCAGCTGCCGCACAGAATCGGTGGTGTTGAACAGCATGGGAAACGTACCGGACAAGCACGCCGTCAAGGCGCCGCACAGCACCCCGGACGCTACGCACAGCGCCAACAGCTTTTTATTCTCCTCATACACGCTCTTCGAATCTGAACCGGCGCCCATCATGCGTCCCATGATGATACCCACTGTATTTCCCAGCGACCGGAATACAACTGCCGTCAGATTATAAATGGTGGTGGAAATGCTCAGTGCCGGCACCACATCCAGTCCGCACCGGGAATAGCACTGATTCAGAAATGCCATGCCTACCGTATAGGCTGCTTCATTGATCAGCAGGGGCATGCCCTTAACCACAATAGACCGCAGGAGCGTTGCCGGGATCCGAAAGCTGCGGTAGAGTCCTTTTGCATAAGGATTCTTTTCAGGATTGCCATGTGTCCAGGCCACCACGATCACAGCCTCCACATAACGCGACAGCACTGTGGCAGCGGCTGCGCCGGCAACCCCCATTTTAGGCGCGCCGAAATGGCCAAAAATCAAAATATAGTTTCCCACCAAATTCACACCCATTGCCAGCATGCCGGCAACCATCGGCACCATAGGATGGCCACATTCCCGGAGCGTGCTGGCATAGGCATTAGTAACGGCAAATGGCAAAATGCCCAGCAGCATGAGAAGCAGATACTGCCTGCCGTAAAAAAGCGTTTCTTCACGCAGCACAGAGTCTCCCTCGCCCTGCAAATACAATCCGATCAACGGATCGCTCCACAGAATGCACACCGCTGCGCCCAATACTGTGATCGCAATGCATACCAGCATCTTAAACCGAACCGTATGGCGAATCCCCTCCTGATCTGCCGAACCGTAGAACTGGGTAGTAAAGATTCCTGCGCCAGCCGCCCCGCCGTACATGCAAATATTCAGGATGAACAGCAAATTGTTATTCACGATCGTCACCGCGCTAATCTGGGCAGTGCTCAGCTGACCGACCATCACATTATCCAGCAGCGACACAAAATTGGTAATCAAATTCTGCAGAATGATCGGCAGCGCTATCACCAGTACACGCCGGTAAAACGCCTTGTTTCCTATCAAAGAATTGCCCATGGGAACCTCCTTACCGCAACTTGTACCATAATACTCCAAGCTTCCCAAAAAAGCTAGTATAATTTTGGACTAGCGCGTTGACTTTTTTATAAATTTGTGTATACTAGTAGTAAGTTCATATCCCATGACGCTTCCGGGAGAGTGGCGCAAGCCCACCGAAGAAAAAAAGGTCTCAGGTACCCCGACCGGAAGCGGAGGACTCTCTGGAGAACACGTTAAGTTGTGTGCCGAAGGTGCAAGGCAGCGGCGATCAAGAATCAACTTTCTTTAGCTGGCCGAATCTCTCAGGCAAACGGACGGAGATGCGAACAGCGGTAAATAGCCGTATTGGAGCAGTCCTCAGTGGGACTGCGTTTTATTTTGTAATTTTTAGAAAGAAGGAATAAGGATATGTACGGTAAGCCTATTGATGCCATTGGATTCGTCAATCAATTTGACCCGGAAGTCGCAGCCATGATGGATCGGGAGTTCACCCGCCAAAAGGAAGGTCTGGAGCTGATCGCTTCCGAAAATTTTGCCTCTCCGGCAGTAATTGCTGCCATGGGTTCTATCTTGACCAACAAATATGCCGAGGGTTTGCCCGGCAAGCGCTACTACGGCGGATGCCAGTATGTTGACGAGCTGGAGACTCTTTGCATCGACCGGGCAAAGGCGCTGTTCGGCGCCGAGTTTGCCAATGTGCAGCCTCACTCCGGCGCACAGGCAAACATGGCAGTGGAGCTGGCGATTCTGCAGCCCGGCGATACGCTGATGGGCATGAGCCTTGCCAACGGCGGTCACCTGACCCACGGCAGTCCGGCAAATCTGTCCGGAAAATATTACAATGTGGTTTCTTACGACGTAAACCATGAAACCGGTCTGATCGACTACGATCAGATCCGAGACCTGGCAAAAAAGAATCAGCCGAAGCTGATCATTGCCGGTGCTTCCGCATATCCCCGTGCGATTGATTTCAAGGCGTTTGCAGACATTGCCCATGAAGTTGGCGCGGTATTTATGGTAGACATGGCCCACATTGCCGGTCTGGTTGCAGGCGGCGCCCATATGAGCCCCATCCCTTATGCAGACATTGTTACTACCACCACCCACAAAACCCTGCGCGGACCCAGGGGCGGCCTGATTCTTGGCAAAGAGGAATTTGCCAAGAAGATCAACTCCGCTGTGTTCCCCGGCACTCAAGGCGGTCCTCTGGAGCACATCATTGCCGCCAAGGCAGTGTGCCTGAAGGAAGCTATGAGTGATGATTTTAAGGCTTATGCTCACAACGTGGTCGCCAACGCCAAGGTAATGGCAGAGGCTCTGCTGGCAGAAGGCTTTGACCTTGTCACCGGCGGCACCGACAACCATCTGGCGCTGGTTGACTTGCGGCCCATGAACATTACCGGTATGGAGCTGCAGACACGCTGCGATGCCAACCACATGACCCTGAACAAGAACGCCATTCCCGGCGATCCCCAGAAGCCCTCCATCACCAGCGGTGTCCGCGTGGGCACTGCCGCTGTCACCACCCGCGGCCTGGGTGCTGAGGAGATGAAGCGCATTGCCCACTGTATCGCGCTGACTGCCAAGGACTTTGAAGGCACTGCCCAGGAGGTCAAGGCAACCGTGGCAGATATCTGCGCAAAGTTCCCCATGTATGTATAAAATCTAATTGTTTTTCATGTGCCGCCTCTTGCTTGAGGCGGCACTTTATGATATAATCGTCTATATTTCAAAACTCGAGGCGCGCTATGCAAATTACAGATATACACACTCATATTTATCCGGATGATATTGCGCTGAAGGCAACAAATTCTGTCCGGGAATTCTACCAGATCGGTCAGGACGGCGAGATGGACGGCACAGTGGCCATGCTGCTGCGCCGCGGCAAGCAGGCAGGCATTTCCAGGTTTGTGGTTCTGCCGGTGGCCATTCGTCCCGACCGGGTACAAGGCATCAATGATTTTCTCTATGGACAGACAAAGCTCCACGACTGCTTTGTAGGCTTTGGCACTGTCCATGCCAAAATGGAAGGGCTGACCGACGAGGTGCAGCGGATCATGGATATGGGCCTTCACGGAATTAAAATACACCCGGATTCCCAGCGTTTTTCCATTGACGATCCCCGGCTGTTCCCCATGTACGAGCAAATCCAGGGCAAGCTCCCGGTTATGCTGCATATGGGCGACCATCGGTACGATTACTCCCACCCCATCAAATTGCGAAAGGTGCTGGATAACTTCCCCCGACTGCAGGCCATCGCTGCCCATTTTGGCGGCTACTCCATGTACGATGTGGCATACGAGCTTTTGAAGGACACGGATTGCATCATGGATGTTTCCAGTTCTTTGATGTTCATGCCGGACGGTATCCCGGAAAAATACATCAATGCCTACGGTGCTGAGCGAATGGCCTTCGGCTCGGACTACCCTTTATGGGACCCGGTGGTAGAGCTGAATCGTTTTATGGGCTTGAAGCTGACAATAGCGCAAAAGGAGCAAATTGCCTGGAAGACAGCTCACAGATTTTTACAGTTATAAAAAAGGCGGATGCTCTTGGGCATCCGCCTTTTTTATCCTGGTTTCTGGTGATTACTTACCCACCTGCACACGCCAATTCATGGTATCCGGCAGGATACCGGTCTGAATGCCGGTGATGGTTTCATAAAGCTTCATGCTAAGCGGGCCGGTCTGTCCGTTTCCGATGGTCATAACCTCGTCTTTGTAGCGCAGCTTGCCCACAGGGGAAATTACAGCTGCCGTGCCGGTACCGAACACCTCTTCCAAAGTGCCGTCCTTCTGCGCCTGCAGCAATTCGTCGACAGGGATCTTTCTTTCTTCCACCTCGTAACCCCACTGTTTGCACAGCTGAATAGTAGAATTTCGGGTAATTCCGGGCAAAATGGAGCCGCTGAGCGCGGGAGTCACAACCTTGCCGGCGATTTTGAAAAAGATGTTCATTGCGCCCACTTCTTCAATGTACTTGCGCTCCACGCCGTCCAGCCACAGCACCTGAGAATAGCCTGCATCGTGGGCTTTCTGCTGGGCAATCAGGCTGGCAGCGTAGTTGCCACCGGTCTTGGCAAAGCCGATGCCGCCACGAACAGCACGAACGTACTCGTCCTCGATCCAGATACCCACCGGTGCCAGACCGCTTTCGTAATATGCGCCACTGGGAGACAGAATCACTATGAACAGGTACGTCTTGGAGGGCGCAACGCCCAAAAATTCATCGGTAGCGATGATAAAAGGACGGATATACAGGGAGGTTCCCGTCTCTGTGGGGATCCAATCCCGATCCACGTCCACGACCGCGCTGACTGCCTGCACAAAGTCCTCAACAGGCAGCTGGGGAATTACCAGACGGTCATTGGTGGCATTGGTACGCTTTGCGTTCATGTCGGGACGGAACAGATAGACGTTACCGTCGGGGTTTTTGTAGGCCTTCAGGCCTTCGAACATCTCCTGACCATAGTGGTAAACCATGGCAGCCGGAGAAAGGGACAGGTTCTGGAACGGCACGATCCGCGGATCATGCCAACCCATTCCCTCAGTATAATTCATAACAAACATGTGGTCGGTAAAAATCTTACCGAATCCCAGCTTTTCCCCTTTAGCAGGTTTTGCCTTGGGGGTCTTGGTCAATTCAATCTTAATATCCAGCATCGTTTATACACCTCGGATCAGTAGTCGTAGCCTATTTGCAAAGCCTGGCAGTTAATATCAATCAGATTTGCTTTCTTGGCAGGGATGAAACTTTCCAAAGTGGTACGGTTGCCCTCAAAGGGAACTGCATCGCACTCCTTGAGCACCTTTCCCACCAAGATCATATTGGTTAGTGTAGCAAAACCGGCATCCTTCGCCAGCTGGGTTGCAGGAATATAGTACACCTGCACATCGGTACGCTCCACCTTAGCGGTAATCAGCGTGGAATCAATAAAGATTTTGCCGCCCGGAACCACCGTATCCACAAACTTCTGCAAGGACGGTAGGTTCATGGCTACCAGCACATCGGGATTGGTGATGATGGGAGAGCCCACAGGGGTGTCGGACAGGACAACGCTGCAGTTTGCCGTGCCGCCACGCATCTCAGGACCGTAGGAAGGAAGCCAGGAGACCTGCATATTTTCTGTCAGTCCTTTATAGGCGAGGAACTTGCCGGCAAACAGAACGCCTTGTCCACCGAAACCGGCAATGAGGATTTGTGTGGTCTTCATTTACTTTTCCTCCTTGTCCTTGTACACGCCCAGCGGATAGTAAGGCAGCATATCGCTTTCCACCCACTCCAGCGCCTTTTCCGGTGTCATGCCCCAGTTGGTAGGACAAGCAGATACCACCTCTACCAAAGAGAAACCCTTGCCCTCTATCTGGTTCTGGAATGCCTTTTTGATGGCCTTCTTGGCGGCATTCACATTTTTCACGTTGTTCACAGCCACGCGGGTAATATACGCAGGGCCTTCTAAAGTAGCCAGCATCTCGCAAACGCGGATGGGCCAGCCGCAGTGATTCACATCACGGCCGTAAGGAGAGGTCTGGGTCACCTGACCGGGCAGGCTGGTAGGCGCCATCTGGCCGCCGGTCATGCCGTAGATGGCATTGTTGACGAAAATGACAGTGATATTTTCATTTCTTGCGGCTGAGTGGACAGTTTCTGCCATGCCGATGGAAGCCAGATCGCCGTCACCCTGATATGTAAAGACAATGTTCTCCGGACGGCAACGCTTGATGCCGGTAGCCACAGCAGGAGCTCTGCCATGGGCAGCCTCGATCATATCGCAGGCAAAATAATCGTATGCCATAACCGCGCAGCCAACAGGAGCAACACCGATGGTCTTGCCTTCGATGCCCAGCTCATCAATGGCTTGGGCAACCAGACGGTGGATAATGCCGTGGGGACAGCCGGGGCAGTAATGCAGCGGCGCATCCGTCAAAGCCTTTGGTTTTTCAAATACTGTTGCCATCTCAGAACTCTCCTTTCTGTGCTTTGCGCAGAGATTCCAGCACCTCGTCGGGACTGGGGATCATGCCGCCGCAACGGTTGCAGAGGGAAACCGGCTTCTTGCATTGGGTTGCCAGCTTCACATCCTCGATCATCTGACCCATGCTCAGCTCCACGCTGACGAAGCCTTTGACCTGGTCAGCAGCCTTCAGCAAAGCTTGGTTGGGGAAGGGCCACAAAGTAATGGGGCGGATAAGACCTGCCTTGATACCCTCTGCCCGGGCAGCCACCACAGCGTTCTTTGCTACACGGGATGCAATACCGAAGGCAACAACGCAGATCTCTGCGTCCTCCATCATGTACTCTTCCCACATAGCCTCAGTTTCTTCGATCTGCTTATACTTCTCGTAACGCTGAAAATTCTTCTTCTCCAGCTCGTCCGGCTGCAGATACAAAGAGTTTACAATGTTATGCTTGCGCTGGCAACGGGTGCCGGTAAGCGCCCACGGCTTCTCGTAGGTTTCGATTTGCGCATCTTCAAAGGAGATGGGCTCCATCATCTGTCCGATGGTGCCGTCTGCCAGGATCATGGAGGTCATGCGGTACTTGTCCGCCAAGTTAAAGCCCTTGATAGTCAAGCTGGCCATTTCCTGCACGGAAGCAGGCGCCAGCACGATCATCTTATAGTCGCCGTGACCGCCGCCCTTCACAGCCTGGAAGTAGTCGGACTGGGAAGGCTGGATACCGCCCAGACCGGGGCCGCCACGCTGTACATTGACCACAAAGGCGGGCACATCAGAGCCGGCAATGTAGCTCAAACCCTCCGCCTTCAAAGAGATTCCGGGACTGGAGGAGGATGTCATGACACGCATGCCTGTAGCGGCTGCGCCATAGACCATGTTGATGGATGCCACTTCACTTTCCGCCTGCAGGAACACGCCGCCGATCTTGGGCATTTTCTTTGCCATATAAGCAGCGATCTCCGTCTGGGGTGTGATGGGGTAACCGAAGTAGTGACGGCAACCGGCGCGAATCGCAGCCTCTGCGATGGCCTCGTTACCCTTCATAAGTACACGTTCTGCCATTGTGCTTCCTCCTTACTTTTCAACCGTGATGATGCAATCGGGACACATTGTGGCGCAAAAAGCGCAGCCGATGCACTTATCGGGATCTTTCATCACCGCAGGGGAATATCCCTTTTGGTTGATCTGTTCGGTGGCGATAGCCAGACAGCCCTTAGGGCAGGCGCTGACGCACAGACCGCAGCCTTTGCACAGATCGGTTTCAAATGTTAGCTTTGGCATAATGTTTCCTCCCGTTTTATAAGCTCGGCACTGCAAAGTATTTTTCTTGCAATGTCATTGACAGCACCGGGGCGGTCAGCTCCGGCAACTGATTTTTTACTGTTTCTTCCGCTGTGTGCATCCACAGGGGCAGTCCGCTAAGGTGGCATAGCTCTTCGATATAGGAAAGAGACTGAAGAATCACCTGCGCATCGGTCATTTCTCCAAGATTAGAATTGTTGACGATGCAGGTGAACTGAAGACCGCAGGCGGCTTCGATCTCTTTCATAATTTCCATGGCATCCTCCGGCGTACGGGTCAGAGGGCGGCAGCAGTTGGCAACGAAGGCCATGCGGTAGTCATTCTCCGCCAGAATGTCCGGCACGAACCGACCCAAGGCATAGGCGCCCCGGTCATCGCCGCCGATGTCCATAATGCCGTAAATGCTTTTGTTCCGAACCAGCCTATAGCTCTCTGCCGGCAATGCCGGTAGATCCACGTTGGAATTGGCAAATTGAGGAGAAATCAGCTCTACCCCCGCCTGTTCCAGCACATCTGCGGAGTCCTTGGTGCGAAAATAGGGGTTCACGATATCCAGGTCTGCAATGCAGACTTTTTTATTTTCCTTTGCCAGCAAAAGGGCATAGTTCACGGCAATGTTCGTTTTGCCGCTGCCGTAATGCCCGGCAAATAAAGTTAAGCGTTTATGTTCCATAATTACAGCTTTTTACGGATGATCTTACCGGAAGCGGTCTTTGGCAAGGATTCCTTGAACTCCACGATACGGGGGTATTTATAGGGGGCGGTGCGGCTCTTGACGTAATCCTGAATTTCCTTTTTCAGCGCATCGGTAGCCTCGGTGCCTTTCACCAGCACAATGCTGGCTTTCACCACCTGACCGCGCACCTCGTCCGGGGCAGCGGAAACACCACATTCCAAAACGTAAGGCAGCTCCATAATAACATTTTCGATCTCAAAAGGTCCGATGCGGTAGCCGGAAGACTTGATCACATCGTCGGCGCGGCCCACATACCAGTAGAAGCCGTCCTCGTCTTTCCACGCCAGGTCGCCGGTGTGATACCAGCCGTCCCGCCAGGTTTCTGCGGTGACCTCCTCGTTGCCCTCGTAGCAGTAGCTCAGACCACAGGGCAGACCATTTTTGATATTGATGCAAACCTCGCCGGATTCACCGGTGTCCACCTCGTTGCCGTCGGGATCCAGAAGATGCACATCGTATAGAGGCACAGGCTTACCCATTGCGCCGAACTTATGGCTGTCGCCTGCCAGATTGGCAATAATAACGGTGCTTTCCGACTGGCCGAAGCCTTCCATGATCTTAAGGCCGGTGGACAGCTCAAACTGCCGGAACACCTCCGGATTCAGCGCCTCACCGGCGGTGGAAGCGTGCTGGATAGAGGATAGATCATACTGGGAAATATCCTGCTTGATCAGCATCCGGTACATGGTAGGCGGTGCGCAGAAAGTGGTGATCTGATGCTTTGCAAACATCGGCAGGATCTTTTCCGGGTCGAACCGGTCAAAGTCGTAAACAAAGATGCCGGCCTCGCACAGCCACTGGCCGTACAGCTTGCCCCAGGAGGACTTTGCCCAGCCGGTATCGGAAATGGTTAAATGCAGTCCGTCTGGGTTCACCTGCTGCCAATATTTGGCAGTAATGAAGTGACCCAAGGGATATTTATAATTGTGGGCAGCCAGCTTAGGATAGCCGGATGTGCCGGAGGTGAAGAACATCAGCATGGGGTCGCTGCCGCAGGGGGCATCCTCGGTACGGGCAAAGTGACTGGAGAACATGGTGTACTCCTCGTCAAAGCTGCGCCAGCCATCCTTTTTGCCGTTTACTATGATCTTATGCAAAAGCCCGGGGCTTTTGGCAGCGGCGGCATCCACCTCGTCGGCTACTTCGCCGTCAGCGGTACACAAAATCCCTTTCACATTGCCCGCGGCAAACCGGTAGGTAAAGTCCTTTTCCAGCAGTTGGTTAGTGGCAGGAATGCCCACCGCGCCCAGCTTGTGCAAACCTAAAATAGCAAACCAGAACTGGTAGTGACGCTTCAGCACCAGCATAACTCTGTCGCCCCGCTTGATGCCCAGGGACTTGAAGTAGTTTGCGCTCTGGGAAGATGCGTCCTTCATATCCTTAAAGGTGAAGCGGCGCACCGTCATATCGTTTGCCACGTGGACCATAGCCAGCTTTTCCGGCTCTCTTCTTGCAATGGCATCCACGGTACCGAAAGCGAAATTGTAGGTGTCCTCGTCAGAGAAGGTCATACCCTGGAGTACGCCGTTTTCATCTTCCACGGCATTGACAT
>JAZNHB010000001.1:0-36983 GCA_045576715.1 Faecousia sp. | reverse complement strand
ATGGTACCGTCGTGCAGATTGAAGGTGCCGGCGGTCATTTGCAGGTTCCCGCCGATGTCTGAACAAGTAATGCGGTTTTGAATGGTGCCGCCGTACATGTGCACAGTGCCGCCTGAAATATACACGTTTCTGGCTACAGCGGAGTTATCTACTGTGCCATCCTGCTTCAGGGGCTTACCGATAGTAACGCCGTCATAGATATAAACAACCGTGCCACCTTTTACACGCACTGCAGCTGAATCGGTATTGGTTCCTGTATTGTAGAAATTGCAGCCATACAGGTTCAGCGTGTTGTTGCTGCCGCTGCCGTTCAATACAAACAAACCGCTAGCGCTAGTGTTTGCAATCGTTCCGTTGCCCATAATGTTGATCGTATTTCCACCAGAGGAACCAAACGTCTCAAACACACCGCTAGTGCTCAAAGTAGCATTGTTAACCAGAGCAAAACAGAGGGTTTGTTCTTTAGTATTGCCGTCTGCTTGCCAGTACCTGCTGATACCAGTGTTAGATGTGTCTTCATCGAGGTAATAGTGACCGCCTGCATTCGAGGTCGGTCTACCCTTTGTCCAGAGATCGACACCAGACTTGCCGCACATGGGGCAAGTGCCGTTCTCGATGTGGGCCAGGAGCTGATCGTTGGTCAGATTGACGCTGCCTCTTACCGGATCAAACGCTATTTTCAGCTGACCGTTGTCTGCGTCCGCCGTTACAGCGTCAGAATGTGCGCCATAGTACAGCTTGCCGGTGAAGGTGCCGACAGTGCTATTTGCATCCTGGCAGATCGCCAGATCCAGGGGGATCAGGTTGCCCGAGAAGGCCAGCTCGGAAGAGTCAGCAGCATTCTCAAACCTAAAGTATGCCTCGCCGATGAAACCGGGATCCACTTTCAAATCGACGTTGTTAGTATTCGGGATGCGGATCGCGGATAAACTTCCGGTAATCCGGGCATTGCCCTTCAGGGTCACAACAGAGTCTCTGCTGCTGCTACCAAGGGCGTAGATGCTATACTTGTCTGTGTTGAAAATTTGTGCGTCCTCAACTGTCAGGTTAGCGCCCAGGAAATAGATATTATGACCCAGATTTGCAGAGCCTTCTTTTATCTGGGTGTTGGCGCCGGTGATGGTCAGGCTCGCATTCCTATTTTCCACATAGATGTTACCACCATAGAGACCGACTGTGCCGTTCTGGATGGTGATATCCTTAACGGTAGTATTTCCGGCGGTATAGATGCTGCCGCCATAGTTCTTGGCGTAGCCGCCTTCAATGTTACCGCCGTGAAGCTTCATCGTAACAGCCCAGTTGAAAATGTTACCGCCATGGTTTGTGGCAGCGCCGTTCTTGATGGTGCCGCCGGTCATCTCGAAGGTGATGCCGGAACCATACATGTAAATATTGCCGCCTTCATAGGCAGAACCGTCCTGGATGGTGCCGGCATACATATAGAACGCTGAATTGTTGATCAGTTTTACGTTGCCGCCACGGGTTGTCTTGCCAGCCTGATAGGTGCCGTTCTTGATGGTGCCGCCGTACATGTTGATCTTGCCACGTGTGGCCGTAACAATGTTGCCACCGGTGCCATCGCCATAAGCAACACCGTTTTGAATGGTGCCGCCGTAGATGTTCAAGGTGTTGATACTGCTTTGGGTGCCGCCAAAACTCACACAGGTGTAGCCCAGAGTGGTGTCAACGATCTCCTTGCCGGTTTCCGGGTCTGTGCCGGTGGCGGGATTGCCGATGACTGTGTTGTTATAAATGCTGATAACGTTTCCGTTGTCTTTTGTGAAACCAACGATAAACGCATTGTTCTTCTGCACGCCATCGGTTCTGGTGTAAGTATAGGTGCCGCCGTACAAATTCAGCTTAACACGGTTGCCACCTATACGGAGTAGACCCACATCATCTGTAGGATCGATCATATTGATGCTGCCTTCGCCCATGATGTTAATGGTATCCTCAGTGCCGGCCATGGCAATACCCTTGGCACTAAGATTCAAGGTTCCAAGCAGTGCAATACAGGTGCTTTCAGCGATAGTGCCTGTATTTTTTGTATTGATTGTGCCTCTGACCACAATGTGGTTAGCGTAAGTAGCATCTTTGACTTCGAAGTTTTGGCCTGCTCCAAGCTCTGTCCATGTAACTTCGCCACAGAACGGGCAGGTGCCGGAATTGACATACGCCTCCACTTCCGCATTTGTATCGTAAGCTTTTGCATTGTCGATCAGAGTCTGCGCCGCGGTGGGCACAGCTGCTTTGGTTTCGACAGCCAGGTTGGTCAGGTCCAGCACAGGCGCCATGGAAAGCACCATTGCTGCTACCATCAGCCAGCTGAGCAGTCTTTTGCTGATTGCATTCATTTCTTGTTTCCTCCTAACAAAAAATATGGTTCGGTGTTGCCGGTCTGCCCGTTTCCGGAGATGCCGCTACTGCCGCTGCCTTTGCGCAAACGGCGGCCTGCACAAGGGTATTGGGTTTTGAAAACGGAACTTCCGGGGTGAGCTGCCGGATCCACCGGGTTGGAAACCGCCGATTCCCGCTGCGCAAGGTACCAAAAAACCTATGTGTCACGCCGAGCCGCCGCGCTGGGCACGACTGCACGACAGGACGCGGCTCATGCTCAGAATGACAGATCGGCCTTTTGAAGAAACCCTTGCGCAGGGTGCTCGTTCGGCTCCGATTTTATGTACGGCGGTATGGTTTTTCCGCCATAGTACACCTCAAAAAAGGGTGCTGCTGAGAAATACACATATTATTTATACCATTTCTTTTTGTAAATTGCAAGCATTATTTGCGGGGTTTTTATGATTTTTTTCGGTGTTTTAAGCAGGCAGCCAGCACAAAGCGTCGGCGCGAATGTAGGGAACGGATTGATCCGTTCCGTTTGGTTTCGTGTGATCGTAGGGAACGGATTGATCCGTTCCGCCCAGTTGCAAGTTTGTAAGATGTCCCCTTTGGTTGCGGTTCCTGCCGCGACCGGGGTTTGCGGAATGCATAAATGTATTCCCTACAGGGGCTTCCTTGGGGTTACGGCGGAATGCATAAATGCATTCCCTACTACAATAAATTCCACCAGGTGAGGCTGTGGGCCTCGCTCATGGCGCGCACCAGCAATGAGACCCGGGTGCAGCATGCCGCAAAGTCCCCTGTCTGCCCGGTTCGGCTGAAACTTTCCAGCTGCGCCAGCAGGCCGTCGATCTCATCCATGGGAGCGTGGTCTGCCACGGTGGCGGAGCCGTTCCAATGGTTTTGCCACGTATCTTTCGCCTGCTGCGCGGTGGCCAAGCCTCCGGTCATGTCTCCTGCCAGCGCCTGCTGTGCCGCTGCATCCAGCGCGTCTGCAATGGCTGTATTCACATCCGCCATGGCGTGGCTGATCCACAGACCCAACACCAGAAACAGCACCAAAATTCCCGTTCCCAGCCAAAATCGTCCCATGCCATTACTCCTTTCGGTAAAATACTACACGGTTGCCGCCGTCTACCGTCAGCAGCCAGGTGTCCTTCACCTGCGCGTCGCGGTCTTGCAGGACTTTTTCCAGCCACGCTGTGTTTTTTCCCGCTTTTTTCAGGTTCTCTGCCATCACTACGCCATCAGAGATCACCGTCAGGGGTAAATGCTGCCGTCGGACAGGGATACCTGCCTCTTTTGCGCTGGCCGGGCGTTCCTTGGGGTAGGGAAATACCGACAGCTCTCCGTTGGTTTCCAAAATAGCATACTGGACGCTTTTCAGATCCAGTACGTCTTTTTGCCGCAAATGTCCGGTGAGCTCGTCCAGGGTGATGCGCGTCTTGCGCAGGTTCTGCTGCATGATGTTGCCGTTTTCTATGAGGATCACCGGCTTGCCGCAGAGCAATTTCCGCAGGCGGATGCTGCGCAGGGACAAGGTGGCCAGCACCAGCTCGATACCCAGCACCGTCAGGATCGGCACTAATCCGGAAAACAAGGGGATGCCGCTGTCCTGCATAGGGATGGATGCCAGATTCGCCACCAGCATGGTCACCACAAATTCCGACGGCTCCATCTGCCCCACCTGCCGCTTGCCCATCAGCCGGATCACTGCGATCAGCACCAGATACAGCGCTATGGTACGAAAGTAAGATAAAATCAAAATGCCACCTCCGGGTCAGGCTGCGAGGCTGCCTAATGCAGCGCTTCGCTTCCTATTTTTCCCAAAGGCGGCGGCAATATACCCATAAAACGCAAAAACCGCAGGCAACCTGCGGTTTTGCTGAGAGAAAAGAGAGGAAAAATGAAAAAGGAAACATTCGTTTTTACGCTATCATAATAAACGGTAAATGTGAAGATTCTAAGTGAGATTTTTTTAAGAAAGTATTAAGTTTGCAAAATTCTTTCGTTTTTTTGCAGACATAGCTTAGGGAGCAGGGTTTGCGGAATGCATAAATGCATTCCCTACATTGGTTTATTGGGGCGGCGAAATTTGCCAAGCTTTACTTTTTTGCGGATTGTGGTACAATATGTATAATCCATTTCAGGAGTTGCGTATATGCTTGAAAAGTTGGCGGCGGTGGAAAACCGCTACGAGGAGCTTTGCGCCCGTTCGGAGCAGCCGGATTTTTACGCTGATCCGAAAAAGGCCGCAGCCATCCTGCGTGAAAAAAATGATCTGGAACCGGTGATCGAAGCCTTCCGGGCTTACCGGGCCGCCCAGCAAGATATGAGCGAGGCCCAGGAGCTGATGTCTGACCCGGAAATGCGGGAGCTTTGTCAGCAGACCTTTTCCGAGTCAAAAGAAAAAATGCAGACGCTTTACCAGCAGCTGCAGATCCTGCTGCTGCCCAAGGACCCCAACGACGAAAAAAGCGTGATCGTGGAGATCCGCGGCGGCGTGGGCGGTGAAGAAAGTGCCCTGTTTGCCCACAGCTTGTTCCGTATGTACTCTATGTATGCCGCCCAAAAGGGTTGGAGCGTGGAGCTGATGACGTACAATGACACGGAGCTGGGCGGCATCAAGGAGGCAGACTTTGTTGTTCGGGGACGGGGCGCCTGGTCCCGGCTGAAATATGAGTCCGGTGTTCACCGGGTGCAACGGGTGCCGGAAACTGAGTCCGGCGGCAGAGTCCACACCTCCACCGCTACGGTTGCGGTGCTGCCGGAAATGGAAGAGGTGGACGTGCAGATCGACCCTGCCGACATTGAAATGCAGGTATTCCGCGCCTCCGGCGCCGGCGGTCAGCACGTGAACAAGACCAGCTCTGCGGTGCGTCTGATCCACAAGCCCTCCGGTATCGTGGTGTCCTGTCAGCAGGAGCGTTCTCAGCTGCAAAACCGGGAGAAATGTATGCGGATGCTGGCATCAAAGCTATACGAGATCGAACAGGAAAAGCAGGATTTGGCAGTGACAGGTCTGCGGCGCAGTCAAGTGGGCTCCGGTATGCGCAACGAACGCATCCGCACCTATAATTTCCCTCAGGGCAGAGTCACCGATCACCGGATCGGTCTGACCCTCTACAAAATCGACGCCGTTATGGATGGTGCCATCGACGAACTGATCGACGCATTGGCGACTGCCGACCAGGCAGAAAAGCTGCAAAATTCTCAGTAAATAAAGAGGAAATCCTATGATTTTTGAAACCGCTTCACCGGAGGAGACGGAGGCTTTGGGTCAGCGCTTGGCCCAAAAACTGCTGCCCGGTACGGTGATCGCCTTCCGGGGTGATCTGGGCGCAGGCAAGACCGCCTTTACCCGGGGTCTTGCCCGGGGTCTGGGAAGTCAGGACCGGGTTACCAGTCCCACTTATACCATTGTAAATGAATATTTGGGCGGGCGGCTGCCCCTGTTTCACTTTGATATGTATCGGCTGGGTTCTTCCGACGAGCTGTTTGACATCGGCTGGGAGGAGTATCCGGATCGGGGCGGCATTTGCGCCGTGGAATGGAGCGAAAATGTCAGCGACGCCATGGTAGGCGCGCTGGTGGTGACCATTGAGAAAATTGGCGAGGAACACCGCCGTATCACACTGGAAGGAGGCGCGCAGTATGCTGATCTTAGCCTTTGAGACCTCTGCGAAGGCAGGCTCTGTTGCCTTGCATGACGGCAGCACCCTTTTGGGCGAAAGCTACTGCAACACAGGCCTTACTCATAGCCAGACCCTGATGACCATGGCCCAGGAGCTTTTGAAAACTTGCGGTCGTTCCGCTGAGGATGTTACGGAAGTGGCAGTGGCGGCAGGACCGGGCAGCTTCACCGGTGTGCGCATCGGCGTGGCTGCGGCAAAAGGCTTCGCCTGGGGGCGGCAGATCCCCTGCCGGGGCGTTTCCACGCTGGAGGCCATGGCGCGGAATCTGGGTGCGCCGTCGGGTTATGTGCTTGCGGTAATGGATGCCCGACGGGAGCAGGTGTATGCCGGGTTGTTTTCCGCTGACGGCCAGCAGCTGCAGCGGCAATGGGAGGATCAAGCTATCTCCCTTTCCCAACTGGCACTCATGCTAAAAAATTTATCCGGACCGATTTTTCTTATTGGCGACGGGAGTTTTTTGTGTTATAATGCTCTTAAAGAGCAAATTCCTGCGCTAATGCTGCCTCCGGAGCATCGCGTCCATCAAAGGGCGGCAGGCGTTGCCCTGGCAGCGCTGCACGATCCCGGCGACGGCGACGGCGCGGCTTTGACCCCCAATTATTTAAGACTTTCTCAGGCAGAGCGCGAGCGCCTTGCCCGAGAGCAAAAATAAAGGAGAAACAGATATGGGCGTTGTTCATGTATTGGATCACCCTCTCATTCAGCACAAGCTGGCAATTCTGCGCAACAAGAACACCAGCGTTAAGGAATTTCGCGAGCTGATCAACGAAATTTCCGGCCTGATGTGCTACGAGGCAACCCGGAACCTTCCCACAAAAGAGGTGGATGTGCAAACACCTCTGGCGATTGCAAAATGCTATCGTCTGGCAGGCAAAAAACTGGCGATCATTCCTATCCTTCGTGCCGGTCTGGGCATGGTGGAAGCGATGGTGGATCTGATCCCCTCGGCGAAAATCGGTCACATCGGTCTGTACCGGGATCCCGAGACCCATCAGCCTGTGGAGTATTACTGCAAGCTGCCGGAAGATATCAGCAATCGGCAGGTGTTTGTGGTGGATCCCATGCTGGCTACCGGCGGCAGCGCGGTGGCTGCCATTGATTTCCTGAAGCAGCACGGCTGCAAGAATATCACTATGATGAATATTATCGGCGCACCCGAGGGTGTGGAGGCTGTTCAGCAGGCCCACCCGGACGTGGACATTTATCTGGCTGCGCTGGACGAGAAGCTGAATGAACACGCTTACATCATTCCCGGCCTGGGCGATGCCGGTGACCGCATCTTCGGCACGAAGTAAATTCCGCCCGGACAGCTGCGCTGTCCGGGTTTTTTTCGTTCGCAGAAGCCGAAATTTGAACTATTGGTTGAAACTTCGTCGGTTTTTTGCTACAATAAGAAAAACAGTGTAAAGTGGTGAGATTATGCACACCAAAGAGCAATATATTGCCGTGTTTGATTCCGGTGTAGGCGGAATCAGCGTGCTGCAGGAGCTGGTGCGCCTGATGCCCACGGAGAATTACCTGTATTTTGGCGATTCTGCCAACGCTCCCTATGGAAAACGTACCGCCCAGCAGGTGCGGTCACTGACTATGAAGGCTGCGCAGCAGCTTTTGTCCCGGGACGTCAAGGCGCTGGTGGTTGCCTGCAATACCGCCACCGCTGCCGCCATTAACGATCTGCGCTCGGCGTACCCCGACACCGTGATCATCGGCATTGAGCCGGCGCTGAAAGTGGCCGTTGACCGCTTCCCCGGTGGGCGAATCGGCGTCATGGCCACGCCTGTAACCTTGCGTGAGGAGAAATTTCATCAGCAGCTGCTGCGTTTTCCCGGCGTGGAGGTGAGCACCATCGCCGTGCCGGATCTGGTGGAGCTGGTGGAGCAAGGTCACATGAACGATGACGCTGTGGAGGCGCTGTTGCGCCCGGTGCTTGCCCCCTATGCCGGCAAGCTGGATGCGGTGGTTCTGGGCTGTACCCATTATCCCTTTGCCGCCCCCACTATCAGCAAAATATTGGGCCCGGAAACGGCCGTGCTGGACGGCGGTGAGGGCACTGCCCGGGAAACCCGTCGCAGACTGGCCATTGCCGGTCTGCTGAATGATACCGGCGGTACTCTGCTGGTAGAAAACAGCGCAAACAACTCTGAAAAACTGGCGCTTTGTATGGCGCTTTTAAAAGGAAAGGAAAATAAATTATGATTGTATGCCCCTTTGATTCTCTTCGCCGCTACGCGGCCGTGATTCCCGGTCTGGAAGAGGCAATTAAGACCATTGAGGGTCTTGAAAATTGGGAGCCTGCCACTTATCCGCTTAGCTGCGGCAAGGTGATCGTTCAGGCCCCCGGCACTACCACCGCCCTCGCCGGCGCGCAGCTGGAGGCACATCGCCAATATCTGGATATCCAGTATATCTTGGAGGGTGAGGAAGTTATGGGCTGGGCCCCTGTAGATACGCTGACGCCCGTTGGCGCGTTCAACAACGACAACGATTACGGCATGTACGAAGGTGACTGCACCCCCGTTGCCGTAAAGGCCGGCTACTGCTATATCGTCTATCCGGAGGATGCCCATGCGCCCAGCAAGCATCTGGATAATGCCACCAACTACAGAAAGATCGTTGTGAAGCTGGCAGTATGAGCATCCCCATTAACACGGTATGTATTGAATGCCATTTAAGAAAACGGCTGGCTGCCGCCCGGAAACTGGGCACGGAAGAGCAAGCCATGGCGCTGACCAAAAAAATTATGCAGACGCTGTGCGATGCGCCGGAAGATATGGATTCGGCATGGCTGGGTGCTGTCAGCGACGGGCATATGCAGCAGATGTACGGTCTGGACCCGGACCACATGAAGGCTGAAAAGGATTTTTCCAACCGGTTCGTGCTGGAGCGACTGCCTGAAATTCAGCAGCGCATCTGCGCCGCCCCGGACCGCGTGTATGCGGCACTGCAATTTGCCGTTTTGGGTAATTATCTGGACTTTTCTGCGCTGCAGGGTGAAGTTCGGTTCGACGCGCTGGAAAAAATGCTGGATTCGGCGCTGGATATGGACCTGGACCGGGCCTGTTACCGCAGCTTTTGCCGGGATCTAAGCGTCGGGAAAAAGCTTTTATATCTGGCTGACAATGCCGGGGAAATCGTCTTTGACCGGGTGCTTGCCCAACATCTGCAGGCGGCCTATCCCCATCTGGAGATCACTTTCTGCGTCCGGGGCAGCGCCGTTTCCAACGATGCCACCCGCCGGGATGCAGCGGCTGCAGGCATCGACTTCCATGTAATCGACAACGGCACCGCCATCGGCGGCACGGTTCTGCCTTTGGTGGGGCAGCCGCTGCGCGATGCTATGGAGGCTGCAGATGTGGTGATTGCCAAAGGTATGGGCAACACCGAGTCGATGTTTGGCTGCGGCTATAATGTGTATTATGCGTTTTTGGTCAAGTGTCAGCGGTTTGTGGAATTTTTTGATAAGCCGAAAATGACACCTATGTTTATTCGGGAAGGCAGCTACGCTTCCCGCTAGCTCCATATTCAGTCGTAAAGGAGGCGTTTTCATGAAAAAAGTCGTTTTTAAGGGCATTGCTACCGCAATGGTTACCCCCATGACATCTACCGGTGTGGACTACGATACGCTGGCCCGCTTTATTGATTTCCAATTGGAGGAGGGCATCAACGCGCTCGTAGCCGTTGGTACTACCGGTGAAAGCGCTACCCTGACGCCCGAGGAGCGCAAAGAAGTTGTCCGCTTTACCGTCCGTCGTGTGGATGGCCGTGTGCCGGTGATTGCCGGAACGGGCACCAACAACACCCAGCACGTTCTGGAGTTTACAAAAAGCGCCTGTGATTGCGGCGCAGATGCGGTGCTTGTGGTCACGCCGTATTATAACAAGGCGACCCAGGGTGGACTTTTTAAGCATTTTTCCATGGTGGCAGACGCCTCGGATGTGCCCGTTATCATGTACAACGTTCCCGGCCGCACCGGATGTAATTTAGCGCCGGACACGGTGGCCGCCCTTTCCCGGCATCCCAATATCGCCGGTTTGAAAGAGGCCTCCGGCAATATGGCGCAGGTGGTGGAGATCGCAGCAAAATGTGGCGACCGGCTGACCATTTACTCCGGTGACGATGGTCTGACTGTTCCCATGATGTCCATGGGCAGTCTTGGCTGTATCAGCGTGCTGTCCAACGTGGTTCCCCGTCTGGCTGTGGAAATGACCGACCGGTTCTTTGCCGGCGATATCCCCGGTGCTGCGGAAATTCAATGCCGCACGCTGCCGTTGGTGGATGCGCTGTTTTCCGAGGTCAACCCCATTCCCGCAAAGGCGGCGGTGGCAGCGATGGGCTTCGGCACCGAGTATGTGCGGATGCCCCTGACACCTATGGAGGAAGGCAACCGCGCCAATCTATTTGCACAAATGCGTAAGCTGGAGGTATTGAAATGAAAGCAGTTCTATGCGGCGCCAACGGCGCTATGGGGCAGCTGATCGCCGCGCTTTTAGGCCCGCAGATGGTGGGCTGTATCAGCATTGACGGCGAAAACGGTGTCGCCAAAACCTTTGCAGAGCTGGGTCCGGTGGATGCCGACGTGGTCATTGACTTCTCCCACCACAGCGCCGCGGCAGAGGTGATCACTTTTGCAAAAGCCACCGGCTGCGCTGTGGTTATTGGCACCACCGGTCATACGCCGGAGGAGAAACAGCTGATTCTGGATGCAGCTAAAGAGCTTCCTGTCTTTTTCAGCGGAAATATGAGCGTCGGCATTGCTGTGTTATGTAAACTCGCCAAGTTGGCGGCTTCCTGCCTGCCGGACGCGGATATTGAGATCGTGGAAACCCACCACAACCGGAAGGTGGATGCGCCCAGCGGTACTGCCCGCATGCTCTTTGATGCCGTGAAGGAGGCTCGTCCGGAACTGCAGCCCCAATGCGGCAGAACCGCAGAGGGAAAGCGCACCAAAAACGAAGTGGGTATCCACTCTCTGCGCATGGGTAACGTTGTGGGTGTTCACGAGGTGCACATTACAACGTGCAACCAATCCCTGACCCTGCGGCACGAGGCGCAAAACCGGCAGATGCTTGCCGAAGGCGCGGTGGAGGCCGCCCGGTTTATTACAGGAAAGCCAGCCGGCCTTTACAATATGCAGCAGCTTTTGGAATCCCAATGACGCTGTATCACATGGCCGGCGCAGGCAACGATTTTATCGTGCTGGATGCCCGGGGTCTGACTCAGGATCTTTCTTGCCTTGCCCGGACGCTTTGCAAGCAGTACGGAACAGACGGCTTTTTGGCGCTGGACACTTCCCAGACCGCCGATTTTCGTATGCACTTTTATAATCCCGACGGCTCTCGGGGCGAGATGTGCGGCAACGGTGCCCGGTGTCTATGCAAATTGGCCTGCGATCTGGACGTTGCAGGCCCGGAAATCACCATGCAGACCGACGCAGGCCCCGTATACGGCCGTCGTTTGGCCGAAAACCGCTTTCAGGTGCAATTAAATGCGCCGGGTGTGGTGGACCTGCGCCGCAAGGAGCATGCCGCCTATATTGAGCTTGGCGATCCCGGGATCCCCCACTGTGTTACTCATCTGCCGGGTCTGACTTTCTCCCAGAAAGAGCATCTGCGCCCCTTGGCTAAGTCTTTGCGTTACGACCCCGTTTTCCCCAAGGGTGTCAACGTCAATTTCTACCACTGGCTGGATGAGAATACCGTTCGTATCCTGACGTACGAACGGGGTGTTGAGAATTATACCCAAGCCTGCGGCACCGGCAGCGGCAGCGTTGCTGCGGTGCTTTGGCTGACCGGGCAGTTGCCCGGCGGTGTGCTGAAGCTGGATAATCCCGGCGGCACACTGACCGTCACTGTCAGCGGCAGCGCTAGCCGGGTGGAAACGCTCCTTCTGGAAGGCCCGGCATCGTACATTCAAATTTATGAACTGTAAAAGGGTTGTCGAAATGACAGCCCTTTTTTGTGCCCCGGTGTGTTTGACAGCGTCTTAAAAATCTGCTACCATGTAAAGGAAAAGGGGGCGCACTCTTGAAAACCAGAAAGCTGACCGTCATGGCGCTGCTGTGCGCCATTGCGCTGACTATTTTTATGCTTGAGGCCCAGGTTCCGTCACCGGTTCCCATCCCCGGTGTAAAGCTGGGTCTTTCCAATATCGTCACTGTGTATGCGGCGTATGCTCTTGGCGGAAAATCAGGCGCTGCCATTTTATTTGCGCGAATTTTCTTAGGCGCGATATTTTCCGGAAATTTCGGCACGATCTTGTATTCCGCCGCCGGCGGCTTGCTGGCGATCCTTACCACCATCGGATTGAGGCTTGTGCTGAAGGAAAACCAGCTCTGGATTGCCGGGTGTCTCAGCGCCATTGCCCATTCTGTCGGTCAGATGATCGCTGCTATATGGATCACCGGCACGCCATCTTTGCTGATCTATCTGCCAATTCTGATTTTTTGCAGCATCATTGCCGGTGCTTTTACGGGACTGTGCGCCCAACTTCTGATCAAACGGGGGAAGGATCTTTGGAAAACTATTTTCAGATGAATTTGTCACCTGCCCAGGTAAATGCTATTTCCAATCTGGGCCTTGCGCTGGTAGGCGACGGTGTGTACGAGCTGATGTGCAGAACGCACCTATGCGCCAATGGGGATCACACCGTGGCGCATCTGCACAAGGATACGGTACAGATGGTCAACGCCACCGCCCAAGCCGCCTACGCGGACAAGCTGAAGCCACACCTGTCAGATGAGGAGCTGGCCTATTTTCGCCGGGGAAAAAACGCGCACACCCACGCTGCGCCCAAAGCGGCCACCCGGGCAGACTATGCCAAGGCTACCGGTCTGGAATGTTTGTTCGGGGCGCTGTACCTACAGGGCAAAACCGACAGGCTTAACGAGCTGTTTCAGCTAATTTTAAACGATTAAATTCCCGTTTGTCGCTTCGATAGCGCGACAAACGGGAACTTGAAGGGAATCTATTATGGCTTTTGATGCAATTTTTATGGGAGCAGTGTTGGATGAGATCCGCAGCGTCGCCCTTGGCGCGCGGGTAGAGAAGATCCACCAACCCAGCCGGGATGCGCTCATTTTGCACCTGCGCTGTGCCGGTGGGCGAAATAAGCTCCTGTTCGCCGCGAACCCGGCATCTCCGCGCCTGCATTTGACACAGCACTCTCCGGAGAATCCGGATCAGCCGCCTATGTTCTGCATGCTGCTGCGCAAGCATCTTTCCGGCGCCCGTCTTGTAGATATCCGGCAGCTGCCCATGGAGCGTCTGGCGCAGTTCTTTTTTGACTGCACCGACGAAATGGGTGATCCTGTGCAAAAAAGCCTTGTGGTAGAGCTGATGGGCAGAACTTGCAATCTGTACCTTTTGGATCCCCATGGACGGATCCTTGATTGCCTGCGGCGAATCGGTCTGGACGAAAGCGCCAAACGCGCTGCCCTGCCGGGACTGCACTACCAGCTGCCGGAGCCTGTGAACAAGGCAGATCCCCGGACTTTAGAGCCGGCAGCTTACATTGCGCTGCTGCAAGCGCCCGGCGCAGACTTGCTTTCTCAGCGGCTGATGGACAGCCTGGGGGGGCTTTCCTCTCTTGTGTGCCGGGAAGCGGCCCTGTTTGCCTCCGGCGATCCCGACGGGCGCGTTTCCTGTTTGAACGTATCTGCGGCAGCGGAAAAGCTGCACCTGTTCTTCCGGGAGCATACGGCCCACCCTGCTGCGTATTTTTATTGCGATCCAAAGGGCGTGCCAAAGCAATTTGCCTTCTGCCCTCTGCACCAATACGGACAATTCTCCCAAGCGGAGAGCTTCTGTCAACTGATGGATGCCTACTATGGAGCGCGGGACAAAGACGATGCCATGCGGCAGAAAAGTCAGTCTCTGCGAAAAACCGTCACGAACCTCTGCCAGAGAACCGCCCGGAAGCTGGCGATTCAGGAAAAAGAGCGCGCCGCCACTTACGATCGGGAGCGACTGCGTCAGCTGGGTGATATCGTCACTGCAAATCTGCACCGGATCACTAAGGGACAGACCCTGTTGCAGGCAGAGGACTTTTACGACCCGCAAATGAGTATTGTGGACATTGCGCTGTCGCCCACACTCTCTGCCCAGCAGAATGCGGCAAAATTTTACAAGGATTATGCCCGGATGAAAACTGCCGAAAAGGAGCTGACCCAGCAAATTGCCATGGGGCAACAGGAGCTTTCTTACCTGCAAAGCGTTTTGGACGAGTTAAACCGCGCCCAGACCGACGCTGAACTGGCAGAGATCCGTCAGGAGCTGCAGTCCGGCGGCTACGTCCGGCAGGAAACGGCAAAAAAACGTATGAAGCAAGCAAAGCTTGCGCCTATGCGCTTTGAATCCACCGACGGATACCCCATTTATGTGGGCAGAAATAACCGGCAGAACGACGAGCTTACCTTCAAGCTGGCAAGGAAAGATGACCTGTGGCTGCACGCCCAAAAAGTGCATGGCAGTCATGTGATTATCTCCTGTGGCGGCACCGTGCCGCCGGACGATACGGTGACGCAGGCTGCGCAGCTGGCCGCTTACTATGCAGAATCCTCCGGCGGACAGAACATTGCTGTGGACGTAACCGCGGTTAAGCAGGTAAAAAAGACCCCGGGCGGCAAGCCGGGTATGGTGATCTACCACACCTACCGCACCGTGATCGTGAATCCCTACAAAGACATCGTGGTGGACGCACTGAACGCAGAGAAGAAACCAGACAACCCCACCGACCATTGACGCCCGGGGCATAAATACGAAAATCATTTTAGGGTTTATTTTTTTCTTTTTCGAATGTATAATGATAAAAAACCATCCGGGAGGATAGATATATGCACATGCTGATTTTAAGTGACCAGGAAAAAGCGCCTTTGAACGCAGGCTTTGCCGCCGCCTTCGGCTGTCAGCCGGAACGGTACTTTTCCGCCCCCGGGCGCACAGAGCTCAGCGGTAACCACACAGACCACCAACAAGGCCGTGTGCTGGCAGGCGCAGTCAATCTGGATATGCGCGCCGCCGTCCGGGTAAACGGCACCGACACCATCCGTATTCTGTCTCAGGGATACCCCATGACAACGGTGCAGCTGACTCAATTGACCCCCCAACAGGAGGAGATCAACACCACCCCTGCGCTGGTTCGGGGCGTTGCCGCCCGTTTTGCGCAGCTGGGTTGTCAGGTTGGCGGCTTTGATGCTTACATGGAATCTACTGTCCTGCCCGGCTCAGGCTTAAGCTCCTCTGCCGCTTTCGAGGTGCTGATCGGAACGATCATCAACCACCTGTTCTTTGGCGGCAAGGCCAGCCAGCCGGAGGTGGCCATGATCGGTCAGTACGCAGAGAACGTCTTTTTTGGCAAGCCTTGCGGCCTGATGGACCAGATGGCTTCTGCCGTTGGCGGAATGGTGACCATTGATTTTGCAGATAAGGAAAATCCGGTGATCACGCCCATCGCTTTTGACTTCGCCAACTGCGGTCATGCCCTTTGCATCATTGATACCCGGGCAAGCCACGCAGACCTGACCGACGAATATGCCGCCATCACAACAGAGCTTAAGTCCATCTGCGCCTATTTCGGCAAGGACGTGCTGCGGCAGGTAGACGAACAAGAATTTTTTGCCGCAATTGATACCCTGCGGAAAACTTGCGGCGACCGGGCAGTTATGCGCGCCATCCATTTTTATGAAGAAAATGCCCGGGTTCCCCTGCAGGTAAAAGCGCTGCAGGAAGGGGATTTTGATACATATCTGAAACTGATGTGCGAAAGCGGTATTTCCTCTTATACCGCGCTGCAAAACGTTGTGCCTGCCGGCTATACAAAGCAGCAGGATGTGGCCATCGCGCTGGCCCTTTGCAAATATCTTCTTAAGGGCAAGGGCGGTTATCGCGTCCATGGCGGCGGCTTTGCCGGTACTGTGCAGGCTTTCGTCCCCTTTGACATTCTGGAGGATTTCCGCACAGGTATTGACGCTGTGCTGGGCGCAGGCGCCTGCCATGTGCTGGCCATTCGTGCCGAAGGTGGCGTACAGGCGCAGTAAGGAGGCAGTATGCAGTACTGTTTAATGCTTCTGGCGGCAGCAGGAATTGTTGCCGCCGATCAGTTGTCGAAGCTTTGGGTGGTGGGCAATATCCCACTGTATGCAAGCATAGATGCCGTCCCGAGTCTGTTTCATCTGACGTATGTGCAGAACACCGGCGCCGCTTTTTCCTCTTTTCAGGGAATGCAGTGGCTGTTTGCAATCATCTTCGGGCTGTTCACTGTGGCAATTATTTGGGAGTTTTCAGGAAAACGGCTGCCCTTTACCACCTTTGACCGGTGGTGCATCGCGCTGGTGTACGCAGGCGGCCTGGGCAACATGATCGACCGGGTTCGGCTTGGCTACGTGGTGGACATGATCGCCGTGGATTTTATAGACTTCCCCGTCTTCAATGTGGCGGATTGCTTCATTACCTGCGGCTGCATTTTGCTGATGATCCATCTGGTGTTTTTTAACCCTACATTTTGGAAGGAAGAAACAAAATGATCCTGATTGCTGACCTGTCCGGCGAGCGACTGGATGCCTTTCTGGCCCGCAGCGTGGACAATCTCAGCCGCAGCGGCGCGCAAAAATTGCTGGAGGACGGCTGTGTGCTGCGCTGTGGAAAACCCGGAAAAAAGAATGACAAGCTGAACCCGGGCGACGAGATCCGGATCACCTTGCCTGAACCGAAACCGGTAGATATTGTCCCCAGACAAATGCCTCTGGACATTGTATACGAAGACACGGATGTGCTGGTGATCAACAAGCCTAAAGGGTTAGTGGTCCATCCGGCCGCCGGCCATCAGGACGACACGTTGGTCAACGGTCTTTTGTATGCTTTGGGCGACGACTTGTCCGGCATCAACGGCGAATTGCGTCCGGGTATCGTGCACCGCATCGACAAGGATACTTCCGGCCTTCTGGCCGTTGCCAAAAACGACCTTGCCCATACGGTGCTTGCCTCTCAGCTGAAAGATCATACTATGGCGCGGACCTACGAATGTATCGTCTGCGGCAGCATGAAAGCAGATTCCGGCACCGTAGATGCGCCCATCGGCCGTCATTCCACAGACCGGAAGAAGATGTGCGTCAATGCCCGCAACGGCCGCGCTGCCGTGACCCATTGGGAGGTCATCGCCCGTTACCGGGGTTACACCCATGTGCGCTGCCGCCTGGAGACCGGGCGCACCCACCAGATTCGTGTTCACATGGCCCACATAGGCCATCCGATCCTGGGCGATACTGTCTACGGACATAAAAAACCGGAGCTTGGGCAGACTTCTCAAGTGCTCCATGCCGGGCAGCTATGCTTCCGGCATCCCCGGGACCAACGCCCTGTGCTGGTTATGGCGGAGCTTCCTGCCTATTTTAAAGAAATTCTTGTTACACTGGAAAAAAGGAGCGTATAACATGGCGCTGTTTGAGGACATCCTGCTAACGGTGGATTACGACCGGACTCTGACGGCACCGGATTCCACCATTCCTCAAAGAAACTTGCAGGCAATTGAATACTTCATGCAAAACGGCGGCACATTTACCGTGAATACAGGACGCAGTGTGGCCACCTTTCGAAAACAACTGGATACCTTGCCTGTGAATGCGCCGTTTTTATTGTACAACGGCAGCGCGGCGTACCATAACGGACAGCTGTCGCTGCTGCAGCCCATCGACCTTGATGTGTGGCAGACCATGGACACCATGCGGCAGCTTTTTCCCGACATGAATCTGGAAATTCAAGGCACGCAGGTGCATTATTTGGTGGATGCAAGGCCGGAAATGATGGCGCTATATGAGAATATGCAGTGGGGCTATACGCATGCTGTGCCAGGAAGCGATGTGGGTCCGTTTATTAAATTCTCCTTATTCGGCACCCCCCGGCAACCTGCTGTGGCTACCATGTTCGATGCCACACCCGAGGAGCTTCGCCGGTTCGATGAGGCAGAGGAAATGATCCGGAAGTTATATTCCCAAAAAGCGGAGGTCTTTCGGGCGGCGCCCCGGATTATTGACGTCCATGCCAAGGGTGTTTCTAAAATCAACGCGGCTCGGGCGCTGCAAAAAAAGTTGGGCAAAGGCATACTGGTATGCGTCGGTGACGCGCCAAACGACCGTTCCATGCTGGACGGCGCAGATTATGCATATTGTCCCCAAGATGCCGAGCTGGCCGGCATGTATGAAACCGTATGCGATTGCGCCAGTGGTGCCGTTGCGGATGTAATTTACAAAAAAATCCCGGAAATTCTGGGAATTTGCCTTGACACACTGGCGTAAGTATGCTAATATCTTATAGCTGAATCAGCCAGGATCAGGGATTTGCGGGTGTAGTTCAATGGTAGAACACCAGCCTTCCAAGCTGGATACGCGGGTCCGATTCCCGTCACCCGCTCCATCCAAATGCGCCAGTAGCTCAGTTGGATAGAGCAACTGCCTTCTAAGCAGTAGGTCGGGGGTTCGAGTCCCTCCTGGCGTGCCACCTTTACCAATGCGCACCAGGCTTGCTTAAGTGTAGGGTTTCTTCCGCATTTAACCAGACTCGAACAATGAAATGCAACGCGGACGAGCGTTGCCGCCGAGGGCTGGACCGAGGCGAACCTTAGTGAAACGAGTCCCTCCTGGCGTGCCCATATATAACGACCGGTTTTGGTGGTTCAGCAATATCATATGGTGGGTATCGCCAAGCGGCCTAAGGCACCGGATTGTGGTTCCGGTATTCGTGGGTTCGAATCCCATTACCCACCCCAGAAAAGACAGCTCCGTCCCATAGGGACGGAGCTGTCTTTTCTATGGGTATTTGTGGGTAATGGGATTCGAAAGGGCGGCGCCAGGGCGCAGACTGGTGTCGCCCTTTCATAAAAAGATCAACGGCAGGCTTTGAGCCTGCCGTATCATTTTTCGTTGATTCTTGCCTCAATGCGCCCAAGGGCGTATTCCATGGCCTGATATGTTTGCTCAGACACTTTATCCAAATATCCCTGCTCAAAAGCGGACATTGCCTGATGGATGCGCATCACCTGCAGAGGTTTTCCTTCTTCTGCCACAGTAAAAATGGGCGTATAGCTATATCCGGAGATTTTTGTATCACCGGTTTGCTTCTGCTTGGTGATTTCCAGCTCAAGAATCACGGAATATTCGCTGCCTGCCTTTTGCGCATCTCCCAAAAAATCTCCCAGCGAATAGGCAACAAAGTTCCCAGTGCTTTCCTCATAGGTCATGCTTTGGACGTAGTGAGAATGGGTGCCGATAATGGCGTCCACACCCTTTTGCTGCATCAGTGCGCAAATGTCCTTTTGGGACTGGCTGATGGTGTTGTTAAACTCACTGCCCCAATGCAGCAGCGCCACCGTCAGGTCAGGGTCTTCTTTTTCCACAGCATCCAGTATCTTGCTGATGCCTTCCGTATCTATCTGCTGGTAATCGGTGGAGTAATCCTTATACAGCAGATTTACGCAGCCTTCATTTCCGGCAGGCAGCGCCATGCCGTCCATTCCTTTTGTAAATGCCACAAAGGCCAGCTTCACACCCTGCACTGTGCAGACAGTATAGCCCTTTTCCCTCACCGCCTCCTGGGTGGAGGCATAGGCTCCCAAAGGAGTCATTCCTGCCAGACGAACGCCATCTATAGTCTGTTCCAGGCCGTGCATTCCTTTGTAAATAGAATAGGAGTTGGCCAGCTGCACCATGTCCACACCGATACGCTGCAGCGCGGTCATCATACCCTGGGGCGCTGACCGGTCCGTGCCATACGGCGCGCCGTAAAGGTTTCCTTCAAAATTTACGCAGGTGATATCCGCATCTGCCAGCAAGTGCGCCACATCTAAAAAGGTCTGGGTATAATCATACTCGGCACCGCCGGAGGCCACTACCTTTTCTGTTACATTCAAATCTCCCACAGCCGCCAGGCGAATCACCGTTTCTGCTGCTACTGTGGTTTCCCCGGTTTCTCCGGTAGTCTGCTCAGAGGGCGGTGTAGGTGTTTGGGTATCTGTTTGCCTTCCGGTGAGCAGGAAGATCAGTAAACCGCAAAGCACCAGCACAACGCCTGCGATCACAAGACGGATCCGCATGCTGCGCTGCTTCTGCTGTCGCTGCTGCGCTTTTTGCTCCCGTCTTCTTTTAAACGCTTCCGGATCAATGGACATACGAATCCCCCTTTCATGCTTTGTGATAGTATTTTACACTATTTTTGTTAGTTTCACAACCCCCAAGCGGAAATTCCTATTGGTCATTTCTCATAAAAAAGCTTTGTTTTTCTGCGGTTTTGGGGTTGCTTTTTGTGCGAAATTCCTTTATAATAAGCCATATTAGTGAGATTGGGGTGGCATGCATGGGCGAATTGATCGCGGTTCTGTCCGGTAAGGGCGGCACCGGCAAAACCTCTGTCTGCGCCGGTCTGGCCGAAGCGCTGGCGCAGTCCGGCGCCAACGTGCTGTGCATCGACTGCGATGTGGGTCTGCGAAACCTGGACATTGCGTTGGGTATCTGTGAGTTGGGCACCATTTCCTTTATGGATGTTTGCAACGGTACATACCCTCTGGAAGCCGCCACCGTCCATCCGGTGTATCCAAACCTAAAATTCCTCACCGCACCTGTAAACTGCCCTGTGGAAGACATCGACCGTTTTGCTTTTGCCCGAATGTTGGATCAGGCGAGAGGGCATTTTCACTACATATTCTTAGACGCGCCTGCAGGTATTGATGCCGGTTTCCGGCTTGCCGCCATGTGCGCGGACCGGGTGATCCTGGTTACCGGCGCAGATCCGGCAGCGATTCGGGACGCCCGGCAAGCCGCTGACCGTCTGGAATTGATGGGAAAAACCAATGTGCGGCTGGTGGTAAACCGTATCAGTAAGAAAATGGCGGCCGCCATGTCCCTTACCGTAGACGATGTGATGGACGAAGCCGGCCTTCCGCTTTTAGGTATCGTGCCGGAGGATCCCAATGTGGTTCTGGCAGCTGCCTTTTGTCAGCCCCTGCTGGGCTACACAACAAAAGGTGCGGCTGCCGCCTGCAAGCGCATCGCCAAACGGCTGCGTGGATTGCGTGTTCCCATTATAAATGCAATCAAAAAATAAAGGAGTGACTGCTGTGAACATTGCTTTTTTGGCACACGACAAAAAGAAAGAACTGATGGTCCAGTTCTGTACTGCGTATAAGAGCATACTGGCCAAGCATAACCTGTTCGCTACCGCCACTACCGGCCGCCTGATTGCGGATAACACCAATCTGCCTATTACCATGCTGCTTTCCCATAAGCAGGGCGGTCACCAGCAGATCAATGCCCGTATCGCCTATAACGAGATTGATCTGGTGCTCCTGTTTTCCGACCCCAATTCCGTGGATTCCTGGGACGACGCCCAGATTTTGGAAACCATCCGCCACTGTGACAGGCAAAACGTGCCCATCGCCACGAATCTGGCCAGCGCAGAAATCGCAATTATGGGCCTGCAACGGGGCGATCTGGATTGGCGGGAAACGCTGCACACAAAAAAGTTTTAGAAACTACCCCGGTATATTTTGTTAGTTGTCATTGCGAACCAGTGACCGATGTCACTGGTGTGGCAACCTAAAGTGTTAGTGTGTGCTTTGAGATTCCCACGCCAGTGTGCACACTGGCGTGGGAATGACATTTTTCTGATTAAGCCGTCCGGCGGGCGGCGATTTTCATTGGAAAGGACAATAAGTATGGAAAGAATCAAACCCCGGACCCTTTCCGGTTTTATGGAGCTTCTTCCCCAAAAACAGCAAAAGCTGGAGAAAATGATGCAGGTGCTGCGCGATACTTACGCCAGCTATGGCTTTGCGCCGTTGGACACCCCTGCCATCGAGGACGCGCAAATCCTGCTTGCCAAGGGCGGCGGCGAAACCGAAAAGCAGATCTACCGCTTTCAAAAGGGCGACAGCGATCTTGCCCTGCGCTTTGATCTGACCGTTCCCCTTGCCAAGTACGTAGCGCTGCACGCCAACGATCTGGCTTTCCCTTTCCGCCGCTATCAGATCAGCAAGGTCTACCGGGGCGAACGGGCGCAGCGCGGCCGTTTCCGAGAGTTTTATCAGGCAGATATTGATATCATCGGCGACGGCAAGCTGGACATTTTGAACGAAGCGGAAATCCCTGCAATTATCTACAACGTGTTTCGTGGCTTTGGTCTGAAACGTTTTCAGATCCGCGTGAACAACCGAAAGATCCTGAACGGCTTTTATGCTATGCTGGAATTGTCTGAAAAAAGCGGCGACATTATGCGCACCGTAGATAAGCTGGATAAGATCGGCGCAGAAAAGGTGCGCGCTGCCCTGATGCAGGACTGCGGCCTGACGGACGCCCAAACCGATGAGATTCTGGGCTTTATCTCTATCCGGGGCACCAACGCTCAGGTTCTGAACGCTCTGGAGCGTTACACCGGTCGCAACGACCTGTTTGATGCCGGCGTTGCTGAACTGCAGACCGTTACTGCCCATCTGGCAGCCTTTGGTGTGCCGGAAGAAAATTTTGCAGTGGACCTTACCATCGCCAGAGGTTTGGACTACTACACAGGCACTGTTTACGAAACCACCCTTTTAGACCATCCCCAGATCGGCTCCGTTTGCTCCGGCGGCCGCTATGACGACTTGGCCGGCTACTACACAGAGAAGCAACTGCCCGGTGTGGGTATCTCCATCGGCCTGACCCGGCTGTTCTATGTGCTGGATGAGCAAGGTCTTTTGAATCCGGAATTGCCTGCTGCGCCTGCGGACGCGCTGGTGCTGCCCATGACCGATTCTCCCTCTGCTGCCATTGCTTTGGCCCAGCAACTGCGCGCTGCGGGCATCCGGGTGCAGCTGTACGGTGAGCAAAAGAAGTTTAAGCAGAAAATGAGCTATGCGGACAAGCTGGGTGTGCCTTATACGGTGCTGCTGGGCGAGGACGAGCTGGCCGCAGGCAAATGCTCGGTGAAGGATATGCGCACCGGTGAGCAGGTGACTCTGTCCCCTCAGGAGGCAGCAGAACATATCCTGCAAGGACTTAACAACGAGCATATTCCTATCATTCTGGAACAGTAATCTGCCATGGAAAAAATATTTATCGCCGCCTGGGCCGCCGCCCGGGAGCAAGCCGCCGGATTGGGCATTCGGATGCGCCAAGTCCCGGCTGCAGAGGCCATGAAGCAGGCGCACCGTCTCCTTTCCGGTCACCGGGAAAGCGACGGCTTTTATCAGCTGGCGCAGCTGGGACATCTGGAGCTTTCTCTGGAAGCGTTAGCAACACAAAAGCAATTTACCGGCCTGTTTGACGACAGTCAGGTAAATACCGCCCTGTCCCGGTTGTTGGACGCCGGTTACACATTTCGCTAAGAAAAAGCACGGAAGATCATCACATCTTCCGTGCTTTTTGTTGTGTTTAGCAGAGCTTTGCGCCGGCAGGAATGGCATCGCTGACCATCAGCAGATTCAGCTTTTCCTCGCCTTTTTCGGTGTGGACAGCGGAGATCAGCATACCGCAGGAATCCTTGCCCATCATCTTTCTGGGCGGCAGGTTGGTGATTGCCACCAAGGTCTTGCCGATCAGCTCTTCCGGCTTATAGTACTTGGCAATACCGGAAAGGATCTGCCGGTCTGTGCCGGTGCCATCGTCCAAAGTGAAGCACAGCAGCTTGTCAGACTTCTTCACCGGCTGGCAGTCCTTGACCTTCACAGCCCGGAAGTCACTCTTGCAGAAGGTGTCGAAATCTACAGTTTCTTCTGCGTAAGGTTCAATTTCCAGTGCAGGCAGGGCCGCCTTTGCCTTTTCTGCGTTCATAGCGTCGATTTCAGCCATTTTCTCCTCCATATTCAAACGGGCGAACAAGATTTCCCCTGCGCCCACGGTGTTACCGGGCTGCAGCTGACCAAACTGGGTCAGGCTATTAAGACCGCCGTTTTCCACATTCAGCTGCTTCAAAATCCGGGCGGAAGTGTCCGGCAAGAAGCTTTCCAAAGCGATTGCCGCAAAGCGAATGGACTCCAGCAGGTTATACAGCACAGTGCCCAGACGGGGTTTGGTTGCCTCGTCCTTTGCCAGCGCCCAGGGCGCGGTCTCGTCGATATACTTGTTGGCGCGGCGCAGCAACACGAAGATCTCGTCAATGGCATCTGCCACCTTCAGCTCGTTCATCTTGGCTTCCACCTTACCGGGCATTGCCAAAGCAACCGCCTTCAGCTCCTCGTCCAGCGCATCGGCTGTGTTAGGCTCCATAATGCGACCGTCAAAGTACTTGTTGCTCATAGCAATGGTGCGATTCACCAGGTTGCCCAGGATGTTTGCCAGCTCAGAGTTGATACGCTCAATGATCAGCTCGTAGGTCATAATGCCGTCGGCAGCGAAGGGCATCTCGTGAAGCACGAAGTAACGCACCGCATCCACACCGAACAATTCTACCAGATCGTCAGCGTAGATCACATTGCCTAAGCTCTTAGACATTTTATCGCCCTTGACCAGCAGCCACGGGTGACCGAACACCTGCTTAGGAAGCTCCTCGCCCATACTCATGAGGAAAATAGGCCAGTAGATGGTGTGGAAACGGACAATGTCCTTGCCGATGAGATGCAGATCTGCAGGCCAGAATTTCTTGTAGTGCTCAGAATGGTTGCCGTCGGGATCGTAGCCGCAGAATGTGATATAGTTGGAAAGGGCATCCAGCCACACATAAGTCACGTGACCCGGGTCAAATTCCACAGGAATGCCCCAGGTAAAGCTGGTACGGCTGACGCACAGGTCCTGCAAACCGGGCTTTAAGAAGTTGTTAACCATCTCGTTCTTCCGGCTCTCCGGCTGAATGAACTCGGGATGGGTCTCGATGTGCTGCATCAGCCGGTCGGCATACTTGCTCATTTTGAAGAAGTAAGCCTCTTCCTCAGCATCCACGCAGTCACGGCCGCAATCGGGACACTTGCCTTCCACCAGCTGGCTTTCCGTCCAGAAAGACTCGCAGGGGGTGCAGTACTTGCCCACATACTTGCCCTTATAGATATCGCCTTTTTCATACATCTTGGCAAAGATCTTTTGCACCCGGGTCTTGTGCTCCGGATTGGTGGTGCGGACAAAGCGATCATAAGTGGTGTTCATCAGATCCCAGATATCCTTGATCTGACCTGCCACATTGTCCACATACTCCTGGGGAGTAATGCCGGCGGCTTCGGCCTTCTGCTGAATCTTCTGGCCGTGCTCGTCGGTGCCGGTCTGAAAATACACATCAAAGCCTGCCTGGCGCTTATACCGGGCAATGGCGTCTGCCAGCACGATTTCGTAAGTATTGCCGATGTGGGGCTTTGCGGAAGTGTAGGCAATGGCGGTTGTGATGTAATAGGGTTTCTTCTGTGTCATAATCGTTCCTCCTTAAAAAGAAAATCGTCCTTGCAAAAAAGCAAGGACGATAAAATTTACCGTGGTACCACCTTAATTCACAGCGTATGCTGCCTCAAAACGCGTTAACGGGCGCACCCGTGACAATCTAAATGGTTCCATTTCGACAGTCCGGCTCCAAGACCATGTTCGCCGGTTCGTTGCGTATCCCTTCTCACCAACCGGGATTCTCTGAACGCCTCTTGCCGGGTACTCTTCTTTTCAAAGCCTTTACATATTCTACAGCATTATAGCCTTAAATGGTAGGTTTTGTCAAGTAAATTCCAGTTTGTCCCTCAATTTTTCAGGGGGATTCCAAAGGGGGAAGCGAGGGCAACCTCGCCCTTTTTGACAACTCTATCGCTTCCCCCTTTGGCCGTCTTTGGAATTTATTTTTTTGTCAACAAAAGGGCAACAAAAATGGCGCTGATGCCCCCGGCCAGCTTGCCGGCAATCATTGCAGGCAGCATCTCCGGGGCAAAGCCGGCGGTAAAACCAAGATGATCGCCAAAGACAAAGGCAGCGGATACCGCAAAGGCAATGTTCACCACCTTGCCCCGTTCATCCATTTCCTTTACCATGCCGAAGGTGGCGATGGAGTTGGCAAGAGTGGCAATAAGACCGCCGGCAGCGGTATCATTGATGCCCAGCCATTTTCCTGCCCGCAGCAGCGGCTTTCTCAGTAGTTTTGTTACCGTCCATACTAAGGGAAACGCACCTGCCAGCACGATGGCGATAGCACCTACGGTCAAAAATCCGTCCTCAATGGGTGCCATACCGGGAATGATGGCAAAGCCGGTAAGGCTTTCTATAATGGCGGCAGCCAGACCAACTGTGATCAAAGCGATGATCCCTTTTCCGAAAATACCAAAGCCTTTGATCATCCACTTTTCCGCTTTCCACAGGCCCAATGCGATCACCGAAGCGATGAGTACAATGGGAATGAGATTGCGCAGAACCTTTATGATGGGAAACCCTGCCACTAGGCCGCCTACAAAAATACCTGCAGGAATGGTGACGATGCCTGCCAAAATGCCTTTTGCCATAGCCGGTCTATCCTCCTGGCGCAAAATGCCGATGGCCACCGGAATGGTAAAGACGATGGTAGCGCCCAGCATCGAGCCGCCAATTACACCGCCTAACAGCGCAACTTCCGGATCCGCGGTCAGTTCCTTTGCCAGCGATGCACCGCCCATATCGCAGGCCAGGATCGTACCGGCAAACATGGCCGGGTCTGCCCCAAGAAAGCGATATACCGGTACCACCACAGGGCGCAGCAAATTTGCCAAAACCGGCGCAAGGCTGATAATGCCAAGCATCGCCATTGCCAGCGAGCCCATTGCCAGGATGCCCTCTTCAAATTCTTTGCCCAGGCCGACGCGATTGCCCAAAATTCGGTCCAGCGCGCCTAGAACCGCAAACCCAGCCATAATATAAATGAGAATTTCGTGGGCAGACATTATTCTTTCTCCATATCCAAAATCGCCACGATGGCAGCATCGGTGGGCGCTTCCATAGAGAACCGGGCGGCGGCAGTGCCGGTGACCACCAAAACCCGGTCACCTTTCCCGGCGCCTACGTGGTCGGCTGCCACCAGTGTTCCGCTGAGGGTCTGCACCACCAGAAAGGTCTGTCCGGAAAGGCACTGAGCCTTCCGGGTTGCCCATACTGAGCCTGTTACTGTTCCGATCTTCATTGTAAAATCTCCTTTGCCAGCGGTGTCAGCACCGCGCCAGGGGCGGGAAGCTCTCCCCGCTGACGCATTTGTGCCGCCTGCTGGGCGGTAATCAATTTTCGCCCGGTGCCCTCGGTAAAGACAATGCCCCAGCTTTTCAGCTCCCGCCGCCGGGCGGCAAGGGTGGCAGACAGCGCCCGGTTTCCCGGCGATCCGGCTAAGCCGGGGGTGTACAGCAATACCTGCTTACCTTGTGCCAACGCTTCCAATACAGAGTCTTCTGCAAAGTGCAGCTGCTGAGAAAGAGTCAGCGAGCCAATGACCACCGCATCATAAGGTGGGACGGTTACATAGGTGTAGCCGAGAGGGTAGGCAGGCTCTTTCCCGATGAGCAACGCGTTCATGGCAATATCCTCCCCAAGTCCCCCGGTTGAAATCCGCAGGCGTTGGCCTCGTCGTAATCCAAATGCACATAGGTTGCAAAGTCCGGACTGACCCGGACAACGGTTTCGTCAAAAATCAGCGGTCTCTCCGTAAAGGTCTGCAAACGTACCACCTGCTTGTCTTTTACACCGAATCGGGCGGCATCCTCCGGGGTCATGTGGATGTGTCGCTGGGCGCAGATGACCCCTTTCTCTAGCGCCACTTGACCCATTGGCCCAACCAGCGTCGCGCCGGGAGAATTGGAAATATTGCCGGATAGCTGCACCGGAGGTGTGACGCCAAGAGTCTTTCCGTCGGTGAGAGAAACTTCCACTTGTGCCTCTTTTCGTTCCGGGCCCAACACCGCCACATTTTCAAATTGACCTTTTGACCCAACAACCGTTACGCGCTCGTTGGCAAGGTACTGCCCCGGCTGGGATAAGGGGCGCTTTGGGGTCAATGGGTGTCCAAAAAGAACCTCCGCCTGGGCTTTGGTCACGTGAACGTGCCGCCCGGAGGCCTCTAATTCCACAAAAATATTCTTCAAAACTTTTTCTATCACCGCATCGGTGTGCATCATTTCACCTCTTGGTTGTTGCTTTTTCCTGAATCATCAGGATATACACAAAGCTGCTCATGCGATTAAGCATTTGCAAAAGATCCGGTCGGTCTGAAAGGGCAGCAGCAGCTTTCAGCTCCGTGTGCCGCACCAGCGTGCGTAATTTGTTCAGCAGCAAAACCGCCCGTCCGTCAGACGCTGACGGCATAAAGTGCGGTTGTCCGTAAAAGTCCTGAGGGCGGTGAGACTGAGCGCACAAGGCGGCTGCATCCAGTCCGCCCAGTTTCATTTCTTGGGCTGGTTCGCCCATCACTTCCCACCGCAAAAGCTTTCTGGTAAGCTGCAAAAGCTCCTCGAGCGGCGCTTGCAGGTGCGCCAGCTCTGTCTGGCACAAAAGAATTTCCGCTTCCAGGGTGTCTATCGCCCCCCGGAAAGCGATCCGGGGGTGGGTCTTTTCCACTAACACATCCCCATAAAGATGGGTCATATGCTCTGGTTTTTCTTCCAGGAAACCGCCGCTTAACAGCCGGTAACGGTCCGGCTTTGCGGTTTCTGCCGGCAGAATTTCAATGCGTTCCCGCAGCAGAAAATCCCGGGCATCACTGGTCAGCTGGTCACCCTTGCCCAGATAAAATACCCGCTTGCCGTCCCGGTTGCGAATATTATCCCGGACAGCATCTTTGGAAAACAGCATTACTTACCGGCAGGAGGATTGTTGCTCAGACGACCCTTGGGCAGGATGGCATCTACTTCTGTGTGGGGTCTTGCGATCACATGAACGGACACCAGCTCTCCCACCTTTTCCGCGGCTGCTGCACCGGCATCGGTGGCGGCTTTCACTGCGCCCACATCGCCCCGCACCATCACGGTGACCAGACCGCCGCCTACCGCTTCCTTGCCCACCAACTGCACATTGGCAGACTTCACCATAGCGTCGGCCGCCTCAATAGCGCCAATCAGGCCTTTTGTCTCGATCATACCCAGAGAATTTGTATCCATATTGAAAACTCCTTATTTTAATTTTTCCAAAATTTTAGCAGTTAACAGTTCTACCAAGGCATCATCTGCTTTGGGTGCAGAGGTGGATGTTCTGTCGTTGTCCCACGCAACTCTGCGAATGTTGATTAAATCCAGAGGGGAAATGTTATTGCTGGAAGAACTGCCGCCAACTGCGCCGCAGCCTAATGTCAGCGCCGGAAATAGCTTTGTGGTGGCGCCGATGCCGCCTAAGGCCGCCGGGGTGTTCACCAAGAACCGGGAAACCGGGATTTGCAGCGCAAATTTTTCTACCACAGCGTTGTCCTGCGCATGAATAGCAAAGGTGTGTCCGCTGCCCTCGTGGGTTAGTACCTCAATAGCTTTTTGCAGCACTGCGTCTTCGCTGTCCATCACAAAAAACGCCAAAACGGGACACAGCTTTTCCATCGAGTAAGGCCGGGTAGGGCCCGCCTCTTGCTCCCGGGCAACCAAAACCCGAGTGTTGCTTGGCACAGAAAAGCCTGCCATTTGCGCCAGCTGCACAGCCGGCTTTCCCACGATGGCGGGGTTTAGCGTGCCATTGGGCTTAAACAGCAGCTTGGCAAGCCGCCCGGCGCACTCCGTGTCCATAAAGTAAAAGCCTTTTTCTGCGGCCGCCTTTTTGACAGCTTGCTCCATATCTTTTTCCACGATAATGCTCTGCTCTGAGGCGCAGACAGTTCCGTAGTCAAAGCTTTTAGACCGGGCAATGCAGTCAAGTGCGTGGGAAATATCCGCCGAGCGGTGAATATAAGCAGGTCCGTTACCTGCGCCTACGCCAATGGCCGGCTTGCCGGAGGAATAAGCAGATCGCACCATGGCCGGTCCGCCAGTTGCCAAAATCAGCCTTGTTTCGGGCGCGGACATCAGCTCCTTGCAGCCGTCAAGGCTGGGAATCGTCAGACAGCTGACGCTGCCTTTGGGCGCGCCGGCTTTTTCTGCCGCATCGGATACGATCTTTGCGGCGCGCATGGTGCAATTAATGGCTTTGGGATGGGGAGAAAACACAATGGTGCACCCGGCCTTCAACGCGATCATGGCTTTGTAGCATACGGTGGAGGTGGGATTGGTGCTGGGAACGATAGCGGCGATGACGCCCACCGGCACGCCGATTTCCATTAGCTTGTCCCCGGGTGTGCCTTTTAATACGCCCACGGTTTTCATATCCCGGATGGCATCCGCTACAGTGCGGGAGGCAAATTGATTTTTCGTAATTTTATCTTCCACATTGCCAAAACCGGTCTCCCGGACTGCCAGCTCTGCCAGTTCCAAAGATGCATCGAAAAAAGCTTTGGCAACCACCTCCACAATGGCATCCAGCTGACTTTGGGACATAGCCGCCAGTTCTTTCTGCGCGGTTTCGGCGGCTTTTGCCAAACATCGCGCCTCCTGCCGGGCTTTTAAATCTTTATCCAGTTCCATAAGGGTCTCCTTTCATGGGGATTTGCGTCACTTGGTCAACTGCGGCCGCAAAGGCGGCGCAGGCGGCTTCGCAGGCGGAACGGGTGCCGGTTAGCAATCCGCCGCCAAAATTCGTCTCGCTGGGAGGATTGTATAGTTTACATAACTTTACATCCGCTGCCTTTAACGCTGCGTCCATTGCGTACATGCTTTCCAGAGGCGGCGCAATGAGATAAGCAAGAGCGGCACCTTCGCTGACACCGGCCTCCGATGCCAAAAACGAACCGCAGCGGCTGACGGTATGGGCAAGATACGGCACACCGTTTGTTTCTTCAAAACCAATGTGTTGCAAGGCCGACAGGGCGGCTTCCATACCGCTGCGCACCGCCCCGGGATTTGGCCCTGCCAAAATTCCAATGACTTCTCCCGCGTAAGGGGTGGACGCATTGGCTGCGCCGGCGTAAAAGCTGCGGCCGTAGCACACGGTCACATCGGCGGCTTTGGTTGCCTCGTCTAAAGCAATATAGGTGGCATCGTCGCAGTCTGTGGAAAGCAAAGCAAGGCTGGGAAAGCCTTTGGGTGCGCCAAGCGCTTTGCACAGCGCCTCCGACGCTCCCGGCAGATATTGCACCGCCAAAATCTTTACGGGAATCATAGCTGCAACCCTACGCCGGACACTTTTCTGTCCAGAATTTTTCCAATCAGCTCCGCCACAAACGCTCCGGCTTCCACCGCCGGTGTGCCTTGGGCATGAATATTGCTCACCACAGTCCTGGAAGATTCTGATACACCGGTATGGGGCTTATAGGTGATATAGGCGGACATGCTTTTGTCAGTGACCAGTCCCGGACGCTCTCCCACCAACACGCACACCACCTCACAGCCGGTGACATCGCCCACTGCGTCGCCAGCGCCTACCCGGCAGTATTTCACGTAAACAGACTTTCCGAGGGAAATACCCTTCAGTTTCAGTCCATCGGTGATGGCCGCAAGGCAGTCCATGGCGTTGGCGAGGATCGCCGCAGAGGAAAGCCCGTCGCCGACAACGATTTGTACCCGGGGCGTTTCCGGGATGGCGGCCCGCAGCTTCTGCTTGTTTTCCTCGTCAAAGCATCTGCCTAAGTCCGGACGAGTCAAATATTCGTCTTTGTCCTTGCATTTGGTCTGCAAAGAGATAAGTCCGTTTTTCTCAGCAAAATCGTCGGGCACTTGGGAGAACACCGCATCCTGCGCTGCGGCATGGTCTGCCCGGAAACGAAGCATGGTCAGCGTTTTATACCGAGGACCGGCTCTGCCGAACCCAAGCCGGGCAGGGGTCTTTTCCTTTAGTTTTTTATATTTTTCCGGATCGCAGGCATCCTCTACCAGATAGAGCTTGCGCAGATCCAGCCCAGTCACATCGGGAACGAAATCTCCGTCGCGATAAGGCGTAGCAGCTTGCTCCGGTTGCGGTTGGGTAGGCTTATAGTCGCTGCCCTTCACTTGCGGCTCCGGGACGTCCATAGTGCGCAGAATTTCTGCAACCATTTGGGAAAGCTCTTGTTTGTTCATATTCCCATCCCTCCTAAAACAGCAGACTTGAGCCGTCGCCGGCTTTTTTCGTCAGCTTGCCATTTTTGTAAAAGCCCATTTTTTCCAACCATTGCTGAAATTCCGGGATCGCAGTTTTACCGGTAAGCTCCCGCAGGGCAGCCGTTTCCCGGAAACCGGTAGTCTGGTAATTGAGCATAATGTCGTCCCCGTGGGGGATGCCCATAAAATAGTTGCAGCCTGCCATGGTCAAAAGCGCTGCCAGGTTCTCAATGGAGTTTTGGTCGGCCTTCATGTGGTTGGTGTAACAGCAGTCGCAACCCATAGAAATGCCCGTCAGCTTGCCCATAAAATGATCCTCAAGGCCGGCTCTGGTTACCTGCCGGGCATCGTACAGATACTCAGGGCCAATAAAGCCTACCACAGTATTCACAAGGAAAGGGGAAAACCGCTTGGCAAAGCCGTAACAGCGCGCCTCCATGGTCACCTGGTCGGTGCCGTGGTGGGCATTAGAGGACAGCTCCGAACCCTGGCCTGTTTCAAAGTACATCACATTGGGGCCTTCCGCTGTGCCTTCGTGAAGCAGCAGATCTTGTGCCTCGGCAAGCGTCTCGGCGCTGAATCCAAAGGCCGCGTTGCCCGCTTGCGAGCCAGCGATGGACTGGAAGATCAAGTCGCAAGGCGCGCCGTCGCGCACCGCCTTCATTTGGGCGGTGACGTGGGCAAGAACGCAGATTTGGGTGGGAATTTCCCAGTGATTTTTGATCTCATCAAAGCGGCGCAGGACTTTTCCCACCTGCTCCGCAGAGTCGGTCACCGGGTTCAGGCCGATCACCGCATCTCCTGCGCCAAAGCTAAGGCCTTCCAGCACCGAGGCGGTAATGCCGTCGGGGTCGTCGGTGGTGTGGTTCGGCTGCAATCGGCAGGACAGCGTGCCTTTTTTGCCGATGGTGGTATTGCAATGGGCGGTGACGGTGATCTTGTTGGCGCAATAGATCAAGTCCAGATTGCTCATCAGCTTGCACACCGCCGCCACCATTTCTGAGGTCAGACCTCGGCTGAGACGGCGAATATCGGCACCGGAGGTGGTTTCCGCCAACAGCCATTCCCGCAGATCAGACACAGTCCAGTTCTGAATGATTCGGTACTGGACTTCGTTCACGTCGTCCTGGATAATCCGGGTGACTTCGTCTTCTTCATAAGGGACTGCCGGGTTCTCCCGCAGATCGTGGAGCGTCACGGCAGACAGCACCACTTTGGCGGCTACCCGTTCCTGGGCAGTTTCGGCAGCCAGACCTGCCAGCTTGTCGCCGGTCTTCTCTTCATTTGCCTTGGCGAGCACTTCTTTTAAGCTCTTAAATTCGTATGTCTTTCCCAAAAGGGTTGTTTTCAATTTCATGTCATACTCCTATTCTCTTGCAGCACCAGGGTCTTGACCACCACCGGCAGCGCAGGCCCAACCGGTGTGCCCACATCCAGAAAGTTCTGCTCCCCCAGCGCCACCCCATCTATGCACAGGCAGGGAACGTTTGGCTGCAGCAAGCTCAATTTTTGTCCCAGGGCTTTTGCCATATCCGCTTGTAAACAGACGCACATCGGTTTCCCGTCAGTTCCTTCCACAATTTTTCTTGCCAGCCGGGACAGCTGGGTGTAGCCGCCCTGGCACCCGGAAAACACCTGCACCACCATATCGCTGTCCGACTGGGACAAACGTTGCCTGATCTTCTCAGGCAGTGTGTCGCTGTCTTGTTCCTCGGCAGAAAAAACCGTCACCGGTAAGTTTTTCAGCGGAAGCGTTACATTGTGATAAAACACGGTGCTTCCGGAAAGCTGCGCGCTGTGGCAGCCTGCGCCAATGACCGTTGCCCGGATGGTGTTGCCGCCCAAAGCATAGCCTCCTCCTTGGCACAAAAGGCTGTTTTTGATCGCCTGTCCCAGCTCCACACCCATATCGCCAAAGGCGCCGGGGCGGTGCGCCGTGTCAATGCAATCCGCTACGCCACCGGAAAAACAGAACATATCCGCCTGAACAGGCTGCCAGGCTGCCGCTTCCGGTGTCAGCAGCTTTTCCAAAAGTGCTGTTGCCGGTCGCAGACCGGCCGCCATTTCCAATGCCGTGACCAATATCTGCGCAATTCCCTCCAGCTGTCCCGGCGCCGGATCGTCCCCAGGCATCAGGTCGGTTAACCCTTGCAACACCGGCGATACATACAGCACCTTTCCCTCCGGGGTCAGTTTGATCAGCCTACCGCCCACATTCAGGCAGCCTGTGGCTGTAATTTTGCCCCCTTCCAGCAATGCCAGATTGGAAGTGCCGCCGCCAATGTCCATGTGCAGAATCCGTTTGCCTGTGGTTTCCGACAATATATCTGCCCCAGCGCCCTTAGCCGCCAGCGCGCTTTCCAGGTCCGGTCCGGCTGTTGCCACCACAAACTCCCCGGCATAGTCGGAAAGTGCATGAAGCACCGCTTGGGCATTTTCTTTCCGGGAAGTCTCACCGGTAATGATGACTGCGCCGGTATCCACCGCTTCTTTGGTAATTCCGGCTTTTTCGTATTCCTGCATAACAATTTCGCGGATCCGCCCACCATCTACCCGGGTCTGTGTGGCAAGGGGCGTAAAGTAAACAGGCGAACAGTAGAGCACCTGCCTGTCTGCGATTTGCATTTGAGGCACGGCAAAGGAAGATGCCCGGTTTTCTACGGTCAATCTGGATACGATCAGTTGGGTGGTTGTGGTGCCTACATCCAGCCCTACTGACAAAAGCTCAGACACGGCCTGTCACCTCTTCCAATATTCTTCGCACCATAAATGCTTCCACCGCCATGGGATTGGTTTTGCAGCAAGCGTCCTTCAGTACGGCTTCCACGATCTGTTGGCTGCTATGCCATACCCGCCGGGGATCTATGCCGGCTTCCTTCAAAGTTTGAGGCATTCCCATTTCTTTGCGCAGGCGCACCAACCCATTGCGCAAGTTCCGCACGGCAACCGTATCCGCCGAACCTACAATGCCTGCCGCCCGGGCAAGAAGCGCATATTTTCCTCCGCAAACAAGGCTGTTGCACCCTATCACTGCCGGCAGCAAAATGGCATTGAGCCGTCCGTGGGGCAAATGAAATATGCCTCCTAACGCGTGGGACATGGCATGGCATAATCCCAGGCCTGCCTGGGTGAATGCCAGTCCTGCCATGGTAGCAGCCTCATGAATAGCGCCGCGTACCTGGGTGCGTCCGGCATAGCTGGCAGGAAGATTGGCATAAGCAATGCAGAAGCTTTCCTTTGCCAGCGCATCGGAGAATGTGCCTGCTCCGGTTGCGGTATAAGCCTCGATGGCGTGGCACAACACATCAAACCCGGTATCCGCCACCAGTGTTTTCGGTAAACTTTCCAGCAATGTGCTGTCCAGAATCGCCACGTCCGGCCGCAAGGCGGCATCTACCAGCGGATGCTTGATTTGCCCATGGGTCAGCACCGCAAAATCCGTTACCTCCGAGCCGGAGCCGGAGGTGGTGGGAATGGCCACAAAACAAACCTTTTTGCCTGAAAAATGCACCATCGCCTTGGCGCAATCCATGGCGCTGCCACCGCCCAGTGCGATCACCCCGTCCGGATCAAAGTCCTTCAGCGCCGCCGTGCCTTGGGCCACCAGCTCCACATCCGGATCCGGTGTTATCTGGGAAAATATCCGTATCTGTGCCGTGCCGGTCAGCCGCCCAAGCCGTTGCGCCGTTCCGTTTTCATGAAAATACGGATCCGACACAATAAAAACACGCTGCAATCCCAGCTGACCAAGTGTTTGCAACGCATTTTCACCTGTCACGACCCTTGTTTTACAGGTAAAGTTTTGCACCATACCACCGCCTTCTACGCCCATTATTTCCAAAATCGTGAAAATCATGTACACAGCCGCACAAAATTACGCTGTGGGAATATCTTGGAATGAGCGGACGAAAACCGCTTGAAAAAATTTGGAGGTATGTATTATGTGTAATAACGGTTGGGGCGGTAACTGCTGCTGGATCATCATTCTGCTCATCCTGTTCTGTGGCTGTGGCAACAACGGTCTGATGAACACCAATAACGGTTGCGGCTGTGGCTGCGACAACAACTGCGGCTGCTGCTAAGCACAACAAAGGGCACCCTTTAAGGGTGCCCTTATCATAGAAATCCCCCACTGCTGCAAGCAGCAGTGGGGAGTAGTTTTATGTTATGCGATTAAGCCAGCTCAGCGAAGTACTTAATGGTGCGAACCATCTGAGAAACGTAGGAGTTCTCGTTGTCGTACCAGGAAACTACCTGAACCTGGGTCTTGCCGTCGGACAGCTTGTTGACCATGGTCTGAGTAGCATCGAACAGAGAGCCGTAACGCATGCCGATAACGTCGGAGGAAACGATCTCGTCTTCAGTGTAGCCGTAGGACTCGGTCTGTGCAGCCTTCATAGCAGCGTTGATCTCGTCCTTGGTCACTTCCTTAGCCACAACAGCATTCAGGATGGTGGTGGAGCCGGTGGGAGTGGGGATACGCTGTGCAGCGCCGATCAGCTTGCCGTTCAGCTCGGGGATAACCAGACCGATGGCCTTAGCAGCGCCGGTGGAGTTGGGAACGATGTTGCAGGCGCCTGCTCTGGAGCGACGCTTGTCGCCCTTACGCTGGGGACCGTCCAGGATCATCTGGTCGCCGGTGTAAGCGTGGATGGTGCACATAATGCCGGACTCGATGGAAGCCAGATCGTTGAGAGCCTTAGCCATGGGAGCCAAGCAGTTGGTGGTGCAGGAAGCAGCAGAGATGATGTTGTCTTCCTTGGTCAGGGTGTTGTGGTTGACATTGTAAACGATAGTGGGCAGATCGTTGCCTGCGGGAGCAGAGATAACGACCTTCTTGGCGCCGGCAGCGATGTGTGCAGCAGCCTTGTCCTTGGAGGTGTAGAAACCGGTGCACTCCAGAACAACGTCAACATTCAGCTCGCCCCAGGG